>NZ_KZ268513.1:0-162750 GCF_002218325.1 Bacillus sp. M13(2017) | reverse complement strand
TTGTAGAAAGAATGGTTTAACATTTCGATTGCTGCGCGTGCTCCTAAGTAAGAACCACCAATACCTACAACAAGTAAAATGTCAGAGTCATTTTTAATTTTTTCTGCGCATTTTTGAATACGAGCGAATTCTTCTTTGTTAAATTGAAGTGGAAAGTCTACCCACCCAAGAAAATCATTCCCAACTCCAGTTTTTTCGTGGATTGTATGGTGTGATACTTTTACTGCATCACGTAAATAGGTTAGTTCATGTTCATTGATGAAAACTAATGCTTTAGAATAATTAAATGTTATATGTGTACTCATTTTTTTCCTCCATGTTTAAAATTGTTTATTTGTATATTAAATTTTATTGAAATAAAATTGTGAATCAAGCTATTCTAGATTGTAAACGCAACTAATGTTTGTTTTTTGAAAAAGTGCACTTTTAGTATAAATCTGTGGAACAGATGATATAAAACTAAATCATTTTGATAAAAAATTTGATTTTTATACGATTGTCAATAATCTTTTTAAAGACATGTTATCAATATGTTGAAGTTCGGAGAATTACTTGAATAATGTTTAAATTTTATGCATTCGATCCTGTGATAATACCGCTGGCTTTGGTTTCATTTGCTGAATTAAAAAGATACTATAGCGAGCTGCTACATAAATAACCATGATACTTGCAATAATTGTTTCAAGTATGCTGATTGAACGCCATAGTACGCCATTATATCCTAAATATTTCATTGTATTTGTAAAGGCTGTTGCACAAATTACAAGCGGGAATGTAAAAGCAGCATAACTTGGATAAAACGGCAAACGTAATAATTTAGGCAACTGGCATAGCACAATAACATATAAGATTTGTGAAAGAATAAGTAATATCCAAATCAATTCCTCTGATTTCGTATTAAAATGTGCTAAATATGCTGCCAATGACAGAGAACCTGGTGCACATAAAATTGTAGTAAGAGGTTGTGTCGGTATTTCTAAATTTTTCATTACAAAAATACGTATCAATACTAGTGGCAATAAAATAATATAGAAGACAATAGATGCCCAAAATACTACTGTTGTTATCGATGATGCAAGACTTCCTGCGGTTAATGGCATAATGGCCATCCCAATATACATAATGAACCAACTTGGGTAAATATGAGACATTGTCACCTTACTACTTAAAACAAATTGATACGTAAAGTAAATCATTAATATAAAGTGAACAATAGCGACAATAATCCAGATTATTGCCCAAATAGTACCTTTCACCATAAAAATGCTGCAAAGTACCATAATAGCCATTGTAAATGTTGGTGATACAGCAGCAATGATAGGATTTTTTAAATCCTTTAATACTTGTTTTGGTGTGAAAAAAATCTTGCAAAGCATGCCTACTAAAAAAACAAATCCAAGTGTCATCATCACATAGGCAAGGCCATTAATATGAAAGCTAAGTTGTAGTTTTGCTATTGAGAATAGCGCTAAAATTAATCCACTTATTGGAATTGGGATATGTTGTATTTTTTTTATCATTGAACCTCTCTCCTTTATGCCTTCAGTATACTCTCGCTAAAATCATTTGAAAAATATATAATTATAATGATAATTATTTAGAAAGACAATAATAAGGAGGTTATTTTAATGTTTGAAATATTAAAAATTTTTATAAAAGTATATGAGCATCGCAACTTCACACGTGCTTCTGAATTACTTTTTATTTCCCAACCGACAATTTCAACGAAAATTAAACAGCTGGAACAGCAACTTAACACGACATTTTTTATTCGTAAAGGTCCCAAGAATATTGTACCAACTGAAGCTGCACATATTTTTTATGAATATGCTCTCCAATCTGTAGATGCTTGGCAAGATACCATAGAGAAATTGCAAGAACAACCGAAACGTATGAATTGTTTAATTGGTTGTTCCAACACAATTGGGGTGCATTATTTACCATTGATTATGTCATCTTTAATTGATGAGTTTCCATATATTGATTTTTCGATTTATATGGATAATTCTGAAGAAATTTTTAACTCCTTAATGAAGCATACAGTTCACATTGGGTTAATTGAAAAACCAATTGATACGCAACCGCTTCAAAAAGTAATGCTTTGTACGGATGAGCTTGTTTTTGCTGGTAACATTGAAAGTAGTATTTGGCTTATGCGAGAAAAGAATTCTGGCATCCGTTTTTTTAATGAGTTCTATATTGCCGAACAAAATCTGAAAGCACAGTTTATTGAAATAAATAACAACGAAATTATTATAAATTTTTTGAAGAATGGTATTGGAAAAACTATTTTATCTAAGAGAGGTTTACCCGATTCTATCCCATTTGTCGAGCTATCCAGCCGCTATCATCGTCCACTATACGCTCTTTACCGTTATGAAGATAATAGTCCATTTAAAGAGATTTTTGAATATATTCAATCTGCATTCGGAATACTTTTATTGCAAGATTCGAAAAAATAAGATGAAATTTAGTTCTGTTGTAAAGTTTTAAAAATCATAAACCTATTTACAAAACATATATTTTAAGCGGTTATAAATGATTATTGTAATTCACTGTACGTCGAAAAAGGCAGTTTGATTCCAAACTCCTGAATACTTCCGAAATGGGACAATAAAAAAATAATCTCAGTACATCAAAGGTGATTTAGAGCACATTATGGATACCTTAAAACCAGGGCAGGTCTATGAAATAAAAGATGCTTATACATGTATTAGAAAAAGATTATCCAGTAGAATCTAAACTTAAAACTCAATCTTGAGGAATGAAGGATTTCCGTATTGTAGATCCTGATGGTTATTATTTAAGGTTAACTTCATATTGGATTTTTTCCTATTCGAAGTGATTACAAACCAACATTTAGACTTAAATAACTGTATTGTCACTTTACATTTCTCGTTTTGGGACACTTCAAAATACTAGTTTGATGGGCGTGGGGTAGTGCCACATACCCATCAAGCTAAGCTTATATAAGTTTAATTTTACGTGAGATTTTTTCCTTTTTCTAAAAATCCAGTGTCAGTTCTTTAAGGATTTGCATACGAAATAAATCCTAACGAGTTTACTTTTTTGAATTAATCCGTTTAATTATCAGACTTGGTACAATTGTAAACGACACCTAATATATCAAAGACTGTTTTCGTCTCATACCGATGAGATTTTCGTCCGTTTTGTTGTAGGAGATTGAACAGGCGAAGTAACACCTTTGATAGTTCTTGGGTGTTATTCTGTATGGTTTGATAAATAAGAAGAAAATAATCTTTAATGATATATATGACTTTATATTCACTCAGTTCTTGTTTCTTTTCATAAGAAGTAATTGATGCATTTGAAACATAGTAGCGGAACAGAGTAGGATCGCGATCAGTTGACCATACAAATAGTAGGATGCTATTCCGATAATTGTAGTTTACTAATAATTTTACCTTACATAAATGTAATACAAATGAAAGGTAAATGAATATGTGAAATTCCATAAAACAATTATTCTATATAAGGAGCAAATACGAATTAAAGAAACGGTATACGTATAGATGATGTGCAGCAATTATCTTAACTAGTTAAACCACCTTGGAACAATAATTCTATGTTTACTCAAATCCCTATACAAGAAACCTATATGGAAATTTTTGAACTTAACAAAGTTTATGGAAATAATCATGGAGTTGTTGATACCGAGGATAAAAACTCAGTACAAGTGGAGAAAGAATTTCAAAAAATTATTAGGAGTAGAAAAGATGATTTACAGTTTTCGGAATTGTTATCAGCTATAAAATAATAAGCCTATAAAAAGGTGGAAATTAACTAAAAAATAATATAAATATTACGGAGGATTCATATGGCTGGCGTTATAGGACATACAGTAGTTACCGCAACTGTAGGATATAGTATGTAGAAAACATTTAAATATCACAACTTTATTTTTTTGTATGGCGATTCCAAATGCTCTAAGCATGTTCATTGGAAAGGTACCACTTATACCAGGAGGAGCGGTAGATGAGAGTTTCATAGGTGGACTAGTTTGCGCTTTAGTTTTGACATTACTAATTATGATAGGTCTTAAAACAATACCTAGATTAATGAAACTATTTACTTATAAACAGAGCTCTTCATTAAAAATTATTTTTATTTCTGCTTTAATAGGTACAGAATTACATGTATTGATGGACCTTATTGCTATAAACGGCTGGCTGAATGGAACCATATTATAATAGTTTTATTTTAATGAAATATAATTTAGGAAGATCACTTCTTTTATTGTAAGAGTGGTCTTTTTTATATAGAGGCTAAATTCTCACAAATAACTGTAAAGGGAAAAATTTCGTTATGGGGGTGTCTCAAAATCTTATCTTGATGGCGATGGGGTAGTGCCATATCCTCACCAAGTTAAAATTTTGATGTCCCCGCAATGATAAAAATGGTGAATATTTATATGAAAGATTAGAGCTCTCCTTCTTGTAAGAGAGCTCTAATCTTTGTTTAAAAACTATATTATATACATAGGCAGACTCATCATCTGAAATTTGTCCCGATTCAATTTAGAATATGACAAAAGAGAGCTTGCGTTAGAAAACAAGCTCTTTTTAAAAGAAATAACGTAATTGAGATACTTATATATTAACAATTGTTTTCTTCTAATTCCATATGTCTTATGTTGAGAAATAAATTATAAGTGGCTTGATAACGCTAAAATGAATGATTGACATAATATTTTGACGATAATATAATGAATCTCGAATTCGAGATAATTTGTTAAGGATTGGGAATTATGAGTGTGATTAACGATGAGAACCTATCTTTAAAGTTATTTGTTATATTATCAAGGGGATTACAGCTAATCACTAAATGTATTGAAGAGGATATAAAAAGTTATGGACTTAATCCAAATGAATTTGCAGTACTTGAGCTACTATACAGTAAAGATAATCAGCTTATACAAAAACTTGGAGACAAAATATTATTTGCAAGTAGTAGTATCACCTATGCGTCAATTACTTCAGAAGGTATTGGTTTGGTGGATTCTATTTTCCCTCAGCATAAAGAGGGGATTCGGAAAATATTTGGTAGTTTGGACTATATTGAGAAAAAATGATAATTAAACAGTTGAAAAAGTTAGGATATTACGCACAGTAATTGTAAGTTTTTAGAGGTTATTTCTTTTTAGTAATATCCTAATTAAATATAAATTAAATAAATAGGAGGAAAAATTAATAAGTGGTAGTAAATGTATTGTAATACAAAATTAATAAATCATGTAATTGCAAGTAGTATAGTAAGAAATGCGATTGTTATGTTAACGTATATATATTGTCCTTTTCATTATAAATCTTTCATAAAGCGGAGAGTGGGTATCAAGAATGGAATTACGTCATTTAGAGTATTTTATTCAAGTTTGTAATAATAATAGTTTTACTAAAGCTGCGGAAGTTCTAGGTATTTCACAGCCGACTTTAAGCCAACAAATCCGTGTGTTAGAAGGTGAACTTGATACGCCCTTGTTTCATCGAGTTGGAAGAGGTATCAAAATGACAGAAGCGGGTAAGCTGCTATTTGATAAAGGAAAATTTATCATGCAACAATTTGATGAAGTTTATAATGAAATTTTTGAATTAAAGGGTGTAAAAAGAGGGGTAATTACTATAGGTGGTTTATTAGAGGATCTCACTTATTTAACACCTTATATTATGAAGTTTCAACAACATTATCCCAACATCGTAGTGAAAATTATAGAATCCGAAGTTGCTGTAAATCAAATCGTTGATAAAAATATTGATATAGGCATCACACGTAGTGCTCAAATTCCAGAGACATTAACAAGCACCCTTTTGTATAGAGAAGAGCTTGTCCTTGTCATTCCAAAAAATCATCCTTTGAATGAAACATCATTTGTTTCTTTTCGAGAATTAGTAGGGCTCAGTAGAATAATGGTTTCATGTAGTTGTCGTGAATCTATTAAAATATATTGTGAGAGTTTAGGGTTATCTTTATCTGAAGCAAATATAGAAACAAAATCTTCTATTTCTCTATTGAGCCTTGTATACAATGGACATGGGGTTGCCATAATACCTCTTTCACTGGTTAACTTTGTTAATAATGATACTTTGAGCATAGTTCGTATTATTGACCCGACACCAAGTCAAGATATTAATCTTATCCACTTTGATGATAAATTTTTAAGTTTTGCAGCACGTATCTTTATGCAGAAGTTAAATAATCCTGAAAAAGCATTAGTATAATAAAAATAATAATGATTATAGTGTGAGGATTAAACATGATACATAATTCTTGGGAGAAGACCTAAATTACAGTCAAAGGGCATTGGCTTTATATGTGTGGTGTGATCGATTCAAATGGGAATATCATTGACTTTTACTTAAGGGAAAAAGGGCAGACTTTGCAATGAGAGAAGGCTGTTAAAAATAAGTCAAGTTAATTAATTAGCTCTTCGATTTTATCACATAGTAATAGATTCCATTAGGGAGATATTGCTATTTCTTTTTACATATCCTTATTGCATAAAGAATACCACCGGCATTATACCGGTGGTTTTGACTTAGAAAGCAAAGCAAGTACAACCAATACCCCATTTAGTTCCATCTTTTCCTATTACGGTATGAGTGTGTTGATGGAGAGGGTTACTGCAACTATGTAACTTGTGATCATGGGCATCGTGAGAAAGTATAGTGTGGGCTAGGTTAGCACCACCATAACCATAAACTCCCGTCGGTGACCAATCAGGTGATGCTGGTGGCAATTCAGGTGATAAATTTTTAAATTCATCATTTCCATAAACAACCTGCCCACCCATAATGGTGAGTAATGATTCAAGGTTCTTGATTTCTTCTTCTGGCAAAGTAAAGTAGTCAGCAGACAATACAGCAAGATCAGCAAACTGACCTACTGCAAGGGTTCCTTTTTTACCTTCATCACCAGAGAACCACGCACTTCCTTTTGAATATAATTCCAGGGCTACTTTTCTATCAAGTTTATTTTTTTCATCGTATATCGAAAGTCCACCAATGGTTTTTTCGGCAACCATCCAGTAAAGAGCGACCCAAGGGTTATAGCTGGAAACCCTAGTTGCATCACTACCGGCGCCAACAGGTATACCTAGGTCTAACATACGATAAATCGGAGGAGTACGCTTTGCAGCTTCCTTTCCGTATAAATCAACAAAGTATTCACCTTGAAAAGCCATGCGGTCTTGGATGGCAATACCACCATTTAAAGCTATTTCCTTGAAATACATTTATGCATTTTGTTTACTAAGATCTCGCTGCGCGCCCATATAGCTTCCAATTATATTTTGATAGCCTGGAAGATTGCTAGCAAGCAAATTGCCAAAACCTTCGACATCGTTGCGCCAATCACGTTGTAATTCGCAAGCTACGCTAAACCAGTTCATAAGTTGCACACCACTATGTGCCATACGAGTATTTGCAGCATCTGCTACTTGTTTACTGAAAGTTCCTGAAGCATCAGTAACAGCAAATACTTCATATCCAGCTTTTATAGCGGAAAGTGCAGGGAAAGCAACACAAACGTCAGTAACTACGCCCGCGATGATAAGTTGCTTTTTTCCAGTTTCTTCGATTGCTTTTACAAAATCATCATTATCCCATGCGTTAATTTGTCCAGGTCGAGCTATTTTTGGTACATGAGGAAAGAGATCAACCAATTCTTGCATTAAAGGTCCGTTAGGCCCGTTTTCAAAACTTGTTGTTAAAATAACTGGTAAATCAAAAAACTTAGCAGTATGAGCAAGAGCTAGAACATTGTTCTTGAATTCATCAACACCATAGTCACGTACTAGTCCGGACATAAGACCAGTTTGATGATCTACTAAAAGCACGACAGCATCATCTTTGTTAATACGAGAATAGAAATCAGTCATTATGTATTCCTCCTAAAAATTAAGTAATCGAAGAAAGTTTAAATAGTCGAATACTATCATAAGTTTCTTCGTTTATAACTAAGCTGACCAATAATATTGGTTATAGCAGCATTCACAGAACATGAAGTGCTATACAAATTTATAGTATTTGAAAACTGATTAATTAATCAATTCTAAATCATCTATAATTTGTATAGGTCGTAACTATAGTTGTTTTCACTATAAAATAGATTGGTTTTACCTATACATCCTATAGATAGAACAATATTGATAGTCACCTATTTTTGTTATTACAATTGAATATGAGTAATGTTCAGTAATTATTTTATGATGAAAAAGGTATTAGAGGGGGGGATTGTTCCAAAAGGAGAAAATGAATGCATTGGAACAATAGAGTTTCATACTTAGAGTTCACAACATAAAGGTGCATGAATAGGTTATGAGATTCATCCGAGTTATTGAAGAAAAGGATACATATTAGAATATTTTTTGGAGGTAGAAGCATGGCTAAAATTACTGTAGGAACCGAAAATCAAGCACCAATTGAGATATATTATGAGGATCATGGCACAGGAAAACCAGTTGTACTAATTCATGGTTGGCCGTTAAGTGGTCGATCTTGGGAATACCAAGTTCCAGCTCTTGTTGAGGCTGGATACAGAGTTATAACGTATGATCGTCGAGGATTTGGAAAATCATCTCAGCCGTGGGATGGGTATGAATATGATACCTTTACTTCTGATTTACATCAACTATTAGAACATTTAGAGCTTCAAAATGTCACACTTGTTGGTTTTTCTATGGGTGGAGGAGAGGTAGCTAGGTATATTGGGAAATATGGAACCAATAGAGTAGAGAAGGCTGTATTTGCAGGAGCTGTACCACCATTCCTTTACAAGTCAGCAGATCATCCTGAGGGTGTATTAGATGATGTAGCAATTCAAGGATTTGAAAATGGAGTAAAAAGTGATCGCCTAGCATTCCTTGATGAGTTTACGAAAGGATTTTTTGCTGCTGGAGATCGAACTGACTTAGTTAGTGAACCATTTCGACTTTACAATAGGGATATCGCTGCAGGTGCATCACCTAAAGGAACACTAGATTGTATCGCTGCTTTCAGCAAAACAGACTTCAGAGGCGATTTAGCTAAGGTTAATATACCTACCCTTATTATTCATGGTGATTCAGATGCGACTGTACCATTTGAATATAGTGGGAAATTAACACATGAAGCAATTCCTAATTCTAAAGTAACGTTAATAAAGGGTGGTCCACATGGGCTAAATGCAACGCATGCCAAAGAATTTAATGAAGCACTCCTATTATTTTTAAAGGACTGATTATAACTATATAATTGTTAATTGATAACTTATAAACAAGTTAAAATAAAGCTTTATAAAAGATGCTCTTGGATAAATCCAGGAGCATCTTTTTAAATGGTGATATTGAGATGTTAGATTGATAAATCTCCAGTAGTTTTGGATTGAATATTCTTCTTAACAGCTAAAATGTATTGATTAGAGTTTTTTAGATTTCTTAGAAGTATTGTTATATTACTATCAAGATAATATTTTGAATAATCCTCAAAAAAAGAAATGTTTTGTCAGAAAATAATAAAATTTTATTAATTTTTATAATTAGTTGAATTTTTATAGAAATAATTCTCTTAATATATTAAAATAACATCGTATTATGTCAGATTTTAATTATTAGGGGAGAGAAATTTTGTGTTGAAAAAAATCATTCCAGTTGCTTTAGCAATAAGTACAGTTACTTTTACTAGTGTATTTGCTTTGCCTTCAGTACAAGCGAGTACAGAACCAAACCGCTACATAGATGTGCAAATGCTCGGTATTAACGATTTTCATGGGCAACTAGACACGGTAAAAAAAATTAACAATAAAGATGCAGGGGGAATTGAGTACTTAGGGGCTTATTTACGTAATCGTGAAAAACAAAATCCGAATACATTAAAGGTACATGCTGGCGATGTTGTTGGAGCAAGTACTCCTGTTTCAGCATTATTACAAGACGAACCTACGATTGAATTTCTAAATGATTTGAAATTCGATGTTGGAACGATAGGAAATCATGAATTTGATGAAGGTGTTGCGGAAATGAACCGCCTTATTTATGGTGGATACCATGAGAAAACAGGGAATTTTAAAGGAGCAAAATTCCCATATGTTGCCGCAAATTTCTATAATAAATCCACTGGTCGTTTATATTTACCACCATTCACTATAAAAAAGGTACAAGGAGTTCCTGTTGGATTCATCGGAGTCGTAACAACGGATGTTCCTAACCTTGTTATGCCTACTATGCTAAAGAATGTAGAAATTACAGATGAAGTTGAAGCTATTAACAAATCCGTAAAGCAATTAAAAAAACTAGGCGTTAAATCTATCGTTGTTCTTGCGCATAACGGAGGTATAACAGATGGGAACGGTGTAACAAATGGTGATATCGTCCGATTAGCAAATGAGACTGATCCAGAAGTCGATGTTATTTTTGGTGGGCATAGCCACACTTATGTAAATGGAACTGTTAATAATAAACTTGTCGTACAAGCAAATTCTTATGGTATGGCTTTTGCTGATGTTGATGTAAAGATTGATCGTAAGACACAAGATATTGTTGAGAAAAAAGCAGAAATTGTTACAACTTACCATGAAGGCATGGAGCCTGATAAAAAAATAAAGAAGAAGATGGAGAAATATCAAGCAAAAATCGCACCTCTTGTTAATGAAGTTGTAGGTAAGTCTATTGCTCCACTAGATCGTAAACTCAATACGGCTGGTGAATCTAATCTCGGAAATTTAGTTGCTGATGCCCAGCGTGCAACAATGCAATCTCAAATTGCACTTATGAATCCTGGTGGTATTCGTAATGACTTAGATGCTGGTGATATTACATGGGGAGAGATATATGGTATTCAACCATTCGGAAATCAATTAATAAAAATAAATTTAACAGGTCAAGACATTCGTGATATTTTAAATCAACAATGGCAAAAAGATATAACAAGAATGCTTCAAATTTCAGGTATCCAATACACTTGGGATGCGAACAAGCCTAATGGAGAAAAAGTAACAAGTATTCGCTTAACAAATGGAGAAGAAATCATTCCTTCTAAAACTTACAGCGTCGTTGCTAACGCATTTCTAGCTTCAGGTGGAGATGGATTTGTATCCTTTAAAAACGGTAAAGATGCTGAAACAGGACCAACTGATTTTGAAGCATTAGTAGATTATATAAAAAAATCAAAAGAACCAATTCAGTCTATTATCGATGGAAGAATTCAACAAATAAATTAGTTTTTATTAATCTCAAAAACAACTAGATTACCTGTGCGCTATACTCTTTAGTGTGCAGGTAATCTAGTTTTTTGATTTGAAATAGTCTAACTGTGGCCAATGGGTATACCGTCTAGATGCAGAGTGCCGAAAAAAATGAAGTGAACAAAAAATAAACCCTAAATTAACTCTATGATAAAGAGACTACAAACAATCAAAATTTGGAACTTCATATTAACCATATATTAACCACGTTAATAATACATACTGAAATTGAATACTTTAGATAACATCATTTATAACGAATATCTATACATTATAATGTTATGCAATGAGGAATTTACACTACAATGGATTGAAGCTTATGTAGTTTTATATTCGTATAAGTGAATTAAGAATTTCTTAAGAACCTATTAAGAAATAAGTGAGTTTTAGGAATTAGAATAAATGTATCTTAACAGTAATAAGAAAATGAATGTTTTAAATGGAAGTTGGCAGAGTATGTCAAAAAGCTATAAGTAAATATTTCAGGAGGTTTTTTATGAAAAAGAAAATAATTATTGCAATTGTTGCTTCTGCTATAACAATGACTCATTTTGTAGGAAATACTTATGCAGATTCGAAAACAGAGGTTTCTGTTACAGCTCCCTACAATATAAATCAAATAGTGAAATGGTTAGAAGCACATGCAAAGCCTTTAAAAACAACTAATCCAACTGCATCTCTTAATGATTTGAAACCACTTAAGAATATGATAGGTTCAGCTTCAATTGTAGGTTTAGGTGAAGCTACGCATGGGGCTCATGAGATTTTTACAATGAAACACCGCATTGTTAAGTATTTAGTATCTGAAAAGGGCTTTACCAACTTAGTTTTAGAAGAGGGATGGGACAGAGCTTTGGAACTTGATCGATATGTTCTTACTGGAAAGGGAAACCCAAGCCAACATTTATCACCTACATTTAAGACGAAAGAAATGCTAGATTTACTTGATTGGATTCGGCAATATAATGCTAATCCAAAACATAAATCGAAAGTACGTATCATTGGGATGGACATTCAATCAGTAAACGAGAATGTCTATAATAGCATAATAGAATATATTAAAGCGAACAATTCAAAACTGTTGCCTAGAGTAGAAGAGAAGATAAAAGGTCTTATTCCTGTAACAAAGGATATGAATACTTTTGAAAGCCTTACGAAAGAAGAAAAAGAAAAGTATGTTTTAGATGCTAAACAAATTAGTGCTTTATTAGAGGGAAATAAAAGCTATTTAAATGGAAAATCTAAAGAGTTTGCATGGATAAAGCAAAATGCTCGTATTATTGAACAGTTTACTACAATGTTAGCGACACCTCCTGATAAACCAGCGGATTTTTATTTGAAACATGATATTGCAATGTATGAAAATGCGAAGTGGACTGAAGAACATTTAGGGAAAACCATTGTATGGGGACATAATGGACACGTTTCAAAAACAAATATGCTTCCTTTTATATATCCTAAAGTAGCTGGGCAGCATTTGACAGAATATTACGGAAAAAGATACGTATCTATTGGAACGTCAGTTTATGAAGGACAATACAATGTCAAGAATAGCAATGGTGAATTTGGCCCATATGGAACATTAAAATCGGATGATCCAAACAGTTATAACTACATTTTTGGACAGGTCAAAAAAGATCAATTTTTTATTGATTTACGTAAGGCGAACGGCGTGACAAAAACTTGGTTAAACGAACAACATCCAATTTTCGCTGGAATAACTACCGAAGGGCCTGATATACCAAAAACTGTTGATATATCATTAGGTAAAACGTTTGATATACTTGTTCAAATTCAAAAAGTGAGTCCATCTCAACTACATCAATAAATTTAGAATAATGTACCTTAATGACAACTTGAGAAGTGTTTCATATAACACTATGAAATTTGTTTTATATAGCAAGAAGAATAATCGTATTAGAAAAAATCAGCAGTTTAACCTGTTAAGAGTAAAACGAATCTTCAATATGTAAAGCGCAAAAAACACTGAAGCGAAAAGCATCGGTGTTTTTTGCGCTTTTGGGCACAGATGCTACTTCGATCCTATTGTAGAAGTGATTTTGTATGTAAGGAATTTGTAAGGAATAGGTAAGGAAAAAGAGATTTTCATTGTGTAGGATAAAAATATAAGGAGGCGTGAAGGGGGGAACAAGTACGGCCTACATATAAAACAAATAATCAGTAACAAGAGTGTTTTGTGAAAATAATGAGTACAATGATTGCAAATGCATTGTTGCCTTTTCATCATTGAGAGAATGGATAGCTGTGTGGTTCGTATATGACACTGCTATTAACTATCTATATAATTTAAATAGAAGAGAGGAATTCTTTATGAAAACACGCAGTAAAATTACATGTGCAAGTCTAGCACTTTTAATAGGTGGAAGTTCCCTGTTATACATAACACCAACATCAATTGTAAAAGCAGAATCTACGCAAAATGTATCTAGTTCGTTACAAACAAGTACGAAAAGCGATCGTACTTCCGTTAAGAAAGCAATACGGGATGAACTGCAACTTGGATACCCGGGAATACTCGCTCAAATTTCTAAGGGTGGTAAAACTTGGAGTTATACCGCTGGGGTAGCGGATCTGAAAACTAAGAGACCAATGAAAGCAGATTTTCGCTTTCGCATTGGCAGTGTGACGAAAACGTTCATTGCAACGACTCTACTTCAATTATCTGGAGAGAATCGTTTGAATCTAGACGACTCCATTGAAAAATGGTTGCCTGGTGTCATTCAAGGAAACGGATATGATGGTAACCAGATTACTATCCGGCAAATATTGAATCATACAAGTGGTATTGCTGACTATATAAATTCAAAAGACTTTGATATAACGGATATAAAAAAATCGTACACGGCTGAAGAATTCGTAAAGATGGGGATTTCACTTCCCCCAGACTTTGCACCAGGAAAGGGTTGGTCTTATTCAAACACAGGATACGTATTACTGGGAATCCTTATTGAAAAAGTAACTGGCAACAGTTATGCCGAAGAGGTTGAAAATCGGATTATTGAACCGCTTGATTTGTCAAATACATTTCTACCTGGCAATTCAAGCGTGATTCCAGGTACCAAGCATGCACGTGGCTATTTGCAACTAGACGGAGCGAGTGAGCTAAAAGACGTTACTTATATTAACCCAGGTAGCTCGGATGGAGATATGATTTCTACTGCTGACGACTTAAACAAATTCTTCTCTTACTTACTAGGTGGCAAATTACTGAAGGAACAGCAACTAAAACAAATGCTTACTACAGTTCCTACAAATAGAGAGGGAACTGGATATGGTCTTGGAATCCTTGAAATTAAGCTTCCGAACGGTGTCTCGGTATGGGGACACAGAGGTGCCGTTCCAGGGTTTTCCACTTTTGTTGGTGGAACACTTGGAGGTAAACATACACTCGCTATCAATTCGAACAGTTTAAACATTAATAACCCGGAATTTTTTAAAAACATTTTACTTGCTGAATTTAGCAAGTAGACAAAAAGGAAAACTGGATAAATTTATCATTTGCAATTTCAATAGGAATGGATTAACACTTGAAATGAGTATAGGGGGGCATTAAGTATCTAGAAATAATCAAACCAATAATGAGAGATTGCTAAGTAAAAGGATTTGTTTATATATTCTATTCTCTCCAGCCGATTAAAAAAGTAACAGATATAATGAGTGATTATTATGTATACATTATTGCATTTGTGTTGGTATCGTCACTGATTATAAATTTGTATAAGGTGCGAAGTCTAATTTATGACTTCGCACTTTTGCTGTTTAACAGCCATTATTACTAAGCTATTAATAATAGAAAAAAGGAGAATGTAACTAGTTATGCAGATGAATCTTGGCACAGGCGTTATGTAGGAGGTTTTGCTGAGAATAAATTTAGAAGAATATATGAATTAGAGACATGAAGGCTGAAGTGAATTTTAGTAGTTTTTATGTTCATGAGTTACTTGAAATTCTAGCTGTTTTGTATGCATAGTTTTTCCCACCGTGATTGATAGTGCATAGATATTATTCTTATTATTATATATATATTACCGAGTATGCATTAAGTGAGATTTTTTTAGAACTAAATACAGTGCCATCCCCTAATGGTGAAAATGGTATTTGAATATTGTAGGGCTCTTAAGTATTTTTTAGATTTTTAAAGCCCGGTCATTTTAACCAAAATTTTCATAGAAATACCTTTGAAAAGAACGTAAGTTCGTATATAATAAGAACGAATGTTCTTTTGTTGGGAGTGATAACCTTGTATGATTATTCTCTTTTACCGAATCGTATTATTCTTTGTGTAGACCTTCGTAGCTTTTATGCAAGCGTATCATGTATTAAAAAAGGACTTGATCCAAGATATACAAAATTGGCTGTCGTAGGGGATGTGAATCAGAGCGGATCAATTGTATTAGCAGCAACACCGCCATTAAAAGCGTTAGGAATAAAGAAGATGGCTCGTTTGTACGAAATACCGAAGCGACCAGATATTATTATTGTGAATCCAATTATGCATACGTATATGAAATGTTCAACTTTCATAACGGGTTTGGCTTTGCAGTATGTCGCGCCGGAAGATTTTCATCAATATAGTATCGATGAATTTTTTATGGATATGACTGCAAGTATTCATTTGTTTGCCAGTAATCCGCGCGAATTCGCATTAAAGTTCAAGCGAGAAATATATGAACGTACAAGGATTGAAAGTACGATTGGTATAGGGCCTAATTTATTATTAAGTAAAGTAGCGATGGATGTAGAAGCGAAGAAGAATAGGGATGGAATAGCGCAGTGGACGTATGACGATATACCCGAGAAGTTATGGAGTATTAGACCGCTCAGTAAATTTTGGGGTATATCGTATAAAACAGAAATGAAATTGAATCGAAAAGGTATACATACCATTGGAGAATTAGCTCAGTATCCTTTGAAATATTTAAAGCAATCATTCGGTGTAATAGGAGAAGAATTACATCTACATAGTAACGGAATTGATTTTAGTAGAATAGCAGAAAAATACGTTCCAGCAACAACATCTATAGCGAAAAGCCAAATATTATTGCGTAATTATTCGATAGAAGAGTTCATAGTTATTTTATTAGAGCATATAGAAGAGGTTTGTTATAGGTTGAGACGAGAAAAGAAATGCGCGCAAACAATTCATTTTTCAGTTGGATATAGTAAGGAATACGGTGAGGGAATAAAAAAGGTACATACGTTAAATAGAGCAACAAACTTAACGATGGATATTTATAATGTTTGTACATATTTTTTATATGAACGCCATACAGGAGAGCCGATTCGATCAGTAAGTGTTTCATTAACAAACCTTATTAATGAAGGGGAAGAGCAAATTTCGCTTTTCGATAACATTATACAAAGAGAAAAAGAAATATGATTAACGAAAGTTATGGACGAAATTCGAACACGATTTGGTAAGAATAGTATTTTACGAGGTGTTTCTTACACAAGCGTCGCAACAGCAAGATATAGAAATACATTATTAGGAGGGCATAAATCGTGAAGAATGTTAATATGCCAAAAGGAAGAGGTATGGTAAAGTGGCAACCGTTTGCCAGTATGCCGGAGCAGTTCGCAGTTATTAAAGAAATGGTAAAGGAGCAAACGAAAGCCTCGCGTCCAACTGTAACGCAAGATGCAAAACAAATGATTGAAAATAAGCTATTAATTTCATTTTTAGGTGAGGAAGAGGTTTTACTTACATATTATAAAGATGGTTATTTATATAAAAATTACATAACAGTAGTGGATATTAATCCATTAATGGAGACGATCACTTGTACGGATGCTTTTTGTAATAAGCGCACTTTTAAGTTTTTTGATGTAATTGAGATTGATTAAAGTATATTTCTATGCAGCAGGCGTATTTTTTTAGCCTACTGCATAGAAAGGTCAGTTACAGTATTAGGCTTATACTAAAAATAAGATACCCTTTATTACCATTGACGATAGTTGCATTTTAGATGAAAGAATGTGGGGAAACACCCCCCGTTAACAATAGAATTAGCATTAACAGCAGTTATATGGTTTCTTAAAATTATGCATATCAGTTGTTAGAGGGTGCGATATTTATTTAGAAAAAGCCGTTTTAGATACTAATAGATATAATTAAGAAAAGACTTAATGACTAAAGAAAATAAGCATTTTACACTTCAATTATAATAGGGAGGATCATTGGTTTTCTTTTTGTATGTGAGTATATAAAGTGACCAAGTGATTCTCGTATTTCTCTTTTTAGAACATTCCATTGATTAATATGTGCTTTTTGTAATCTGTTGACAGTTTCTACAACTAATTGATTAATTTTATTTAAGAAATCTTCTGAGTCCCGAACATATACAAACCCACGAGAAATTGTATCAGGGCCAGAAATTATTTTCTCTTCTGTTTTACTCAAGGTTATAACTATTACAAGCATACCATCTTCAGAAAGTTGTTTGCGATCGCGCAATAAGGCGTTTCCAACATCTCCAATACCTAAGCCATCTACATATATATTACCCGCAGTTATACGTCTTGTTTGCATAGCAGTTTGATTTTTAATATCAACAACATCTCCATTGCCGATAACATAAATATTATCTTTCTTGACACCAACAGATTCTGCCAATTGACGGTGATGATGTAACATTCTAAATTCACCGTGTATGGGAATGAAATATTTAGGTTTCATTAAAGTAAGCATCAATTTTAATTCCTCTTGATATGCATGTCCAGAAACGTGCATTCCTGTTGAACTTCCAGATCCATAAATAACATTTGCTCCTAATAGATATAAGTTATCTATAATACGTGAAACATTACGCTCATTTCCTGGTATGGGGGATGCAGACAAAATGACTGTGTCACCTGGTAAAATATCAACTTGTCGATAGTTGCCACTAGATAATCGGGACAGAGCAGCCATAGGTTCACCTTGACTACCAGTGCAAAGTATAGCGACTTTTTCGGGTTCCATTTGATTAATCTCATTTGCTTCGATTAACATGCCTTCAGGTATATTCAAATAGCCTTGTTCTAAGGCGACAGAAACTACGTTCACCATACTTCTTCCGAGGAGGGCAAGCTTTCTATTTGTTTTTAAAGCGGCATCTACTATTTGCTGTACACGATTCACATTAGAAGCAAAGGTAGATATAATAACTTTGCTGTGAGCCTTTACAAAGGCTTCTTCAATTTTTTCGCCTACCAATCGTTCTGATGGAGTAAATCCAGAACGTTCGGCATTCGTACTTTCTGAGAGGAGAGCTAAAACTCCGTTACTTCCGATATTAGCCATTTTGTGAATGTCTGGATATTGATTGTTTATGGGAGTTAAATCAAATTTAAAATCACCTGTATGGACTACTGTACCTTCTGGTGTATGAAAAGCAATCCCGAGGCAATCGGGAATACTATGATTTGTTTTGAAAAAAGATAGGTTTATCTGTCCGAATTCAATTAAAGACTCAGAGTCAATAACAATTAACTGTGTCGAATCTTGAAGTTTATGTTCTTTTAATTTAATGCCGATTAAGCCTAAGGTTAATTTTGTTGCGTAAATTGGTACATTCAATTGTTTTAAAAAATACGGAATACCTCCAATGTGATCTTCGTGTCCATGTGTAACAATTAAACCTCGAATTTTATCTTTATTTTCTTGTAAATATGTAACATCAGGTATTATTAAATCTATGCCTAATAAACTCTCGTCAGGAAACTTAGAACCACAATCAATGATTACAATGTCATCTGAATATTGTATGACATACATGTTTTTACCAATTTCATTAACGCCACCTAAAGCAAAAATAGATAGTTTATCATTTATTATACTCAAATGAATATCCTCCTCTTAAAACAAATTTACTTGAATCTATGTAAAGGTTTGTAACCAACTATTCATTAATAGTTGGTTACAGTTATCTCAAAGACCCATATCTTTTAATCCAGGACTATGCTCATTTGGCATTTCAGGAAGTTCTGGTACAGGAAAACCTTTTGGCGGGTCAGTTACTGCTAATGTTCCTTTGTTTCTACTTGGTGATTCACCTTGGAATATTTCTCCTATTCTTGTTGGATCTAAGCTAAAATTAAATTGTGCGTTATGGAATCCCATGTCTACATACTTTCTGCACTCTGGGTATTTATTAATATCATAGTTCGGCACAGGGAAGAGTTTCCCCCATTCAACACCCAATGTCTCTAAAGCTTTTGCGAAAGCATTTTGATGAGCATTATCACGTACAATTAAAAATGCAAGTGTTTCTCTAAAAGTTTGATTGGAACTCATTTCATAAATTCGAGTTTTTTGAAGTACACCTGTAGATTCAAGTACTACGTTATCTAATAAATCGCTAATTAAATTCCCATGACTATATACCCAAGATCCATTCCATGGGTTGCCAGCTGCATCAACAGGCAATGAACTTTGAGCACCTACAATAAAGTGGTGAGGATTTGCATGTTTAACCGCTTCATCAAGTGGTGCGTTGTCAACACCAGCATTTCCTGGCGTAGGTTCACCAGATCCAGTTAATAGTTGATTAATTGTATGTTGTACAAGTTCTACATGGCTTATTTCCTCTAAAAAAACACCTCGAAGTAAATCGCGATATTGCTTCTCTTTACCTCTAAAATTTGAGCTTTGGAAGAAGTATTGCATCATTGTACGCATTTCGCCATAATGCCCACCTAATATTTCTTGTAAAACTTTTGCGGCAGCTGGATCTGGCTTGTCCGGCTTGATAATATTAATCAGTTCTTCTTTATAATAAAACATGAAGTACACCTCTTTTAAGTTAGTTAACATTGTTATCGTGTCCGCTAATTGGTTACTTAATACTCAAATTCATTTTTTTACCAATAAATCATGATCTCAAAATGCAAATTCTTTTGGAAATAACTATTTTCGATATGAGATGAAAATGGGGGAATAGCTACTTACAATTTAATAAAAAAGATAAGATTACGGAGTGTAATCTTATCTTTTTATTAAGAATAATAAATTGTATCTTCAAGGTTTTAAAATGACTTTTATACAATCATCTTCACGATTATTAAAAATTTGATAACCATAGCTCGCTTCTTCAAGGGGGATTTTGTGTGTAATAATCTCTTTTGGATCGAATTCTTTGTTTATTATTTTTTCAAATAGTTCCAGCATAAAATGAATAACAGGTGCTTGTCCCATTTTAAGGTTAATATTTCTAACCCAAAATGCTCCGAGTGGAAATGCATTATAATTGCCACCATAAACGCCAGTCATTTGAACCGTTCCATATTTTCTTACGGCTTTCGTAGCGATTTGAATAGGGCCGAGAGTTCCGCCTTGTAATTTTAATTTTTGTTCTAGAAATTCTAGTGGCGATTTTTTTCCATCCATGCCCACGCAATCAATGACTACATCGGCACCGCCATGTGTGATTTCCTTTAAATGTTCTCCCATATCGGGGAATTTTGTAAACTCAAATACCTCAACATTGTTAATCTTTTTTGCATAATTTATACGATAATCTAAGTAATCGACTGCGATTACACGCTTAGCACCTTGCATCCAAGCAAATTTTTGTGTCATTAATCCAACAGGCCCGCAACCAAGGACGATAACAGTATCACCTGGCTTAACACCAGCGTTTATTACACTCCAATAGGCTGTTGGCAAAACATCGGATAAAAACAGTAAAGATTCATCTTCAAGTTCGCATGATTCTGGTATAACAAATGGAGTGAAATTTCCAAAAGGAACTTTTAAATATTCTGCTTGTCCACCTGGATGGTTACCAAATTTCTCTGTATAACCAAAGTATCCACCAGAATCATAATGAGGATTGGAGTTATCACATTGGCTTTCCATTTCATGTTGGCAATAAAAACAATGTCCACAAGAAACGTTGAAGGGGATGACAACACGATCTCCTTTTTTCACTTTAGTAACATCTGGACCAACTTCTTCAACAATGCCCATTGGCTCATGACCAATAATGTAACCTGGAGGTAAAGGCATGTTGCCCTGATATAAATGTAAATCAGAACCGCAAATAGCAGTTGAAGTAATTTTTACAATAATATCATCTTTTTTCTCTAACTTTGCATCATCAACCTGTTTAACTTGTACTTGGTTTGGTCCTTGATAGGTTACAGCTTTCATCTCATATCTCCTTAGGAATCATTTTTCATAATTTATCTCGCTATTTGCCGGCTGCCCGTAAAAGCCCGATTGATGAGGGCTGATAATCACCCGGGGATGAACAAAACCCCACTGATTAAAATTTCACTTTATATGTATCTCCTGATAAAATATAAATTTTTAGTAAAGAGAAACCTGTACATAGTGTTGTTATGAAAGTATGTTATAGCAACTCTTCTTTCTTATATCTTTTGCCCTATTTTAAGAAGAAACTCAATAATTATTCATAATCTAATTTCCATAAAAAGGATAATTATTATTTCATAATTTGTCGCATATTAAAAACATCGGAGGTGAAATAATATGGCAAACAATAATAGTGGAAATCGTAATGAATTATTAGTTCGAGGAGCTGAACAGGCTCTTGATCAAATGAAATATGAAATTGCACAAGAGTTTGGTGTACAACTTGGTGCAGATACAACAGCTCGTTCAAACGGATCTGTTGGTGGTGAAATTACAAAACGTTTAGTTGCAATGGCTGAACAACAACTTGGTGGTAGAGCTAACCGCTAAGAGAATTTGTATAAAATATAGCGAATATGTAAATCAATTTCTTTTGTATATGTATAAAAATAAAAACCCTTATAGTAAATGGATTCTCACTCAAAGATTATTGATAATCTTCTTTCATAATCTTTGGGTATTTAATTTGTAAACTACTTTCCTAAACAATAAACACGCAGTGTTGGAAAGGTGTTTTCCATGCATAGTAGAAAAGCTTTTGCAGGAAAAAGCATACTTAAAAATTTGATTTCAATATTGAAATCAATATTGATTATGATATTTTCGAAAGGGAGGAATTTAAAAATGGGTATTTTAAGTGGAAACCCTCAAAATGAACCGTTACATTACGGAGAAGTATTTGATATTTGGAGTTATCTTCTAGCCGCACAAGGTGGAATCGCAAGCCATCAAGTATTTATGAATCATACAGGTGACGAAGATTTGAAGAAGTTTTTAGAAAGCTTAATTGAAAATGATATGAATTCAGAAATAGAAGAGTTAAAAACTCTTTTAAAAGTTAATGGCGTAGCTTTACCGCCAGCTCCGCCAGAACGACCAGTTGCATCTATTGAAGACATTCCTCCTGGAGCACGTATTAATGATGCAGAAATTGCAGCAGCGGTTTCTACAGGATTAGCAGCTGGACTTGTGACATGTAGTCAAGTGATGGGAAAATGTCTTCGAGAAGATGTAGGGATGCTATTCGGACAATTTCATATGAAAAAAGCACAAGCAGGTGTAACTTTGCTACGTTTAAGTAAGAAAAAAGGGTGGGTAGTTCCACCTCCATTACATGTGAAAAACTCTGATCAAGCTTAATAAACAAAAATAAAAAAGTGGCATTGGCCACTTTTTTATTTTTTAGATGTATCCTCAACTTTGGATTTATTTATTGTAGAAGAATCCATATATTCATCTGACATTTCCATAGCATATTTATCATGATGAATATGATTGTGATTTCTTAATTCATCGTCGTTACGCAGTACTAACCTCTTCATATAAATGTGGAAGAAAACCTCTATTCCGCCAATAATTAAAGCGGCTAAGAATGAAGAAAGTCCAATATTACGAGTAGCATCTAAATTAGTAAACAAGTATGTTAAAAGCCAAATTCCGAAGAAGCTTAAGCCGAAATCTGCCATTGTAGCAATCGTATTTCCGTATTTAGGTAAAATGAAGAGATCGCCGATTAAATAGGCAGCTCCTGTTAAGAAAAGAGAAATGAGTAATACTCTAGGAATGGAAATGCCTTGAAAGATACTGAGTACGATAAGTAATACTGCAGTTATCGCTGTGTATTTAATTAATAAAGCAACAATATGTTTCATCATTTTCCTCCATTGTTTAAACGTATATGGAATAAAATATTTCATTAGAAACGGGTTATGCTTTTATATAGCGTAACCCGTTTCATTTTCTGATGGAGGCCTATTTATAATATCCCATGGCACGTATATTGTATTTCGTTCTCCTATACACTATTATGTTGGGCTTAAAGGGCATCAATTATACCTTTGAATTCACGGTCGTAATTACCAATTAATTAGCTATATATTTTAGCATGTAATTTAACATATTAAAGAAAGAAGGAGGTGAATGAACATGTCAAACAATAACAGTGGAAGCAGCAATCAATTATTAGTACGTGGCGCTGAACAAGCTCTTGATCAAATGAAATATGAAATTGCTCAAGAATTTGGCGTACAACTTGGTGCAGATGCAACAGCTCGTGCAAACGGATCTGTTGGTGGTGAAATTACGAAACGTCTTGTATCATTAGCTGAGCAACAACTTGGCGGTGGCGTTACTCGTTAATTTTATATATGAAATGGATATAAAGGAGAGGCATGCCGTCTCTCCTTTCTCATACATTTTTATTTGTTTAACTTTTAGACTCTCGAGGTTTTAAATACATAATGAATTTTTTGTGAAATAAAAGGATAAAAGATAAGAGGTTATATTTGATGCGAAAGGGGCAGAAAAAATGAAATATGAAGCGTTATTTACAGTTGAGATTTCTGTAGGAAGTGAGAAAGTAGCAAACCATAAAATAAAGGCACATGATGTCGTTGATGTTGTTGAAAAGCTTGCTGAAAAGTACTTAAGTAATCATGAGGGACATTCTCAAAATGAATAAAGGAGAATCGTAATATGACCTGTCATGATGTTAAGAACAAAACGAAAGAAAAAAAAGATTTAAAATGGTGGCAACTCTCACTTATTGGAATTGGTTGTACGATAGGAACGGGCTTTTTTTTAGGATCCAGTATAGGGATTAAAATAGGTGGATCTTCAATTATTCTTATTTTGATTTTAACTGGATTCACTACATATATTGTATTTGAAGCATTAGCAAAAATGGCTGTGGAAGATCCGCAAAAAGGATCGTTTCGCATTTATTCAAGAAAAGCTTTTGGAAATTGGGCGGGTTTTAGTCACGGATGGACATATTGGTGTTCGGAGTTGCTTATTATGGGCAGCCAGTTAAGTGCGTTAGGAATCTTTTCACGTTACTGGTTCCCTAAAATACCACTATGGATATTTGCTGCTGTATATGGAGTAGCGGCTATATTAATTATTTTTATAGGGGTAAAGATATTCGAACGTTTAGAAAAATGGATGGCTATTATAAAAATCGTTGCTATTGTGGGGTTTATTGTAATTGCCATTTTAGTTATTTTAGGATTTATAAAGGGTGGTTTATATAAGGCACAAATCCCGCGTAATTTTAAAGACTGGTTCCCAAATGGATTAAAAGGCACTTGGTCCTCTCTAATTTATGCATTTTATGCATTTGGAGGAATCGAAATTATGGGGTTAATGACAATAAGACTGAAAGACCCTAAAGATGCACAAAAGTCAGGAAGAGTAATGTTAATGATTTTAACGATTATTTACGTAGTCTCTTTAGGGTTGGCAATTATGATGGTTCCGTTAAATCAGTTTAATACGAAAGAAAGTCCTTTTGTAATAGCGTTACAAGACTATAATTTACCGTATGTGCCATTTATTTTAAATGTAGTATTAATT
The DNA here is from genome assembly GCF_002218325.1 of Bacillus sp. M13(2017). Taxonomy (NCBI): domain Bacteria; kingdom Bacillati; phylum Bacillota; class Bacilli; order Caryophanales; family Bacillaceae; genus Bacillus; species Bacillus sp. M13(2017). Next base: position 137,783 of record NZ_KZ268513.1, on the reverse strand, counting down.
TTAGCGGGCTTTTCAACGTTAGTTGGTTCATTATTTGCAGTGACAAGTGTATTAATGAACTTAGCTGAAGAGGGTGATGCACCTGCGATGTTTGCGAAAAAAAACAAGAAGAATATCTCTTTTCCAGCTTTAATTCTTATCATAATGGGGCTTGGTGCTTCTATCCTTAGCGCTTTATTACTACCAAAAAATATATATGAATATGTAACAACTGCAGCTGGATTAATGTTGTTGTATACATGGAGTTTAATTCTTCTTTCCTTTTGGAGACTAATGAATCCAAAAGGGTGGATGCAGATAAAAAGTATTATTGGTCTTATTATGATTGCACTAGCTGTTAGTGGAACACTATTACAAAAAACAACGCGTTTTGGTTTCTTAGTGAGCTTGTTGTTTTTAGGAATAGTTATTATTGTTACTATAATTGTTCATTTTGTCTCACGAAAAAGGAATCCAGCTATATGAAGTATCTTTCTTTTCACACCATGAATAGTATGTCAGAACTAAATAATAGAAGTTATTGAAAAATGATTTGGTAAGTTTGAAAACCAAAATATAATCCATAAATAATAAGTGATATTCCAGATACTACTGTTATAAGAGACAATATACGTGTATTCAAAATTTTACGAAATATACTAGATGTACTTGCCATCGTAATATCCCAAATAAAAATGCCTAAAATAATCCCGAAACTATATAACAAAAGCTGCTCTTTATTATAGGAAGAAGCGGCTTTTGCTAATATAGAGCCGAAAATTCCAAGCCAAAATAGAATTGTTAATGGATTAGATAAGGACATAAAAAAACCAGAAAAAAAGCTTTTAATAACTGAATCATCATTTCTCGTATTACTAATGCTAATTTGATTTGCATTTTTTAAACTTTCGATACCTGTATAGATTAAAACAAAAGCGCCGAAAGACCATAAGAAAAGTTTTATAATATCTTTTTCGAGGAAATGAATGACACCTAAATAAATAAGTGCCATGTAGATGACATCTGCAAGTAAGGCTCCTATGCCAAGAATCCAAGCGTGAAAAAACCCACTCCTAATACCTTTTTCTAACTGTGCAGCATTAATAGGCCCCATTGGAGCAGATAATGATAAACCTAAGAAAACATAGCTTAAAAATATGCCCACGTATGATATGCTCCTCCCACTAAATTTGATCTATATTAAATCTATTCAGTGGTTAAAGTTTGTACAACTAAATAATAAAAAGTGGAGTGGGTTACTTATTTTTATGCAAGTATTTTATTATTCGAGAAAAGGGACACTTGGATGGAATTGTTTCATCATCACGTAAAAAATATTGTTGCCATTCATAATTATCTTTTTCACCATAATCTTTAAGAGAAGGGTGAATAGGAGCTTTGTCATAAGCGGCTAGACGTTGACGTATTAAGTTTTTTAGTTTTCTACTGCGCTTCTCAGAATTCATAATTCCCTGTAAAACCCACCTAGGAGTTAAAGCAAGCATCATACATGAAAAATGTCTACTTTGTCTATTGACATGGGCAGGTGTAGCGCAGTAAACAAAATATGATTCATTATGAAAGCAAAATTCCCAAGTGTTTTCCATAGGATCATTTGGAATGTGCATAGGCCATTCCATTTCGTCCAAACGGCTAGTTGTATTAAGTAGAGACCAATAAATATGTTCAAAATCTTCAACTGTAGTTTCTCGCAGTAAATCTATTGGTGTATGAATAAAAACAATAAGTGAAGCGTATTGCCCTGTGTCTCTAGAACATTCCGTATATTCTTTAAGTAATGTTGCAAAATCAGCGCTAGTATTCGTATCTCTAGGATCACCTATGAATCCGTACCGGAGGTGATTGGCTGTAAAGCCGTGTTGAGCTGGGATACAAGGGAACGGCTTATTTTTATCTGTCATTTTTAATTTAAAAGAACGGAAAGCTTCTTGTTGCCAATGTGGAAGGTTAGTAATATTTTTTTGTAAAGAGTCTTTATCATAAAGCATAGTCATCTTTTTATCCCTCCTAAGTCATAATATATAACCTATTAATTATTTAAAAATAGGTGACTAACACGGCTAGAATAATTATTTTTTAATCTATAAAAATAAAATGATTTAATGAAGAATCCCCTTCAATGTAGTTACTTTAATAGTTGATCTTTAATAACGTATAAATTTAAGTAGCTATAAAATTTGAAAAATATATAAGGAATATGTAGGTACAATGTTCACATTTATATTTTCTAACTAATATGGTTTATAACGAAACAAGAAGGGATGTATTATGATGGGGATTTTTAAGGAAGAAAAAATTAAATTTATAGATTGTAAAGGCGAGGAAGTCATTTTGAAAATCAAAATTAAGGATATAAAAAAGTAGGGAAGAGGAATTAAGGATACTTTATTGTGATTAACATAGAAGGATGAAAAGTAACCATGAATTAGATTGAAATGAATTCAGTAGTATAGGCCCTTTTTGAATTTTTTTGCATATTGTAGCATGAATGAATATTAAGGGGGAACGTCTATGTCTTATCCTAATCAACTAGCTTGGCATGAAACATTGGAGTTACATGAATTAGTAGCATTTCAAGCAAACGGTTTAATCAAATTAAAAAAATCAGTTAGGAATGTACCTGATCAAGCACTTCAATCGTTATATATTAAAGCTATAAATGCCATCCAAAACAATTTACAAGAGTTAGTACAGTTTTATCCATATGCTCCTGGATTTCAATCGCAACATCGTGATGACACTGGATTTTACGCTGGAGATTTGCTTGGGTTAGCAAAGACATCTGTTCGAAATTATGCAATAGCGATTACTGAAACTGCAACGCCTCGTCTTAGAGAAGTTTTAATCCGTCAAATAAATGGTGCTATACAATTACATGCACAGGTTTTTAACTTTATGTATGAGCGTGGTTACTATCCAGCTTATGATTTAAAGCAACTATTAAAAAATGATGTTCAAAATGTGCAAAAGGCAATACAAATGCAATATTAAAATGAAGATTTGGAAATTATCATGAGAGAAAAACTATAGTTTATTTATAGAGGATCAAATAATTAAGACTATATGATAATTTCCATTGTTAATAAATTAATTAAATGCTAAAAATATAGATTCATTCTAAAATATTAAAGAAATTATACTAGCGCTATTTTAGAATGGTGAATTCCTTAAAGCTTTTTTAGTGAGTTTTAATAAAATATTAAATACGCTTGAGAATAAGTATTTATATGATACATCTAATTGAATGTTATTTTCCTTCGGCATTAAGTATGTTTAGCACGTTTTTCTTTTGGGAAAAATAAGAATATACATTAGTGGAAAGGATAGGATTTAATGTTTACCAAAACCGATAATACAAGCTATTTAACCTCTTCTGTTTATTTGACCCGTAATCTATGGTCAGGTATCTTGTTTGGGCTAGGGTTAGTAGCTTTTATAGATGAAACTATTTTTCATCAACTGCTACATTGGCACCATTTCTATGATAAATCTACAACAGATATTGGACTCATTTCAGATGGTCTTTTTCATGCTTTTAGTTGGTTTGCAACGATTGGTTCCTTGTTTATGGTTGCTGATCTCCGCCGTAGAAATGCATTTTGGTTGAAAAGATGGTGGAGCGGATTAATGCTTGGTAGTGGTGGATTTCAATTATATGACGGTATAATTCAACACAAACTAATGAAAATACATCAGATTCGATACGTAGATAATGTTCTTATCTACGACGTAATATGGAATATAATTGCGACTGTAATGCTCTTAATTGGCATTCTGCTAGTTTTTCAGACAAGAACTGATGAAAGATTATTGAGAGGTAAAAGCTTAAATGAACAATAACCATCTTCATCATGAAATATGGAATGCACTGGATATTTTACTATTCGTATTCATTTTAATTATGTTAATAATTTATATAGTAGCCACGATTTTATCAAATAGCCATTACAAACGATGGCCGTTATATCGAAGTGTCTTCTGGATTTTAGGACTTATTTGTGTGGCAATAGCAGTTGTTGGGCCCTTAGCTCATCGTGCTCATAATGATTTCACAGTGCATATGCTTGTGCATTTACTCCTTGGGATGCTTGCTCCAATTTTTATAGCATTAGCCGCTCCAATGACTCTTTTTTTACGAACGCTCAATGTGAAAGCAGCACGACGTCTTTCAAGGATACTAAAGAGTAGGCCTCTACAACTTCTTACTCATCCAATTATCGCAACCTTACTTAATTTAGGAGGACTATGGATTCTCTATACGACTAGCTTATACTCGATGATGCACGAAAGTATACTTCTTCATTTGTTCATACATTTCCACGTTTTTATTGCAGGATATCTGTTTACCACATCAATGATTTATGTTGATTTAATATCCCATAGGTATAGCTATACGTACCGATCAATTATTTTAATAATTGCATCAGCTGGTCATGGGATATTATCAAAATACATATATGCTCATCCGCCTGCTGGTGTAGTTACTAAACAAGCAGAAATTGGGGGCGTGCTGATGTATTATGGCGGAGATTTCGTTGATATTGTTCTTATTTTTATACTTTGTTTGCAATGGTCTAGGGGTAGCAGAAAGAGAACAAAAGTTAATAATGTAGTAAGGGCATGGGATGTATCGGATTTTTTGAAACTAAAAACTTTGAAATGAAATGTAGTTAAACTGTATTATGGATTAAGTATGGTATGAACAAAATTTAAAAAAGTATGTTAAAAGTAAAAAGAGCAGTTATTTATTATGACTGCTCTTTTTTATGGTAAGAAGTACAACCTGGGTAAGAAGCAGGCTACACTACAGGTAGTGTTTGCGGAATATCGAGTTTTATTCAACAAGGATAGTTCCATTCTTAAAATAGAGAGGTCGCCTAAGGTTATTGTTTTCACATATTTTAACATTCTTTGACATTTTGATTTTGTGAGACATTTTAGTTTTTTGTTTAATTTATGTTTTTATCTACATATTTTCCATAATCAGGTGTAGCAATTTTATCAAATTCTTGAACCAGTGTATTGAGGCTTGTTGATAGCAATTCACCTGACATTGGTATCCCATGTCCAGTAATAGCGACTAGAGGCTTTAATTCTTCTAATTTAATGACTGATTCTTTAGCTGCTTTCCAGTCTGTTGTTAAATAACGAGGGGGTCCGCTTATTTCCTGTTCTTGAGTTATTACTTTATACAGATACTCCTGTTTCACTGTAACAAAAGCGTCCCCAGCAATTAAAGTTCGGTCTTTCTCTCTGAATAATGAAATATGCCCAGGAGTATGCCCTGATGTATGAATCCATCTAAACTCTGGCATATGGGGAACAGTTCCATCGGTAGGTAGTGCTTTTACGCTATTTCCTAAATCAATCGGTTCATTAGGGAACAGGGGAGACATTTTCGCTACCATACCACCTTCAACTGTTGGATCTGGTTCAGGATAGCTTTGTTGTCCAGTCAAAAACGGTATCTCCATTTGATGGGCATAGACTGGAACATCCCAATATTTAATGAGTTCAATTATTCCTCCAACATGATCAAAATGGCCGTGAGTTAAAATAATTGCTTTTGGGCGACTATTGGTACCAAATCGATTCTCAGCGATAGAGATAATTTCATTTGCACATTTAGGCATTCCAGCGTCAACTAAAACAAAATCATCGGTATGCGGATTCCCAACAAAACATATGTTGACGATTTGAATCGTGTAGCAAAATAAATCAGGCAATACTTCGATGCCATGACCACTTTCAATTGAAGTTGCTGGAATAAACTTATAATCACTTCCATAATTCATCTCATTGTCCACTTTTTATCCCCCTTACTATATGTTAATACGACATTATAGTTCCCTAATTTCTCAAATCCATTTTGGAGGATTTGAGAAAAGAATGAGTGGGGGATTAAAAAAACAATAATTTACTCCTAGAATTAAGGTGGAGACATATCAATTTATATAAAGTGCAAACAAAAAATATTGATTGTAAAGTCGTAGTTTCTACTATTATTTTGAGTTTAAGTGTATATCTTTTAAGAGGATATACCAAGTTCTTTTATTTTGATAATTACTTGAAACTTGAATAGGGAAAACATGATCAAGCCCCCATTCTAATTCGTTTATTTCATTTTCAAGTCCTGTTGGATAGAGTAAAAGAATCTTAAAATTATTTTTAACAATATTCGATAAAACGGTTTGTAATTCTAGTGCTTCAGTCAAGTTTCCGCCCCATCTAACAAATAAAATGGATTGTGAATGATGAATTTTTTCGTAAAAGTTATCAATTCTTCGATCTAATTTTTGTTTAAAATCATGGTATGTGATGAACCAATCTTCATTTGGAATAACAGGGAAATCATGATAAGATGTTACGTTATATTTTGTGTCTTTTATAATATGAGAAAAAACAGGTTGTATCACACCATCATTAAACACAATATTTTGTTCCTGCATTGCGTGCATGTTTTTTAAATCCATAAAGTCTATAAAATTATTTTTCAATAATGTGTTGATAGAAGAAAGATTCGGTGATTCAAACCAATCTAGAGGACCTGAATATTTCCGCAGCCTATATTTTTTCAGATGGATAGCGGTATAACAATTTTCCCCTAAACTAATAACATCATCATAAATTCCTTGAAGTTTTTTCATTTCCAATACAATCATCCTTTTTTTGGGAAAATAGGAGAACTAATTCATTATAAATAATATATGTATAAAACCTCCTGTGAAAAGGCTCACAGGAGGTTAAACTAAAGCGTATTTCGAGTTATATACTATTTGTCGAGGTAAGAATTGTGTGTGATAATTAATGGCGTGTTATAAAAAAGGAGAAAAACAGAAGTACATTGAAGTTAGTTGTGAATAAATTATAATTTAAAATTGAGCGGAAATAAGGAGCCCCAGTTACTTCATTATGCAACTGGGGCATTTTTTAATCTCTTCCTAACTTAATTATATCATGTAAATCAAGTTCGAAATAGACTGTTTCTTCTCATTTACTACTGTTACAATCAAGAACACATGAATAGTAAGGAGAGGTGCCAAATGAGTTCTTTCGTTCTCGGTTTTCAGGAAATAGAAAAAACACAGCTTTTTCTCGTTGGTGGAAAAGGATTGAATTTAGGGGAGTTATCCAATATTCAAGGGATACAAGTGCCAGAAGGTTTTTGTGTTACAACGGTAGGGTATGAACAGGCCATCGGAAAAAATGAAGCATTTCAAACTTTGTTGAATCAATTAAAAATGCTAAAAATTGAGGAACGAGATCAAATTGGTGAAATTAGTAAGAAGATTAGAGCAGTCATTATGGCGGTGGAAATTCCAGTTGATGTAGTGGAATCAGTAGCTCATTATCTCTCGCACTTTGGCGATGAACATGGGTATGCAGTGCGTTCGAGTGCTACTGCTGAAGATTTACCGTATGCCTCGTTTGCTGGTCAACAAGATACGTATTTAAATATTATTGGAAAAGAAAACATTTTGCAGCATATTAAAAAATGCTGGGCTTCTTTATTTACAGATCGAGCGGTTATATACCGAATGCAAAACGGTTTTGATCATAATCAAGTTTCTATATGTGTTGTCATTCAAAAAATGGTTTTCCCTGTGGCTTCAGGGATTTTATTTACTGCGGATCCGATTACTTCGAATAGGAAGGTGTTGTCAATCGATGCCAGCTTTGGACTTGGCGAAGCGCTAGTATCTGGATTGGTTTCTGCAGATAATTATAAGGTAAAAGAAGACGAAATCGTCGAAAAGGTCATCGCAACGAAAAAATTAGCCATCTATGGACGAAAAGAAGGCGGAACAGAGAGAAAGAAAATTACTCCTAATAAGCAAAAAGTTCAAACACTTACTGAACAACAGATTTTACAACTAGCACGCATCGGAAGACAAATCGAAGCTTATTTTGGTTGTCCGCAAGATATTGAATGGTGCTTAGTTGATGATACATTTTATATAGTCCAAAGCAGGCCAATTACGACTTTATATCCAATTCCAGAAGTAAATGATGGGGGAAATCACGTTTATATATCAGTTGGTCACCAACAAATGATGACCGATGCGATGAAACCATTAGGTTTATCCTTTTTCTTGTTAACGACTAATGCTCCTATGTGCAAAGCGGGAGGAAGGCTGTTTGTTGATGCTACGCAACAATTAGCTTTACCTGCTAGCAGAGATTATTTAGTAAACACTTTAGGGAAATCGGATCCACTCGTAAGAGATGCATTAACGACTATAATCGAACGAGATTATTTTATTAAATTATTACCGGATGAAGAAAAAGAAAAGAGTGCTAGTAAAAGTAAGCCACCAGTAAGTTCGCAACCAGAAATCGAAATTGATCCAGCAATCGTTACAGATTTAATAAAAAATAGTGAAGCATCAATCGAAGAGTTAAAGCGAAACATGCAAACGAAATCAAGGGTGGATGTACTTGATTTTATTTTGGAAGACATTCAGCAATTAAAGAAAGTATTATTTAACCCGCAAAGTATAGCGGTCATTATGGCAGGTATGAATGCTTCGGCTTGGATCAATGAAAAAATGGAGCAATGGCTAGGCGAAAAGAATGTAGCAGACGCGCTTTCTCAATCGGTACAAAATAATATTACGTCAGAAATGGGGCTAGCATTAATGGATGTTGCTGATGTGATTCGGCCGTATCCAGAAGTTATTGCGTATTTACAACATGTAGAAGAGGATAACTTTTTAGATGAACTTGTTCAGTATAACGGCGGAGAAAAAACTCGAGATACAATCATTGCTTTCCTAAATAAATATGGAATGAGATGTAGCGGAGAAATCGACATTACGAAAACGCGCTGGAGTGAGAAGCCAACAACCATTATCCCAATGATATTAAATAATATAAGAGACTTTGAATATGGTGCGAGTAAGCGGAAGTTTGAAGAAGGACTGCAAGAAGCTTTGAAAAAAGAAGAAGAATTATTAGACCGATTGCAGCACGTGCCGGATAGTAAACAAAAAGTAGAAGAAACGAAGCGAATGATTCGTAATATCCGTAATTTTATTGGCTATCGTGAATATCCAAAATACGGTATGATTAATCGTTATTTCATATATAAGCAGGCGTTATTGAAAGAAGCTGAGCAACTTGTGCAGAGCGGTGTCATTCATGAAGTTGATGATATTTACTATTTAACTTTTGAAGAGCTTCACGAAGTTGTTCGCACGAAGAAACTAGATTACGAAATTATTCATAAACAAAAAAATGATTATAAATTATATGAAAAACTAACGCCTCCGCGTGTAATGACGTCTGATGGAGAAATCATTACAGGTAAATATAAACGTGAAAACCTTCCAGCTGACGCGATTGTAGGCCTGCCTGTTTCTTCAGGAGTGATTGAGGGAAGAGCTCGCGTTATTTTAAACATGGAAGAAGCGAATTTAGAAGAAGGAGATATATTAGTTACTGCGTTTACTGATCCTGGCTGGACACCATTATTTGTATCTATAAAAGGATTAGTCACTGAAGTCGGCGGGCTGATGACCCATGGAGCGGTTATCGCACGTGAATATGGATTACCAGCAGTTGTCGGGGTAGAGAATGCTACGAAATTAATAAAAGATGGGCAACGAATACGGGTACATGGAACAGAAGGGTATATTGAAGTGTTGTAATGAAATAAAAGATCATCCGCTATAAATAGTGGATGATCTTTTATTTTGCAACAACTCATTTCTTTAAACCAGCCGCATAAAAAGGACCATGAACTGCGATTGTTGATAAAAAGCGAGCAATCTCCTCAGGTGTTTCTTTTTGTCCATTATTTAACCATTGTTGGATGACACCTATATGCGCAGATGCCATATAAGAAGTTAAGTATTATTGCGACACTTGTAATTGGGTTTGGTCTTACATGGATTGCGGATGGGATGGTAGGGTTAAATATCTCGAACTTCACGGATACAGCTCTATTCTTATCCATTACTTCTTTTAGTTTCTTCTTAATGATATCTGCGGTACTTTCATTAGTTGGGCTAAAAGGGATCGGTTTATTCGCTTTATTACTATTCTTCGGGGCGCCGTTATTATCGTTAGCACCTGAGATGTTGTCTCCGTTTTATCAAGACTGGGTTTACTCATGGTTACCAATGAAATTTATGATTGAAGGCCTAAGAGAAATCTTCTTCTTCGGAAAAGGGTTAAGTTGGAATACTCCTGTTACTGTACTCGTTTGGATTGGTATAGTAAGTATGGTTACTATATTAGCAACTGCACTCAAACGTAGTGTAGTAAAAGGGCATGAAACAGAATTGAATGCTTAAAAACAAGCTGTTTCACTAATTAGTGAAACGGCTTGTTTTTGATTTTTTCTCAATGTAAATGCCTGATTGTTGAAAAGTGTATTGTTTAGAATTAAGTCGGAATCTCTAAAAATCGCGTACGTTCCAAACAATCTCACCACGTTCATCATCCCACGTACTGTGATGACGCTTAAATCCTATCTTTTCTAGTACCCGGAGGGAAGCGATATTCCAAGCACCTACAGTCGACCAAAGTCTTTGGCGCCCAGTAGCAATCGCTGCGTCCAGTACAATAGATGCCGCCTCAGTCGCATAACCTTTACCATGAACGCTACGGAACAACTCGTATGCAACCTCCGGCTCTTCAATTGTGGAACGTCCAATAATTAAGCCACAGTATCCGATGAAATCACCTTCATTGCGCCTTCGAATAGTGAGAAGAGAAATGCCATTTTCGTCTGCCTTCTTGCGCATCTCAATGAGCCGGTTACGAACGGAATCAACGGCTGGAATGTCCACGCCACGTTCGCCAATTAATTTGCTCAGCCAAACGGAATCGGATTCCTCCCACATACTAAGCTCAAGTCTTTCGGTTTTCAGCTGGAAGGCCATAGTTTTAAATAAAGATGGCATAGTGGTACCTCCTAGTTATATGACTGGATTCATAATAGCTTCGCATCTCAACACCACATCTGGTTGGAAACCTGATTCATTCGCGAATTTATAGCAACAGCGTACAAAAAAATAGTGATATTTTATCCGCTATTTGTCGTGTAGTAAAATCCCCACTGAATATAGTTTCACTTTATGAATAAGCAATTCCTTTGCAAAATAGACCCTTTTCTCAAACTTTTCTTTCAATCTAAAGCCGTCCCGTTATATACATAGGCTCCTACTATTTCTAAATGCATAAAATGTTAAGCGAAAGTATGAAGGGATACGATGTATAATTCGAATTATTATGATTGGTATAGACAAAATGATAAGTTGATTAGTGATATTGAAAAAGCTATAAATGGAGAGTATAGCGCTATAAGCTGCTATGCAAAATTAGCGAATATGGCTCCAAATCAAGTAGAACAAAAATAAATTTTTGAAATTCGTAATGATGAAATAAAGCATTTCCACAACTTTGTACAAATTTATACGAACTTAACTGGCAGGCAGCCGAAAGCACAAATTACTGAAAACTGTTCGAATACGTATTTACAAGGATTAGAGTTTGCTATACAAGATGAACAAAATCATGCAGTATGGTTTTTATATTACTTCCTGAAGTCGAAGTGAGCATTAAGAATGAACGGCTAATGTGGTGCATATATTAGAAAACATTTTAAAACGTAGTGCAACAATTGAATAAAATATTTAGAGGAAGTTTCTAATTCATTATATATTCATAGATTTGCGGTGAAACGGAAGTATAAGGGGAACGGAATTGGCGAATGGATTTTACAGTGGATAGAAGAGAATGTACAACATGACAAAGAGTATTTGAAGTTAGATTGCGTGGGGCATAATCGTACGTTGAATGATTTTTATAAGAAAAATAGTTTTGAATATGTTGGGAGTACGGATGGGCTTAGTAAGTTTCAAAAGAAAAGGAGAATGTGAATGCATCCAATTAATGTAAGTTTAGTTAAAAAGTTAATACAGGAACAGTTTCCTGAATGGGCCCATTTAGAAGTGAAACCTGTAAAGTTTAGTGGGCATGATAATAGGACGTTTCACTTAGGGGATGAGATGAGTGTAAGATTGCCAAGTGATGTGGCATATGCACCGCAAGTAGAGAAAGAAAATAAGTGGTTACCACTATTAAGTAAGGGGCTTTCTTTACCGATTTCTACCCCACTTGCGAAAGGAAATCCGTCTGAAGCGTATCCATTGCCTTGGTCTATTAATAAGTGGATAGAGGGAGAAACAGTTACGAAACAAAACGTTCGGGATTTAAATGAATTTGCGGCGGACTTAGGATCTTTTTTAGTAGAATTGCAATCTATTAATGCGAGTAACGGACCTTTAGCTGGAACACATAATTTTTACCGAGGCGGACTTATATCTGTATATGATGAAGAGGCGAGAGTTGCTATTGAAAATAATAAGGATGTTTTTGACGAGGCATTATTAAAGCACCTTTGGAATGTAGCACTTAGTTCAACATGGGACCGTAAGCCAGTTTGGATTCATGGAGATGTAGCACCGGGGAATTTACTCGTTAAAGAGGGAAAACTTTGTGCTGTAATTGATTTTGGTATTTTAGGTGTAGGAGATCCTGCTTGTGATGCAGCGATGGCGTGGACGTTTTTTGATGAAAATAGTAGAAATGTATTTAAAGAAGTATTACGCATGGATGAAGAAAAGTGGAATAGAGCGAGAGGATGGGCTCTTTGGAAGGCGTTAATTACATATGATGCGAATAGGGATAGTAATGAAAAAGTAGCAGAAGAATCGTATCGTATCATATCATTCAAGTGATTGTGGATGATTATGAGAGGTAATAGAAAAGCCTATTTTAAAATAGGCTTTTTCATATGATTAAATAGTAGAAATGGAAAGAAGGAATATAACATAATTATACAGAATATTTAGATAATAGGAGGTGTCGAATTTTGAGTGAAATTGAATTAAAGAGTAATGTAATTAAGACAGGGCGAGAGAAGGGGATTATTCTTCGGTTTATACTTGCTAGTCTCGTTGGGGTGTTTATGTTTTTCGTTCCTGTTACGATAAACGGTGCATCGTCTATTATGATTGATCATATCGTATCGTGGATTAGGGCTTCGGTTCCAGGCGTAGTACCTTATTATGCATTGTTCGTTATGGCGATTGGTGCGATTTATCCATTTTATACGAAGAAATGGAATGCATCTATCGTAGACATTTGTTTTTCTATTTTAAAAGTAGTTGGCGTTGTTTTTGGCATATTATATTGTTTAAAAGTAGGACCAGCTTGGTTCTTTGCGCCAGATGTTGGACCGTTTTTATATGAGAAGCTAGTCATATCAGTAAGTTTGCTCGTTCCAATTGGCTCGGCGTTTTTAGCGTTATTAGTCGGATATGGATTGCTTGAATTTATCGGTACATTCTGTCGTCCGATTATGAGGCCATTATGGAATACGCCGGGGAGATCGGCAATCGATGCAGTTGCGTCCTTCGTTGGAAGTTATTCGCTTGCTCTCCTTATTACGAATCGCGTGTATAAAGAAGGAAAGTATACGACAAAAGAAGCGGCGATTATCGCTACAGGATTTTCTACAGTATCCGCTACATTTATGATCATCATCGCAAAAACATTAGATATTATGCATTTATGGAATGTTTATTTTTGGACTACACTTGTTGTAACATTCATCGTGACTGCTATCACCGTAAGAATCCCGCCCCTCAGTAGAAAACCAGATACATATGTAACAGAAGAAGGGTTCCCAGAGCCTGTTTATAAAGAGAAAATGTTAGAACGTGCTTGGGAAGATGCGTTAGAAGTATCAAAATCTGCACCGAGCATTATGAAAAACATTGCAGTGAATTTAAAAGATGGATTTATTATGACGATGGGAATTTTACCATCTATTATGTCAGTAGGATTAATTGGTATCGTCTTAGCGAAGTTCACGCCAATATTTGATTGGATTAGTTATATTTTCTATCCATTTACATGGCTATTACAATTACCGGAAGCAGAATTAGCTGCTAAAGCCGCATCAGTTGGTATTGCAGAAATGTTTTTACCGTCATTATTAGTAGTAAGTGCACCACTTGTGACAAAGTTTGTTATTGCAGTTGTTTCCGTATCATCTATACTGTTTTTCTCTGCTTCCATTCCTTGTATATTATCAACAGATATTCCGTTAAAAGTATCTGAACTTATTATTTTATATGTGCAGAGAACGATTTTAACGTTGCTTATCATTACGCCGATTGCTTATTTGTTGCTTTGAAGTTTTAATAAGATAAAGTTATAAAAAAGAAGCCGTCTGTAAAAAGAGGGCTTCTTTTGTTTAAAAGCGGGATATTTTTATTTATTTTTCGTATATGACGTAACGCTTCTTAAGAAGATTCCTAGTCCCGCAAAAAAGAACCCTAAGCATAATAAGCTGCCTGGCGTTCCCCAAGTAATTTGATCTAACATTTTTTATCCCCTCCCGTTTATCATTATATAGGATTTATTGGAAATTATGAAAAGCTTCTTTTTTAAGGGTTACTGATGAGTCTTCCTACCGTATAATACGAGAAGAATATATTTGAAAAGAATTTTTTTATTATATTTTTTTATTCTTATAATACGTTTTTAATTCTTATGATATAGTAACAACAAAGGGGGCTTACAAATGGAATTTATTCACGAAAGAGCAAAGTTGCGGTTAATGGATAATGCTGATGTCGAAACTTTGTTTTCGATTGTAGAAGGAAATCGGGATATTTGGGCGTATTTAATCTCTAAAACGGATAGTGTGCAAGATATGCAACAATACGTTCAAAAAGCGATAAAGGGTTACGGAAGAGGTACTCAAATACCTTTCGTAGTCGTAGATCAACAGACGAATAAGATTGTAGGAAGTACACGTTTATATAATATTTCAGTAGAAGATAAGACAGTTGAGTTAGGGCAAACGTGGTATCATCCGAGTGTGCAACGTACGAGTATAAATACAGAGTGTAAGTATATGCTTCTCCAGTATGCTTTTGAAAAACTGCATATGCTTAGGGTACAAATTAAGACGGATGCAAGAAATGAAAAAGCACAACGAGCAATTGAAAGGTTAGGAGCAGTAAAAGAGGGTGTGCTTCGAAATGAAAGAAAATTACCGAATGGTTATGTGAGAGATGCGGTGGTGTACAGTATTATCTCGAGTGAATGGCCAGGCGTAAAAGAACAATTGTTAGAAAAATTAGAGTTATATAAAGAAAAGTTATAATTCGTGTTTTGAAAGGTATATTGTTCGTGATATATGAAAAATATACCTTTTTTCTTACAAAATGCTACTTTATTTTAATTCCTTTTGTTTCATCGTTCCCTTCTGAGAAAAAATTCGTTACAATGTAGTTGTATGGTAATAAACTTATGAATTTAAAAAATGTAATGAAAACCGCAAATGAAAATGAATTGATAATCCTCAATTTTAAATGAAAACCCTTTTATATATAAATAACAAGTAAAGTTCCTTCTTTTAAATAAACTCAAACAAAACGATTTGATATAAATGTTTTTTATAGAAGTATGGATGATGTACGGAGGCAATTACAAATGAAAGAGAATAAGAAGAGTAAGAAAAGACGAATCTTTCAAGTATTTTTACTAATGATTTGTTCTGCTATTTTATATGTAAGTTATGCAGCTTACGATATTTGGAGTTATCGTTTTAAAGCAAATGATGACGTGAAAACGGATGCTGGTATCGTACTAGGAGCAGCTTCGTGGAACGGAAAACCATCTCCTGTATTTAAAGAAAGAATTAATCATGCGATTTCTTTATATAAGAACGGAAATATTAAAAAGATTATTTTTACAGGTGGTACAAAGTTCGAGGCAGAACTTGAGGAAGCACGTACTGCAAGAGTATATGCAATGAAACAAGGTGTAAAAGAGGAAGATATTTTAATTGAAACTAAATCCCTTTTCACTGAAGAAAATTTAAAAAATGCGAAGCAAGTTGGAATAGAGAACGGAATACGCACATACACGATTGTAAGTGATCCACTTCATATGAAACGCGCAATGAGAATTGCAAAACATATTAATATTGAAGCGTATGCTTCACCAACGCCGACATCAGCATATAAAACGTTAGACACAGAAATTCCATTCTTCTTTAAAGAATTATTCTCGTATATTGGATATGTAACCTCTTTGCCATTAAAGGCATTGAAGGGAGATTAACATAAGAAAAGAACCTATCCTTAAATAGGAACTTTTCTTATTAGTCAAAAACATTGTATTTTTATCGGAATAGTGAAACAATAGAGAGGTAGCTTCATATAATCATAATGAAAAAGTGAGCGGTTGATGAATCGAACATAAAGGAGATTATAGTATGGCACTCTCATTTGTTGAAACAGAAGAACAATCTTTCATTATTGCACAAATAAATAAATTGATTCCGAAGTTCATGGAAAGGGAGCATCAGCTAAGTGAATTAGGATCATTTCCGTATGAAAATATAAATGATTTGAAAGATATCGGATATACGAAATTAACATTACCGAAGGAATTTGGTGGTAGTGCGATTTCTTTATATGACTTTGTTTTATTTCAAGAGAAAATCGCGGAAGGCTGCGGAGCTACTGCATTATCGATTGGCTGGCATCTTGGCATTGTGAAAGAGCTAGCGGAAAATCGCTCTTGGAATGATGAGATGTTCAAATGGTTTTGCGAAGAAGTACGTAATGGTGCGCTCTTTAACAGGGCAGCAACAGAACCGAAAACAGGGAGTCCGACGCGTGGCGGCAAACCAGAAACAATAGCGGTTCAACAAGGCGAGAAGTGGGTTATAAATGGAAGAAAAACTTTTACAACGATGGCGCCAGTACTTGATTATTTTATTATTTCAGCAAGTATGGAAGGCCAAGAAGAAGTTGGTGAGTTTGTTATTCCAAGAAATACACTCGGTGTATCTATTGAAGAAACGTGGGATAGCGTTGCAATGCGAGGGACTGCTAGCCACGACCTTGTCTTACAAAATGTAGAGATAGAAAGTCGCTTTTTTACAGATATAAAAGGCGGGAAAGTAAAACAAAAGGGTGTTGGCTGGTTGCTACATATACCAGCATGTTATTTAGGAATTGCACAATCAGCAAGAAATTATGCAGTTCAATTTGCGGAATCATACAAGCCAAACAGTTTAAACCATTCTATTAGTTTATTGCCAAATGTTAGAAAATTAATTGGAGAATTAGAACTTGAGCTTATGCAGGCTCGTGTCTTTTTATATCAAATTGCGAAAAAGTACGATGAGGCAGAAGATAAACTATCACTGCAAGCAGAATTAGCAGCCGTGAAATACGCCGTAACAAATGCGGCGATATCTATAGTGGATAAATCGATGCGCATCGTAGGAGCAAAAAGTTTATCAGAAAAAAATCCGCTCCATCGTTACTATTTAAATGTCAGAGCAGGATTACACAATCCACCGATGGATGATGCAACATTGTCTATGTTGGCGGATGCGGCGTTTCGGTCGTAGTTTTTAAATTTTACATTTTATTGTTTGTGGATATTATAGTTGTTTTGAAAGCACGGGTTTGATTAGTAATCAAACCCGTGCTTTTTATGTGTATGAAGTACTTAGTTGAGATGTAGGTTTTTAATATAAATGATTATCATGGTTTGTGATTGTTTCTTGTTGAAAAATTCTTATTGTAATGCCAGTTTGGAGGCTGTATAAACATTTTTCGTATTTAATCCCAAATTAATGGTCTTTCTAAGTTTACCATTCGTAAATATTGTAAAAATTGACCTGCATGGACCGCATCATGATAGGCAATTCGTAATAGCATATCGCCTAAATATCGTTGATAGCCAACATCGCTTCTATCAATAAGTCTTGAATCTAGCTCGGCTATGCTTATTGATTGAACATATTCTATGAAGTCAGTAAAGTATGATTGTGCCAATTCAATTTCTTTTTTTACACAAGTAATCGGCTCGTCATCATACGTGATACGTATGTCGTTTATTGAACCGTTGTTTTTTATAATCATATGGTAGTAAAAAGTTGAACTCCATACATGACGAATCATCTCACCAAAAGACATAGCCTCAGGATCAGGCTTCCAATTAAGAAAATTATTAGGAAGAGAATTCCATAATTTTTCTGAGCGCCTTCTCGTTTCTTTCAAATTTAATATACTAAGATCAATTGCATTCATAATAAATTCTCCTTTACTATTAAACTTAAAATAATTGTATCAATTTAATAGTTAGGGTATCATCGAAATATGAATGTATATCCGAATATCTCATATATAGCTAAACTAATTGCTGAACCTACAAGAGCAATCATATTAGATTGTCTAATGAATAATCAGGCACTACCCGCTAGTGAATTGGCTTATATGGCAAAAGTGTCACATCCAACAATTAGTTCTCATCTTTCTAAATTAGTAGAAGGGAATTTACTTACAGTTGAACAACATGGTAGACATCGTTACTATCGACTTGCTAATCAAGAAGTTGCAGAAGTGCTTGAAAAGTTAGGGACAATCGCACCAACAGTTCAAGTTCGCTCTTTAAAACAATCAGGTCAACTAAAACAAATTCGTTATGCTCGAACTTGTTATGATCATCTTGCAGGCAAACTCGGTGTAGAGATAACTGAAAAATTACTAGATAGGCAATTTATAATTTTAGAGGATGGAGAATACATTGTAACGGAACAAGGTAAGAAATGGTTTCTGAATTTTGGAATAAATGTTGATGAGGCAGATACAAAAAGGAGGGTATTTGCAAAACCTTGCCTTGATTGGAGTGAACGGCGTTACCATATTTCCGGTTGGTTAGGGTCTGCAATTGCAAAACTGCTTTTTGAACAGGGATGGATTACCAAAACGGATAAGAACCGAGCTGTCCATCTTACAAAGAAAGGTGTAAAGTTATTGGAAGATCAATTAGGCATTGATATGAAAACTGAGGAAAGAAAAGCTTGAAATTAGAAAAGTCCGTCAAAATGACGGGTTTTTTTCATTATGGTAGGAGTGTACATGAATAAAAGGATGTTACCAATAATTGTTGCCAATAAAAAAATCTTTCTTTTCATTCTTCTTTTTTAAGTTTTAAAGGAGAAAGCTAGGCTTCTTATTTTTACTAATGTTATAATAAGAAAAAAGCACGAAAAGAGGTCATCTCATGCTAGAGGTTATTGCAACATGTTTAGAAGATGTAAAACGAATTGAAAGCGCTGGCGGGAAGCGGATTGAATTAATTTCATCTTATACAGAAGGTGGTTTAACACCGAGTTATGCTTTTATAAAAAAAGCGGTAGAAGCGGTAAGTATACCAATTCATGTTATGATTCGTCCGCATGCGAAGTCTTTTACATATACGGAAGAAGAAATTGAAATGATGAAAGAAGATATTATAGTTGCACAGAAGTTAGGAGCAGCTGGTGTAGTATTAGGCGTATTAAGCGAACGAAATGAAGTGGATGAAGAGAAATTAGCGGATTTACTATCTGTTGTAGATGGAATAAATGTAACGTACCACCGTGCGATAGATGATATAGAAAATCCAGTAGAAGCGATGAACACTTTAAAGAAGTTTCATAAAGTGACTCACGTTTTAACTTCAGGTGGACAAGGAAATATAGTAGAGAATATTCCGGTGCTTACAGAAATGCAAAAGGTAAGTGATGGTCAAATTCAGCTTGTAGCTGGAGCTGGCGTGACGAAAGAAAATATAAAGCGATTGCTAGATGAAACTGGAATTTCGCAAGCTCATGTCGGTACAGCGGTAAGAGAAGGAAAATCATGTTTTTCTGAAATAGACCCTAATTTAGTACAAGAATTAGTTAAAATCATAAAATAAGTGCTTAAGAAAGAGGAGAAACGATGAAGGAAAATACGAAGAAAGAATTATTCTCTTGGGCTAAAACGATAGGTTTTACCCTTGTATTAATTGCTATTATTCGCGGTGTTTTATTTACACCTTCTTTAGTGCAAGGTGAATCAATGATGCCCACTTTAAAAAATAACGAACGAGTGCTCGTGAATAAGATTGGTTATAGTATAAGTGGATTAGATCGCTTTGATATTATCGTCTTCCACGGAAAAGAAGGATACGATTTAGTAAAACGAGTAATTGGTTTGCCAGGCGATACAGTTGAGTATAAAAATGATGTTTTATATGTAAACGGCAAAGCGATGGAAGAACCATATTTAAAACAGTTTAAAGAAAAAGCAGTAGGCCGTGTATTAACTCCAGACTTTACGTTAGAACAAATCACAGGAAAAACGAAAGTGCCAGAAGGCCAAGTATTTGTTTTAGGGGATAATCGTGAAGTTTCTAAGGATGGTCGCATGTTTGGCTTTATTTCAGAAGATGAAATTGTCGGAAAAGGACAAGCTGTTTTCTGGCCGTTGAAACAAGTAAGAGCGTTATAAAGTGTAGTGAAGTATGGGAGAGATATTCTTCCATACTTTTTTATTTGCTTAAAATCTATTGATTGAATTGAAAGAATATTTTATAATTTTAAATTATATGTTTGTTTCGAAAAACGGAATTTAAGTTCCGTAATTCGGAACGAAAGGGAGATAGAATGAGTATAAATAAAACGGCAGTTAAGACAATGGATATTTTAGAGTTGTTTTATGAGCATGAAGAGCTAAGTTTAACTGAGATGGTTCAGCTTACAAATATGCCGAAAACATCTGTTTATCGTTTAATTGGCTCGTTAGAAGAGATGGCGTTTTTACAAAAAAACGAAAAGGGGAAATATCGTTTAGGGGTCGTATTTTTACGGTTCGGTCAACTTGTTTCACAACGATTATCAGTAAGAAATATAGCAATTCCTTATATGAAAGAACTTAGAGATAGTTTAGGACAGGCAGTTAATTTAATAATTCAAGATGGTAATGACGCAATTTACGTTGAAAAGATGGAAGGTGTTCAGCCGGTACGCGTGTATACGGCGGTTGGAAGAAGAGCACCGCTTTATGCTGGTGCATGTCCAAGAATTTTACTATCGTATTTCTCTGAGGAAGAGAAACGGAGATACATAGAGGAAGTGGATTTAAAACAGTTTGCAGATGGAACAATCGTGGATAAGAAACAATTGTTAGAAGTGTTGCAAATGGCAAAAAAGGAAGGCTATACAATTAGTTATTCTGAGTTAGAAAATCATACAGCCGCAATAGCAGCGCCCATTTTCGCAAGTGATGGAACGGTTGTAGCAGGCATTAGTATTTCAGGATTAGCAATTGAGTACAGCGAAAGTAACATTTCATATTTTATCGCTAAGGTGAAAGAAACAGCACATCGCATTTCGAAAGAACTCGGCTTTTTGGCATAGAAAGAGGGAGTAGGATGAAATTTTCTGCGTTAGGGGATCAAGCAATTATTGTTACATTTGGTGAAGAAATTAAGATGGATATATATGAGAAAGTACAGCGGTTATTTCAAGCACTGCAGCAACATCCGTTTGCAGGAATGATTGAGTGCGTTCCATCGTTTACTTCATTAGCTGTTTACTACAATGTATATAAAGTATGGAAGAGAAGTGAAAGAAGTGAAAGACCATATGATTATGTTCGCCAGTATATAAAGGAGCTTTATGATTCTAATAAAGAAGAAGTAAAACAGGATGTGAAACATATTTCTATACCAGTTTGTTACGGGGGAGAATATGGACCTGATTTAGAAGATGTCGCACATTATAAAGGTTTACAAGTAGAAGATGTGATTCGAATACATAGTGAAACTACATATTTTGTATATATGCTAGGTTTTACACCAGGGTTCCCGTATCTAGGAGGACTATCAAAAGAATTAGAAACACCTAGAAAAGAAACACCACGGTTACAAATTTCTCCTGGTTCAGTGGGTATTGGCGGGAATCAAACAGGTATATATCCACTTGAAACACCAGGAGGATGGAATATTATCGGCAGAACTCCTATTTCATTATTTAATCCAGAAGAAGAAATACCAACATATATTCAAAGTGGTATGTATTTACGATTTATCCCAATAACGAAGGAAGAGTACGTATCACTTGAGGGGGCTAAAGAATGGATGTAGAAGTTTTGCATGCGGGAATGTTTACAACAGTCCAAGATTTAGGGCGATCACATTATCAACAATACGGTGTACCCGTTGGCGGGGCAATGGATCAAAGTGCGCTTCGGATGATCAATATGTTAGTTGGTAATGAAGAGAATGAAGCCGGACTCGAAATTACGATTATGGGACCTAAATTGTTAATAAAGAAACCGACTTTACTTGCGATTGGCGGAGCAGACATGGAACCGTTATTGAATGGAGAACGTATCCCGTTATGGCGTCCCATTTTAGCGGAAGAAGGTAGTATGATTTGTTTTGGAAAGGTGAAAAGTGGTTGCAGAGCGTATGTGACTTTTGCGGGTGGCATCCATATTGATCGCACTATGGGAAGTAAAAGTACGTACATACGTGCTACGATTGGCGGTATAGAAGGAAGAATGTTGAAAAAGGGTGACTACTTCCAAATTGGTGCACAACCAGAAATGGCGAATTGTTTCATTCAAGACTTACAAAAAGATGAGCGAATAAAAACGAAATGGGCAATTAGCAACAGCGTACTACCAAAGTATAAGAAACATCCTAAGCTTCGTGTCATAGCTGACTTTGAATATAATCAATTTACAGAAGAAAGTAGAAAGGCATTTTTTACGAAAGAGTATAAGGTATCTAATCATGCTGACCGTATGGGCTATAGAGTTGAGGGAGAAGTATTAAATAGGATTGAAGAAAAAGAGATTTTATCGAGTCCTGTTACATTTGGAACCATTCAAGTTCCAAATGGTGGACAGCCGATTATATTAATGGCAGATAGACAAACGACAGGTGGCTATACGAGAATTGGAAATATCATTTCAGTAGATTTACCTCTTCTTGCCCAGCTAAAGCCGGGGGACTATGTTTCTTTTGAGAAAATTACGCTTGAAGAAGCGGAACAATTGTACATAGAACAAGAAGTAAATATGAATCTATTAAAGAAATTCATCGCTTTACGAAGCTGAGAGCAGGAGGGAAATATCATGACTACAATTGATTTGAATTGTGATTTAGGAGAAAGTTTTGGCGCTTATAAAATGGGGAATGATGATGAAATTCTTCCGTTCGTTTCCTCTATAAACGTTGCTTGCGGTTTTCATGCGGGTGATCCGTCTGTTATGCGTCAAACTGTTGAAAAAGCTTTGGAGCATAACGTAGCAATAGGGGCGCATCCTGGATTTCCTGATTTAATTGGATTTGGTAGAAGAAACATGAATGTTTCAGCAAGTGAAGTATACGACTATGTATTGTATCAAATCGGTGCATTAGACGCTTTTTTGAAAGCAGCTGGCGGGAAGATGCATCATGTAAAACCGCACGGTGCTCTATATAATATGGCGGCGACTAATCCGGAAATTGCAGATGCAATTGCGAAGGTAATTTATCATAGTAATCCAAATCTATTACTTTACGGATTAGCAAATAGTGAGGCATTTATACAGGCTGCAAAAAAATACAAAGTAACTCTCGTACAAGAGGCTTTTGCGGATCGTACATATAAGCAAGATGGTACATTAACGAGCCGTACAGAAGAAAATGCGCTTATAAAAGATGAAGACGAAGCGATAAAGCAAGTACTTCAAATGGTGAAAGAAGGCCATGTAAATTCGGTCAATGGAAAGAAAGTAGTAGTTCAGGCGCAAACGATTTGTTTACATGGTGATGGGGAAAAAGCAGTGCAATTTGCAGAAATAATATACAGAACATTCAAACTTAACGGCATTTCTATTTGTGCACCGAAGTAAAAAATGAGGGGAAGTGTTGGAATTGGTGAAATTAATCGGGATATTACTTGTTGCAGTGGGCTTTTTATTTAGATTAAATACACTTTTAGTAGTTATGGTTGCAGGTATTGTTACTGGTATGGTTTCAGGATTAAGTTTTTATGATGTGATCAGTATGTTCGGTAAATTTTTCATAGAAAATAGATATATGTCTATGCCAATTATATTAACATTACCGGTAATCGGAATTTTAGAGCGTTACGGTTTAAAAGAAAGAGCAGAAGCACTTATAACGAAATCAAAAGGAGCAACAACTGGAAGAGTATTAATGTCATATTTTACGATAAGAGAATCCTCAGCAGCACTTGGACTGAATATTGGTGGTCATGCACAAACAGTAAGACCGCTCGTTGCACCGATGGCAGAAGGAGCCGCGCAAGGTAAATACGGTAAACTCCCTGAAAAATTAAGAGAAAAGATTAAAGCAAACGCAGCTGCTGCGGAAAATACAGCTTGGTTTTTCGGAGAAGATATTTTCATCGCAACTGGTGCTATTTTATTAATGAAAGGATTCTTCGATTCAGTAGGTATGCATGTCGGTGTATGGGATATGGCACTTTGGGGCATTCCGACAGCAATATCTGCACTTATTGTAAGCTGGATTAGATTTAGAAGGTTTGATAAATATATAGAGAAAACAATGAAGGCAGAAGGAAAAGAAGAGAAGGAGGTAATCTAATATGAACATCATCACAATGGATACAATCTATTATGTATTAGGGATAATCGTTGCCTTTATCGCTGTTCGTATTGCATTCGATCGTGAACATCCAAACAG
Source organism: Bacillus sp. M13(2017) (assembly GCF_002218325.1). NCBI lineage: Bacteria > Bacillati > Bacillota > Bacilli > Caryophanales > Bacillaceae > Bacillus > Bacillus sp. M13(2017). The sequence continues at coordinate 113,201 of NZ_KZ268513.1, read as the reverse complement.
ATTCGGTTCTAGTTTATTTTGGGCATTGTTTGCAGTTACATTTTTATTCGGAAATATAATTCCTTCGTTTTACGTTGGTTGTATAGTGCTTACTATGGTCGTTTTAGCTTCACTAAATAAAGTAACAAAGTCTCAGGAAAAAGAAGTACCAGTACAAGAACGTGTGAAACATGCTGAGAAATTAAAAAATAAAATTTTTATGCCTGCACTTTTAATTCCTATTTTTACAATTATCGGTACGTTAACGTTAGGGAAAATTAAATGGGGAAATGTCTCTCTTGTTGATCCAGATAAAGTAACATTAGTTGCATTAGCGCTTGGTGCATTACTCGCATTCGTCGCGGCAATGCGTATTACAAAATCAAAAATAACAACGCCTGTACAAGAAGGAAGCAGACTATTACAAGCTGTCGGCTGGGCTGTCATTTTACCACAAATGTTAGCAGCACTTGGTGGTATATTCGCGAAGTCTGGCGTTGGACAAGTTGTTTCAGACTTAGTCGGACAAGTGTTACCGACAGAGTATCCGTTCGTTGCTGTTATGGCGTACTGTTTAGGCATGATGTTATTTACAGTCGTAATGGGAAATGCATTCGCAGCGTTTGCCGTTATTACCGGCGGAATTGGCTTACCTTTAATTGTTCAAATGCACGGCGGAAACCCAGCGATTATGGCAGCGCTTGGTATGTTTGCTGGATATTGCGGAACACTGCTTACTCCAATGGCAGCAAACTTTAATATCGTTCCGGCGATGCTATTAGAACTAAAAGACAAAAATGCAGTTATTAAAGCACAAGTACCAATTGCTCTTTCAATCTTTATTATCAATATGTTTATTATGTATGGCCTAGTATATCGTTTCTAATTAGGAGGAGAAAACTATGAAAACAGTATTATTAACAGGGTTTGATCCATTTGGCGGAGAAAATATCAATCCAGCTTGGGAAGTAGCAAAAGGTTTGCATGAAAAAACAATTGGAGAATACAAGGTAATAAGCAAACAAGTACCAACTGTATTTCATAAATCAATAAGCGTATTAAAAGAGTATATAGAAGAACTAGCGCCGGAAATTATTATATGCATTGGACAAGCTGGGGGCAGACCAGATATTACGATAGAACGTGTTGCAATTAATATTGATGATGCAAGAATTGCTGACAATGAAGGAAATCAGCCGGTAGATGTACCGGTTGTAGAAGAAGGACCAGCTGCCTATTGGTCTGCACTTCCGATGAAAGCAATTGTAAAAAAACTTTGCGAAGAGGGCATACCGTCATCTGTTTCACAGACGGCAGGCACATTCGTTTGTAATCACTTATTCTATGGACTTATGCATGAACTAGAGAAACATGATAAGAAAATAAAAGGCGGATTCATTCATATTCCGTTTTTACCAGAACAATCGAGTAATTATCCAGGGCAACCGAGTATGTCACTTTCTACTATTAGTAAGGGAATAGAATTGGCAATTGAAGTAACGATGACAGTTGAAGTAGATATTGTAGAGATTGGGGGCGCAACGCATTAAGTAAAATGAATTGTACAACACCTCCTGTAAACAACTGGTATAATAAGAATAGGAAAATACATAGAGGTGATTTTTGTGCAACAATTTGAAGAAGTACGTTCAATTTTAGAAAAAGCGAAGAAAATTACAGTATTAACAGGCGCTGGTGCAAGTACGGAAAGTGGTATCCCAGATTTCCGTTCAGCAAATGGATTGTATGCTGATGCGAATGTGGAGATGTATTTATCAAGAGGGTACTATAACCAAAGTCCGAAAGAATTTTGGAAGCATTATAAAGAAATCTTTCAAATTAATACGTTCCATCAATATAAACCAAATCGTGGACATCGTTTTTTAGCTGAGCTAGAAGAACAAGGGAAAGATATTACGATTTTAACGCAAAATATTGACGGTTTACATCAATTAGGTGGCAGTAAGCATGTTATTGATTTACATGGAACACTTCAAACAGCACATTGTCCAAAATGTAAATCAGGCTATGATTTACAGTATATGATTGATCATGAAGTACCGCGTTGTGAGAAGTGTAATTTCATTTTAAATCCAGACGTAGTTTTATACGGAGATACATTACCGCAATATCAAAATGCGATAACACGTTTATATGAAACAGATGTATTTATCGTTATGGGAACGTCATTAAAAGTACAACCCGTCGCTTCATTCCCGCAAATCGCAAAGAGGGAAATAGGGGCAACAACAATTTTAGTAAATGAAGAGTTAACAGGGCAAGAATATAACTTTGATTTTGTTTTTCAAAATAAGATTGGTGAGTTTGTTAAAGGGGTATCTTCAGTGAAATAAGTTATCTAAAAAAGTGAGGTATCTACCTCACTTTTTTATTTGAGTAATCGCTGTTTTAAGCCATATGAAAACATTTTGATAATGTAGTAACAACATCTCTATAATTTATAAAAATCAATTTGCCCCATTTTTCTTTTAGAATAATATTCATGTTATTGTGCATTAAGGGAATGGTAATAAATAGGATATAAAAAACAAAAAACTGAAAATTAAATCTTTTATTTCTTTTATAATTAATATAAAATTCTATATATATCATATAAATAAATTTGATACATAATGATTTTGCGTAGAAATGTTAATAGAATGAAGCGAGGGAGCGAAATGAGACAGAAAAAGGAGCAGAAAAAACAATCGAAAAAGAAAAAGACTCATATTCCATTTCGGTTAAATGTACTATTTTTTATTGTCTTTCTTTTATTTTCAGCTATTATAATTCAATTAGGTAAAGTACAAATCATTGATGGAGAAACGTATAGAAATGAAGTAAACAAAAAGGAAGATGTAACGGTAAGCACTCCCGTTCCTAGAGGGAAAATGTTTGATCGGCAAGGTCACGTTATTGTAAATAATAAACCATTGCGAACCGTTACATATACGAAAATGAGAGGAGTAGACTCGAAAGAAGTTTTACAGGTAGCAAAAGATTTAGCTAAGCTAATTGAAATGTCGCAAGAGGACATGGATAAGTTAACAGAGACAGATAAGAAAGATTTTTGGATGCAGTTAAATGAAAAGCGGGCAGCAGCGAAAGTAACGAAAGAAGATGAGAGTAAATTTAGAAAGCAAGAAATAGAAGGAAAAGAGTTAAATAAAAAAGTAGAAGAACTGCGCCGGGAAAGAATTACACAAGAAGAATTAAATGAGCTTTCAAAGGAAGATATAGAAGTATTAGTAATTAAAAGCAAAATGAATGCGGGATATAAAATGACGCCGCAAATCGTTAAAAAAGATGTAAGTCAAAATGAATATGCTGTCGTTAGTGAAAGGTTGGCAAGTTTACCGGGGGTAGATACAACAGTAGATTGGGAACGTGAATACCCAAATGATAAAATACTGCGCTCTATACTCGGTAGCGTTTCTAATGAAAATGAAGGGTTGCCAAGAGAACAATTAGATTATTATTTAGTTCGTGATTATAATCGAAACGACCGTATTGGTAAAAGTTACATCGAAAAACAATACGAAGATGCACTACATGGAACGAAAGAACAGTCTAAAAATATTATGGATAAAGCAGGGAAGATTGTTCGAACTGAAAAAGTGACTGAAGGAAAAAGTGGAAATAACTTGATGTTAACAGTCGATATGGATTTACAGAAAAGAGTAGAGGGAAGCCTTGAAAAGAATTTACGAGCTTTTCATGCTGCAGAGCCGATGATGGATCGTGCGTTCGTAGTAATGATGAATCCGAAAAACGGTCAAATTTTATCAATGGCAGGAAAGAAAATTGTAAATAAAGATGGCGGTATGCAAATAGAAGATTATGCACTAGGAACGATGACAAGTTCTTATGAGTTAGGGTCAACTGTAAAAGGTGCTACTTTATTAACTGGATATCAAACAGAAGCGATTAAGCCGTATACACATTTCTTTGATGCACCAATGTATTTTAAAGGAAGTTCTAAGCCGAAGAAATCGTGGAAAGAATTTGGGGATATTGATGATTTAAGAGCTTTGCAAGTGTCATCGAACGTTTATATGTTTAATACGGCTTTAAAAATGGCAGGCATTAATTATGTCCCAAACAATCCATTAGACATTAAACAAGAAACATTTAATAAAATGCGCTACTATTTTAGACAATTTGGCCTAGGTGTGTCGACTGGTATTGACCTGCCAAATGAATCAATTGGTCAAGTAGGTAGAACTGATAACATACCCGGATTTTTACTTGATTACGCGATTGGACAGTATGATACATATACGCCGCTTCAGCTTGCGCAATATATTTCAACCATTGCAAATGGCGGTTACCGAATGAAACCACAAATTGTACAAGAAGTTAGAGAACAACCGAATAGACCAGAGGATGTAGGAAAAGTCGTTCGGTCGATTGAACCAGTTGTATTAAATCGAGTGGATATGGACACTTCGTACATTAATCATGTAAAAGAAGGATTTAGAAGGGTTTTTCAAGAAGCTGACGGAACAGGTACTGGAACGTTTAAAGGTTTACCATATAAACCAGCGGGAAAAACAGGAACAGCTGAGACAGTATATGGTGGAGAAAGTGATATTGGAAGAGATGAGAACAACAACAGAAAAAAATGTTATAATTTAACTCTTGCCGGTTATGCGCCATATGATGCTGATCCGGAAATAGCCTTTTCAGTTGTTGTGCCATGGGTGAATGATGATAAATCAGGAATTAATTCTGCCATTGGTAAAGAGATTTTGGATGCGTATTTTGAATTAAAAACAAATAGATCAAATGCAAATTCAATTCCAGTAGAACAACCGAACAAGGCACAGTAAAAATAGTATCACTGCATGGAAACTTATTGTGCAGTGATATATTTTTTGAGTTAAAAAGCGCTTTATAAGGTGGGAATGGATATGAAAAAGGAGATTAAGAGAGGCTGGGGAAAGTACATACTATTTATATTGGTGATAGTCATAGGCTACCATTCTTTTACTTTATGTAAGGTGGAAGGGGAATCGATGCAGCCGACTTTATATGAAGCAGACTACGTATTTGTAAATAAAGCAGCAGTACGTCTTTCTAATTTACAACACGGAGAAATTGTCATTATAAAAGAAGAGGATGAATCGAAATATTATGTGAAACGTGTAATAGGGCTTCCGGGTGATGTAATTAACATAACGAATGGAAAGGTATATGTGAACGATAAAAAGCAAGAAGAACCATATACGAACAAAGATTTATTTAACAACACACAAGTGTTTTATAACTTTCAAAAGACAAAAATTCCACCAAATAAGTTATTTGTAATGGGAGATAACCGCGAAGTAAGTAGAGATAGTCGCAATGGCTTAGGATATATTGAAGAAGATAACATAATTGGCAAGGTGGAATTCGTATATTATCCTTTTTCAAAAATGAAAATGATAGAATAAGTGGGGGAGGAGCAAAACCCCACTTATTAAAGTTTCACTTTATCCCGCATTAATGGGCAGTAAGACCCCCACCTCAAAGTTCAGGGAAAGCAAAGAAGTTAGGTGGGGGATCAACTGTCCGTAAAAGCCCGATTGGTGAGGGCTGATAATCAGTGGGGGATGAATCCCTCACTGATTAAAGTTTCACTTTATTTTCTTTAAAAACCCTTTTGGATTAAATGATATGAAAAATTTATGTTTAGAGTCGTCGATTATGAAGTTATTATTTTTTGTTAAAAACTCATCTACAGCTTCCATCGGGCCAGGACCCCAATCAGGAAGAAGTGGATTTCCATTAATGGAGGTATCTTCTACAATTATATAACTGCCAGTAGTAACGATAGATTTATATAGTAAGAGTTCTTTGGATACATGTTCTTTACTATGATCAGAATCTAAAATAACTAAAATCACATCATCAGGTTTGCGCATACTTACTATTGTTTGAACGGCCTGCACAGAAACAGAAGAGGCTGTTAAATACGTAATCCGATTATGTGATGGCCGATTTGGCTGCGGAGTTATATCGATAGTAAGTACGTGACCTTTTCCAATTAAATCTAACATAGAAGCTAAATACAGTGCACTACCACCATGAAAAGTCCCGCATTCAATAATTAAATCGGGCTTTAATTCATAAATGATTTCTTGATACAAAAAGAGATCAGAGGGAAGTTTACAGATTGGAACCCCGAGCCAGTGTGTATCGTTTAACCACACAAGGCTGTTGTAATATTGGTTTAAAAATTCATTGCTTATAGTATCGATTTTAAATTCTCCTTTCTAAAAAGGATTCTCTCGTTTGACGTAAAGTGTTTACGCATGAAAGTTGTACTATATATTATGTAGTAAGGAATTGTAAGGCGAGTGTTTTTACTTGAAAATAAGCCAAATAACTCATGTGGAAAATGAAAGGAAATGATTGTATGTACAAGTACACAATTTGCTTTATTAGAAAAAGCGATAAAATACTGCTATTAAATAGAAATAAAAAGCCGAATATGGGGATGTGGAATGGTGTCGGAGGAAAAATAGAAGATAATGAAACGCCATACGAAGGAATAATTAGAGAAACATTTGAGGAAACGGGCATAGAACTTTCAAGTGTAACGTATAAAGGGACTGTTGTTTTTAAAGGTAAAGATGAGCCCCAGGCTAATGAAGGAATGTATGTGTTCGTTGCTGATTTGCCAGATGAAATGCAGATGAATACACCATTTCGTACGGCTGAAGGATTATTAGAATGGAAAGAAATTGATTGGATATTAGATGGTGATAATAGAGGTGTAGTTAGCAACTTACCAAAATACTTACCGACAGTATTAACAGAAGAAAATAAGTTAAAACATATATTCACGTACGATAACCGGAATATTATTAATTACACAACTGCATATTTGACAGAAGATGATACGAACAAGCGATATGAAAAACAACTTGTTTCTCAATAGAAGAGGAAAGTGAAAAATCACGTTTTTGCTCTCATTATATATGCGAGGTGATTATATGTTTCAGAAATACAACTCATTGGTCATAATTGTAATATGTATGATATAACTTTTCTTATGATGAAAGAGTAGAGAACATACGTAAACGGAGCAAAAAGGAGGTGGCTATGCCACCTCCTTTTTGCTAGCTGCGAATCGCCTTAATCATAAATCGATGTTGCTTCACATCAAAATATCCTTTTTGCAAGATGCTCTCATGTATGCGATATAAATCCTCATAATATCTTTCGACAGTAAAATCAGGAATTTGCCACGGAATCGCTTTTAAATAATAGACGATAGCGCCAATATCATAAAAGCGTTGGAAAGGGAATTCTTCCCTTGCTTCTAAAATAGTAAATCCATTTTGCTTTAACTCACTGCATGCTGTTTCGAGAGACCAACTTGCAAAGTCGCTATTTAGTGTTGAGCCAAACTGCTCATTAAGTTCCGCGCAATCAAGACCGCCAACTTGTTGTGTAAGAAAAACGCCACTTGGAGAAAGGATTCTGTTTACCTCAGAAGCAGCATACGATTCATGTTGATTTATAATTAAATCAAACTGCCCATCTTGAAATGGTAATGCAGTATCATCAGTTACTTCTAAAACAGTAACTCCTAAAGGCTCTAATTTGTTTTGAGCAATTGACACGTTTGGAGTGTAGCCCTCAGTAGCGAATATAGTTGACGGGAACGGTTGTAACATAGATAAAAACTCTCCGCCGCCAGTACCCATATCGAGCATTGATTCTGCACATTGCATAAGCTGAAAAGCAGTGCTGCCGTACGACCACGATAAAGGCTCGCTCTTCATTCGACCCGTTTCTGAAATGAAAGAAAAATCCCAGCCGCTAAAGTTTGTATTTGCACTTTTTAATAAAGTTAAAAATAATGGATTACGTTTCATAATTATTTCCTCCTATTTCGTAAATGAATGATATGATGAGAAAAGAAAAAGGGAGGACCTCTTATGAAAGAGAGGCAGTTTTACGTTTCGTGTTCGAATAGATTCATATAGATTCGCTCCTTGTGAGAATGGTAATTTATATATTCGGGATAACCGAGTGGAAATCCTTTGAAATTATGGGAGAAGGTAGTTGTTTAATGAAAGATTGGATGGAGTGTACAGAAAAAGGGTGCACTCAAACTTTAGAAAAGGTATTTAGTAAACTTAAATTTCCGCCCAGCCCTTTTATGAGATATGTGATATTTCTCACTACTATTAAGTAACAATAAAGTCGTACTGTTTATAAAAGAAGTGACGTTTTTGTATCCCTTTGGATTTACTTAACTATGGGATAAGAAAAGAAGTAGACATATAAACTGAATATAAAAACGCTTTAATTCTTTGAAAACATTCCATAACTTAGTATTTTTATATATGGATAATTTGTTTGTGCGAAAAGAGGAATAAGATGTTTATACAAAAGTATAAGGGTTTGATGCTAGGGATAGTTGGTGCTGTATTAGGAGTAATATCCTTTGTTTATTTTAAAGATTTAGATTATATATAAGACGGGCCTTAAGTTATTATCTGTAACATTAATCATTATAGGTCGGGTTATTGCCTGTGATTCGACCCGTTCCAATAAAAAAGAGAATAATAATGTATAAGATTATTATTATATAAATTTAGCTTGTTGAGCATGGGGAATACTAATCTTACAAAATTGTAAGATTAGAAGTCACATAGTTAGATAGAAGTCATTAACTTATGAAAAAAACTCATCTATAATCCAGATATAAATCATTTACTAAAGGAGTATTCTAATGAAAAAAATTATCAGTTATACGGTTGTTATTGCTATTTTTATAGGAATAGGATTAGGAGTAAAACGTTATGTGCAAGGTCCAGGACAACCAGTCGATGGGATTCTAGTTAGTGGTACTGCAACTGACGTAGAAAAAGTTAAACAAGAGTTTAAAGATGACACTAAACAATCAATAGACTATAAGATAAAGTACGTCACAACAACAAAAAGGATTCCATTATCAGAAGAAGATAAGAAACAAAATGATACAAATGAAGAATTTGAAATCAACACTACAGAATATGCAGTTATTAATAGTTCTACCGCGGTAAAATTATTTAATAAGGGACTTCTAAGAGCTAGAAAAGATCCAAATTCAGCATCTATTATTTCTGAGAGGGTGAAAGATAAAAATAAAGTATCTAGTGATCAGAATCTATTATTTTCTTATGCGGGTGATAATTCTACGGTTGATAATTTTGAAAATAACCAGTTGAATTTGAACGATAAGATAGTACCTGCTCAGTATGTTAAACAGCAAATTTGGATTGGGTATGTTCCAATGAACCTTGTTATTCTAAACGACCAAGAATATAATACACTTTCTGAATCAGAGTCAATAATGAAATTGATTCAATTTCAAAAACGTAATTTTGATTATAAAAACAAACAAGAAGTAGACAAAGTTTTACAACAGATTGATAAGCTCTCTTCGAATAATCAGAATAAAATAAACTTTGTAGAGGTACAAGACTAAATTAAAATGAAAATAAGGTGATATGAGTGGAAATCGTAAGAATAGAGGATGTCGTCAAAAGTTATGGTGAAGGCAATAGTAGGGTAGATGCTTTGAAGGGAATAAACCTTACAATACATCAGGGGGAATTTGTTTCAATCGTAGGAGCTTCTGGCTCAGGTAAAAGTACATTGTTGCATATTTTGGGAGGGTTGGACCGTCCGAGTTCAGGACAAGTATTTATTGGAGAGAACAATATTTATAATTATTCAGATAATGAACTTTCGATATTTAGAAGAAGAAAAGTTGGTTTTATATTTCAGTTCTTTAATTTAATTCCTGTATTGAATGTGCAAGAGAATATAGCTTTGCCCACTTTACTAGATAATGAACCTGTAGATAATCCTTATATGGACGAAATTATTGAAATTCTGGGACTTCATGAAAGACGAAATCATTTACCATCTGAATTATCAGGAGGTCAGCAACAACGGGTTTCGATTGGGAGGGCACTTATAAATCGCCCACATTTAATCTTAGCTGATGAACCTACAGGAAATCTTGATACTCAAAATACAAAAGAAGTCATGGATTTATTAAGATTGACAGCAAAAAAATATAATCAAACTATTGTATTGATTACTCACGATTTAAAAATTGCATCAACTTCTGATCGTATTATTACAATTGAAGATGGCCAAATCATTTCTGATCAGTGGCTAGCTACGAATAAGCCTTAAGACGGGAGGAAACTAATCTTGATTGGTAATTATAAACAATTAAGCAGGAGATACTTAAAGGGAAATAAGAAACGAACAATTTTAACTTTGATTGGAATCGTACTCTCTGTATCGTTAATTTCTACAATCGGCCTATTTATGAACGGTACTCAGATTTCTCAAATCGAGAATACGAAAAAGAGGCAAGGGTATTCTTTTCATGCCGTTGTATTAAATTACGATGAATCGATATTGAAAAAAATTAAATATAACTCGCAAATTGAATCATTTGGTTTAATGTCACAGGGAGAAACAGTCCAAGTTGGAGAGGCTGCTGTACAAATGAATTTTGCTGATGATAACGCCTTGGAATTTTTAAAATACAGTATTATTAAGGGCAGATTGCCATCTAATGATCAAGAAGTTGCTGTTGATCCCTGGGTATTACCTTATATAAAAGAAAATATTCAAATAGGTGATTCATTCGAATTAAATGAAAAAAAATACAAATTGGTTGGTTTTCTAAGTGATAGTACATATACACAGGAGAATAAGGTGGGACGGTTACTAACCTATAAGAGTAAGTTTAGCGCTCGTGAAGGGAAAATATTAGTTGGAATTAGCTCAAAAGCAAACTTTAATGAGGTTTTAGAGGGACTCAAGACCATTTCCGGAGAGAATAATATTAATATAAGTAATGAATTAATTCAATTAGAGAAACCAGGTTACAATAATTCGATTATGGCTACGCTAATTATTACAATCAGCATTGTTGTGATAGCGACAATTGTTGTGATTTACAACGCTTTTCAAATCAGTGTCGTAGAACGAACGAGGCAGTTTGGCTTGTTGAGAAGCATTGGTGCAACACGAAAGCAAATTAGACAAATCGTTCTGAGAGAAGCTACTTTTCTGGCTGTCATCGCTATACCAATTGGAATTATATGTAGCCTAATAGCACTTGCCTCTCTGCAGTTCACTTTTTCACTTTTAATGGAAAATAGTAAAGCGGTCTCGATATTCCATGTCGATTGGAATATTTTACTAATCAGTTCGATTATTACCTTGCTTTCTGTAATAGCGTCAAGTTTGTACCCAGCTTATTTTGCAGGGAAAATCTCCCCTTTGTTGGCAATTAGTAGCAGGTTGTCAATTAAAAAGGAACAAATCAAAAAACAAAAGAATTCCATGGTGAAAAAACCTTTATCTATTCCTTTGAGCATGGCTATGAAAAATGTTAAGCGAAATAAAAATCGCTATACCATTACAATCTTATCAATTATTATAAGTAGTGTGTTATTTATTACTTTCTCGTATTTAATGAGTGTTGCATTTGCATCTAAATCTTTTGATAAGTTATCTGTTAAATCGGATATTACAATTAAGATAGAGGATAATAATCCAGATCATTTAGCTGAGAGTGAACAAGTTTTGCATCAATTGAAATCACTTGAAAATATATCTAAAGTATACGAAAAAAAGGAGAATAGCTTTGAAACTAAATTAAAGGATGTAACTCAATCTTCCGCGACAGTAAAGGAAATAGAAAACACGATTGGAAAAAGATATTCCATTACAATCGTAAATAATTATCAAGAAAATAAAACAAAAAAAGAAGAAAAACTTACTTTACAAGTGCTTGCATATGGTTTCATCACAGTCATTTCTTTAATTAGTAGCGTTAATATCCTCAATACTATAACTATAAGTATCATGACTAGACGAAAAGAATTGGCCGCGTTGAAATCCATTGGTATGTCACAAAAGGATTTGAAAAAAATGATTACCTATGAAGCTTTGATTTACGGTTTTTCTGGAAGTTTACAAGGAATCTTTTTTAGCTGTATATTGTCTTATATTATATATTTAGCTATATCTAATATGTTGAAAATGACATGGACAATTCCCTATGAGGCTTGTATCATTACGTTTGTTTCAGCTTTAATAATTAGTTATTTATCAGTCTTAAATCCATTGAAAAAAATTCAACAAGATAATATTATTGATAATATCAGAGAACAATAATATTATAAGCCTGGCTAGATTATAGCCAGGCTATTGTAATTGGAATATAAGCTAGGGGAAAAAAGGAGAGGGCATACTTGAATAAAAAAATATTACTAGTTGAAGATGATGAAGCTCTTGGCATAGCCATCGAATTTTCATTGAGAAATGAAGGTTATGAGGTGATTAGAGCGTCCAGTGTAAAAGAAGCTAAACACCAGTTTGTTCACAATACATTTGATTTGTCCATCCTTGATATCGGCCTACCAGATGGTAATGGTTATGACTTATGTTTGTATTTTAAAAAGAAAAACGAGAATTCGATTATTATTTTCTTAACTGCACTAGATGAAGAAGCAAATGTGGTAATGGGGCTGGATATAGGCGGTGATGATTATATAACCAAACCTTTTCGGGTTAGGGAACTCATGGCCAGAGTGAAAGTACAATTGCGTAAACAAGCGTCGCTAGAAACGCCATCTCAAATTTTAAGATCTGAGAATATAAGAATCGATACGAACCTAGTCAAGGTTTATAAAAATTGTGAAAGTATTACATTGACGAATTTAGAATACAAGCTGCTATTGAATTTCATGAAGAATTCTCACAAAGCATTAAAAAGAGATGAACTCCTACAACAAATAACAGAAGGAGAAAATGTTTTTTTTGATGAAAACACGTTATCTGTATACATAAAGCGTTTAAGAGCTAAAGTTGAAGACAATCCTCAAAAACCACAGTTTATCGTTACCGAAAGAGGATATGGTTATCGTTGGAGCAAGGACGTGATTGGGTGAGCAAGATAATGAAAAATACCGAGTTAAAAAGCTATATGACGATACTAGCCGTCCTTTTATCTATATTTGTGATTTACCAATTTATTATTCAACAATTATTTTATGATCATTTGAAAAGAGACTCTATTGCAACATGGGGGGAAATTACAGCTAGGTTGGTAGAGCAGAATCCAGAAAATGAAGCGGAAATTATGAAAGTCTTATCGAGTCATTCGTCTCACTCAAGTAAATATCAGGAAAAAGGGACAGAGATCCTAAAGCAATATGGATTATATGAAGACTTGGATTCAAAATTTTTTCCTCACTTAAATAATCTAATTATTAATCACAATCAATTTATGATGTGGGGATTGATTGCTTTTGGATTTTTACTTTTTGTTGCAAACTACATGCAACAAAAAATTATTTTCAATAAGATTAGCCAGCTTACTAGAGCTGCAAAAAAGATAATCGAGGGAGATTACTCGGTTGTCATCAATGAAAATAAAGAGGGGGATTTCGCGAAACTGGCGATTTCATTTCGTTCAATGAGGGATATCATTAGAAAAAATATGCATGATTTGCTTGAAGAGAAACGGTTTTTAGGAGAAATGTTGCAGGATATATCTCATCAGTTAAAAACGCCGCTTTCAACTATTTCTATCTATAATGAAATGTTGTTAAATGAGAAACTATCCCGAGAGCAACAAGCTCAATTACTACAAAATAATGATATTCAGATTTCTAGAATGAATGTCTTAATTCAGAATTTGTTAAAAGTAGCAAAAATTGATGCAAAAGCGATTTCGTTTGATAAAGAGCCAGGGAATTTAGTAGATACGACTGAGGAAGTACTAAATCGCTTGCAAAGCATGATAAGTGATAAAAATATTTTGATTGATTGGAATGCACCAAGAGAAATAGTCGTTATTCACGACAAATTATGGATGCAGGAAGCTTTGTTAAACCTGTTGAAGAATGCAATCGAACATTCTAAACCCGGTGGTAAAATAATGATTCAGGCCAAAAATTCTCCAATCTATACAGAACTAGTAATCCAAGACTTTGGAGAGGGAATTTCAGCTGAAGAATTACCTCATATTTTTGAACGATTCTATAAATCAAGTAGTTCTAAAAAGCACGGATCGACCGGAATTGGATTGGCACTTGTCAAAGCCATTATAGAGGCACATCACGCCTTAATTACAGTTGAAAGTGAAAAAAATGCTTATACAAAATTTACAATTATTTTTATGAAATTTTAATAACAGTTTGGTATATATTTTAATCTTTTTAATATAAAGGGGTTTTTTTATGTTTAATAGATTGAAGTGTTTTCTTTTATCTGAGAAAGAAATAGTTGATACTGTGAAAAAATACAAGGAGGAAAAAATACACGTTTCCATAATAAAAGATTTTTTAGGGGATTTAATCTTAATAAGAACTTTTACATTTTTAATGTTTGTTCCAATATCAACTTTTATTTTTTCAGTTATAATTTATGGAGCTGTTTTCTTTTTATCAGGCATTAAGATTACTGTTTGGGGCATCACTATAATGTTATTAGTTCCAATAACATTACTTTTCTATATGAATATAACTAATACATCAATTATTATTACTGATTTAGTGAGAAAATTTTTATTAACCATAAAATATCTAAATCCATTTTACTCAATCATAAATAAACCTTGGCTCTTTATTTTTGAATTATTAATTGGTTTTTTATATGTATTTCTGCTATCTTTATTTTCTATTTGGATAGTATTACATTCATTAGAAATAGATTTTTCTGAATTTAGTTCGGAGGATAATCGAAGTTTTCAATTTTCAATTATTATTTTACATACAGCAATTTATTTGTTTATAAGAGTTCATGGTCAGTATTGTAAGACAACTAAGCAAAAAATTAAAAAGTTGAAAATGAAGTTTTATTTATGGTTTTGTTCTATGATTGCAAGTATTGTATATATATTTGAATCACTCTTTAATTATATGAATGGAATCCAAGCAATTTATTTTATTTTTGTTTTAATGATTGCTTTAGAAAGAACAGTGACACATTATAAGAAATTTATAGATTTTTTAGAATGTGAAAATTTGTATGAAAAATATTTTTAGAGAGAAAAGTCTTTTGAAATATAAAAAGTTATACCTACTAAATACTGGACGAGTAAAAAAACGCTATTCTTTTTCTAGAATCATAGGAAAGGATAGCGTTTTTGTTTAATATACTCAAAAATAAAAATCTTTTGGTAAAGTACCATTTTTAATAACTGTTCTTAACCCATGTTTTATAATCCAAGGATTAATAGGATGCTGTTTATCACGTAATTGCTGTAACCATTGAAAAACGAGTTCTTTATCTTCTTTCGTAATATCGTTAATATGATTGGCTACTGATTTTTGGACATATTTAGAAGTATCATTCATTAATGGTTCAAGAAGCTGTAAATTGTACTTAAAGTCACCTTTCAGAGCTCCTATTTTTTTAGCCCAAGGAAGCCTTGGTCTTGTACCTTCAGAAACTAATCTTCTAATGTGGCTGTTTTCGTCATGAATCCACTGTTGTAATATATTTAGTGTGTCTTCATGGTATGTTTCAAGAAAAGGCCGAATGGCATATTCAGCAGTATTTCTTTTCGTTATTTCATACATGGCGTTGAATGAGGTTTCAAAGTTGTTAAGTCCATATTTTTCAACGTATTTTGCAAGAGGCATGTACATATATCCATTTGTAAACATGCCTACTTCTGTTGTATTTTCTGGTCCTAATGTTTTCAGTAATATATGTATTGCTGCATTAAAATCTTTTTGTAAAGCATTTTGTAATTCATCTGCTATTACTTCAATACGTTGTTTTAACTCTAAACCTTCAACTTTACATGTTACAGAGGTTACAAAGTTTTTTTTAGAGAAATTCGGATCGTATTTACAAATAGAATCAGCTATTTTTTCTGCTAATTCTTCGCTAAATAAAAATTTTAACGGAACATAATTATCCATTTTTTCACCTCGGTGGTCAAATGAAAACAATTTTTATTTTTTAATCGACAATCCATAAACTAACGTCTCACTCGGAGTCGTAATACTAAAACCAGTCGTCTTATAATCAAGCTTCACTGTATCACCAGTGTAGTCTTTCGTGAATGAATCCATTTGTACGATAAGCTCTGCATCTTCATATACAACATCATCTGCGTTATATGTATCCCAAATTAAATCGACATCAACGAAAATACTACAAGAGTTTGTCATTGTCCCTCTAATGCGAATGATCTTTTTGTCTTCACGTTCTAATCTATGTATAGCTGCTTTTGCTTCATCAGTAATACGAATGTTCATAGTATCCCAACCTTTATTTATATTTCCTTTATTATTGCAAAAACAGGAGCAATAGGGAAGCAAAGAGGTTTGCAACAAAAAACGAGCAAACAAATTTGTTTGCTCGTTTCACTTTATTTTAGTTCACATTTATCAAGTGGAATCACTTTTGTTTTTTTCGTAAATTTATATCCTAACCATAGTACTAAGAAGAGTGGTAAACCGATGTAAGAAACGAGTACGCCATTCCAATCGATTGATTCACCCATAAATGCCCCGTAGTTTTGTCCTAAAATTACGATGATACAAAGTGTAAATGCGAAGATTGGACCAAATGGGAACCATTTTGCTCTATATGGTAAGTCATTTAAATCTTTTCCTTGTGCGATATATGCTTTACGGAAACGGTAATGACTAATTGCGATTCCAACCCATGCGATAAAGCCAGACATTCCAGATGCGTTTAATAACCAAATGTATACAACACCGTCACCGAATAAAGAAGCAATGAAAGCAATACTACCAACAATTGACGTTACGATTAACGCGTTAACAGGTACACCGCGGCTATCTAATTTGCCTAAGAATTTTGGTGCTTTTCCTTGGCGAGCTAAATCCCAAAGCATACGAGTTGATGCATACATACCAGAGTTACCAGCAGATAGTACAGCAGTTAAAATAACAGCGTTCATAACAGAAGCAGCAAAGGCAACGCCCGCTTTTTCAAAAATAAGTGTAAATGGACTTACTGTTACATCACTTGCTGCAAGGCTTTCAGTTGTATAAGGAATTAATAAACCGATAACGAGAATCGCAAGGATATAGAATAAAAGAATACGCCAAAAGATCGAACGAATTGCTTTCGGAATATTACGTTCTGGATCAGATGTTTCACCAGCAGCTACTCCTAATAATTCAGTTCCTTGGAAAGAGAAACCAGCTGCCATAAATACACCGATAATTGCCATGATACCGCCGTTAAATGGTGCATCTGCAACAGTGAAGTTTTTGAATCCAACCGTTTCGCCGCCCATAATTCCGAAAATCATCATGAAACCAACAATTAAAAAGATAATAATAGTAACTACTTTAATAAGTGCGAACCAATATTCAGATTCACCAAACCCTTTAACAGATAAGTAGTTTAAAAGGAAAATAATAGCTAAACATAATCCGCTCCAAATAAGAGAAGGGGTATCCGGGAACCAAAATTTCATAATTAATGTTACGGCCGCTAGTTCTGCCGCAATTGTAATTGCCCAGTTATACCAATAGTTCCATCCAAGTGCAAAGCCAAGTGATGGATCAACAAATTTTGTTGCATACGTGCTAAAAGATCCAGTAACAGGCATGTAAGCTGCAAGTTCAGCTAAGCTTGTCATTAAAAAATAAACCATAATTCCAATTGCGGCGTATGCAATTAATGCGCCACCAGGTCCAGCTGTATGGATGACACCACCGCTGGCAAGAAATAGTCCGGTACCAATTGTACCACCGAGAGAAATCATCGTAAGGTGCCTTGATTTTAGACCGCGTCTTAATTCACCTTTTCCTTGTGTAGTTTGCGTTTTAGAGGTAGATTGATTTGTTGCGCTATTCATGTTCAACACTCCTTTTCTTGTAGGTTAGGAAGGAGCGGGGGAGAAAAATACAAAAAACCGCCAAAGGAATTTGGCGGAACGTTTCACAAATAACCACCCCATCATACCCTTCCGTTAAGATAGCACCCCACGTTTACACGGTAATTTTGTAAACGTGACAGTTCTGTTCCTTTCGGAGACAGCCCCAGCTCATATTTCCAGAGAAGAAATATAAACTTCGGCAACTTTTCCTTTCAAACGGAGTCAGCTGACATTCTCTGTGTCTCGTCCGTTTTACTATTAAAAGTCGCAACCTCTACCTCATCGGATTGATGAGGATTTATATATTGCTAAGATTTTTAATATATGGCAATTGTAATGACTTTCTGAATATATTGCAAGATATTTTGTAGGAAAAAATCAAAAAATATCGGTTATTGTATAGGAAACGCTTGCAAAACTCCACCCGAACCAACTATTATGTAGCAATAAGCAAAGAAAAAATTGTTATACAAATGTTTCGCAAAAAATATTGAAAAACCCTTTAAATTAAAAGAAAATTCAGAAAAATATAATTCGACATTCATGATAAGGTCATATTATTTGTTATAATTAGAGTAACGTTTAAGCAAAAAGGGGAAATCAAAATGAAATTAGAAACAGAAAGGCTCTATATAGTGCCGTGTACAGAAGAGAGGATTCAAGTCGCTAACGAGCAAGGATACAATAGCGGTCCGCATATTGTGGGGCATGTAGGGAATATAAAACAAGATGCGGATTTATTATCATGGGGGGCGTGGTATGTTCTTCGGAAAGAAGATGGTATCGTTTTAGGTGATATTGGGTTTAAGGGGAAACCAAATGAGAATCAAACAGTAGAAATCGGTTATGGATTTATTGAGAAATATTGGAATCAGGGCTATGCAACAGAAGCTGTAAGAGAACTAATCGATTGGGCTTTCAAAACAGGAGAGGTAGAAACAATAATTGCAGAGACACTCCTAGATAATTATAGTTCGATGCGTGTTTTAGAAAAGTTACATATGAAGAGAGTAAATGCTACAGAAACGATGATTAATTGGAAAATAGAAAAATAAAAAATACCGCTCTAAATTGGGCGGTATTTTTATAGTTATGGTAGCATTTGCTTCTGATCATTCGGATACTCAGCCGTTGATGCGTTAGGCCGATTGGAATGATTTCGAACAGCAATGAAAATAGAAATAATAACGACAAGACCAACTGCAACGTAAGAAAGTGAAATAATAGTTGGATCCACTTTAAATGTAGTAAGCAGTGTACGAATATTTGTGAAGATAATAAGACCGCCAACTAATACGCCAAGTAAATGTGCTGGAACGATGCGAACTAACCATGCAGCAATTGGTGCAGCGACAATACCGCCAAGCATTAATGCAAATACCCAAACCCAGCTTACTTGTTCCCAGCCAAGTGAGATGAAGAAGCCAATTGTTGCAGCGAGTGAAACAGGAAACTCACTCGTATCTACAGATCCGATAACTTTTCTCGCTTCATTTCCTCTTGCTAAAAGTACAGGTGTCGTAATCGGACCCCAGCCACCACCACCAGTTGAATCAACGAATCCAGCGAATAAGCCAAGCGGCACAAGTTGTTTTGCAGACATACGTTTTTTTGAAGCAACAATTTGTTTTTGAATGATGAATCGTAATAAAATATAAACCCCTAAAGTAAATAAAAATACAGAAATGTACGGTTTAATGACATCACCAGGTAAATTGCTTAAAAAACATGCCCCAACAAATGCGCCAATTGCTCCTGGCAATGTAAGCCTGGAAACTGTATATTTATCAACATTTCCAAATTTGATATGAGATGCACCAGAAGCCGCGGTTGTAACGACTTCAGCTAAATGAACAGATGCGGAAGCGACAGCTGGTGCAATACCAAACATTAATAATAAAGAGGAAGACGTTACCCCGTACGCCATTCCAAGCGCTCCATCGATTAATTGAGCGAAAAATCCAATAATAGCAAAGACAATTAATTTCTGCATAAAAAATCCCCCTGTAATAATAAATGAAAAAGGCACTTTTCCCGTATGAGAAAAGTGCCTTTGGTTTTTCCAATCAGCAATAATTAAATTTGTTTCATTATAATACATATTAATCGTATAAATCAACTGGGTTTTAAAGTTTTTTGAATTGAATGAAAGAAAAATAAAATATACAATAAAAGGATGGAGAGAAAGGGGAGAAAGACATGTTACGATTCGATCATCTCGTACACGCAGTACATGGTACACCGGAGGAAGCAGCAAAACAAATGCAGGAACTTGGATTTCATACTGTATTAGGCGGAGAGCATACGAATTGGGGTACTTGGAATAGTTTAAGTTATTTTGATTTATCATATATAGAATTTTTAGCAGTTCAACATGAAGAAAAAGCGGAAGAGGCAGAAAATCCATTAGTACAAGAAACAGTGGTGAAACTACAAAATGGAGAAGGAATGCTACAAATCGCGATCCGAACAGATGCAATTGAGGAGCTAGCAGTTAACTTTAATAAGTACGGCTTACATACGATAGGGCCATTTGAAGGGAAACGTATGAGAAAAGATGGCCGACTTTTAGAATGGAAAATGTTATTCGTTAAGCAAGAAGAGAACGGACCGAAATTACCTTTCTTTATACAGTGGAATGAAACGAACGAAGAAAGAAGAAACGATTTACGTAACAGTGGGACGATTACTGAACATAAAAACAAAGTGCAACAAATTGAAACGATTCATTACGCAGTAAAAAATGTTCAAGAAACAGTACGGAAATGGAAAGAAGTAATGGAGCTATTTACAAGCTCAGTTGTGAAAAATGAAAAATGGAATGCCGAGTGTCAAAGTGTAGTATTTGGAGATATTCATGTGCAATTTTGTGAACCGATTGGAGAAGGGCTAGTACTAGAACATTTGAATAAGAATGGCGAAAATCCATTTGCAGTAGAGTTTAAAGGTGGAAATAAACGAAAACATGAAGTGCTAGGTAGTTTGTACATATATTAATAGAGGTGAACGTTGTGGAAGAAATACTTAGAGAGATAGAGAGAATACTAGAATGGCCTCGTATTGCAACGTGTACAGCTATTTCAAAAGGTTTTTCACATGAAGAGAAGTATAAAATTGAATTAAAGAATCAAGAAACCTATTTTGTAAAAGTATGTGATGCTGTTCATTTTGAACGTAAACAAGAAGAATATACGTATATGAAACAATTAGAGTTATTACATATTCCAACGCCGAAGTTAATTCATTTCATAAAACTTGAGGAATTAAATAAATGTGTTCAAGTATTTGAACGGGTCCAAGGTGTAAATGGTGAAGAAGGTTTAGGGAAGCTATCGGTGGAAGAACAGTATTATGCAGGAAGAAAAGCAGGGGAAGTATTAAAGAGGATTCATTCAATTGAAAAAGAAAGTGTAAGTAATAAATGGGAAACGGTTCGATGGAATAAGTATGAAAGATATATAGAAGCATTAGAAGGTTACGAGGTGAAATTTCTCGATTTGAAGCCCATATTAACCTTTGTAGAAAATCATAAGTATTTATTGAAAAATCGTCCAATCACCTTTTTACACGATGATTTCCATCCAGCAAATAGTATGATTCATAATAAGGAGTTTATCGTTATCGATTTTGGTGGATATGATTTTGGCGATCCAATACACGATTTCTATAACGTAGCGATTTTTACTACAAGAATAAGTAAACCATTTGCAGTTGGACAAGTTCATGGTTATTGCGGGGGAGAACCGTCACTTCATTTTTGGAAACTGTACTCCTTATATGCAGCAATGACATTCCCAGCGGATATCGTATGGACAAACCGAAGCATGCCCCATTTAGTAGATGATATGAAAGAAAGATTGAACAGAATTTTAGAAGATCATAATCATTTTTCATCCTATATTCCAAAATGGTATCAATCACAACATGAGGATATAATAAACTATAAGTAATGGAGGGATTCATATGGATAAAATAGCAGTAATTTCAGATATTCACGGCAATATTCCGGCATTAGATTCTGTACTGAAAGATATTAAATTAAGAGGAATTGAACGCATTATTTGTCTTGGAGATTTAGTCGGAAAAGGCCCTCATTCTAGCGAAGTAATTGAAATCATTCGTAAAGAATGTGAAGTAGTTGTAATGGGTAACTGGGATGATTTTATTACAAAACCGACTGAATTTGAAGCGTTAAAATGGCATCAAAAACAATTATCGGAAGAACAAAATGATTATTTAAGAAGCTTACCATTTTCAATCGAATTTTTTATGAGTGGCAAATTGATTCGTATGTTCCACGCTTCACCGAGAAGTTTATATGAAAGAATTCAACCGCACGCTTCAAGAGAAGAGCGTGTTAGTATGTTCGAAAACAGTGAGGTCACAGAGAACATAGAAGGAGAAAGAAAGCCAGATGTCGTTTGCTACGGTGACGTTCACCAAGCATTCGTTCAAAATTTCAGAGGAAAAACGTTATGTAATGCTGGTAGCGTAGGAAATCCTCTTGAAATTACACAAGCTTCTTATTTAATATTTGAAGGAACGTACAATGAAAAAGAAGCCGCAAGCTTTTCCATTCAACTCGTACGTGTACCGTATGATATTGAATTAGCTATCAGACTAGCAGAAGAACTCGATATGCCCGAAATTGAAGAATACAAACAAGAATTACGGACCGCTTTATATCGAGGGTTTAAGGGAAAGTAAGCCATTCATAATATATCAACGATTTTTCAAATATATCTATCGTAACTTAAAATATATCAACGATTTTTTCGATATATCGACGATTCGATAAAGAATATCGACTTACCGACAAATAGCGACATGTATTATTACTTGTAATAATATTATGTAAACTAAATGTAAAGGGAGATATCATGAACCGAAAACAACAAATCAAAAAAATTGCAGATTATATTTTAAAGCTAAACTTAACCTATCCAACAAGAGTTGGAGTAAGTGGTATTACAGCATCAGGAAAAACAACATTTGCAAACGAACTAGCGGAAGAAATAAAAAAACGAGGATTACCAGTAACACGCGCCAGCATTGATGATTTTCATAATCCAAGAGTGATTCGCTATGCAAAAGGAAAAGAATCTGCAAGGGGGTATTATGAAGATGCACACGATTATACAGCTTTCAAAGAAAGATTATTAATGCCTTTAGGACCTAACGGGAATTTACAATATGAAACGATTTCTCATAACTTAATAACGGATATGCCTGTACATAATGAGCCGCTATTGGCCACGCAAAATATGATATTAATAGTAGATGGAACGTTTCTATTGAAAAAAGACGTTGCGCATTTATTTGATTACAAAATCTTTGTAGATACAAATTTTGAGATTGCGAGAAAACGTGGTGCTAAGCGGGAAACTGAAGCTTTTGGAAGTTATGAAGAAGCAGAGAAGATGTTTTTAAACAGATATCATGCTGCCTGTAAGATGTATATAGATGAGCATAATCCAAAAGAGTGTACGAATGTTATATTTAAGAATAATGATTTAGGAAATCCAGAAGTTATATTTCATGAAAGAGCGTAATACATAATCAGAAATATATGTATAGCCTTTTGTTTATTGTTATAATTAAATTAATTTTATGAAGCAAATAAAAGGGGATAAGACAATAAAAAACGCAAAAAGGGGACAAGAAATATAATGAATGAAGTACTAGAACTAAAAGAAGAACTACTACAAATTAAAAATAACAATTATGCTGTACCAGAAGACGTAGATGCATATCCATATGCGCAATGGATGCTAGATTATATCGGATCAACTGATGCTGAATTACGTGATGATTTAATTTATAGTACGCTTCACACATGGATTACAAATGATGTATTTAGACAAAAAGAGTTAAGAGGATTAATGTTACAAGCAATTAGTCCTGATTATTTATTTTATAAAATTGGTGAAAAGGGAACAGACTCTGTATTTAAACGTGCATTCTCCGTATTAATTCCACCACTTATTTTATCTGTTCATGAAAGAGAACCGTTGTTATCCGAAGAACAACTGTACAGTGTAGCAGAACAAGTGCTGGAATATGTGTATTTAGAAGAAGATGTAAGAGGCTACGTAGAAGGAAAAGGCTGGGCACACTCTACTGCACATGCAGCAGATGCGCTTGATGCTTTAGCACGTACAATCCAAAATCGTGAGTTTTCATATGCTATATTAGCTGCTGTTCGTCAGAAGGTTCGCTTACATGACTACGTATACATTCACTTTGAAGATGAGAGATTAGTAGCGCCAATTATGTCGTTACGTAACCAAAATCTTTTAACTGAGGAAGAGTGGAGCAATTGGTTACATAGTATAGCAATTGTTGAAGACATCCCGCATCCTCAGTATGATATTTTAGTACAAAATATTAGAGCTTTCTTAAGAAGTTTATATTTCAGAGCTTTAGAGACAGAGGGTAGTACAGCTTTTACAGATGATATATTGGAGACTTTGAAGGGTTTGCGTAGGTATTAAAATACGTTTTTCTAAGAGAAAAGTACATAAAACCACTACCTCCCAGCCATACTAAAAAATGTGCTGGAGGTGAATGTTATGGACAATAAAGACTTTGAAAAAGTTTATAATGATTACTTACATCAAGGAGAAGAGCAAGCTCAATTTGAAGTAGACAATGAAGTCAATTCAGGAGCAGAACAAATTGTTGCTGTTCGTAAAAATGATGATGGTGATTTAATAGCGTTTAAAACAAGTAGCGGGAGAGAGTTAGATTATATGACTGCTCTTAGTGAAGCAAAATCAGGGAAGTTAGCTCATGTGGATGTATTTCATAAGTATGGCAGAGATATTATACGTAGTGAACCGGATGGAATAAAGGAAAATAACTTAGATAATTTACCTTCATTTTAAACGGGTAAACCTCAAGAAGAGAATGTTCATTTGGATATTCTCTTCTTTGTTTTGCGAAGTTTTCCTTTCGAAAAGAAGGTTCATCTTTAATGGGCGATCATACTTTTAAAGAGCGCTCTAAATTTCTCTTTATCTTCTGCTGTAAATGGTTTCGGTCCCTTTGTACGCTTACCACTTTTTCGAACCATTGCACTTAAATATCGTGTTTGTAACAATTGTTCAATGTTATCATTCGTATACTTATAGCCTTTATGGTGTAGTACGATACAGCCTTTTGCTAAAGCGAGCGAAGCAAGACCGTAATCTTGCGTTACGATTAAATCTTCTTTTTTTGCTAACTGCATAATTCGGTAATCTGCAGCATCTGCTCCAGAATCAACATAAATTGTTTCCACACCATTAGGCTGCTGAGCATTAGAATAATGAGAAAAGCTAGTAACGAGGGTTACAGGGATTTCTGCATTCGTAGCCTCATAAATAATTACATCTTTTACAGGGCAAGCATCTGCATCAACGTAAATTTTCATTTTTACCACTCCTATAAAGTGAAACTTTAATCAGTGGGGGGATTCACCCTTCACTGATTATTAGTTGAACCAATCGGGCATTTACGGGCAGTTAATCTCCCACCTAACTTCTTTGTTACAGCTAAATTTTGAGCTGGGAGTTTTATTGCCCGTTAATGCGGGGTAACTAGGTTCGTGTTGATAATAATGGTAGATTTTTCTTTTGTCAAACGAGAAGGCTTTATCTCACATTATTTTTCACAAAGCAAAATAGCCTCACGTAAACGAGAAATCCCTTCCTCAATTTGATTAATATTCACTTTTCCATAAGATAAACGAATATAACCATCTTTCGCGCCGAAAATACTACCCGGCATAAAGGCGATTTCTTGTTTTAAACTTTGCATAATGAGTTGTTTTTCGTTTATCGGTTCGTTTAATTTTCCCCATATGTATATACCGCCGGTCGGGTTTGAAAAAGAGATTTTGTCGTGAAGTTGCTCATTTAAGGCGCGAACGATAACGTCTCTTTTTTCCGCTAATTGTTTTCGTAACGGTACGATATGAGAGTGAAATGGCACAGTTTCGAAAAATTGCTGCATAAGCCACTGCGGGAAAATACTCATACCTAATTCCATTTGGTGTCTTGCGTCGGATAACCTTTCTACTACAGACTGCGGGGCGACAAGCCAGCCGACTCGTAAACCTGGTGCAATCATTTTAGATAAGGAATGTACATAAATGACTGTCCCATTTTCATCTATTGATTTTAAAGTAGGACAAGGTTGTTTCTTTTCTAGTGTCAGCAAACTAGATGGATCATCTTCAACGATCGCAATTCGTAAATCTGCGCAAAGTGATAACAGTTTTTTTCTACGGTTTGGATGAAGCATTGTGCCCGTAGGGTTTTGGAAATTTGGATTTAAAAAAATCATTTTAATGCGGTGCTTTCTATATAATTCCTGTACATCATCCGGATTAATACCATGTTCATCGACAGGTAACGGGAAAATACGAATACCTGCTGATTGGAATAACGGTAAGGAATAACAGTGTGAAGGACTTTCAAAAGCGACTGCATCACCGGGATTTAATAAGCATTGTACGATAAGGTGAAGTGCTTGCTGGGCGCCGGATGTAATCATAATGGATTGTTCAGTCGCCTCAACTTTTAAATATTCTTTCATATATTTTACGACCGCTTGTCTTAACGGGAGATAGCCTTGCGGATGATCATAACTTAATGAATGCGTTAACGGTTGTTCTCGTAAAATCGTTTGTAGTTGATCGTGAGGATAAAGATTACAACCGAGTTCTCCGTTCGCGAAATCTATAATATTTTCATTTTGTTGTATTTCTGCCCGAATATGGCGAAGTAACGGTAAGTTTGGTAAGAACGTACCACCTTCTACGAAATTTCTCCAGTTCGGCGTTAATGTTGGAGAAACGCCCCACATATGTGTACTTACACGTGTACCTTTACCAGTCGTACTTTCTACAATTCCCATTGCACGTAGTTCATTATAAGCAGTCGTTACTGTACTTCGGTTTACATTTAACTGTGTAGCTAATTTCCGTTCGGAAGGGAGGAAGCTACCTGGAGGAAGTTCTCCATATGTAATACGTTTTTCAATAAAGTCAACAACTTGCTGATAAATGGGGATTTTACTGTCGTTATCTAGCTTCCATTCCATACAAACGCCTCCGAATCTCTTATATATATTCAGTATAACAAATTGGCTGGGTAAAAAAACAGCCAATTGGACGGTGTTATATCCAGCCAATTTTACTATGCTAAATATGGAAGGGGAGATTCGGATGAAACGATGGCAAATGGAATGGCTCCTAGTATCAGTTGCATTAGTATGGGGAGCAAATTATACAATTGGAAAGTATGGTGTGGCATATATGTCATCCATTCAATTTAATAGTTTACGATTTTTAGTAGCATCTCCGGTATTATTACTTATTACGTTTATGATGGAACGTTCATTACGTATTGAAAGAAAAGATTGGTTACGATTAGTAGCAGTCGGCATCGTTGGTACGGCAATGTATCAAACGATGTTTATGCTATCTGTGAAATATACTTCAGCAACGAACGCCTCATTATTAATTGCGATGTCACCTATTTTTACAGGGATATTAGCAGTATTACACAAACAAGAACGTTTTTCGATGAAAGTACAAATTGGTTCAATAGTAGCGTTTATTGGTGCAGCATTCGTTTTATTAACAGGACATACAGGAGGAGCTACTTATGAGTATGCGTGGCTCGGAAATGTAATTGGATTAGTCGCAGCAATTGCGTGGGGATGGTATCCAATATTAGCGCAACCTCTTATCACAAAATACTCCGCAATGAGAGTCACATCATGGTCTACTTTAATTGGAATTGTACCGCTAGTTATATACTGTTTATTCAACGTAAATTCATTAACATGGCCAGTAGATACGCCAAGCTGGGGATCACTAGCATATTCAATCATCTTCGCGACCATCTTCGGACTAGCAATATGGTATGTCGGTATTAGTCAAATAGGCTCAACAAAAGTAATGGTTTATATGTATCTTGTACCTTTATTCGCAGTTATCTTTGCGGCAGTGACAATTGGGGAGCAAGTTAATATGATGCAACTCGTTGGCGGGCTTATTATCTTTATCGGTTTATATGTTGTAAAAAAAGGCGGAATGAAAAAGCCTGCTCTCAATTTGAAAAAAGTAAGTTAACAGTAAAAATGATCTCTTTCATATAGAAGGAGATCATTTTTGTTTTCGTAATAAAAAGACTTGTTCAACGGCCCATTTTTGATAATCATGAACGAGAAGTCTTACAGCAAGTAAGGGAGACATCCATCGCAAAACATGATCCTCCTCACAATTTTCAGTTTGTTTCTGCACCATGTTCGCAATGTAAAAGAACCCATCATTTAAATAATATGTATCTTCCATTTCTGCATAAAAATATTGTGACGCATTACCGATGTACTGACCAATTTCAATTTCCCATCCTAATTCCTCTAGTAGTTCACGGTGCAAACATTCTTCTTTTGTTTCATTACCTTCCATACCGCCACCAGGTAGAAAGTAACGGTCTCCTTTTTGGATAACAGCAATCTTTGAAGAAGATGAATGGAAAATACTCGCATAACAACTAGGTCTTAATACATAATGAACGGTACGTTTTTTCGAGCCAAACGTGAGTTTTGAAATCATAAAACACGACCTTTCTCTATAAAATACATAAAAGGGATATTAAGGTAAAAATAGAATTATATAAGTATAATCTTAATAGATTGGAGTGGTAACAACATGATAAATCGAAAATGTTCAAGATGTAAAGAAATAACAGGTACGATGCACGGTGGTAAAAAAATTAAGGAATAATTTCTATGTGAAGACTGTTTACAAAAAGGAATTGAGAACGGAGAAATCGAATTATCACAAGTGGAGCAAGAACAAACTTCGTATCTTTCTATAAAAATATTAAAAATAATGAGTGTGATTTATTTAATAGGATCTATTTTAATGGCTTTTTCAACTGGTCCATTTATACATAACCTGGGGTTTGATGAAATGTCCATTTCAGGATCAGAATTAGGTTTAATAAGTATTGTTATGCTAGGTTCTATATTTCAGTCAGTTCTTGTATTTTGCGGGATATGGGTATTCATCCTATTAGTAGAAACAGTCATTAAAATTTATGAAAAAATGAAGTGAGTGAGAGGGAGAAACATATGCGAGTAAGAAACATCCAAGGGGAAGATTATGTAAAGATTCATTCTGTTTTAAATGATTGGTGGGGCGGGAGAGACATGGCTGCCATGTTGCCAAAATTGTTTTTCGTTCACTTTCAAGAAACGAGTTTTATCATTGAAGAAGAAGGAGAAACGTTAGGTTTCTTATGTGGATTTTTTTCACAAACATATAAAGATGAAGCATACGTTCATTTTATCGGTGTAAATCCGAAGTATAGAAGAAGAGGAATCGCATCGACATTGTATTCTTATTTCTTTGATGTCGCTCGTGCAAATAATCGTAAAGTTGTAAAAGCAATTACGTCACCAACTAATAAAAAGTCGATACAGTTTCATCAAGAAATCGGTTTTCGAATTGAGGCTGGGGATGATGAGGTAGAGGGTGTATCGGTACATACAAATTACGATGGGAACGGTGCTAGTAGAGTTTTGTTTTTGAAAAATGTGTAAAAGTAGACTAGCTTAACGGTAGCCTTTTTGTTGTGAGGAGATAAAAATATGGAGAGTAAACAAAGTAGAAATGAATACTTACGACGCATTTATAAAGTGCAAGATTATATAGAATCACACATAAATGATTCACTATCCATTGAAGAGCTAGCGGATATAGCAGGATTTTCAAAGTTTCATTTTCATCGGATTTTTAAAGGTATAGTAGACGAGCCATTATCACGGTATGTAAACCGATTAAAATTAGAAAGAGCAACAAATTTACTTACATACCGTTTGGATATGACAATTACAGATATTGCGTATCACTTCGGATTCACAGATTCAGCAGTTTTCTCCCGTACATTTAAAAATTATTACGGTGTAAGTCCGTCGCAATATCGAAACGATAATAGCAAGAATTGCAAAGACGTAAGAAGAACTTCTCAATACAATGAATGTAAGAAGGTTCGAGGGAATGTTGAAATTGTAACAGTAGATGATATAAACGTCGCATACATAAGGCATATCGGTACATATGAAGAGTTAACTATAGCTTTTTCAAAAATGATAGAGAAATTATTTCATTACGCAGTTGAACAAAATTATCATGTATTTGAGGATACGAAAGTATTAACCATTTACCACGATCATCATGAATTTACTGAGGACAATCATTTAAGAACTAGTTTATGCATAACAATTCCGAATGAGTCCGCAGTAGAAACGAACGACAATGGAATAATGGTAATACCTTCTGGAAAGTATGCGGTAGGTCATTTTGAAATATTCCAAGATGAATATAAAGGAGCATGGGATTTCTTATACGGTGAGTGGCTTCCCAATAGCGGATATAAACCGAGAGATTCATATCCTTTTGAAATGTATAAAAATGACCCAAGGCAGCACCCGGAAAATAAACATATAGTTGATATATATGTACCTATCGAACCTTTTTAATGATAGATTGAGGGGGAAAGAAGGATGAAAACCGTTGAAAAGTTAGATTCCATTATAAAAGAAGACTATAAAAATATAAACGGTATGTTAGTAATGCAGAAAGGTAATGTTATTTTTGAAAAATATTATAACGGTCACGGTACAGATGATGGATTTCACATAGCGTCAGTTGCAAAAACGATAATCTCTGCGTTAATTGGGATATGTATAGATAAGGGCTATATAAAAAGTGTTGATCAAAAAGTAATAGAATTTTTCCCGAAATACAACGTTCATTCATCTGAAATAACAGTAGGGCATCTTCTTACGATGACAGTTCCACACCCTTTCGTAGACTGGCAGGAACCGTTAGAAGAACTATGTACACAACAAGATTGGGTACAGTATACGTTAAATAGGATAGGAAAAGGCGGAGAAATCGGATCTTTTAAATACTCATCTGCAGGAGCTCATTTACTATCAGCAATCATAACGAGCGCAACAGGAAAAAGTGCCCGTGAATTTGCGAATAAATACTTATTTCAGCCACTCGGCATGAGAGAAATTCCAAACTACAATATGAAAGCATTTGGATTTGATGACTTATTCGGAAAAGATGTAAAGGGATGGGTTCATGATCCAAATGGTATTTCGACGGGCGGCTGGGGACTAACGTTAACAGTTAAAGATATGGCTAAGTTTGGACAGCTGTATTTGAATGAAGGTATTCATAATGGAAAACAAATACTATTAAAATTATGGATAAAAGAATCGACAACAATGAACCCAAATCAATATGGTTACTTATGGTGGTTACGAGAAGAGGATAGAATTTTTTCATACTGTGCAATGGGCGATGGTGGGAATATGATTTGCTGCGTACCAGAGAAGGAACTGGTGGTGGCGATTGCTTCTGAAGTTGTGCCAGAAGCAAAGGATAGATGGAGATTAATTAAAGAGTATATACTTTTAAAAGAGTAATGGTGAACTTGTAGAAAAATTTAAATGCTCCCCGTAACTTTCCTCAATAAAAAATCGTTAAACATTAGGAAGGGTTATTAATCACGAATGGGGGAGAACTATGAAAATATTAATTCTAAGCGGTACACGATTTTTAGGAAGAGCTTTTGTAGAAGAGGCATTAAAAAGAGGACATGAAGTTACATTATTTAACCGCGGAACAAACAAAGAAATTTTTCCTGAAGTGGAGCAACTTATCGGTGACAGAAATGGTGATGTATCAAGTTTAGAAAATCGAAAATGGGATGTTGTCGTGGATACATGTGGGTTTTCTCCGCATCACATTCGGAATATTGGAGATGTCTTAAAAGATAATATAAAACATTATATATTCATCTCAAGCCTTTCCGTATATAAGGATTGGATCCCGCATGACATAAAAGAAGACTATATATTACAACCTGAACCAACGGAAGAGCAAATAAAGGCTGTAGAGAATGGTGAAATATCTCATTATGAGCATTATGGTGCACTAAAAGTATTATGTGAAAAAGAAGCAGAGAAATATTGGCCAGGGCGTGTTGTACACGTAAGAGCAGGACTTCTTTCAGGAATGTTTGATTATACAGATCGACTTCCATATTGGATCGGGCGTGTAGCAAAAGGAGGTAAAGTGTTAGTTCCAGGAAGAAAAGACCGTCCAGTGCAGATAGTTGATATAAAAGACGTCGCAAACTGGGGACTAAACATGGCAGAAAATAAAAATGTAGGTACATTCAATGTAACAGGTCCAAATTATGATTTGACGATGGAAGAGCTATTAAATACGTGTAAAAAGGTTATGAATAGTGATGCTGAATTCGTTTGGGTAGATGAATCGTTTATGAATGGACATAAAGTACAGCCTTGGACAGAGATGCCACTATGGCTTCCAGAAACTTTTTCATTAGAAGGTGAGACGAAGCCGTGGAAAGGTGGGTTTTCTATAAGTATCGAGAATGCTGTTAAAGAAGGACTTACTTTTAGAAAAATAGAAGAGACAGTTACAGACGTGTATGAGTGGATGAAGAGTACAGACGAATGGGAATTAAAAGCAGGTATTTCAGGGGAGAGGGAGAAGGAATTGTTAGAAAGATGGTATCAATAAATTTAGCGGAGTCCTTTGAATATACTTGATTGCACATAAGGAGGAGAAAAGGTGATGTGGAAAGACACCATTCACAGTATCTCATCAAACTTAAGCTTAAAAAATTCGGCTACGAAGGAGGAACTTACTGATATACAACAATGTTTATATGTGGAGTTACCGAATGGTTTATATCAATTATTACAAGAAACAAACGGTATAGAAGGTGAGTACGGGGACTTTATATGGTCTGCTTCAAAAATTAAAACTGAAAATATGAATATGAGAAATATAGCTGATTTTAAGGATCTATATATGCCTTTTGGCTGTTTATTATTTTTTGCTGATGGCGGAAATGGTGATTTGTTTGGCTATTCCATTTTGAATGGAATAGTGCAAAGAGATGATATATATGTATGGAATCATGAAAATGATAGTAGAACGTGGGTTGCTCCTTCTTTAAAGACTTTTATGGAGTGGTGGGAGAGTGGGAAGATAATAATTTAAATATAGTATCAAAAAAAGTGCCTTGTTACTAAAGAAACAAGGCGCTTGTTCACGAATAATTAATCTACTACTCAATCGGTTCTTCCCCATACATCTCCCATAGCTTAGGAAACATCTTTTTTAAACCTTCTTCATCGTCTTCATTCCAGTCAAATTCAAAATCTACATCGTCGAATTCTTCATTAGATAAGACATGGTAAAGTGTAAAGTAAGTATCATCTTCGTCACCAGTTTTTTCTGCATATACAGTGAAACCGAAATATAAAGAAAGTTCTTCAATCTCTGGGACGTCATACTCACTCAAGTTTTCTAATACAGGAATTAATCGTTCTGGATCTTCAATACAAGCTTCGTATGTCTCTTTTCCTTGATATAATAACCATCCGCGGAAGTAATCGAAAGTATCATCTGAACAGCCACCCATAATAATATAGGCTGCTGCCCATAAACGGGAGGTATAGGAGTCTTTCAAAAGACGATGCATATGCGTATCAAATGCTACAATTTCATGTACTGTACGTTTAGCAAGGTGAGAAGTAAGCCATTCTATTTGTTCTTCTTGGTCCTCACCTTTCGTTTTTGCATGATGAAGTAGTTCCCAAAATTCTTCTTCGGTTATCGTTTTTTCTTTTATGTAATCTTCCCTAGGCAACGGGTCTGTATATCCTTTTTTACGTTTGGAAGCAACTAGTTTATTAGCTTCTTTCATACATTCTTCTTCTGTTTCAAACTCTTTCGCTTTCACACTGCCAGCTGTGCCAATTTTTCCGTAAAACACAACATAGTCCTTTTCTTTCACAACGATTTTCCAAAACTTATTTGATTTCTCAGTTTGCTGGATTAATAACGTTTCCATCCGTACCCCCATAATGTTTTCTAGTGTGCAATGTGATTGTAACATATGTATATACACTTGTAATGATGAAAAATAAGAGTTTAGAAAATTCGAAAATGATTGAATGAAGTGAATAAATTTAGTAACCTTATTTGTACAGTAATTACATAATTGTTTTGTAATAATTCGATATTTATATGAGGGGGCATTACGGATGGATCTTACGTTTAAAGTAGAGGAAACATGTTTTAATTACCGCGTTGGAGCAATTTGTAAACAGGATAATAAAATACTTATTCTTCAAAACAAAGGGGAAGATTATTGGTATGTACCAGGCGGAAGAGTGAAAATGCTAGAAAATAGTGAAGATACGTTAAAACGAGAACTTGCAGAAGAATTAGGTGTTCCTATGAAAGGGAAAAGATTAATATGGTCAGTAGAAAATTTCTTTACACTTTCTGAGCGAAAGTTTCATGAAATTAGTTTTTATTATGAAGTAGAGCTACATGAGTTACCTGCAAATGGAGCGGATCAATATATTTTGGAAGAAGAAGGTAGAACGTATTTCTTTAAGTGGGTGCCGGTAGAAGAGTTACATGCATATAATTTACAGCCTGCATTTATAAAAGAGAAAGTAAAGGATATAGCAGTTCATACAGAACATATCGTTTTACAAAATTAAATGTATTCGGAGGGGAAAAGGGTGAAGGGGACTAAAAAAGAAATACATATAGATGATAAAGTAATTCGTTACACACATATCGAAAAAGGTTCTAGTAGGATTTGCTTTATGTTCTCCGGTTCAGGATACAATTACGATAAACCGTTATTTTATTATGCGACGATGCTTATGCTCGAAAATAAAATAGATGTAGTACATATTCATTATTCTTATGACGAACAAGTAATGAATAAAACAATGGAAGAAGTAACGAAAGTAATGATGGATGATATTAATCCTGTAATAAATGAAGTATTAAAAGATGAGCAATACAACGAGACTATGTTTTTAGGGAAGTCACTCGGAACAATTCCGATTGCAAATGATTTAATGAAGAGAGAAGAATTCGCGCAGTCAAAAATGATACTACTTACACCTTTACTGACGTTTGATACAATTTTTGATTCTATCTTACATAGTCGACACGAAGGTTTTTTAGTTATTGGGGATAAAGATCACCAATACAATGCAGATCAAATTGATCAGTTATATAAAACGAATTTACAGATTGAAGTTGTCAAAAATGCAAATCATTCTGTAAATGTTGGGGGATATGAAACGGAAAATTCAATTGAGGCTATAGCGAAAATAATAGGAGAACTTAAAGAAGTTGTTAGGACAAACTAACCTATTAATACATGCAAAAGAGGTGCGAATTGCACCTCTTTTACTTTAATAAGCCTTCAAAACATGAAGTAAATAATCCTTACGGTTCAGCGGATTATAATCAACACGTTTTCGAGTAGGGAAGGGAGCCATAAGCTTTGTGAAACCAGCTGGCTTCGTTGTAAATATGCCGTCTCCTTCTGTAAATGAATGTAGCATTCGTTTAAAATTCTCTGTTTTTGCAACAGGTAATGATCCTGTTAACTGGTAAGAGTTATTATTCAATATAGGCTCTCTAAAAGTTGCTGGAACGGCAGCGAGCTTATACATCGCGGTACTAATTGCGTGCTCCGGTACAGTTAATTCAAACTCGTTTATTGGTTCATATACATGTGTTTCAGCTTGCTTTAAAGCATCCATTAATACGATCGGTGTTAAATTTCTAAAGTCACTCGCTGTTGTAACAGGACTAGCATAACCAGTATGTGTTAACGTGACGATAATATCTGTAACTTCCCATCCATATAATCCTTGTTTTAACGTTTGAAATACCGTATCTTCAATCGCTTTATGGAATGCTAAAGGTAGTGAGCCGAGCTCAACACCTAATTTATATGTTATGCCGCAATTAAGTTCACCACGTTCAACTTTGAATCCGACTGTTGCGTAAAATGGATTGGCTTTTTCACCCATGACTTCAACGGAATGCCCAATGCCAATTGGCTTTTCAATACATACAACTCGCGTATTTGAAAAAGTAACCTGCAAATTATATTTTTCAAAAAGAGTCGTTTCAATTACTTCTTTCTGTACTTCACCGAAAAGGCGAATATATAGTTCATTATGAACATCATCTTTCCACACTTTAATAAGTGGATCTTCTTCACATAGCTCCATAAGTGCAGCGTATAAATCATGAATTCTTTCTTTTGATACTGCATCAATGGAAGCTTCCATTTGTGGTTCGGCAAAGTGAATATCTTTTATATAATCCGTACGTTCACCAATAATATCACCAATTTTAATATCATTCAGTCCCCACACTTTACAAAATTCACTACTAGGAACGGTAGTAGTTTGAACGGCATCTCCATTATGAAATAGGCACAGTTTTTTAATCTTTTCTTTATGGGATAGAGATTTACAGCGCTGTATATCAACATATTTTCTAACGTGTAAACTACCAGAAAAAACTCTCACGTAAGTAATTTTTTCACCGGAAGATTCACGTTCAATTTTAAAAACAACGCCAGATAATGTTTCATTTTGTACCGATGTATGAGCTGGAATGAGAGCCGGAAGTTTTTCAAGAAGTTCTGTTACGCCCATACCAGTCATTGCTGAACCGAAAAAGATTGGATACACATTCGCTTGCTGTATTTGCTGTTCTAGTTTTTCTCTTAATAGTGCGTCCGGTATTATTTCGTTAATTACATATGATTCAAGTAACGATTCATTAAATGGTGCTAACAGTTCCATACAATCGTCATATGATTTGTATTCAATGATCCGGGCTTCTTTCGTTCCTTCGTTTAGAACAGAGTAGAAGGGGAATGCTTCATTTGAAAGAACCTCTTTTATTTGTTTCATAACTTTTTCACTGTTTGCGCCACTACGATCAATTTTATTAACGAATAAAATAGTCGGTATGTTTAGTTTCTGTAATGTTCGCATTAAAATTTTTGTTTGTGCTTGCACACCTTCAACGGCAGAGATAACTAAAATCGCACCGTCTAGAACGCGGAATGATCGCTCCACTTCAGCGATAAAATCAGCGTGTCCAGGTGTATCAATGACATTTACTTTTACATCATCAATAAAGAAAGAAACGACAGATGCTTTAATCGTAATTCCGCGTTGTCTTTCTAATTCCATTGAGTCAGTTTGTGTATTACCACTATCTACTCGGCCAATTTCTTTAATCACATTCGTTTCATAAAGAATACGCTCAGTCAAACTCGTCTTGCCAGCGTCTACGTGCGCGACAATCCCTATATTTATTGTTGTCATTTGTGAATATCCTCATTTCATTTTCCATTTTCAATTCCTCATTTCTATTTGTATATTGCCGCATTATCAATCACTCTCCAGTTCTTTAAATTAGTATTATTATAGTGCAATTAACATTATTTGTAACGCTACAAAGCGCCTTAATTTGGAAAAAATAAAATAAAAACAAAATGCTTGCATTCTAAATCGATATAGATTATATTAATTGACATATCAACTATTGATACATCAAACATTTTTATTTTGATTGTAAAGGAGGGTTAATTTGACAAGTTCATGCTCAAAAGAAGCGATTATTTTATATAAATTACACTTTCTAAATAAAGAAGTAAGTTCGAAATTTGAAGGGTGTACGGGTATGAGCCAGTCTCGATTAGAGCTTATACTTCAATTATTTGAAGTAGGTGAAATTAGTCAAAAAGCACTTCAGCAAGAAGTGAATATTGATAATGCTGCGATAACAAGGCATTTAAAGCAGCTTGAGGCCAATGAAATGATTGTAAGACGTAAAAATCCAGAAGATAACAGAATTACGTTAGTTTCTCTTACTGAAGAGGGACGAAATAAAATTCAAGCGTTTCAAGAGGAAAAAGAACGTTTTGCAGCATCTGCATTTAAAGGATTAAGTGAGGAAGAACGCGATAATCTTTTAAATATGTTAAATCACATTCAAGAAAATATAAAAGAATTATAAAAAAGGGAGAATACAACTATGACTAACTCAGTAAAAACAAATGATTTTAACGAAATTTTAACAGGACGTCGTTCAATTCGTAAGTACGACCCTTCAGTGAAAATTAGCAAAGAAGAAATGACAGAAATTCTTACAGAAGCAACACTTGCACCATCTTCAGTAAACATGCAACCATGGAGATTCGTAGTGATTGAAAGTGATGAAGCGAAAGCAACACTTGCGCCACTTGCGAAATTCAATCAATCTCAAGTAGAAACATCTTCAGCAATGATTGCTTTATTTGGTGATTTAAACAACTTTGATAACGCAGAAGAAATTTACGGTACAGCAGTAGAGCGTGGTTTAATGCCAGCAGAAGTAAAAGAAGACCAAATGAAAAAACTTTCAGCTTACTTCTCAATGGTTACACCAGAAGTAATGAAAGATACGGTATTAATTGACGGTGGTCTTGTAGCAATGCAATTTATGCTAGCAGCTCGTGCGCACGGTTATGATACTTGTCCAATTGGTGGATTTGAAAAAGACCAAATTGCAGAAGCATTTGGACTAGATAAAGAACGCTACGTACCAGTTATGTTAATTTCAATCGGGAAAGCTGCAGACAGTGGTTACCAATCAGTACGTCTTCCAATTGAAAAAGTTGCAGAGTGGAAATAATTTTATAAAAGAACTTCAATAAGTGAAAGATGAGAGGGGAAACACCATGATTATTATTCACGCAATATTTCAAGTAGATCCAGCGAAACAACAAGCATTTTTAGAAGAAATTCAGCCACTCATTCATGGTTCAAGAGAAGAAAGTGGAAATGTATCTTATGACTTATATAAAGATACAGAAAAAGAAAGTGTTTATACGATGGTAGAAGTATGGAAAGATGAAGCAGCAGTTGCGAGCCATAATACGAGTGAACACTTCACATCTTTCGTTAGTAAAGCAGCACAATTTTTAACTGCTCCGCTTAATATAAAAGCTTATAATGGAGAATTAGTAAAATAATAAGGTAGAAAAAGATGACTTTAGCATATGGCTGAAGTCATCTTTTTTGTATAAGTAGAATCCATCTTGGACTCAGTTATGTTGATAGATAAGCGTTGCTCGTATCCTCAGTAACTGCGGTGAATTGTATGTTAAATTCGAACATTCGGTTTATTGGGATATTTTTCCGTGTTATAATTTTCTTGTAAATAAAAGGTAGAGGGGAGTAAGTAATGGGAGAATTTCAAAGTAATTTGCATACGGCAACACAACTTGCAACGAAAATGAGAACTGCTTCAGATAGAATGCAAAGTGCTACTAGTCGCTCTATAAATAAGGCAACGCGTACTACACTATCTGTGAACTTCCAAGCACAAGAAGCAAATCAACAAAATTTACAGATCACGAAACAATTTTGTAATGCTTTTCAACAAACAATTGATAATATCCATTCCGTAGCAAATGAATTTGAGAAAATGGATACAGGACTTCAAAAGACTTTTCAATAATGTAACAACCTACGTAAAGGGGAAAAGGTAGGGAGAAAAGATGAGTCAAGAAATTGAAACGAGAATCAATCAATGTAATCAAAAATTACGAATTATATTTGAAGAACAAAATGAAAACCGAATCGCGCTGCAAAATCAAGAACGAGCTGAGGCTAGTTTTCATGAATGGAAAAATAGAAGTAATCGTTTATTTAACCGAATACTAGAAACTTGGCACGGCGACAAAGAAGTGTTTCACCTTTTTACGAATATGCGGCAAGAAATCGGACAGTATGAAAGAAAACTTACATTCGAATTAGAAATTGAAAAAGAGACGTTGCTTAAAGAAAAACGGCATCTCAGTGAGAAAGAAAACGACCTTTCCTATGAACAGCAGCAACTACAAAGGGAGGCCAATACATGAGTTTAAACATGTATTTGGGAGAAGTACAAAGTCAAACTCAAAGTATGAACGCTATATGTAATGCTACGATTCAAAGTATGGAACAAGTCATTCAATCTATTGATGCCTTTGCGATAGACACAGTATTACAAGGACAAACATACAGTAGTGCAAAAGCCTACCTTGTCCAAACATTTCGGCCATTAGCGCAAGGAATCATACGCTTATGTGAAGAATTAATTCGCCAAAACGAAGCATTTCCAAACGATTTTCAAGCAAAAGTTGCTTCAACAGATGTTATCGAACATGAAATAAGACAACAAATACAAGAAATCAATCAATCCATTGCAAGTATAGAAGCAATAGAAGTACTTACACCAATGCCTGGAGTATACGCAATTATTGCAGTCTTAATTGCAATGAGAAAAAAACTAGAAGAAAAACTAGAGCGTCTATATGAATTCAATCATTCATCCAGCAACAACTACAACACCGCTCTCCAATTAGCAGCTAGCATCACAGCCGGACTCGCTGAAGTGCAAAGCGGGAAAGGATTTAGTCCTGTGAGTGGGACGTTTAGTACACAAGGGTTGAATATGGATTGGGTGAGTTCGATTCAGGAGATTATAGAAGAAACAGCTCGAAAAAACGATCAGTCAATTAAAGATATAGAAACAAATAACATAATTGAGGAGAAATCTCCGGTTAGAAATGCTTGGGACGATGCGACAGACAGTATAGTTGGCACGTTTGAAACAGCGAAAAAGATGTGGGAAGCTATTCAAAGAGGATCGGGGAAAGCTGTTGGTGATGAAATCGAGTCCGCAATAGCTTTAAGTAATATGGACATAGAAACTTTTATTAATGTAACCTATGCACTTTTCCATTTGGATGAAACTGCAAAAAATATGTGGCATGCATTTTCAAATAAAATAAAACGAGATATGATAGAGGGAGATGCAGAGAGTCGTACAGAATTGACTACCTATGGATTAACACAAATAGCTACCACAATATTAGGCGATAGGGGACTAAATAAAGTAGGCCATATCACAAAAGGAGCAAAAGCATCAAGTGGATTAAGTACATTTGCTAATGCAGTAAAACTAGCAAAAGAATTGAAGCCTACGCTTGAAATGTTACAATCATTTAAGAGAGAGGCTTCCTATGCACTCTCTAGTGTTGGTGGAACTATTGTAACCAAAATACCTCAAGGCGAATTAATAGAAGCTTATTATAAGTTTGCGAAGTCTAAAGAAGGTGGATTCAGTAATGGAACTAGTCGGGCTAACAAGGTTAATATACCCGAAAGTAGCATTAAACATTCAAATGTAGGTGACTTTACAACACATCCTAAAACAGGAGATATTTCAAAAATGAAGGGTGGAGGACATGGACAAAGTAATATTGAATTTTTAGAAAAAAATAATGTAGATTATAATATAAATAAAGTATACGAAAATGGTGTTAGGGTAGGTAATGTGCCTGGACACAAGGTGAAAGCAAAAAGAACAGGTTCCAATCAATCATGGTTTCCAGAAAGCTGGACAGAGTCTGATATTACAGCAGCAGGTGCTAAGATTGCTGAATTGCCCGGATTTGCGAATACAGAAAATGGTGTGGCTATTTTTGCAGAGTATAATGGGGTTAGGGTTGGAGTTATAAAAACAAATGGAGAGATAGGGACTATTTTTCCAGATGCGACTAAACAACCGTAGATAGAGTTTGGAGGATTAATATGGATATAGCAAATAAAATGGAAGTTATATTAAATGAAAGAAAAAAATTAAATTTGAATGATGACTATGGGATACAAAAAAGTTGGAATGAAATAATAGAAGTTCTCTCAGAAAATGAGGAAAATACTATAAGATATTTAGAGAACTGTAGTAAAGAAGAGTTATATTGGATAAGTGAAGTTTTGGAAGAT
The DNA here is from genome assembly GCF_002218325.1 of Bacillus sp. M13(2017). Taxonomy (NCBI): domain Bacteria; kingdom Bacillati; phylum Bacillota; class Bacilli; order Caryophanales; family Bacillaceae; genus Bacillus; species Bacillus sp. M13(2017). The sequence goes on along the minus strand of NZ_KZ268513.1, from coordinate 71,554 downwards.
ATAGTAGAAATTATACAAAGTAAAGAACTAATTAATTGCTTAAGAAAATTAGATGGGAAATTTCCAGAATTAGAAATGACAAATGATATTGATATTGCAGAAAGTTATATAGAAAATCCTTAAATTAAAGGAATAGTTGGTGTGCTTAAGCATAGAACCATGGGATATAATGATACTTTCTTGAAATTCATAGATCATGATGGTTGTACCATCGTGGAGTACTGTGTGCAATGAGAGAATAGAAAAAGAATTACGAGCTTAGGCGAGATGACATTTTACTGTACGACGAATATTAAAGACTTGGAATGGGCAAAAATTTACAAATTTATGCTACTTAAAAACATATGAACTTAAAGCACTTGGTTGTCTATTTGAGACAATAAGTGCTTTTTTAATTGAAAGGTAAGCTATAAATTTATCGAAATTATTTTTATGAATTAAAGCTAACAGAATATGCACATAGGCTTCAATTGCAGGTATATAGTTTGTTTTTCAATGTCAAAAAACATTAAAAAAAACAGGGCAATATTATTAAATAGTCGGGTCCATTGTAGAAATGTTTGAAGGTATTTCGCTCATAGGTGGATCTAATTTCTTAACTATCGTGGCAGAAGTAGGAACTGGCGGGTTAGCGTCACCAATTGTTATTCCATTAGATATAGCAGCAACAGCTGCTGGGGCTAGTCTTTTTGCACATGGTGGATTTGTATGGGATAAATCGATTCAAAATACTAAGGGTACTATTCAAAAAATTCAGTCTTCTGGTGGGGGGTAAGGGTGCGAGTAATCGAATACCTTCTTATGGAAAAGATTCTGTACCTAAAGGTCCATACCGTGAAGTAAATGGTTATCCAATAAAAGTGAAAGCAGGAGCTCAAGAAAAGCATATTCCTGATACACCGAACTATAAACAAGAATTAGCAAATGGAAAAAATAAGAGCATTTTCTATGGTGATAATAAAATAGCGCAAGAATTGCTTGATAAGTTTGCCGGAAAAGGAACCACTGTTACCAAAAATAAAGAAAGAGTGGACTTTGGTAAACCAATAGGTAAATACTATGACACTGTGACCGGACAATATATAGAGACTAATAGAGGAATGATACATTATGGAAAAGATGGTGCCCATATAGTACCAGCAAAACCATCAGAATAAAATTAAGAAAGAGGATGTCTATGGAAGCAGATTCTTTATTTAAAACATTAACAGAGCATGAAGGTGTAGAAATCATATTAGAGTGGAACAGTGGGTTGAGAATTATAGGCAAAACAGACACATTTTATGAGACAGACAATGGATTAGATGATGATGACCCCGCATACGCAGAATATTATGCAACAGCATTTCAAGTAAATCATATTTTATCTCAACCTTCTACTAACGAAGGTATTGTATATAATTGGTTGATACAAGAAAAAAGTTCATTGGTTGAAATTTCTCTCTATGATGATCCGCCAAGTGCAGTGTTTTTAACTGACGGAAAAAGAGTATGGGAAAGTGGAATATGTAAATAATAGGTGGTATATAAACTGAGACCTTGATTGGCATATATGCTTTTCAAGGTTTTTCTATGTTTTTAACACCTGTAAAGGGTGTTCATCAGTGGCACGAAATTGGTTGCAAGAATAAGAGGCAGATGAGAGTATGAGTGTACTTAGGATATCTAATAGAAATCAATGTCGATTCTTTAAAGAAACAATGAGACGAACTCAAGAGATTATAGAAGTACAAGCTGGCAAACCAAGATGAAACAATTTACTTTGCAAGAACAACAATTGAACTTACAAGAGCAGGAAGACAATATTGCTGCAGCTAGAGAGGTTGGGATAGCGAAAAATGTGTTGCAACAAGAAGGGCTTTATTTACAAAGATTTAGTGGTTGTGATAAAGGTGATTCGGGTTGGTATATAGGTCCTATTAATGAAGAAGTATCAGGAGAATTAGAGACCATATACGCCTACGAATTATTAAAAATGAAACCTGCAATTATTCAAGTACTAGCTTTACCGTATAATTATTTAGTAGTTTTTGAGAAAGACGAAATTAAATCGATTTTAAATGAAAGTGATATTGATATTTGGAGTGAAATAGAAAGATAGTGAATGTATATAAGGTGTTAAATACCCAATATGAAAATTACGTGAGTTAAGCACCTTATTGTCAATATACGACAATAGGTGCTTTTTTGCGTGCAATGAAGAAAAAATAAAAGATTCATTTTCACTCTATTTCATCTTCGAATTACATGTTATAATTTGGAAAAAATATATTCTTAATTTTTAGATAATTTAAAGGTGGTAGATACTATATGAGTACATTAAAGAAGATTACTAATAATATTTCGAAAGTTATTATAGGAAAAGATGAATCGATTGAACTGGCAGCTATAGCTCTTATAGCAAGGGGGCATATTTTATTAGAAGATGTACCTGGGACAGGAAAAACAACGTTAGCGAAAAGCTTGGCTAAAAGTGTGGACGCTAAATTTCAAAGAATACAATTTACAGCGGATACTTTGCCTGGAGATGTTATTGGTCTTGAATATTTTGATGTGAAGGAATCGGATTTTAAAACGAGGTTAGGTCCTATTTTTGCAAATATCGTATTAGTGGATGAAATTAATCGAGCTGTACCGAGAACACAATCTTCGTTACTTGAGGTTATGGAAGAGCGTACTGTTACAATTGCGAAACAGACACATTCATTACCAGAACCTTTTTTAGTTATAGCAACGCAAAATCCACTCGAATCAGCCGGCACATTTCCGTTACCAGATGCTCAGTTAGACCGGTTTTTACTCACAATACGCCAAGGTTATCCTACGAGAGAAGCTGAAAAGGAAATGATGAATCGGTTTCAAATGAATGATCCATTAGAAACGTTACATTCTATTATTTCAAGTGAAGAAATTATTACGATGCAAAAGCGTGCAAGAGAAGTGTTAGTAGGGAATGATGTGCAAGATTATCTCCTTGAAATTATTGAAGCAACTCGTAACCATGAGTTAATTGAAATTGGTGTAAGCCCTCGGGGAACGTTGGCATTTATGAGAGCAATTCAAGCACGGGCAATATTAAATGAAAGAGATTACTGTACGCCAGATGATATTAAGACGCTCGCTGCATCCGTTTGTGCTCATCGTTTAACGTTAACGATTGAGGGAGAGATGAAAACGACGAAAGAACAAATTATGAAAGAAATTCTTCATACGATTAGTGTGCCAGTGGAGAATGTACGATGAATCAACAGCTTGTGTATACACCTTTAGCGGAGCCTTTCGTAATGGGGGTTATGTCAGTTGTAGCCGTTATTTTAAGTGTATTTTCAAGTAATCTACTGTTTTTATCTCTCGTATTTTTATATGTAATTTTAATAGGTGCTATGCATGTATATATACGTAAAGTATCTCGTGTTGAATGGGAATACAGTCAAGGGAATTCGAACGTTTTTATAGGTGAAACGAATATGTGCAAAATGAAAATTTCAAACAAGTCGATATTTCCTATTCTTAATATCGTATTTCGATTTAAATGTGAAAATAAGCTAACTTGGAATCATGATGAAATAAACAAAAATCATAGTACAGGTTCAAATTATTATATGAATTTTAATTTAAAAGGAAGGGAGTCAGTTTCATTTGATTTGCAAGCTGTAGCGTTAAAAAGAGGTATCGCGAAATGGGAAGAAGTTGAAATTGTTATTACTGATCTCTTTGGATTTATAACGAACCATATAACATATAAACAAGTTGATACGCCCTCTTATTTAGTCTTACCAGCTGTTCCGAAAATACAAGTTCCTGAATTACAAGAATGGTCACGAGGATTTCGAAAAGCGATGTCTTCACCCTTATATGATGAAACGAAAGTAATGGGAGTAAAGTCTTATGAAAATGAAGATTTTCGTTCCATCCACTGGAGTGCAACGGCGAAAACAGGGACGATAACTGCGAAAAAGTACGAGCGAACACAATCAGATAAATATGCGATTTATCTCAATTTGCAAAATAAAAGTGGCGTTTCATTGCGAAATGATATAGAAGAATTAATTGAATTAACAGCAGGCATATGTAAACAACTTCTTATGCAAAACTGTTCGTTTGAAGTATGGATTAATAGTGTGAAAGATAATGGTTTGCTACATATAAAAAATGGAGATAACCGGAAACATTTGCAAAATGTATTAAAGGTACTTGCCTCAATATCGGATCAAGATACACCTATAACTTCTTCTTATTTTTACACAGCTGGATTTCGGCGAAAGGAATTAGATGCGGTTCCTTTAATTCTTGGTACTTCCCCAAGGAAATACAGTAGAACGAATAAATGGGTCGTAATTAAAGAATAAGAAGGGGTTTATGTCATGGCTAATAAAGAGAGACATGTGAAAGTAAAGTTGTGGAGTGTTAGAGTATTAATACTACTTTTCTTTACGGTTAGTGCGATAACGTTATCACAAGGTGTTGTGCATGTACAAGACATAGTAAATGGGCTTTTTTCTAGTAAGACGGAGACAATATCGGAAAGAAATTATGATTTTACTAGTGTAGACGCACAGTTTGATGAACCTGAAAGAATTATAGATGAAGAAATAGGAGTTGTAGATACAAGAACAAAAATATATAGGGAAATTCCACTTTTTGTACGAAAAAATTCATGGACTGATGTGTTTTCTGTTCTTTCAAATGCATGGATTAGTGTCGTTTTTTATGTAATTATTGCATTAGTTATTCTATATGCTTTTTATAAATTAATGAGGAAAAAGGTAACAAAATTAGAAATAGAACAGGATAAACAATCGATAACAAAGGAAAATACGGATAGAACCGAAAAGAACAAGAAAGTGAAGCATCAGTTTGAACAGCCGTTACCTAAAGATACGATAAGGAAAACGTTAGTTGAATGGGAAAGAACATTACCATTTCACGAACAAAGAAGGTCTTATGAAACGATGCAACAATGGTTAACGAGAATTTGTAGAACGAGAGATATTATTTCGATATATGAGTCTGTTCGTTATGGTGAAAAGACGTATACGGATTTAGATGTAGAGAAGACTGTACGATGGATAGAGCGAGACGGTAAAGGGTGACATTAATATAAGTAAATAAAATTACCATATAATTAATTTTATTTACTTATATTTAATTATATGGTAATGTATACTTACTTTTTTATATCAATACTAATGGAAATGGTTTGTCTTAATAGAGTATTGCTCGTTACATTTTTTGTGGAGTTATCTTCACTACATCAATATAGAATGAAAAAGAGATAAAACAATTACTAGTAGCATGTAAATAAGAAATTATTATTTATTTTTAAATTTTTGTAAGGGTGTGAAAACAGAATGAAACCGGTATTGAAAAACATACTCCTTTCCTTTATTTTTTCTGCAGCAGGGATGTGTTGGTTTCTGTTTATGGTAGTTAGAGGAGGCGGAGACTGGTTATTGTCTTGGATAGGTGTATTAATGGCATTTTTATCTTTATACACGATAATAGATTTATATTGTAAGTATACATACGATAAAAAAACGAGTAAATTGTTTATCAAAGCAACAATTACTACCTTTAGTTTTGCAGTATTGGGAATCACCTTTGGTATTGTACACGAGCTATTACAGCCATGGAGTCTCAGTTTAATGGTTTGGTATTGGTTGTTAGTGTTACTTTTGTTTGTAACGACCATAATATTGTTAGTTTTTGTATTATTTGTTAATCGTAAAAATTATAATATTCCTGGAAGATATAGAATACTTATACTGTTTAATCTATTTCTTACGTTAGTACCAGTACTGTGGCCACTACTTCTTACTATTATAGGAAATGGTATGAACGCTAGTGCAGGATGGTAAAAGTTAATAGAGTGCTTAAAAGAACGTGTTTATAAATGAAAACACGTTCTTTTTTTATTTCCATACATAATTTTTTCTCATCTGGTCGCCAAATTTTGAAAGTAAGTATTTCGTAAGGAATGGATAAGAAAAAAGAGAGATTTATCATATAGGATGAAAGTATAGCTTGAATCAATCCGATATTAATGGAGGAGAGAAAGCCTTATGAAAAAATGTAATTCAATTAAGTTAGCAAGTTTTGCAGTTTTATTAGCGGGTACTGCTCTATTCACACCTGGTTTTACTGTGACTGCAGAGTCAACTCAAAATATTTCTAGTTCGTCACAAGTACATGATCAAAAGAATCGTAATGGCTGGAAACAAGTAATGCAGGAAACAGTACAGCTTGGTGCTGTAGGAATATTAGCTAAGGCGTCTAATAACGGAAAAACTAGTAGTTTTACTGCTGGCGTGGCGGACTTAAGTACAAAGAAACCGGTGAATTCGGATTATCGCTTTCGGATTGGTAGTGTGACGAAGTCGTTTACTGCCACGACTATTCTTCAATTAGTAGGAGAAAATCGCTTACAACTTGACGATCCAATTGAAAAGTGGCTACCGGGTCTTGTGCAAGGAAATGGGTATGATGGTAATCAAATTACGATACGACAACTTTTGAATCATACGAGTGGTATCGCTGAATACTTAAAGTCAAAAGACGCGGACATAATGAATTCGAAAAAAACGTATACAGCAGAAGAAATAGTGAAAATAGGCCTTTCGCTGCCCCCAGATTTCTCACCGGGTAAAGACTGGTTGTATTCAAACACAGGATACGTAATACTAGGAATGCTTATTGAAAAAATAACTGGAAATAGTTATGCGGAAGAAATCGAAAAGCGAATTATTGAACCTTTGGACCTATCAAATACGTTTTTACCAGGAAATTCACCCGTCATCCCAGGAAAGAATCATGCTCGTGGATATGTGAAAATGGAAGGAACAGGCGAGTTGAAAGATATTACTTATTATAATCCGAGTTTAGCTAATGCAGCTGGAGATATGATTTCTAATGCGGATGATTTAAATAAGTTCTTTTCATCTTTACTCGGTGGTAAGTTACTGAAGGAACGCGAGCTAAAAGAAATGCTTACTACAGTTCCTATAGAAGGAAAAGGGGTTGGTGACGCATACGGTCTTGGAATCTATGAGACTAAACTTCCAAACGGTGTTTCAGTTTGGGGGCATGGAGGAGGAATTCCTGGATTTACAACTTTTGCTGGGGGAGTAATTGGAGGCAAACATACATTGGCTATCAGTCTCAACTCTATAGGTGGGGTCGATATTGTTCCGCAGTTTAATAAAATGATGCAAATTGAATTTAAGAAATAGATGAAAAGAAAGCGAATAGCATTCTGTTGTAAAGGACAGTATTAGCATTCCTAGTATGACATCAAGTGTAATTCAACAATAAAAAGGATGTCAGTTACACGACATCCTTTTTTATTGTTGAGCAAAGAGGTGTGTTTTTGATTCTGAAAATTGTTATTTTTACAATCATTCCATATAATGAAGGGGATAGGGGTTATACAGGGCAGTTATGAATGGATAATACTTTAGTTTGTTAATTATTTTTATTTTAATAAATAATGTAACTAGATGTGGAGTGAAATTCATTGGGAGAAAATCAGTTTAGATGGAGTAACAAGCAATTAAGAGAACATGTTGAAGTAATAGACGGCACAAGAAGTCCACACATTTTATTGAAAAATGCAACTTATTTAAATTCCTATATACGTGAGTGGATGCAAGCACATATTTGGATCTATGATGATCGCATTATTTATGTAGGAGAAAAACTACCAGTGCAACTACAAGGATGCGAAGTCATTGATTGTGAAGGAAAGTATGTCGTACCCGGTTACATAGAACCGCATGCACATCCGTATCAATTATATAATCCAGAAACGTTAGCGAATTATGCGATGCAATTTGGGACGACTACTTTTATTAATGATAATTTAACTTTATTTTTCACATTACAACGTGAAGAAGCATTTTGTTTATTAGATGAATTTGAAAAGATTCCAGCAAGTATGTATTGGTGGTGTCGTTTTGATGGACAGACTGAATTGCAAAACGGGGAATCTTTATTTAATTGTGAAGAAATAATAGAGTGGCTAAAGCATAAAGCAGTTCTTCAAGGCGGTGAGCTAACAGCGTGGCCAAAGTTATTACATGGCGATGATGAAATGCTACATTTGGTGCAGGAAACGAAACGATTACATAAAAAAGTAGAAGGACATTTTCCAGGAGCATCTGAAACGACTTTAGCAAAGTTAAAACTGTTAGGTACAGATTGTGATCATGAGGCGATGACAGGACAGGAAGCTTTTGCTCGTCTTATGCAAGGTTACACGGTTTCCCTAAGAAATTCTTCAATCCGTCCAGATTTAGAAGTGTTACTGAAAGAATTGCTGGAACTAGGAGTAAAGCAGTTTGATAGATTTATTCTTACGACAGACGGTTCACATCCTTCGTTCTATGAAAATGGAATGACAAATGTAATGATAGCTACCGCGATAAAACAAGGAGTGCTAATAATAGATGCTTATCATATGGCAAGCTATAATATCGCTCGTTATTACAATATGGAACATCTACATGGTTCAATTGCGACAGGTAGAATTGCTAATATTAATATTTTGGAAAGTAAAGAAAACCCGGTTCCAATAAGTGTAATTGCAAAGGGGAAATGGGTGAAGCGTGACGGTGTAAATACACATGAGGCATTACATATAGACTGGAGTAAACATAAAGTAACTCCATTATCACTAGATTGGTCAATAGAAAAAGAGGATATGATTTTCTCTAATAAAACGGGGATACACTTATTAAATAACGTTATTACAAAACCATACACTAGTGAAATCAATATAGACTGTGATGAATTGTCCACAGATCATGATGAATGTTTCCTTATGATGATTGCTCGTGATGGCGGTTGGCAAGTGAATACAGCTGTGAAAGGTTTTGCAAAAGAACTAGGTGGGCTTGCTAGCTCTTATTCTGGTACAGGTGACATCATTCTTATAGGAAAAAGAAAAGAAGATATGCTTACAGCTTTTCGTAGAGTAAAAGAGCTCGGTGGTGGAATGGTCATAGCAGAAAACAATGAAGTGTTACACGAAATAGCATTACCATTGCTCGGGATTATGTCTAATTTAAAAATGAGAGAATTAATACAGGAAGAGAAACAGATGGTGAAATTACTACAAGAGCGTGGCTACGCGTATGATGATCCAGCATTTACAATTTTATTCTTTTCTGCGACGCACTTGCCTTTTGTACGAGTAACACCTATAGGATTATATGATGTGAAAAGTAGTAAGGTAGTTGCCTCGCCCGTGAATTTGATAAAGCAATATTAAAAGGAAAGATCCTATAAAAATTTTATTTTATAGGATCTTTCCTATTATTAGCATAAGAATATTGTAAGCCTCAAATGATATAGTATCTAAATCATTTGAGGTGATATGTAAATATGAAAAAAATATTTTACATTTTAAGCGTATTTATTCTGTGTGTATCGATACAACACGTTGTACATTCCCAATCAGATGCACCAGAGTTATCTTCGGATTGTCTCGAAGAAAGAAAAGTTAGAGATGAAAAGTATGTGAAGAATATAATACAGGACATTAAATCCACATTTAATTTAAATATTGATGAACATAGTTTTTGGGAAGTAAGTAAAAGAGATCTGGAGGCTGCTCATTTGATGTATGGTGGAAAGGAAAATGATTCTTATTATACTTCGCTAACTAAAATTTATGATAGTGGTGGATTTAGCGAACAGCCCAGCCTATTTGTGAGGGCGCAAGAAGCATTTTTACTTTATAAAGAAAAAGATAATATCAATGTAATGAAACGCCTAAAACTAGACGTTGAAAAAGGGGAATGGCTCGTTATAAAAACGACAAAGAAGAAAGGGAAAAAAGTGAAATTCAAGCCGTTGCAATGTGAAAAAGATTATATGAAAAAGAAAAATGAGTATCATAATATAAAATGAAATAACGAAAATCTTACAGGAGAATCTATCTTTAATAATTTATAAACGAGACAATAAATTTTATTAGTAATTTTTCTATAAAAAACGTTATTTTAAACATTAAAATGACGTTTTTTATATGCTTAAATCTTTTGCAACGCACTCTCAATCTTTGCAGCTAAATCAGCAGACACTTTATGAAAATAACCTAAAACGACCTTTCTGATATCATCGGATATAACTTTTAAATCACTAGCTAAGTTTTCAGCGAGATGTTCTTTTTCTATCGGCTGTAACTTCGTATAAAATTCACCAGCCTGCGTAAAGTCATCCTGTTTCGTTATAGAAGTTCTTTCAAGTTTACCTTCAACGTACCTTCCTTCACCGGTTGTAATTTGATTAGCAGGTGTCCAATCTTGCTGCTGGTTAATCGTTAATTTGCGAAATTCTGGACCAATTCTTTTTCTTTGTGAATCACTGTAAATGTTAGCGCGCCCTTGCAGCATTTTATCATCTGATAGTTCTGCACCATCCAGTAAATTAGAAGGAGAGAATGCGACTTTTTCTACTTGTTCCATAAAATTTTCAGGATTTTTATTTAATACCATTTTCCCGACTGGTATGAGAGGATACGTCTGTTCATCCCATACTTTTGTGTCATCTAAAGGATCATAAGATAGGTGCGCTTCATCTTTCGGATCCATGAGCTGGACGTATAAACCATACTCCACTGGTTTACCATTTTTAATAGCATCATATAAATCTTTCCCGCTATAATCAGGATTTTCAGCAGCTAATTTAATTGCTTCTTTACTAGTAATGTACTGTACACCTTCAAATGGGTACCAATGATACTTTACATACTTTCGATTACCTTCCGCATTTCTCCATACATATGTATTAACACTATGTCCTGGAATGTGGCGAAGACTTTTGGCCGTACCATTATTAGAGTATAAACGGACAACAAAATGAATCGATTCAGGTGCTTTAGCGACAAAACTCCAAAATCTATTCGGGTCTATTAAGTTATTTTTAGGTGAAGGCAATAATGCTTGAATCGTTTCAGGGAAACGCATTGGATCACGAACAGAAAAAACAGGAATGTGATTACATAAAAGGTCAAAAATTCCTTCTTTTGAATAAAATTTTGTAGAAAAACCGCGTACATTTCTAGCAGTATCCGGTGTTCCTTTCGTACTAACAGCTAACGAAAATCGAACCATAACAGGAACTTTCTCATTAGAATTTTGTAAAAAACTTAATTTAGTATGTTCAGACATCGAATATATCGTTTGAAAATAACCGAACGCACCAAATCCTTTTACATGAACAGGCCTTTCTAAAATTTTTTCATGAATAAATTGTTGTAATGACTCATGCAGTACACTATCTTGTTCTAGTACGGGGCCACGTAAACCAACTGTTTGAGAGTGGAATTTAGCTGGTTCAGTAAGTTCTCGATGTTTATTAAAGTCTTCATCTAATAAATCTTTTTTATATTTATCATGTTTTTCATTCATCGATATAGCCTCCAAATTTTTTCGTCGATTGTTACTAAATATGATTTTATAGTCCCAATTATGTATGACATGCAAAGTTCAAAGCAGTAACATACCGCTAGATGAAAAAAACACATATGTAGTGGACCTGTTGAAATAGAAGAAATTATGGAAAAATGAATATCGGGAAGAGAAAGCACACGTTTTAATAAAAATGTGGAAGAAAACCACTATTAAAATTTCAATCTTAAAACTTAATTTATAAACGATTATATAGAGAATGAACGTTAAAAAAGGAAAAATAACTAGGAGGAATTTAACATGTCGGATTGGTTTCAATTAGATAAAGAATATATGGTGTCTACATATTGTCGTACAGAGGTTGCAATGGAAAGAGGAGAAGGATGTAATCTATATGATGTAGATGGTAAAGAGTATTTAGATTTATTTTCTGGCGTAGGAGTAAATGTATTAGGATACAATCATCCTAAAATTGTACAAACGACAATGGAGCAAGTTGCGAAATCGTTGCATTTACCGTTTCATTTCTTAAACCCAGTTGCAATTGAGTATGCAAAGAAATTAGTAGAGTGTACTTTAAAAAGCGGAAAAGTCTTTTTTACAAACTCTGGTACGGAAGCGACAGAAACGACATTAAAATTAATTGATAAATATAGAACTATTGCGAATGAAGAACGTGATGGAGTAGTTGTGTTAAAAGATAGTTTTCACGGGAGGACGTTAGGGGCACTACATTTTACGAGACAAGAAAAGGTATATCAAAATTTCCCTAAAACATCTATTCCTGTATATGAAGTAGAGCGCGAAAATATAGACCAATTAGAAGAGACCATTATTAAAGAGAACCCAATTGCGATTATGCTAGAGCCTGTTTTAGGAAGTGGGGGGATTTATCCTTTATCAAGTGAATATTTACATGGTATTCAATATTTATGTGAAAAATATAATGTACTTCTTGTCGTTGATGAAGTTCAAAGTGGTATGGGTAGAACGGGAAAACTATTTGCTTATCAAAATTTTAATATTACACCGGACATTATTCAAATTGGTAAAGGTGCAGGAGGCGGGATACCGCTAGGAGGAATTATTGTAGGTGAAAAGCTATGTGATGTATTTGCACCTGGAGATCATGGAACAACATTTGCTCATTCATCAATGGGAACGGCTTTAGGGTTAACGGTATTAAACACATTGATTGAAGATGGTTTAATGCACGAAGCGTATGAAACGTCACTATATTTAAATGCTAAATTACAAGAAATTCAGAAAGAAAATTCTTATTATATTCAGGAAGTACGTCATGCTGGCATGATGTTTGGAATTAGTCTGAATGATACGTATGAAAATGTGAAGAAATTACAGATTGAGCTAATGAATAAAGGAATGTTAGTCGATGTAACACAAGGGAATATTATTCGATTACTTCCGCCGTATATTATTACGAAAGAGGAAATTGACGCATTTATTAATCAGTTTATTATTTGTTTAGATAAAGTTGCTGCTGTAGTAAGTGCTTAAAAATTAAAGCTATATTTTATATAAAGTGCACTCTAATTGTTAGAAATAGTTTTACAATTGGGGTGCATTTTTTATAGTAGAATTTTGTGAAATACAGTCGTTATGAAATGAGAATGAAAAAATAAAAGGAACTTTATTAGATTTGATACATTATTTATTGATATTTGGTTGGTGAGGAAAAGAGAAAGTAAATGTGTAAAGATAGTAGATAAAACGAGTGGTACTAACAACTAATGATAGAACGTTTTGAAAATAATAGCATACGAATATATATATGATAAGAATGAGGTGATATATTGGAAAATAATGATATTCAATTTACTTCTTTACAAATGCGAACTGATAGATTTGGGTGGGCTGGTATTCAATATACAAATAAAAAGCAAGCTATCTTATATACTCGAAACGGAGGAGTAGAATGGGAAGTTGTTAATCCTCTAAATTCAATTATATTATTTGGATATCCAATAAATGCTCGAAGCTCTTGGGCATATGGTTTAACAAAAACGAATGATGATTTATTGCCCGCTATATTTTATACAGTTAATAGAGGGGAAAGATGGAGTGAGTTTATATTACCAATTGAAGAAGAGTGGGAGAAATCGACTGATGTTCAAGTACAATTGCATGCCACCAATATGGATAGTATATGGATTGTATTGTCTAGAAAGCTTGCATCAAATAAATTTGAACATAATTTATACTACATGAAAACGAAAGGGAGAGTATGGAAAGTAATTAAAAATATAAGTATTAGTGATAGTATTTCAGGAATAACATTTATAAACGAGTTAGTTGGATTTATTTCATTGCACAAACAATATGAAACATCAGCGGTATTTAAAACAATAGATGGCGGGGTAAATTGGCAGCCTATAAAAGATATTTCAAGTCTTGAAGGAAGTAATAATGAGACTTCTATGGCTTATAAAGCAATCTATAAAAATAACTTGTTAGTAATACCAACTAAAATGAATAATGATGTATTTTTAATGAATTACTCATTTGATAAGGGGAATTCGTGGCATATTTCAAATAAAACAATAAATACTAGTAAAGCGGCTGTTTCTTTTTTTAGTTCCTATTATGGCTGGGTTATAAATAGTGAACATGGAAGTGTATATCAAATAATAAAAAAAGGAGCAAAATGGATAAAGGTATCAAGTAATCCATTGTTGAAAAATGTATTTTGTTTACATTTTTTTAATCGGCGTAAAGGTTGGGCGTGTAATAAAAAAGAAATATTTACTACAACGGATAGAGGTATAACATGGAAAAAGATAGTATATAAAATTAATAATGTAAATAAATTAGTTTAAAACAGTCCTAAAGAAATTAGGGCTTTTTTTTGTTTTTAAATGGTGAGAGTTGTAACAAATAATGATAAGAGAAAGGGAACGAGTGTAGAACTTATATTTTCAAAAATAGACGATTGTTTTTACACAGTATAATTCACTTTTGAATATGTTAATAAAGTAGCAAATTCATAGGAAATGGTAATACTTAATATTTTATCCCGCTTTAATGGGCGGTAAGACCCCACCTCAAAATTTAGTGAAAGCAAAGAATTTAGGTGGGGGTCGGGCTGCCCATTAAAGTCCGATTGGTGAGGGCTAATAATCAGTGGGGGATGAAGAAAACCCCCACTGATTAAAGTTTCACTTTATGTCACATGATGTGTAAAGGGGGCGTGTAATGAAATCGTTAACGGTTATTATTTTGTATAGTGAAAGAGAGCAAATATTAGAAGAGTCAATTCAATCTATATGGAAGCTAAATCCTCTTGAAATTATAATTTTAGTTCCTAACGATAGAAGAAATTTGTATGAAATAGCAAAGAAAAATAAATGCCATATTGTTTTGATGGATAAATATAGTACGTATTATGAGGGGTATGAAGCTTCTGTAAAGGCAGCAAAAGGAGATGTTTTGTTATTTGTAGATAGTAATTTTTCAATATCTACAAATGAGATGAAGAAATTTATTGAACCAGTTGTTACAAATCAGGCTGATGTAGTATTAAACAAAATAGATAAATTTGTAGAAGTTGGTAAATGTCCAAATATGGATATTGTATGGAGAAAAATGTTAAATGAAATTTTAAGTCGACCAGATTTAAAAAGCAATTCAATACTTTCATTACCATATGCACTTGCGAAGGAAGTAGTAGTAAATATCGGCTTTGATTATATGAAAAATATCGTTCTAGCTCATATGAACATAGTGGATCAAGGATGGCGGATTAACGATCAATATGCAATAAAAACGTTATCTAGAGATGAAACGTTAGAAGAGGAAGGGTATTTAGTTAAAAAAGAATTGTCAGAAAATGAAAAGGAGAAATTGGGAAAATATTTAATCGGTATTTCTAAATGGATAGAGAAAAAGGGAAAAAGAGTAGGGTTTACTGATGCAGGAAAAAGAAGAGATATTGTTCAAAAACTAGGTGAATGTAAGCGATACCCTTCCTATCATCAAGGGTGGGGAATGCATTCTTCAATTTATGATGGGAAGCAACTTTCTGTCATTATACCGGTGCAAAATGAAGAGGAAACTATAGAACAAGTAATACTTGAGGCGAGAAAAATAGAACCACTAGAAATAATTGTCGTTGTAAATGGTTCGATAGATCAAACGGCCAATATCGCTAAAAGACTTGGTGCTACTATTATTAAATATAACGAACGACTCGGTCATAATGTTGGACGTGCTATTGGAGCGCTTGAAGCTACAGGAGATATTCTTTTATTTATTGATGGTGATTTTAGTGTTTCAGGAAGTGATTTACATCACTTTACAAAAGCAGTTTCAGATGGCATAGACATAGCGTTAAATGATTTGAACCCAATGCTCAATCCGCCTTTTTATATTGTTGATATTGTAAAATATATGCTTAATTTAGCATATGATCGCCCAGAATTAAGTAATGGATCATTAGTAGCTATTCCACATGCAATGAGTAGATCATGTTTAGATGCAATAGGGTGGGAAACTTTACTATGCCCTAGTCTTGCACAAGTAAAAGCTATATTACAAGGATATAGGGTAGAATGTGTTCATTATGTTGATGTTGTAAAACCGAATAGAATTCGTTTAAAGGAAAATGTAAGTCAAAATGGACATCCTCCAGCAGTATTAAGAATAATTGGTGATCATGTTGAAGCTCTCTCTTACTTGATAGAACAACTCGAAATGGATGGAAAGGGTGATTAAACTGTTAGACCAGTATAAAATAATTAACATTTCATATGAACAATTATGGCAAATGGATTTTCAAACTACGGAGCCATTTATACTCAAGGTTAATTGGGATAAAGTAACGTATGAATTTTTAATTCGTATTAAGCCCAATGCTTCTAACACAATTGTTTTTGGATCCGGAGCAGGTGGGTTTCAAGAACAACCAATTGGTCCACCTATTTTTCATCGACATTCTTGGATGAATGAATTTGAAGATACTGTTATATATTATAATGATCCTACTTTATATCTTGGAAAATTATCTTTAGGTTGGGGACAGGGAGAGTTAAATAGATTTTATTTACAAGATATAGCTAATATTCTAGAAATATTATTTATAAAGTTAAAAGTTGATTCAAAAAATGTCTTGTTTTATGGAAGTTCTGGAGGAGGATTTATGTCTTTAATTTTAGCTGGATTCGTTAAAGGTTCCACAGCTTTCATTAATAATCCTCAAACAAATTTAATAAAGTGGATACCTGTACCGGTAAATTTAGTTTTCGATTTATCTTATCCAGGTTTATCAAGAGAAGAAGTTGAGGAGAAATTTGGTGAAAGAATTAATGTTGTGAAATTTTTTAATCACATTAAATATGTGCCGAACATTTATTTTTTGCAAAATTTCGCGTGTGAATTTGATGTGCAAAATCATTTGCTACCATTTATTTCTGAATTAGAGCAACTTGATAAAGACACGGAAGTAAATCAAATTATAATTGACTTATATTTTGATAAAAAAGCAGGGCATGCAGCTGTAGGTAAGAGTGAAACAATTGAATATATAAAAAAAGTAAAACCTAATCAGACTGTAAAAGAAGAACAAAAAGAAGTGGACCTATCAGTCGTTATAGTTTTAGGAGAAGATAAATCAAAATTGAATCAAATTTTAAATAAAGTGCAGCATATAAAACCACTAGAAATTATTATTGTATCTGATGATAGAATGAGTGCGATACAATCTATATCAACATTTGTTGAAAGTAACGTTGTTGTGATTGAGGAGAAAAGTAAATGGAAAGCACCAGTTCATGGGGCAAAAGTCGCCAATGGTGATGTGGTCTTATTTTTAAATGGAGAAGATGTTATTTTTTCGGTAGAATTAGAACGATTTATAGAACCGCTACTAAAAAAGGAACAGGATGTAATCTTAAATAACATAGACTCCGTATGTTTTGAAAAGATGAGAGTAGAATGGCCAAGTATTGCTATGGTGTATAGAAAAATAGTAAACGATGTATTGGGGCGCATGGATTTAAAATATGATTCGGTGTTATCTATGCCATATGCCATTAGAAAAAAAGCAATTGAGGACATTGGATATGACACTTTGCAAAATCCCGTTCTATCTCAAATAACTTTTATTGAGAAAGGGTGGCGACTACAATCCTCGTCAGCTATCACTAACACCTCCTTGAATAATATACCCACAAACAAAACCTCTTTCTATAAAAATGAATTAACTAAATTAGAAGTATGTGAGATTAAAGAAAACGTAAAAGCTTTGGAGAGTTGGTTACAACGAAAAGATGGTAGAGGTAACTATACAGATGGAGGAAGAAAAAGAGAAATTATAGAGCAACTAAAAAAACAGAAGAATTATTCACTTTTTCATAAAGGATGGGGAATGAATTCCTCTATTTATAATGGAAAACAGTTATCGATTATTATACCAGCACAAAATGAAGAAACAACGATTAAAGAAGTTATTCTTGAGGCAAGAAAAATTGAACCGAAAGAAATAATTGTTGTAATTAATGGATCAACAGATCAAACAGAAGCAATTGCTAAGCAACTAGGAGCTACAGTAATTGTTTATCAAGAAGCATTGGGTCACGATGTAGGACGGGCAATTGGTGCACAAGAAGCCACAGGGGATATACTTCTCTTTATTGATGCTGATTTTGCTATTCCAGCAAAAGATCTTCACCCATTAACAAAGGCTGTTGCCAATGGGATTGATATGGCTTTAAACGATTTAAATTTAAATCTTAGATTTCCTCTATATATTGTAAATTTATATAAATATGTGTTGAATATTGCTTGTAATCGTAAAGATTTAGGAGTGGGATCCACAATTGCTGTTCCCCATGCTATTAGTAGAAAATGTTTAGAGGGAATCGGCTGGGATACACTTCACACAGCGTGTGTTGCGCAAGTAAAGGCAATATTAGAAGGATATAAAGTTGAATGTGTCCATTTTGTAGATGTAATGAAACCTAATCGTATTCGGCCACAAGAGCATTTTGCCACGATAGGACATCCACCAGCTGTATTAAGAATTACTGGGGATCATTTAGAAGGATTTTCGTATTTATTGAAGAATAAGGGTTTTAAAGATTTATTTTAAAAGGGAAATTTGTCTATTGAATGAGTAACCTCAACATTTCATTTATGCAACTTAACGATATTTAGTATTGCAATGAAACTGAAATCAAAAATTTTTATTATTTTTAGCTTAGGTACAAGTGAAGAGCATGTTTCACTGACTGATAATAAATGAACAAGTAACCAAAAGGTAAAGGCTTCTTTATATATATGAAGGAGCTTTTATCTTTTTTATTTTATGTATGGAAAGTAAAGAGTGAATAAAGTTGTAACAACATTTTTATTTCTGAATAAATTGATATTAGATATAAGAAAGGAGGAAATATCTTGTCTTGCATCAATAAAAGTTGTTTTAATATTTGTTTAGAAACTAAAGTCAATCCAAATGGTGGGGCAGAAATATTCGTAAGGTGCAATGATGAATGTTCATCTAATTTTAATGTAATACCGTTTATTGCATGTGTTTCTATTTCAGTAAAGGATGATTTGAGTTTTTTAGTTGATTTAGATTGTTTAATAAAACGTTAATTTTCTTGGAACCTAATAGTAAAATAACATCTAATTTATAAAATTTAGTAAGAGAGTCGTGTCCGAATTTAACTAACTGCATATATTGTTAAGAGAAAGGAGGGAGAGTTATGGCATGTACTACGAATAATGTTTGTTTTGATGTATGTCTTAAAATTACAATTACCCCTGGTAGTGGAATTGACGCTGTAGTGGATTGTGGGGGTGCATGTGGGACAAGTCCTACAATTGTAATTAGTCCTAGTGGATCAATTGTAATTACTTTACCATTAGTTGCATGTTTCTCAATTACACTAAACGATGATTTAAGTGTTGTATCTTCATTAACAAGCCTCTCTTTTCAAACTTCTTAAGAAAATCAAGAAATGAAAAGCCTACTTTCTACTTTTCTTTTGAACTAATGTAAAAATAAAAAAGATGGTTACAAACCATCTTTTTTATTTTGCTATATATTTAAATTGAATTTATATATTATCTGTTCGTAAGGATATACAATTAAGAGCATTCAGTGTCTCCTTTTTGTTCGAGGAGGTAAGAAATTGCCTCTATATGATCACCAATGATTTGCTGTGTTGCTAATGAAAGGTGGCCTTCCTCAGAGAAGTGTTTTTTGGGTCGAACTCGATTTATCTTGTCAACGTCGACAGAATGGGCTTTTTGTATATGCAAGCCTGCTAAAATTGTTTTAACTTGACTTAAGGTTGGTGAAAGAAGTGAATCAAATCCAATTATATCAATGCATTTTCGACTAAAAGCATGAGGGACAGCAATTGTGGATCCCATACCTAAATCTTTTCGATTACATGCTAAATTAACAGCATACTTACATGCAGTCACGATAGTATAAGGAAGACGATACATGTAGTAGTCCTCTAATTTATTTAAAGCTAAATCGGTTCCATTTTGAACAGATTGTACAAATGGTAATAAATCAGAACTAGGAATTAAGAAATCACCATCAATAAATAATAATATATCACCTTTTGCAAAATATGCACCAACGGCACGTCCGGTATCAATGCCGAGTGCTTCTTTGTAAGTAATAACTGTTGCACCGCAATTCTTCGCCAATTCCTCTGTTTTATCTGTTGATCCATTAACAATAATGATGATTTCTAAAGGTTTTAATTTCTGCACCTCAAAAATGATAGATTCTATCGTTTTTTCTTCATTTTGAACAGGGATAATGATGGATAATTGTTTATTTCCATAAGTATTTGAATAAAACTCTTTACCTGTAATTATTTTTGGTATAGCTCTTTGTTCGCCGTTTTGAAGTTCTAAAATAATATCTCGCCTTCGATTATTATCAGTATAGTTTCCTCTTGAATTTTGTAATATATTTATCCAATTTTCAATTGCTTCTAGGTGATAACGAATGAGTTGTTTTGAGGGGAAGGAGGGAATTTGCGGTATAGAAATTTTAAAATGATTGCTAATCCGAAATTTATTTTTAATAATTTTCATTTGTGCTAATATCGGATTTAATAAACTTTCTGGAGTAATTGCTTCAAGAATTTCTTTTGTTATTGCATAGGGAGGAAATAATAATGAGTTAACATGTAAATCTGGACGATGAAAAAAATGATTCGTAACTTGCTGCCAAATCATTTCTATAGTTGGCTTTTGCTTTTGATAAAAAAAATCATCTAAATTGTTTAATACTAAGTCAGCTGATTCATCTAGTAATGGTTGAAGAAATTGTTTAAGTAAGGAAGGGTTGATATTGTAATTTGCATCTAAAAATAAGAGGTACTTACCCTTTGCTTTTTTGGCACCAATTACATAACAATTATTTGATTCTGTCGGTTCTTCTAGCGTGATAATTTTACAATTGTAAGATTGTGCAATATCAATGGAATCATCGATACATCCGTTAATAGTAAGGATGATTTCTAAAGGCTGTAGTTGTTCACAGGCTTTCAAAATTTCAGTTAAAACTCTTATGTTATGCTGTATACGAATAATAATAGAAATCGGATTTTTACACATAAGTAGTCTCCTTTTTAATCAGAGGTAGTTATTAATAAGGTTAGATAAAATAGGAGATGTATATTTTATTATATACGTAACGACTATTTAGTTTTATCAGATTTAGAATTTTCATTACCTGAATTAGAACCTTTATTTATTCCAGAAGCGAGTAAATTATTGAGAACGCTAAGGTCTAATTGCATAGGGATTGAGTTTTCGGATGTAGTTTTCTCATTTTCTTTTTTTGTAGTTAATATAGTCTTTATATTTTTAATTTCTTTATATTGTTTTAAGGTAATGAAAAATCCAGAAATAATAAAGAGAAAAGAAACAGTAGCAAGTAAAAGGATTATTTCCAACATAAAACAGCCTCCTTTAAAACTACAATAATATTATAGTTGAATGTAATAAAACAGAATTCGAGCCAATGAGTTCACTTTTTAAATATATGCAAGTCTTTAGTAAAAGTTACTGATTTCTAAGTTAGAGGAAGCAATTATAGAAACGTTATAAATATAAATAAATGAAAGGTTCATTTATAGTGTAAAGGTATATATTATATAGCCTAAACTTCATTTTATAAAAAGTTAAATAGGGTGTAAATTTATACAAAAAGAGCATTTAATTGGACAAATAATTAATTATGTGAAATAATAATGACAGACAAGGAGACGTTGATTTCCCTTAAGTGCTTCGAATTAATTTTATTCAATAAGAGAAGGTGTGCTTAAAGAAGTTAAATTAAAAAAGGAGCTGTTTTATTATATGCAACAAAATAATGATTTAAATTTTGAACCTCAAGACGTTAATATTGTCAATCCTAAACAAGCCAGGAAAGCAGTAATTGCTACTGGTATAGGGAACGCAATGGAGTGGTTTGACTTCGGATTATACGCGTATTTAGCGGTAATTTTAAGTCAATTATTCTTCTCAGGTGTTGATAATAGTGGATTGCAACTTGTACTTACATTCGGTACATTTGCAGCAGCCTTTCTCGTTCGACCAATCGGAGGTGTATTCTTTGGTAGAATAGGAGATAAGTACGGCCGAAAAATCGTGTTAAGTACTACTATTATTTTAATGGCACTTTCTACATTATTCATCGCATTACTACCAACCTATGAACAAATTGGTGTATGGGCACCAATACTACTTTTAGTTGCCCGAATGATTCAAGGCTTCTCTACAGGCGGCGAATATTCAGGAGCAATGGTTTATATCGCAGAATCTTCTCCAGATAAAAAGCGTGGTATACTCGGTAGTGGTCTTGAAATTGGAACACTCTCAGGTTACATTGCTGCATCGGTAATTGTTACCATTTTGACGTTATTGTTAACAGATGAGCAAATGCTCAGCTGGGGATGGCGTATTCCGTTCTTAGTAGCTGCACCAATTGGTTTGGTCGGTTTATACTTACGCCGTCATCTAGATGAATCTCCAATCTTTGAAGAGATGGAAAAAGCACAAGAGGAATCTGAAGACAATGAACAATTTTCATTTATGGACATTATTAAGTATCACAAAAAAGACTTCTTATTAAGCACAGTAATTGTCGCCTTCTTTAATATTACGAATTATATGATTCTTTCGTATATTCCTTCTTATCTAACTCAAGTACTTAAAGTCGAAGAAACAACAGGCTTATTAATTATTTCTATTACGATGGCACTTATGATTCCACTAGCACTATATTTCGGTAAATTAAGTGATAAAATTGGTAATAAACGCGTTGTGCAAATTGGTTTACTTGGTTTAACTGTATTTGCAATTCCAGCATTTTTACTAATAGGTAACGGACATATTGCAGCTATATTTGCAGGTATTTTCGTATTAGGTTTCTTCTTAAGTGTATATGAAGGAACATTACCTTCATTATTACCATCACTCTTTTTCACTGATGTACGTTATCGAGCACTTTCGATCTCATTTAATATTTCTGTATCGATATTCGGTGGAACAACACCGCTTGTATGTTCATACTTAGTTCATGCAACTGGTAACCCGCTCGCACCGGCATTTTATTTAGCAGGTGTAAGTATTATTGGATTAGTTGTATTTAGTGTACTATTCGTTACGACTTCAGGGCGTGCGCTAAAAGGTTCATATCCTACAGTAGAAACGAAAAAAGAAGCACACCAAATTGCTAAAGAAGATCCTGAAGAAACACTTTGGTGGCATGAAGAGTCATTAGAAATTGAAGCAGGGAAGAATGCTTCCATTTAAAAAGCAACGTAGAAGTATAAAAAGACTCCTATGAATATAGGAGTCTTTTTGTTACG
Source organism: Bacillus sp. M13(2017) (assembly GCF_002218325.1). Taxonomy (NCBI): domain Bacteria; kingdom Bacillati; phylum Bacillota; class Bacilli; order Caryophanales; family Bacillaceae; genus Bacillus; species Bacillus sp. M13(2017). The sequence goes on along the minus strand of NZ_KZ268513.1, from coordinate 48,279 downwards.
TTATTTCTTTCGTTTCTTCAAATTTTTTTGATATGCATAAAGCTTATGAATCTCTTTCTTAAATTCATGTAGAAGTACAGTGTTTGCACCATTTGAATACCGCACAGTATTATAAGCATCTATAATAATATCACTTTGAATATTTACATCTTCTTCATCGTTTATTCTTTCTAGCCAAGTTTCAACAGTTTCTCCCCGTTTTCTATTTAAAAGAGAGGTTAACTTACTCTCTAGCTTAAAAATTTCCTTCCGAATTTCGTTATGTGGCGGTTTATTTCGTTTAAAACGATTTTGGCTCATTCCTTCTTTATCAGTAATGATAGTAGATTCGAAGACGTGCATATTTGGTAAACTTAAATGTTTTCGTTTTTTTACTATTTTCCAAACGACGTAAATAGCGATAGCTGTACAGACTATTATTGTAGCGCTATTTATGAGTATTGGATCAAAATCAGGAATTTTTTTTCCGTCTTCAATTTTTGGTTTTAAGAGATGTCCTTTATTTGCCCAAACATCTTCAGTATCTTTTAATTCCGCTGCTTTAATTAATGGCATTAAAGCATAGCCGACGCCTAATGCGACTACTTCCGTTATAAAACCAAAAATAAGTCGAATGAAAGGAAATATTTGAACAATTAATATACTCATTAAGCCAATCGTAATGATAGAAGCAAAACGTAATAGTTGTTGTTTGCGATTTGCCCCGGTTAACCAAAATGTAATCATAAGATGCAAGGCTAACATTAATAGTTTCCACAACGGTGGAAAGGGTGCATAAAATATAACTGAAACGACAAACCATACAATACCACCTAAAGATTTTTGAACTGGATATCCAGGTCCGACCACATGTACGATAAAGAAAAATAGTGGTAATATGATTGTGCCAAAAAGAGAAAAAGGTAAAAATAAAGAGAAAAGAACGATTTGAAGAACTAAAAGTATTACAAATCCTGTTGTTTTTTTCTGCATAAATTTATGAATAAGAAATACTCCAATATAGCCTGTTGTTAAAAATATTGCAATACTAATTAGTTCATCTCTTTCTGTTAATAATGAAAGCAGGAGGAGCAGAATGAAATCATGAATGTGATATAGCCAAGTTTTCAACCGATTCCACCATCCCTTCACTAGTAATGAGAAACGTTGGCTGCGAGAGAAGAGGGAGTTCATTTCTTTGTAAACCAATGTATATCATTGTAGACGATCGTTCTCTCTTTCTCGTTACATAATGAAGGAATCCTTGTTTCGGAAGTAACGTACTATCATCTGAAATACGGGCTAATTCTTCTAAAGCTTTTGCATATTGCGTTTGCCCTTCATGTAACGATAAATGTAATGCACCACCTTCTGCTAATACACTAATAAATAATTCAAACGGTATGTGATGCTTCGTTGCATATTGGCAAATGTATGTTGCGAATGAAATTAAATCTTCAACATTATCTTTCCAACCAAATCCACGATCGGCAGCTAAAGAAAGACAAATCGTCCAACTATAATTTTTTACAGGTTCATATTGCTTCGCTTGTAATTCCTGCATTTTAGCAGATGCCTTCCAATGAATAGAACGGAATGATTCACGTTCATAGCGTTTTACACCTATAATAGATGTTTCGTCATTGTAAAAAGAAAAATTCGTTTGATAGGATCCGATTAAAAGTTGCTGAAGTTCTTGCAAACCTGCTACTTCTTTAGGAGAAGGATACACAATAATTTCAGTCCTTAATTTATCAAAAACAGGTAAATGTACAGTTAATAGATGAAATGGATCTTTTAATACACATTCAAACTGTTCAATTTGAAACACCCCACGCTTCGTAGCGGTTAATGTTAAATCCCATTTTTGTGCCGAATGTGCAGGTTGTGAAAATGGGAAAGAGAATAACGTTTTTGATATTTGTTCAATGCCTTGCTCTTTATGCGGTATAAGGGACGAATTTAAATGAAAGTAACAAACACCATTAACGAGCGGTATGCTGGCTCCATTTTTTAAATGAATAAAAAACTGTCCAGATTCCTCAGGAAAAAGCCGTGTAGTTTGTTTCTCATTTATGATTTGAAACTTCTTCTCTATGAAAGCGACATATTTATAAATAAAAATCGCAAATATATAATAGAAGAAAAAGAGAAACATAAGCATTCGTTGCGGGAAAAAGAATGTGAAAAGTAACGCGATTGGAACGGTTAGTTGAATAATATGAAGTTGAAAAAATAAAGGTACAGTTACAACGCGCTGTCCATTCATGCTTGCTCAATCTCCACGGGTACATCAACTTCTTTTAAAATACTTTGCATAATATCATTTTTTGTCGTACGTAATGCACCTTCCATTGATAAGACGATACGGTGATTCCAAACAGAAGGAACTAACAATTGTATATCTTCTGGTGTGCAATATTCTCTCCCATGTAAAAAGGCTAAAGCTTGAACAGCACGTACTAAAGCTAATGTGGCACGTGGGCTTACACCGTTAGCGATATAATCATGATTTCTTGTAGCATGAGCAAGTTTAATAATGTAATGTTCTAACGGTTCCGAAACAAATATTTCTTTTACTCGTTTTTGAGCTTCTAAAATATCTTCTAATGAGATGACAGATGTGACACTTTCTAATGGTAAATCGTTCCGAAAACGTCGCATCATTTGTAACTCATCTTTAGGAGTTGGATAACCAATTGAAATCGTCATTAAAAAGCGATCAAGCTGTGCATCTGGAAGAGGGAAAGTCCCTTGTGATTCAATTGGGTTTTGCGTCGCAATAACAAAGAACGGTTTCGGCAGAGGAGTTGACTGCTTCTCAAGCGTCACTTGTCGTTCTTCCATCGCTTCTAACAAACTCGACTGCGTTCTCGGCATTGCACGGTTAATTTCATCTGCTAGCAAAATGTTTGTCATAACTGGTCCAATTCTTAATTCGAATTCGCTTGTTTTTGGGTTGAAGTATTCAATACCTGTTACATCACTTGGAAGTACATCAGGGGTGAATTGAACGCGAGAAAAACTACCACCAATACTTTTGGAAATGGTTTTCGCCAGTAACGTTTTCCCAGTACCAGGCACGTCTTCGAGTAGTGCATGTCCATCAGCAAGAAGTGAAACGAGCAGTAGATCAATAACATTTTCTTTCCCAACAAACACAGATCCGATGTTTTCTTTCAATTTATTTATCATATGTACCATTCCTTTCATTATAAAAGAGCTAATATTTCTATATTTTAACAAATTATTCAGAAAATTTGTATGGTTTTTTAATTCAAAGAAATGGATATTTAATTATTAAATTACTCTTGAATATTTTGGAATATGATTATATAATATCGATATACGATGTATCGTAAGTCGATATATCATAAGGCGATGTATCGGAGGTAGTTATAATGAATGCGAAGGCGCAAAAATATATTCCGTTAACTGAGGGGACATATTACATACTGTTATCACTAGTGAAACCAATGCACGGATATGGAATTATGCAAATGGTAGAAGAGATGACAAATGGGGAAGTAAAGCTCGGTCCTGGTACTTTATACGGGAATACGACGAAATTACTTAAAGAAAAATTAATTGTTGAAGTTGCCTCTACAGATAGAAAGAAGTGCTATGAGTTAACGCCGTTTGGGAGAGAAGTGTTAGAGCTAGAATATAACAGATTGCAGAGATCTGTAAGGAATGGAAATAGTATATTAGGGGAGTGAATGATAGATGGAGACAAAGAAGGTATTTAAATTTTTCATGGCATGGAGTTTAGAAAAAGAAGAAGTTTTTTTACGGAAAATGCATCAAAAAGGTTGGGCGTTACAAAGATATAATTTGTTGTATACGTTTAAGAAAACAGAACCAAAAGATGTAGTATATAAAGCGGATTTTAGATTGGTTTATAGAGATTCAAAAGAAAAACAACAGGAGTACTTTGAAATATATGAAATGTCTGGTTGGAAACGTGTCACAAGTTTTACAAGATGGAATTATTTTTGTAAGGAAGTAGAGAAGGGAATTGAGTTACCTGACATATATTCAGAGAAGGACACGAAGGTGCAAAAAATGAAGGAATTATTACAATTTTTCGCATTGATTTCAATAACTATATTACCCTCAATGTATAGCGTATTTTTAAGTTCAACAGAATCAAGGGTGCCAATTTGGGCGAAAGTTATGACAGGGCTTGTAGGTTGTATGTATGCTTATTTTTTCATGAGGATTTTTTGGAAAATCAAGAAATTGAAAAGTGAAATATTATAATAAAGATTAGACCCTAGAAGAAGACAATAACAATGACATCATTATCTTTTTTAATTTCTATGTAATTCTATTTTGTTAACTATTTTTTATATAATAAAACATTATATATTTAAGGCATAGAACTAGTTAGAAAGATGAATACCAGTAACAACACCTAAAAAAATCATAAATGAAGAAGAAATAATTAATAATAACGAACGAGCAATTAATATTAATTTATTAGATTTTTGATTTTAAAAATGGTAGTAAAGTAAAAGACTACAAATAGTAGAAACAATCCATATTGTTAGATCCTAAGGAGTCGTTATTTTCTCCCAATCGAAGATCCAAAAGTAAAAGATGACTATATGACAAGTTAATAGTAGAAATATTGATGGAAGCGTTATCTTTTTATTGTTTGTTTTACCTCTCTTATGTAAACATTTCTAAAAGAGTGCGAAGTTTAACATATAATAAGGAAGAAACACATTTTTAATTAAGTTATTAAACGGAAAAATCCCTTATAGAAAAATCTATTTCTATAAGGGATAATAATGTTTTTATTAGAAAGACTGATTTTGAGCAGGTTTAATAAATTGTTCTGGGTTTTCAACAAGCCCACATACAGCGCATTGGACGCGATAAGTAGGTCCTTGATAGGCCATATGAAAAGCATTCATCGTGTCATTTGTATATTCTTCTTCTACTTGACCAGTTTGTGGATTTAATTTGACTGGTTTTACTTGTTGCTCAAGAATATTAAAGCGAGTACGGTTCGTTTTACAACTTGGACATAGCATTGGTTCCATATGTATACACCTCCATTTGTATCATTTCTTAAACTCTTTAATTTTATGCAAGCAAAAAACTTTCTCAATATAAATAGGTGTTTAATGTATTTAAAATTCAGAAAAAATAAAATATAATAAAAGTACGAACTGGTTATGTCCAAACCAAATCTCCTGTTTTATGCCAATAAGCTGGGGGGCCGAGAAATCGGCCTCATTTTTTTTGCTCATTACTACAAAAAACAAGGTTTTTATGAGACTTTTGTCGAAATTTTAGGGGTAGATATAAAGGGGGATGTAAAATGGATTTGAAAATGAAGTACATCATTTTATATGTAGAAAAGTTTGAGGAATGTTTAAAATTCTATAAAGATATTTTACAGTTACCTATAAAAGCAGAGCACGGTACATATATTGAATTTAATACTGGAACTACCATTTTAGCGATGAATACGCGGCAAGATGTGAAAGAATTAACAGGACTACCGCTTACAGAAGGTGAATTACAGTCTTCTCATTTCGAATTAGGATTCGTTGTTGAGAATGTACAAGAAACGATTGAGCAATTTAGAGAACAAGGTATTAAGATTTTAGTTGAACCTATTGTAAAACCGTGGGGACAAACAATTTCTTACATTGCTGATCCAGATGGAAATTATATTGAAATTTGTAGTTCATTAGAATAGAGGGAGAAAGAGAGATGGGATTTCCGAAACTAGAAACAGAACGTTTATTCTTAAGAGAACTTACACTATTAGATGCGGAAACGATGTTCGAATATTTTTCGAAAGAATCAGTTATACGTTATTTCGGAATGGATTCTTTCGAAAATATTGAGCAAGCGAAAACAACGATTCAAACGTTTAAAAATCGTTATGAAGAAGGAAGTGTATTTCGCTGGGGAATCGAGAAAAAAGGGACGGGCCAATTAATTGGGACGTGTGGATTTCATTTAATTAACAATCATCATAGACGAGCTGAAATTGGTTATGAATTAGATGATACATATTGGGGACAGGGGTATGCATCTGAAGCATTACAAGCAATTTTAGCTTACGGATTTGAAATACTGCAACTAATAAGAATCGCAGCGGTTGTATATGTAGAAAATAAAGCTTCACAACAATTATTAATAAAAGCAGGATTTCAAGAAGAAGGATTACTTCGAAAACATATGATTCAAAATGGTGTCGCTCATGATACCATTTTATATTCTTTATTAAAAGAAGAGTGGAAGAAGTAATGAGTACAAATGAGCTTATAAATGTTATGAAGAAGTATAAAGAAAACCGCTTTATTTTAGGGATAGATGGTTTAAGTCGATCTGGAAAAACAACATTCGTAGCAAATTTAAAAGAAAATATGAAGCAAGAGGGCATCCCGTTTCATATTTTTCATATTGATGATCACATAGTGGAGCGTAATAAACGCTATCATACAGGATATGAAGAATGGTATGAGTATTATTGTTTACAGTGGGATATTCCATACTTGAGGCAGAAGTTTTTTCAGAAGTTACAACATGAGACAAAACTGACTTTGCCTTTTTATCAAGAGGAAACAGACTCATGTGAAATGAAAAAAGTACAGATTCCTATTGTAGGCGTAATTGTTATTGAAGGAGTTTTTTTGCAGCGAAAAGAATGGAGAGATTTCTTTCATTATATGGTCTATTTGGACTGTCCAAGAGAGACAAGGTTTCTACGTGAGAGTGAAAAAACGCAGAAAAACCTTTCAAAGTTTGAAAATAGGTATTGGAAAGCAGAGGATTATTACTTAGAAATGGAATTGCCGGAGGATAGGGCGGATTTAGTCATCCAATGATTTGAAAATAGAAGGTGAATAGAATGAATATTTTATGGGATTTTGATGGGACGTTATTTGATACGTACCCTGCATATACAATGATGCTTTCTGAAATATTAGGTGATTCAGTAGAAAAACAAGAAATATACAAAAACTTAAAAATATCATACTCTCATGCAATTCAGTATTATAATATTTCATGCGAGCAGGAAGAAAAGATTAAAGTTTTGAAGGGAAAATTCACGCCAAAAGATATGAAACCTTTTGCAGGTGTCGAAGAGGTTTTGAAATTTGCAGATAAAAATGTGATTATGACCCATAAACATAGGAAAAGGGTTATGGCCATTTTAAAATATTACGGCTGGGAAAAATACTTCGTAGATATGGTTACAATTGACGATGGCTTTCCTCGAAAGCCGAACTCTTTAGCTTATAATCATCTGCATAAAAAATACAATATTGATTTAGCTATTGGAGATAGAGAATTAGATTTATTACCTGCAAAAGAATTAGGTATTTCAACATGTATGTTTCAAGGTAATTGTGATGTAGCGGATTATTCTTTATCACATTACTCGGAGTTTTTAAGGTAGTGAGTGATAGAGAGTTTTCTTTATAAAAAAAGTTATGAATAAAGACTGTATCTTTCATTTTAAAGGTACAGTCTTTATTTTTTAGAACTATTTCATTTTATTTTCTGTATATAAAAATTGCTAGGAGTTAAAGAATGTCCGTCCATCTTTATTAAAGAAGTAGCCAGGTTAATTGTTAGATAGAAATAAACTGAAGGATAAAGTGATAGCGTCCACTTTATCTTTTTTATGTTTTAACCAAATTATGGTTATTCATGTTAATATGAACTCATAGCTATATAGAAGGGGTGGGGTTAGTATGAAAACTGAAATAGTTCCTACAAAGAAGTACAGTATAATAAGCTATATATCTTTACTCATCGGCATTTTGTGTTTTCTATTCGTTTTTATAACGCCAACAAGGATAGCCAATGCAGGTAATATAGTTGGAGATTATATTACAATTGCCCTGACAGGTGTAGGTATCATGCTTTCAATAATCACAATGACGAAAAGAACAGAGAAGAAGGGAATTGCTATTCTTTCATTAATACTGTCCTCATCATTTTTTATATTTTGGATCATAGCAATTATCCTATTGTTTACTGGTCAAATTAGTTTTGCGCCGTAATGTGTAATAAAAAGAGTCCTTCTCGTATGAAGGACTCTTTTTATTCGGTATCTTCAGGTTGATATTCTAAAATATCCCCGGGTTGGCATTCTAATGCTTTACATATTGCTTCTAAAGTTGAAAAACGGACTGCTTTTGCTTTTCCATTTTTCAAGATAGAAAGGTTAGCCATTGTAATTCCAACCTTCTCCGAAAGTTCTGTTACACTCATTTTTCTTTTTGCTAACATTACATCAATATTAATAATAATTGCCATATTATTCACCTCAGACCGTTAAATCATTTTCTGATTTTATATCTATAGCATCTTTTAATAGTCTTTGGAGAACGGCAGCAAAGACCGCGATTACCATTGAAGCAAAAATCATAATCATTCCGATAATAATAATGCCAGGGGCGTCATCTCTCTCTGCCACGAGATAGAAAAGTGGCATACCTAATACATATAATACACTAATTGCCAATGCGCTGTACTTAATATTTTTTAAAGCTTGAACAGATAGCTCTGAGAATGCGTTATTTTTATCAATATAGTTTAAAAGCTTAAATGTTTGGTACAGTGCGAAGTAATAAGGTATTGCTGTTGCGTATAAATTGATAAATACAAGATATTTAATATATGCAATATCTGGATATAATTCTGCGGCAAAATTTCCTATTTTAGGGACTAAAAAAATGCACATAGCAAGAACGGGGATTCCGATCAGAATTACAACGGTCTTTAAAAAGAGTGTGGATCCTTGTTTCATAAAAAGCACCTCATTTATTTAATATCTTATTAATTTAACATGAAATTTATTGTTTAACAATAAATTTTTATTTCTTTTAATTGAGGATTTATTGTTAAATAAGTAATTAATGAAAAGGATGTTAAATCTTTTTTATAAGATAAATGATACATATCAATATTTAATTAAAGAAAGAGAAAGTAACTATTGTTAGCTTTATGAGAATTGGGAACTAATAAAACATATGTAGGTTTTGGTATGGAAAAGGAAATAAGGTGTATTGAAATGAATGCAAAGTTTATGGAGGAACAATCATGTTGAATTATGGTGTGAAGATGAAAAAGTTACTATTGGTGGGAGCTATAATAGTAAGCGTATTAAGTACGGAAAGTATGATGAATTATCATGCGGCCAAAGCTAAGGTGAAAAAAGTAGAACACCAGCCTAAAAATATAATTATGATGGTTATGGACGGAACGAGTTCAACGGCGACAACATTGGCTCGCTGGTATAAAGGGGCACCGCTTACGTTAGATCAAATTGTAACAGGAGGTGTTCGTACGTTTTCGGCGGAATCAGCTATTACAGACTCAGCGCCAGCAGCAACAGCTTTAGCAACTGGAAATAAATCGAATTCAGGATATGTAGGTGTATTACCTTCTATTGTAAGTTCGCCTAGCTTACAGCCAATAAAAGAAGAAGAAAAGTTACGGCCGGTCGCAAACGTATTAGAAGGCGCAAAATGTACTGGTCGTGCAACTGGCATTGTTGCTACATCTGAAATTCAGCATGCTACTCCGGCCGGATTCTCCGCTCACCATGTCAATCGCAAACATTTTGACGTAATTGCGAAGCAGCAAGTATATCAAAATATAGATGTCGTATTAGGCGGGGGAAAAGCGGCGCTTCTACCTATAAAAAGTAATGGAATCCGAAAAGATGGTGAAAATTTAGTAAAGGTGATTCAAGACAAAGGGTACGATTTTGTTGAAACGAAAGATGCGTTATTGAACTCCAAATCTAATAAAATTTGGGGCTCTTTCTCACATCATGCTCTTGCGTTTGATATGGATCGTATAGCAACAAATCCAGAACAACCAACACTTTCTCAAATGACAGAAAAAGCAATTCAAACATTATCAAAAGATAAAGATGGCTTCTTTTTATTCGTAGAAGGTAGTAAGCCAGATTGGGCAGCTCATGCTAATGATCCAATTGGGATTATTAGCGATGTATTGGCATTTGATGAAGCGGTAGCAAAGGCGTTACAATTTGCGAAGAAAGATGGGGATACGATGCTCATCGCTTTAACTGATCATGGTAACAGCGGCATTTCTATAGGGAATAGGAATACGACAAAAGGATACAATACTACACCGGTTTCTGCATACATTGATCCATTGAAAAAGGCGAAAATGACACTTGAAGGAACTATAAATAAACTGAAATCTGATTTATCAAATGTAGAAGATGTAGCTAAACTATACGGTTTGGATAATCTAACTCATGATGAAAAAGAAAAATTAAAAGTGGCAAAAAAGAAAATGGATGTAGGACGAATTCTTACTACATTATTGGCTAATCGTGCAAATATCGGCTTTACGACAGGAGGACATACAGGTGAGGATGTATTCTTACATTCTTATGGACCTCAAAAACCAGAAGGCTTAATCCAAAATACAGACATTGCGAAGACGATGGCGAAAGCGATGGGCTTTAACTTAGAAGAAGTAACGAATAAAATATTTTTAGAGAGTGAACAAGCCTTTAAGAAAATCGGTGCAACTGTAACAGCCGACAAAATCGAAGGAGCAAACCCGTTACTCGTAGTAAAACATAATAAAGTAGAAGCACAATTATTTGGTAACAAAAATATAATTCGTATCAATGGTAAAGGGTATGAATTAAGAAGTATTATTGTAGAGAGTAATGGAAAGTGCTATGTACCAGAAGAAGCAATTCAACTATTTGTAAAGCATTCTCGTTAAAAAATTGCCAACCAGTTAAGCTAACTGGTGGCAATTTTTTGTGTTTATTCTAAATATAAGTGTTCGAATTGTTTTGTAAAGTTTTCCATATGAGACTTGTATAAATGTTAAAGGGAAATTATATTTTTTCTTACATTAAAAAATTTCATTTTGTAGAATAAGAAGTTATACATATAGTAAAGTCTAATGTGTTATCAATTAATATTTACGAAAAATATATTAATACTTTAGAATTTCTTTAATGTTCATTATTTTTTATTTAAGGTTATCCGTTATATTTATAATATGTTTATTTCAATTTATCGTATTGCAGCGCAGTTTCATATAATTATAAAGCAATCATCAAAATAAAATCTCCACTAGAGTAAATTTATTATTTTTTTGCGGAAATTATTATGCAGCTAAGAAAACTGTAATTTATTGAATTAGAAATATATTAGAATTTACTTGAAGAAAGAGAGAGGGAATAAAATGAATATAGTGCACTTACGTCCTAAACAGCGGTCTAAGTATCGCATTATGCTAGGGAAGTGGTATTACTCTACAAAGAGGTACATTCAGTGGTTGGCAGATGGAAAAACATATGCAAAAAGGTTCCAACAAAAAAAGCTACCTTGTACAGCAATTCAGCACCGAACGATATTACTTCGTAAGCTCAAAGATGTAGATATGTGGTATCAACAGAATAAGGTTGTTAATTTGAAAATTGCTGTTAAAAAACTAAATGGTATCGTCATTAGACCGGGAGAAACATTTTCTTACTGGCGTTTAATAGGTAAGCCAACGAGGAAAAAAGGGTATGTAGAAGGTATGGTATTACATTACGGATCTTTTCAAACAGGTATTGGAGGAGGTCTTTGTCAGCTTTCGAATTTAATATATTGGATGACTTTACATACACCACTGACAGTAACAGAACGATATCGTCATAGCTTTGATGTCTTTCCTGACTCTAGGCGAACTCAACCGTTTGGGAGTGGGGCGACTTGTTCCTATAACTATTTGGATTTACAAATTAAAAATGAAACGGACCAACCGTATCAACTTCACCTTTATATGACAGATGAACATTTAGTTGGTGAATGGAGAACAGTCTATCCGCAACTTTATCAATATGAAGTGTATGAGAAAGAACACTCAATTCAACCTGCATACTGGGGCGGTTATATACGACATAATGTGATTCAACGTAAAGTATATAATCAACAGAAACAGTTAATAGAAGATCAATATGTAACAGAGAATCACGCTATAATGATGTACGAACCACTATTAGCTTGTAATAATGAGAATAGTGAGTAGTATGGTAATCCATAGATTAAATAGTATAGAAAATATTTAATTCTTATTTTTATTAAAAAAGTATGAATCCCAGATTTACTGGATTTTAATTGTAACTAAGAACATATAAAAGTTCACTGTTATTTATAGGAGAGTCTGTTTGTTTTTATATCTTATGTATTTCACCCTGCATAAAAAAATATTTCTCAACATTTTATTTGTTGAAAAAGATTGAATATTCGTATTATAAAGAATGTTATGTTGTTATTGGCAAAAAACGATAATTTGCAGACATTGGGGAGGAAATACATTGAAAAAGAAATTAAAACCATTAGCGGTATTAACAACAGCAGCAGTACTAAGTAGTACGTTTGCTTTTGGAGGTCACGCAGCTTATGCTGAGACACCAACATCATCTCTACCAATAGATGAGCACTTAATACCGGAGGAGCGTTTGGCAGAAGCGCTAAAACAACGGGGGGTAATTGATCAATCTGCATCACAAGCTGAGACGTCAAAGGCTGTCGAAAAATATGTTGAGAAAAAGAAAGGGGAAAACCCTGGGAAAGAAATCTTAACAGGAGATAGTCTTACACAAGAAGCTTCTGATTTTATGAAAAAAGTAAAAGATGCAAAAATGAAGGAAAATGAACAGGCACAGCAGCCTGAAGTAGGCCCAGTAGCTGGACAAGGTGCAGCATTGAATCCAGGGAAATTAAATGGAAAAGTACCTACTACATCAGCGAAGCAAGAAGAATACAATGGAGCTGTTCGAAAAGATAAAGTACTTGTTTTACTTGTAGAATTTAGCGATTTTAAGCATAACAATATTGATCAAGAGCCAGGATACATGTATTCTAAGGACTTTAATCGTGAACATTATCAAAAAATGTTATTTGGTGATGAACCATTCACTTTATTTGATGGATCGAAGATTAACACATTTAAGCAATATTATGAAGAACAATCTGGTGGTAGCTATACAGTTGATGGGACTGTAACAGAGTGGCTTACTGTTCCAGGAAAAGCATCAGATTATGGTGCTGATGCGGGTACTGGGCATGATAACAAGGGGCCTTTAGGACCAAAAGATTTTGTGAAAGAAGCATTAAAAGCAGCGGTAGCAAAAGGAATCAATTTAGCAGACTATGACCAATTTGATCAATACGATCAAGATGGTGATGGAAATAAAAATGAGCCAGATGGCATTATCGATCATTTAATGGTTGTACATGCTGGCGTTGGTCAAGAAGCTGGCGGCGGTAAATTGAAAGATGATGCGATTTGGTCACATCGTTCAAAACTAGGTTCAAAACCATATGCAATTGATGGCACGAAATCTTCTGTTTCGAACTGGGGCGGAAAGATGGCTGCATACGATTATACAATCGAGCCTGAAGACGGGGCAGTTGGTGTGTTTGCGCATGAGTATGGTCATGATTTAGGTTTACCAGATGAATATGATACAAAGTACTCAGGACAAGGTGAACCTGTTGAGTCATGGTCTATTATGAGTGGTGGTAGCTGGGCTGGAAAAATTGCAGGAACAGAGCCAACGAGTTTCTCACCACAAAATAAAGAGTTTTTCCAAAAGAATATGAAGGGGAACTGGGCGAATATCCTTGAAGTAGATTATGACAAACTTAGCAAAGGAATCGGTGTTGCGACATATGTAGATCAAAGCACTACAAAATCTAAACGACCTGGAATCGTTCGTGTTAACTTGCCGGACAAAGATATAAAAAATATCGAATCAGCGTTTGGTAAGAAGTTCTATTACAGTACAAAAGGAAATGACATTCATACAACACTTGAGACACCAGTATTTGACTTAACAAATGCAAAGGATGCTAAGTTCGATTATAAGGCATTTTACGAACTTGAAGCGAAGTATGATTTCCTTGACGTATATGCGATTGCAGAAGATGGAACGAAGACACGCATTGATAGAATGGGCGAAAAAGATGTAAAAGGCGGCGCGGATACAACTGATGGTAAGTGGGTTGATAAATCATACGATTTAAGCCAATTCAAAGGAAAAAAAGTAAAACTGCAATTTGAGTACTTAACAGATATTGCAGTAGCTTATAAAGGGTTTGCGTTAGATAATGCAGCATTAACTGTAGATGGAAAAGTTGTTTTCTCTGATGATGCAGAAGGTCAGCCAGCAATGACGTTAAAAGGCTTTACTGTGTCTAACGGATTTGAACAGAAAAAACATAATTACTATGTAGAGTGGAGAAATTACGCTGGTTCTGACACTGCGTTACAACATGCACGTGGACCAGTATTTAATACAGGAATGGTTGTATGGTATGCGGATCAAAGCTTTACAGATAACTGGGTAGGCGTTCATCCAGGTGAAGGGTTCTTAGGAGTAGTAGATTCTCATCCAGAGGCAATTGTAGGGACATTAAATGGACAACCTACTGTGAAGAGCAGTACGCGTTATCAAATTGCTGATGCGGCATTCTCATTTGATCAAACGCCAGCATGGAAAGTAAATTCACCAACACGCGGTATCTTTGATTATAAAGGATTACCAGGAGTGGCAAAATTTGATGATTCTAAGCAATACATCAACAGCGTTATTCCTGATGCAGGACGTAAGTTGCCGAAGCTAGGACTGAAGTTTGAAGTCGTAGGCCAAGCTGAAGACAAGTCTGCAGGTGCAGTTTGGCTTCATCGATAAAATAAGGTAAAAAGAAGAGAAGCTGCGATAAGTCGGTGAAACTGACTGGTTGCAGCTTTTTTCTTCTTGTGAAAAAACTCTCTGTTTTTTATGTACTTATTGGAAAAATTCGAAGTTTCTTTGATACATAAAATGCTCCGTCTATCCAATTATAGAAGCTATTTTGGACGTAAGAAATTTGTAAGTAATGAGTAAGAAAAAAGAGATTTTCATAGTATAAAATATTTATTATAGCTACTTTTAACACCTGATACTAATAGTGTGCTATAATATGAATTAGCAACAAAAAGGAAAGGAATTAGAACAATGACCTTAGAAAATACTAAAAATTTAAAAAAACAAGTTGCTCCTTTTGAAAAATCAACGATTAAAAAAAGTGTTTGGCAACTGATCAACACAATCGTGCCATTTATTATTTTATGGTACCTTGCTTATAAAAGTTTGTCAGTTTCTTATTGGTTAACTTTAGTTCCAGCACTGTTAGCCGCTGGATTTATGACAAGAATTTTCATTATTTTTCATGATTGTACCCATTATTCGTTCTTTAAAAGTCGACGTGCAAATAGAATAGTTGGAACGTGTATGGGTGTTTTAACATTATTCCCATTTGATCAGTGGGGGCATGAGCATTCTATTCACCACGCTACGAGTGGTAATTTGGATAAGAGGGGTACAGGGGATATTTGGACGCTTACAGTTGATGAATATGTAGCAGCACCATTTAGACTTCGTTTAGCATATCGTTTATATCGCAATCCATTCGTTATGTTTGGATTAGGTCCGATTTATGTTTTCTTGCTTAAAAATAGATTTAACCGAAAAGGTGCAAGACAGAAAGAACGTATGAATACTTATTTGACGAATATTATAATTGTTGCTGTAGTAGCTATACTTTGCTGGGCAATTGGGTGGCAATCGTTTCTGTTAGTACATGGTACGATATTCTTAATAGCAGGTTCAGTAGGGATTTGGCTGTTTTACGTACAGCACACATTCGAGGATTCTTACTTTGAAGAAGATAAAGATTGGGAATATGTGAAAGCGGCCGTGGAAGGAAGTTCATTTTATAAACTTCCAAAAATCTTGCAATTCTTAACTGGTAATATTGGATTCCATCATGTTCACCATTTAAGTCCAAGAGTACCTAACTATAAATTAGAAGAGGCACACAACAATACGCTTCCGTTAAAAAATGTACCAACGATTACTCTTGCTACAAGCTTACGTTCACTTCGCTTCCGTCTTTGGGATGAGAAAAATAACAATTTTGTTAGCTTTAAAGATGTCAAAAATATAATTAAAAATAATGTTTCTGTTCGGGTGAAATCGGAACTATAATTTCATCGGCTATAAAACTCCCCTTAATCATTTTGGATGTAAGGGGAGTTTTTGTTATATATAACTGATATCGAGGACGATGTGTACGTATAAATTTAAGGATACGGTAATTATATTATGTAAATAAGATAAATCATCATAATTTTTTATTATTGTGAAGGATATCGTACATATATAATGGTAAGCAGAAGGTAGACGATAGAAATTATTAGAACAGAAATAACGTAATAAAATAATTCTTTCAAAAGGAAGGGGACATGAAAGATGATGAAATTACAAGGAAAATACAATGAAGCGAAAGTATTTACGAATAACGTTGAAAGAAGGCTAAAGAATCATTGAGTCTAGAGGAATTTCAAAATACGATGACAGAGGTGTGGACTACATCGGTGGTAGAGAGCACAATTGATGAGGCACCAATGGTATATAAGCCAATGGATGAAATTATCGAAAATACGAAAGAAACAATAGATATAAAGCACATTATTAAGCCATTATATAATTTTAAAGCGAATTAGAATGATAGAAGACCGCACATGAAGTGAAAGTCATGTGCGGTCTTTTATATATAAGTATAGTATTACATAGTCTCGCTAATTTTACTTTCACTACGAGTGTTAGTAGCAATTCTTTTCTTAACTTTAAAGTGATAGTATGTGTAGCAAAAGATGATAAATGGTACAGTACAATAAATGCCTAGTCTTTGATCTGGGATAAAGATAAGACTTACTAATATAATGCCATACAATCCAAAACCAAGAATTGGTACAAGGGGATAGAGTGGAGTTCTGAACTTCAAGTCTTCTAATTTTCCACCTTCAGCTAAATAGTGTTTGCGGAAAAAGAATTGAGAAACACAAATTGACATCCAAACAATAATGGTAATGACTCCGGAAATTGAAATGAGCCACAAGTAAACAGTTTCAGCAGCTACTACACTTGTCAAAAGAGAAAAAGCAGAAATAGCTATTGTCATGATTAAAGCGTTGAGAGGAATCCCACGTGAGGATAATTTCTTTAAAAATGCTGGAGCCATTTCGTTTTTTGATAAAGACCAAAGCATTCGAGTAGCAGCGTATAGTCCTGAGTTTGCAACAGAAAGAACAGCAGTAAGAATAACAAAGTTCATAATATCAGCTGCATATGGAATACCGATATTATCAAAAACAGCAACGAATGGGCTCTTTGTGAGTCCTGCTTCTTCCCAAGGAATTAAAGCAACAAGAACAAAGATTGCTAAGACGAAGAAAAACATTGTGCGCCATATAATATTTCTAATAGAACGAGGTAAAGTTTTTGCTGGATCTTCACTTTCACCTGCTGCGATTCCGACAAGCTCTGTACCTTGGAAGGAATAATTGACTGTAACCATTGTTAATAGAATAGCTGCAAGTCCATTTGGGAATAAACCACCATGATTTACGAAATTTGAAAATAGCGGAGCTGGTTCGTCGCCTTTTAAATCAATAAAACCGAACATAGCGGCGCCACCAAGAATTATAAAAGCTATAATGGCAGATACTTTTATACTTGAAAACCAAAATTCTGTTTCTGCGTAACTACGAGCAGATAATGCGTTAATAGTGAAAATCGTAACGCCAAATATTAAACACCAAACCCAAACAGGAATATCAGGAAACCAGCGCTGCATTGTAATGCCGGCAGTTGTAAATTCAAGACCGGTCGTATTCGCCCAGCTTAACCAATACAACCATCCGATTGTAAAGCCAGTTGCAGGATTGATGAACTTAGTGGCATATTCCTGGAAAGAACCCGAAACAGGCATGGCTACAGCGAGTTCACCAAGACATAGCATAACGAAATACATTAATAATCCACCGGCCATAAAGGCAAGTACGGATCCACCAGGTCCAGCTTGACTTATTATAAAGCCAGATCCGTTAAATAACCCCGTTCCAATCACACCACCGAGTGCAATCATGAATAAGTGTCTACTTTTCATCGTACGTTTTAATTCATTGTTTGTATTGTTTACTTGCGCCATTGTTTTCCTCACTTTCGTAGTTGATAGAATAAAGTTTGATGTTTTTCCGTATTATGGAATGTATTCCGTGATGTGAAATCTTGTTATAATTTTCAGATAATTAAAAAGAAAAGTCAATATTTTTTTGTTTGCGTTTTCAATTCGTTGTTAGTGATATATTTTTATTGTTAGAAAATTGAATAAATATATTGATTTCATTTCGAATGTTTGCTAAATTGATAGTTAATTAAACGTACTAACATACTACGAGTAAAGTTGAGGCGAGTTATGGTACAGTCCATTGATCGAGCGATAAGTATTATTAAATTATTGAATTCTACAAATGAAAAAGAGTATTGGACTATTTCTGATATAGCAGATGGAACACATCTCCCAGTTAGTACAGTACATAGATTACTTAACTCTCTAATGGAGCATGGGTTAGTTACACAAATACCAGAGACAAAACAGTACAAAATTGGACCAATGTGGATGGAAATAGGGTTACGTCAATTGGAGAAGGTAGACTATAGATCTGTTGCAAGAGAAGTGATGAAGCGGTTGGCCTTTGAAGTCGAAGAAAGTGTCTATTTAAATATTCCAAACGGAACGCATTCTATTATCATTGAAAGAATTGATAGTCCTTTAAAAATTCGAGTTATCGATAATCTAGGGGAACAAATTCCACTTTCAATTGGTGCCGCAAATAAAACGATGCTTGCCAATATGAAAACGAATGAAATGGAACATATTGTAGAACATTTACTTTCTTCATTACCAGAACAAAAGCAAATTCTTCTTAATCAAATAAAGCAAATAAAAAATGAAGGATATGCTGTCAGTTATGGTGAAAAAACAGAAGGGACAGCTTCAGTAGCTGCACCTATTATCGGATTTAATCATAAAGTAGTAGGAGCATTAAGTGTTGGGTTAATTAGTCATCGTATTAATGATGATCGACTATCTTTTCTTATTAGCAAGGTAAAACAAGCAGCTCATGAAATATCAATAAAAATCGGCAGTACATCAGAACTATAATTTTGATAGCTGTCGTCATTTTTTATTCATATACTGGAATTCGTTTTCATAATGCGGAAAAATAGGGGGATTTATATGTCAAAGTGGCAATCAAAAGAACAATTGATTCAATTATTAAGCAGTCTTGTTGAAATTCCTAGTATTACCGGTTCAGAAGCTGAAGTAATATTGCCAGACTTTGTTGTGGAACAATTATCTGAATTACAGTATTTCAAAGAAAACCCGCATCATTTACAAAAAAATCCGACAGGGGACGGACGATATTTTGTTACAGCGCTCGTAAAGAAAAGCGATTGTACAAAAAATACCGTAATTCTAGTTAGTCACTTTGATGTTGTAGATGTACAAGATTACGGAGTATGGAAAGAGGATGCATTCAACCCTAAAAAGTTAACGTCTATGTTTTATTCTCATAAAGATGAACTACCAGCCCATGTACGTGAAGATATAGAACAAGGAGATTGGCTATTTGGTAGAGGAACAATGGACATGAAATGCGGCCTCACGTTACAAATGGCAATGATTGAGCAAGCCTGTGAAGGAAGATTTGATGGAAATGTACTTTTATTAGCTGTTCCAGATGAAGAAGTAAATTCGTTGGGGATGAGGGCTGCTGTTCCAAGATTACTAGAGTTAGCAAAAGAACATGATTTAAATTATAAAACAGTCCTAAATTCAGAGCCTATGTTTGCAAGACATCCTGGTGACCAAAATAAGTATATTTACACGGGTTCTATTGGTAAAGTGTTACCTGGATTTCTTTGCTATGGTAAAGAAACACATGTAGGTGAACCTTTTGCGGGCTTAAATGGTAGTTATATGGCGTCATTAATCACAGCAGAATTAGAGTTGAATACGGACCTTTGTGATATTGTAGAAGGGGAAGCGAGTCCTCCGCCAACTAACTTACTTCAACGGGACTTAAAGGAGGATTATTCTGTACAAATTCCGCATCGTGCCGTTACATTATTTAATTTGTTTTTACTAGAAAAATCAATGACAGATGTCGTTTCATTGTTACGTCAAAAAGTAACGAAAGTAGCAGAGAAAATAGAAGAGAAATATGAAAAGCAAGCATATCGTTTTTCTAAATATAATCCGTTTATACCGCCTAATATGAAAGTGAATGTATTAACGTACGAAGAGCTTATCGCTTATGCAATTGAACAACATGGTCAAGCGAAAATAGATGATATTCAATCTAGTATAATAAAAAATAGAGAAGAGAAAGATGATCGTGCGGTAACAATTGATTTAGTAGATAAACTAGCTATTTTATGTAAAGAAAAGGCGCCGATGATTGTACTTTTCTTTGCTCCACCATATTATCCAGCTGTAAGTTCACGCAACGATCCATTAATTAAAGAAGTAGTTGCAGAAATGGAAAAGTATGCACATTACAATCATAACATTACATTTGAAAACCAAAACTATTTTGGAGGAATTTCAGATTTGAGCTATGTGGGCTTACAGAATCCACTACATTCAATGAGTTCACTTGTAGACAATATGCCATTATGGGATAAAGGTTACTCGATTCCACTTCAGGAACTAGAAGAGTTTGACGTTCCAGTATTAAATATGGGACCGGTAGGAAAAGATGCACATCAATGGACAGAACGTCTAGATGTAAACTACGCATTTGAAACGCTATTAGATATGTTGCCGAAATGCATTGAAAAATTATTAGTTTCTAATAAAATTACACAAGTAAAGTAGTGTGATGAGTAAAATTATTTTAATATAATTAAAAACTAAAACGGCCAAACTCAAGTATATTCGAATTTGGCCGTTTATCATGTAGTGCATTTCTAGTTAAATTCATATGAATTCATAGCTAACATGATCTCTTTTATCGTTTTATTTTTTTGTTTGGCTAGACAGTTCAATAGACTTTTGCGTACAGCGCTGCATAGCTGAAATGATGGCTGTGCGTAAGCCTTTTTCCTCTAATGTTGCTACAGCTTCTATCGTTGTTCCGCCAGGAGAACAAACCATATCTTTCAATTCACCTGGATGTATTCCTGTTTCTAGTACCATTTTTGCAGACCCTAATACAGCTTGAGCAGCGAATTTATATGCTTGATTTCTAGGCATACCATCTAGTACAGCAGCATCTGCCATCGCCTCTATAATCATATATACGTATGCTGGTGAAGAACCGCTTACTGATGTAACAACATCCATTAATTTTTCACTTACAATCTCTGCTTGACCAAAGCTATTGAAAATGTTTAGCACATCTTCTAAATCTTTTTCTGTCACCATTTCATTAGGGCATAACGCAGACATTCCTTCTCCAACAAGAGCAGGTGTATTAGGCATTACTCTTACAACTTTTAATTTTTTATCAAAAGCTTCTTCAGTACTTTTAATGCTTTTGCCGGCAGCGATCGTTACGACGATAACATCGTTTTTGATGACTTCTTTTATTTCTTTAATGACCGCTGCGTATAGGTCCGGTTTAATTGATAAAATTAAAATATCAGCATTTTTAGCTACCTCATTATTGTCAGTAGTTGTAGTTAGCCCATATTTTTCGTTAGCATGTTTTAAATTCGTAGTGTTTAAATCCGAACAAATAACATGATTTGCAGACACTACCTTTTTGTTTAGCATTCCGCCAATGATAGCCATTCCCATATTTCCGCATCCGATGAATCCAATTTGTTTATCCATAATAACTCAATCTTGCTCCTTTTTAATAAATTATATTATTTCGAAATTGTTATCTTAAAATAACAATAACATCTCCATGCAATATAAAGAAACATTCTAAGAGAATATATTCCTTTTTGCAACAGTAAAAGATAAAAATGAATTATATTCGACATTCTGTAAATATATACACTATAATGTAAGGTATTATGTTTATGAATATGAGTTGCAGTTATATCAATTTGTATTTTCATTCAGTAGGGCAATCATTTCATACAAGAACTTGTCGCTCTATTTATTTTTTAAAATACCTCTTGACACCAAATCAAACTATATCGCATAATATAAAAAAATTAAACCGAAAATCGTTGAAGGGAAATAGTACATATGTCTTCTTGCGAAAGAGAGTGGAATTCACCGGCTGAAAGATTCCTCGTATAGAATATATCGAACCTATCCCTGAGTCTTAAATGAAAGTTTAGGCGTTCGCCTGCGTTATAGGCGCCAAGTGGATATCTATGTATATCAATTAAGGTGGTACCGCGGAACAATGACCGTTTCGTCCTTTTTATTTTATTAAGGGCGAAGCGGTCATTTTTATTTTGCTCTTGAATAGGCTAGGTGCAGCAATAATGAGAATAGAAATGACTGAAAGCTGTATGAATAAAAGTGTAATGTATAAAAAACTTTGATTTTAGATTTGGGGGATACAAAAGTGAAAAAACAACGAGTTGTCGTTAAGATTGGGAGCAGCTCCTTGGCAGATAGTCACGGAGGCATTTCTAAAGAACAACTTTCAGATCATGTTGCCGCATTGGCTCGATTGAAAGAGGAAGGACATGAAGTTTTGTTAATTACATCTGGAGCCGTTGCTGCAGGTTTTTCTGCTCTAGGATATCCAAGTAGACCTGTGACAATTAAAGGAAAACAGGCTGCTGCGGCTGTCGGACAAAGCTTGTTAATGCAGGCGTACACGGAGGAATTCCGTAAATATGGTATTGTAACTGCGCAATTATTGCTGACGAGAAGTGACTTTTCTAGAAAAGAACAATATAGTAACGCTTACGCTACTTTAGGAGAGTTATTAAACCGTTCTGCTCTTCCAATCATTAATGAAAATGATTCCATCTCTTTAGAGGAGCTAACGTTCGGTGATAATGATATGCTGTCAGCTTTAGTAAGCGGACTTGTTTCAGCTGATATGCTTATGATTTTTACAGATGTGAACGGTTTATATGACAAAAATCCTCAGAAAAATGAGGATGCGAAAAAATATTATTTCCTTCCTGAAGTTACAGAAGAAATCGCTTCTCTTGCAGGAGATGCTGGCTCAAAACTTGGGACTGGCGGAATGAAATCAAAAATCGATGCTGCAAAGACAGCACTCTCTCTTGGTGCGAGTGTATTTATTGGAACAGGACGTGGACAAGAGAAATTTGTAGATGTTTTAAAGGGCAAAGGTGATGGAACATATATCGGAAATGCTCCTCAAAAAGAAATGAAGATGAACAAGCAATGGATCGCGTTGCATTCGCTCGTTAGCGGACAAATTGAAGTAGACGCTGGTGCAGCTACTGCTATCATTCAGCATGGTAAGAGTCTTCTTCCTGCCGGCGTTACAAATGTGTCAGGATTTTTCAAAGTTGGCGATGTCGTAGAAGTAATGACGCAACAAGGGCACGTAATTGGAAAAGGGCAATGCACCTATAGCGCAGAGGAATTAAGAGAGATAAAAGGTATGCAAAGCCAACATATTCAAGCAAGAGGCGAAAGACATAATTATGAAGTTATTCATAGAGATTATTGGGTTTCACTTTAAGAATAGTGATGTTAAAAAGGAGGAAACAAAAATGAATGAAGTGTTGGCAAAGGGGAAAAGGGCGAAAGAAGTTGCTAGAGAACTTGTACTAAAATCTACAAGTCAAAAAAACGAAGCACTTGCTGCCATTGCTGAAAGGTTAATAGTAGAAACAGCTTATATTTTAGAGGAAAACAAACGAGATATCGAAGAAGGTAAGGCAAAAGGATTTTCTGATTCACTCCTTGATCGTCTAATGCTGAATGAACAGCGTATCATTGATATGGCAGAGGGAATTAAGCAATTAATTGAATTACGTGATCCTGTTGGAGAATGTGTAAGCAAATGGGAGCGACCAAATGGACTATTTATTCAGGAGATGCGTGTACCACTTGGTGTTGTTGGTATGATTTATGAGGCAAGGCCAAATGTAACAGTAGATGCTGCTACAATTTGTTTAAAGACAGGAAACGCAGTTATATTACGTGGTAGTTCTTCTGCTATCAATTCTAACAAAGCTATTGTTGACGTTATTCACCGGGCGCTTAAACAAACAAGCTTGCCTCCAGAAAGTGTACAGCTCATAGAAGACACAACACGGGATAGCGCAAAGCAGTTGTTTACAATGAATGATTACTTAGACGTTCTTATTCCAAGAGGTGGCAAACAATTAATTGATACGGTAATGAGAGAAGCATCTGTTCCAGTACTTGAAACGGGTGCAGGAAATTGTCATATTTTCATTGATGAAACAGCGAATAAACAAATGGCAATTGATATTATTATAAATGCAAAAACGCAGCGTCCATCTGTATGTAATGCCATTGAAACGATTGTACTTCATGAGAAGTGGGCGCGGCGATATGGTAGCGAGTTGTTTTCTACTTTGAAGGAAAGCGGCGTGGAGTTACGTGGTGATCAGAAAGCATTGGTAATTGATTCTTCAATAGTACTTGCTTCAGAAGAAGACTGGGGTACAGAATTTTTATCACTCATGCTGGCAGTGAAGGTAGTTTCTTCTATAGAAGAAGCGATTCATCACATAAATACGTATGGATCTATGCATTCCGAAGCGATTATTTCAGAAAACGAGGAAAACGTCAGCAAATTCTTCACAGCTGTAGATGCGGCTGCACTGTATCATAATGCGTCAACTCGTTTTACTGATGGATCTGAATTCGGATTCGGCGCAGAAATTGGCATCAGTACACAAAAGTTACACGTAAGAGGACCAATGGGGCTTCCTGCATTAACTTCTACAAAATATGTGATTCGTGGAAATGGTCAAATTCGAAAATAAAAATAGAAGACACTCAATTCGATTGGGTGTCTTTCGTTTTAAAGAATGTTTACCATACAAATAGTCCAACAAGCATAGCGCTTAATAAAGAAACCGCCATTCCGCTAACAAGAAGCTTCCAAACATTTTTACCGATGACTGATGATTTTTCTCCGCCAAATAATGAATTGTAAGTTCCGTAAATCATACCTACTGTACTAAAGTTAGCAAAAGAAGCTAGAAATGTTGTTGCAACCGCAATCGTATGTGGTTGTAGCGACTTTAAGTTTGATTTTAAATCCATCATTGCAACAAATTCATTTGTCGTTATTTTGATCCCCATTAATTCAGCTACATACATAGCATCACTGCCTGATAAACCGAGTAAAAATGCAAAAGGACTAAAGATAATGGAGAAGATTTTTTGAATTGTTAACCCTGTTACAAAAAATCCTAAAATCCCATTTAAACATGCTGTTAAAGCTACATAACCAATTACCATAGCTAAAATAACGATAACCATATTCATCCCAACTAACATACTGTTTGAAATAGTAGAAAAGAAATCTTTTTTTTCATGTTTTGAAGGTGTGTAAACAACGTCTTCTTCTTTCGAAACTTCCACAGGATTTAATACATTGGCTAAAATTAATGCGTTAATACAGTTTAATGGGATTGCGCTGAAAATATATGTTGCTGGAACCATTGATAAATAAGCACCAAGAATGGATCCGCTAACGCTACTCATACTCATAATTCCAAAAGTTAATAATCGATTTTCTTTTAAAACAGATAATTGATCACGAACAACCGCAAGTGCTTCGGTGTTTCCTAAAAACATCATTTGAATCGAAAAGAAACTTTCTAACTTTGGTAAACGAGAAATCTTTGAAATAACTGCACCTACTTTATCAATAATCCAAGTTAAGATTCCGAAATAAGAAAGAATATCGAAAAAAGTAATAACAAAAATGATAGGAAGTAACGCACTAAAGAAGAAATCAATGTGCTGACTTTCCATAGCTGAAGGAAATGCAAATCGAATACCTTCATTCGCACATGCTAGTAGCCAACTGAAAAATGACGCAATTTTATTAATGATAATACTGCCGAGCTTTGTGCCTAACATAAACCACGTAATAAAAAGCTCCAATAGGATGAGAATTACAATTGGTCTCCATTTTATATGTTTTTTATTAGGCGAACATAAGAAAACGATTAATATGACAACGAAAATCCCTAACATATTCAATATGAAATACATGTCAACAACTCCTTGAGGCTTATTATTTGTATATAAAAAAGCCTCTATTCTTCCAAATTTGGATTATGATCAGAAGTTATGAAGAAGGTAAATGATGTTTGGGATTCACGTATTTTAATTTGCTTTATTTTGAGCAATCGCAGTAATTACAAAACAAGTAGCTATTTTCAATTGCTTTGTTGGATATTAAACGTATGCGATTTTAAACATCGTTTATCTCGGATTAACGGGCAGTAAGACTTCCACCTCAAAATTCAGGGAAAGCAAAGAAGTGAGGTGGGGATGGGCTGCCGCAAAATCCCGATTGGTAAGAGCTGATTAAAATTTCACTTTATAAATAAGAACGGTGAGTTGGCCATGAACCTTGAAGTTTCCGAAGCTGTATAATTTGTCCTGTATGATAAGCATCATGCAAAAGGATATTCATATATTGTTGCCAAACTGGTAGAGAAGGACTTAGTTGATCTAGTTCTGCTTCTTGAAGGGCGGTTAATGAAGATTGTAAGGCATCATGTACTTGAAGCGTTCGCTTTACTGTTTGTTGCCAAGCGTTATCATCATTAGGCTCACCTTGGATAAAGGTTTCATCATTATTTTGTGGAGCAACAAATGTGTTGTCTTCATGTAAGCGGGAAAGTAGGCGTTCTTTAAAGATTAATAAATGGTTCACATTTTCCCAAATCGTATTACTGGCAGCACCTTCTGGTTGCCAACATGCTTGTTCAGCAGTAAGATTTTTTAACGCTTCTGATATTGGTGGGTACCATTCTTCTTCGTAAAAAACTTGTTGGACTCCATTTTGCAACATTTCTTTTCTCCCCATTCGTATAGCCTCCTATTCATTTTTCTTAATAAAATCAATTCTCTTTTCTCTTCAATAAACCTTCTTTATAGCTGATCAAGAGAAGGAAATGCAATGTATAAAAGAGGCATTAAAAACTTTCATTTTTAATAATCAAGGTTTTAATTGAGTCAGAATAAAAAAGAGTATAAATCTTTTCTATTTGCTCATTGATTAGAATATTTTTAAAGTTGTAATATAATTCTAAAAATATAGAAGGTATAATTCGATAAAAATAGAATTAAATATATAGCAAACAAGGAGGGATAAAAATGGAGGTCTATCACATAACGAGTAGAAAGAGAGAAACTTATAACGTTCAAGTGAAATATTCGATACTTTTCGAATGTGCACTTGGCATTGCTGCGATTACTCATAAGCGGTTAATTGATACTCTTGAAAAGAGTCAAAATGAATGGGAAGAAATTAAGAAATCATTAACAGAAGAAATGAGAGAGCACTTACAGTTTGTAGAGGAACATAATACGTGGAAAGCGTTACTTCAGTTGTTGTATAAAGGGGAGTTTCAGGAAATATCACAGTTTCATACTAAAATCAATGCGCTTTCAGAAGTAGATTTGAAATATATATGTTTACCGTTTTTAGGCGAGAAGCATGAAAAGAAAATACATTTAGCAGCGAGTGGAGACGTAACTGCAATACATGAACTAGAGGAACTAACGCAGGATCATCAGTTTTTCTCTACGTATATTCGTTTTATATGTAATGTGGATGTACAAGTGCTGAAACCTCATTTAATCGCTGTAATGACAGGTTGGTATGAGAGTGTTATTCAGAAAGAGGAAGAGAAAATACTTTCTATATTACAAAGAGACTATGAAGCGAAAAATGAGATGAATAAAAAGATGAAACCGGAAGAGTTCGTCGAGTGGGCGACTGGCGGTGTGAACTATATGCCAGAACCAAGTGTTCATAATGTACTTCTTATCCCGCAAATGACGTACAGACCGTGGAATATTGAGGCGGATATTGAAGATACGAAAGTATTTCATTACCCAGTTGCAAACGAAAGCATCCATCCTGAAGATCTATATGAACCGAATTATTTTTTAGTTCAAAAACATAAGGCGCTTGGGGATGAAGCAAGGTTACGCATTGTAAAAATGTTGTTTGAAAAAGAAAGAACATTGCAGGAAATTACAGAAAGACTGCAACTCGGTAAATCGACTGTACACCATCATTTGAAATTGTTACGTGCAGCGAAGTTAGTAGATATACATGACGGGAAATATGTATTAAGAAAGAAAGCAGTACAGTCGTTAGCGAAAGAATTAGATATGTTTTTGAATAGATAATTAACAACGAGAATGTACATAGAGGGAGGAATATAAAAGAAAAGTTGGTGTATGAAATTGAAAAATGTATTGAAAAATCGTTCGTTCTTTTTCATGTGGATAGGTAGCGCGATTTCAGAATTGGGCGGGGCTTTCGGAACGTTATGTAATTCGATTCTTGTTTATGAATTAACAGGGTCAAAAACAGCTTTAAGTAGTATGTGGCTATTATATTTCATCCCATCACTCATACTGCAATTAATAAGTGGCCCATTTATTGATAAATGGAGCCGGAAGTGGATTATGATTTTTTCACAATGGATACGAGCATCCGTATTCTTATTACCTTTGGTGATGCTAGTTACAGATAGTATAGAAGTTTGGCATATTTATGTTGTTCAAATTGTAGTGGGACTTATTACACCTCTTTATACACCTGCGAGTCAGGCAATTACACCGAGCATTGTAAGTAAAGAACAACTTCAAGACGCAAATGCGTATATTGATGGAATGACTCGTCTCATGATGTTTCTTGCGCCAGTATTAGGTGGAGTAGTCATTCATTTCATTGGAACAGAACTTACATTATCTTTCGTATGTATTTGTCTATTTGTTAGTGGTGCTTTCTTACTTTATATAAAAGAAAAGAGAACTACAACAGATATACGAAAAACGTGGCTAGAACAATTCCTTCAAGGTTTTACATATTTTTTTACAAAACCAATCATCGTTTGGCTCGGTATATTTCTTACTTTTGTGCAGTTTGGAGTAGGGGTAACAATGGTCACAAATCTTCCTTATATAAAAGACGAGCTGTCAGCAGGATATGCAGAGTACGGCTATTTCATGGCAGGTTTTCCACTTGGCTATGTAATTGGCTCAGTATTAGTCGGAAAAGTAACATATAAAAGCCGGCGTATACTTATGCTTGGAGGATTGTTTATAGGAGGACTCACATACATTTCATTAGGGTTCAATCATAGTATTATTATTGCAATAATAATTGAAGTAATAGCAGGGATTTGTATTGCATTTTTCAATGTTTATAACACAACAATATGCCAACAAACCGTGCCGAATAATATGATAGGACAAGTATTTTCAGTGCGTTTATTTTTCATACGATCCGCTATGCCGTTAGGTGTGTTAGTAGGGGGAATATTGAGTGAAATGTGGGGAGTAAGAGTGCTATATTTAATCATCGGTGCAATTATATGTGTCACCTCTTTAATAGGAATGTTACTTCCATATTTCAAATTTTTAGATGAGGCGATAGAAAAGAAATCAGCATAATTCAAAAAATTAAAACTTTACAATTGAAAATAATTATCATAATCAATTATAATAGAAGAATAGTAGTATTCGTATTACAAAGAGGGAGTGGGATATATGTTTATCGAAACGAAAACATTTACAGTAAAAGAAGGTACATCAAATATAGTTGTAGAACGTTTCACTGGAGAAGGTATTATTGAAAAATTTGAAGGCTTTATCGACTTGAGTGTTCTTGTGAAAAAAGTAAGACGAGGAGACGAAGAAGTTGTCGTTATGATTCGCTGGGAATCGGAAGAAGCATGGAAAAACTGGGAAACAAGTGAAGAACACTTAGCTGGACATAGAGCGGGCCGTGGTAAACCAAAACCAGATCATATTATTAATGTGGATCATGCGGTTTATTATGTGAAATCATCGAAAGCGGCTTATCAACAGTCGTAATATACAAGCAGAGGATACATGTTGTAGAAGCAAACATGTATCCTCTTTTTTAATACTGGGGGATGGGAATGATAGAAAATTTTTCATTCATTTAAAAAAAGTTCTAGGCTATAGAAAAAATATTAGACTTATAAAGCATGGTCTTAGATGGAACGCTTGAATATCTTGTCTTACATATTTAAGTGTTATGAAAATGAGTCTATATACCCTCTGTTTAAAAGGAGATGAGTACATGAAGCTGAATCATTTAAATTTATGTGTTGATGATTTATCCCGCATTAACGGGCAGTAAGACCCCCACCTCAAAATTCAGCTAAAGAAAAGAAGTTAGGTGGGGGATCAACTGCTCGTAAAAGCCCGATTGATTCAACTAATAATCAGTGGGGGATGAATAAAACCCCACTAATTAAAGTTTCACTTTATCAGAAGCGACATATTTTTTTGAAACATTTTTTGATTTTCAATTTTTGGAGCAAAAGGGAAAGGCACTAGTAGTGATGAGAGTTGATTTATACTTGTACTAAGTGATCCAAAGGCATTTAAGGGGAATAAGGAAGTTACGTATCCGGAAGCTTTTCATATTGGTTTTTTAGTGGATACATCAAGTGAAGTGGATCAAGCGTATAATCGTTTAGTAGCCGGCGGCATTGAAATAGACAAGGAACCTTATTCGATGAGAGGTAGTAGTTATGGTTTTTATTTTACAGTATTTAATGGCTTATTAATTGAAGTGTCTTGTCTTGATTATAGAGAAGATAAGAAAGTTTCAAAGCTTAATAGTGATCATCAAGAGTAATCATTTGAAGGTGTATAAAATTTAAATATGTATCATATTAGAAGACGGATTAAGAAAGTTTCACTGTAAAGTAAAAAAGACAGACTAATAAATAGTCTGTCTTTTCACATTAATTCTTCACGTCATTATAAAGTTCAAGCGCCTCTTTCACATTCAATCCATTTTTCACAATACCATGTATCGCTTGAATCATCGCAGCAGGATGTTCAGATTGCCATATGTTCCGGCCCATGTCTACGCCGATTGCACCTTCTTGCAGTGCATTGTACGTAATGTTTAATGCATCTTCAATTGAATCTAGTTTTGGGCCGCCCGCGATGACAACTGGGGCAGGGCATGTGCTCGTTATTTTTTCGAATCCTTCGCAGTAATACGTTTTAATAATATCAGCACCCATTTCAACACATACGCGGGAAGCAAGTGCTAGAAAGCGAGCTTCACGTTTTTGTAATTCTTTTGCGACTGCGGTAATGCCGAGTACAGGTAGGCCGTAATCGTGAGCTTCAGAGACTACATTTGCGAGATTCGAAACAGTTTGTGTTTCATAGTCTGATCCGACAAAAACAGAAACGCCAACGCCAATTGCGTTTTGCTTCACTGCTTCTTTCACAGGTGTAACAATTGTTTCATTCGCTAAATCTTTACCGACGACAGTAGCGCCGCCAGATACACGCATAACCATCGGTGTGCTGCAGTTTTCAGGAATGCAGGAGCTAAGTACACCACGTGTTAAAAAGAGAGAATCCGTGTAAGGAAGTAAGTTTTTAACAGTTTCAAGTGGCTGTTCAAGCCCGTGGATTGGCCCTAAAAAGTAGCCGTGATCTATCGCTAACATTACCGCTCTGCCATCAGGTAAAATTGTATTTAATCGATTTTTAAATCCCCAAGTCATTCCAAATCACTCCTTCGTTAATGTTGGATTTTCCTTTTGTACCGTATCTTTATTTGGTAAATGTGGTGACTTTATAAAAACAGCTTTAAAAGGTTTGTCAGAATGGTTAATCAGATAGTGAGATTCATGAGGGCGAACTTGCAGGACATCACCTTGTTTAATCGGAACTCTTTCGTTATTTACATAGAAGTCTATTTCACCTTCTAACGCATAAAAAACTTCTTCACACGTTGTATGGTAATGATTTTGAAACTCTTGCCCAGGCTGAATGACAACAAGACCAAGATCAATATTCGGGCCTTGTATTAAATATTTCGGCCCGTTATCACCGAAGCGATAGGAGAAATCATTTTCATTCGCTTTTAACATACAGTTCACTCCTTTATGTAAATGTGTTACAGTGCACCAGGCGCAATCCACATATGTGTTGTAAGTCCTTTATCAGCTAAAGCGAGCTGACTGCTATACACGGTTTTCCATGTTTCATAGAATTCTTTGTATAGCTCGTGATTTTCAGTGATTGGTTCAAATGTATTTTCCCACTGTACAAATTGTTCGGCAGTCTCTTCCATAGATGAATATATGCCAGCGCCAACTCCAGCAGCAATTGCAGTTCCTAAAGCAGCTGCTTCTTTCACAACTGGTACTTTTACAGGAATGCCGAGAACGTCTGATAGAATTTGTGGCCATAGTTGCCCTTTAGCGGCACCGCCAGCAAAAATGACTTCAGAAGGGAATGTACCAGTAAGATTTTCAATTAGTTTTAAGTTTCCAAGTGTAACGAAGGCGGCATTTTCTTCAATAGCACGGAACATTTCTTTTTTTCCGCATTTGTCAGCGTCTAAACTTAAATTTAAGAATGAAGGTGCGGCATGACGCCAAGAAATGTAGTTCATAACGTTTGAAAAAGTAGGGATAATACCATATGAACCGACAGGAACGTCTTTCGCTTGTTCTTCTAATAATTCATAAGCGTCTACACCGAGTTTTTCAGCGAGCTTTTTTTCTTCTTGGCAAAAAGCGTCTCGAAACCAACGCATAACGAGGCCAGGGAAAAAGGCAATCGTTTCATATTGCCAAAGGTTCGGAACGACGTGACAATTTACTCGAATTGCAGCATTTGGATCCGTTGTTGACTCTGCAATATTCACTTCCTGTTGCCAAAAGCTGCCGCCGCATATTAAAGTTTGATTTGGTTTTACGACTCCAGTCCCGAGTGCTGCCATTTGAGCATCACCGCCGCCAGCGACGACAGGAATCCCTTCAAGTAAACCAGTTAGTGCTGCACACTCTTTTGTAACATTACCAATCACAGTGCCAGCTTCATTTACTTTTGGTGAAAATGGCAAAGATATACCACACTCTTTAGCGACATCGTTATCCCAATTTCTATTTTGTAAATCAAAGATTCCAGACGTACAACCGTTGGAAGGGTCGATTTGCAGTACGCCGCTTAATTTATACAAAATCCAATCATTTAACATCGTAAAGGAGTGAATATTGTTGTAGACGTCTGGTTCATGTTTTTTAATCCAAAGTAGGCGAGGTAAAGCACCTAATGAAAAAGTTTGACCAGATCTAGTATATAAATCTTCTTCAAGATGTGACCGTATTTCTTTTAGCTCACTAACTTCAGCGGATGCACGCCCATCAACATTTGCACAAGCCCAAATTTCTTGCCCATTTTTATCATATAAAACAAAACCTTCCCGCATACTAGTAGCACTAATAGCTTGAATAGAAGAAGGCGTGACATTACTTCTTTGTAAAACTTCTTTCGTGCATTGTTGTACTAGCTTCCAGTTTTCTATTACATCAAAATTCATAGAACCTGGGTAACGAGGATCCGTATTATGAACCCATTCTTTTTGACTGACCGCAATTTGATTACCTAGTAAATCAAAAAGAACAGCTCGAATGCTTCCTGTACCAGCATCAAAAGCTAATAAATGAGACATTAACAATCACCATCCTTTCGTAATAAGGAGAGGGCCGTTTCCTCATCGGTAATTAATGTATGAATGAACTTTCCCTTTAAGGCACCATAAATTGCATCTATCTTTTCTGTACCTCCAGCAACACCAACGACATGATTCA
Organism: Bacillus sp. M13(2017); assembly: GCF_002218325.1. NCBI lineage: Bacteria > Bacillati > Bacillota > Bacilli > Caryophanales > Bacillaceae > Bacillus > Bacillus sp. M13(2017). Next base: position 14,576 of record NZ_KZ268513.1, on the reverse strand, counting down.
TATTGCGCAAAATAGAGAGAGGCGTGCCAATTAGACGATTGTGATGCGAGAGCTCTAATAAATCACCATTCGTATTATAAAACTGTCCTAAAATATCGCCCGCCCCGTTTTGACTTCGAATATATGTCATTTCACGTAGCGTTAATTTTTCTTCTTTTACAATCGTAGCGTCTTGAGATAACCCGCCAATACCGACAACTGCTGTATGTGCAAGTGAAGCGACATGAAGCATATCTTTCACACTTGGTTCTGATAAAATACTTTGTGCCATTTCAGTAGAAGATGCTAGAAAAGGAGTAGGAATAATATGAAGATCACCTTGCATGTAGTGTAAATAGTTTTGTTTTCTTGGGAGATAGTGGTTTACTCCGCCTGTTAGCGTTACGAATGAAAGATTAATAGAACTTTCAAAATGAATGTTTTCTAGCATTTTACTTATCGTTTCACCCCAGCCGATGCCGAGTAAATCACCTTGTTGGAGATGAGTCTCTAAATATTGTGCAGCGGCTTTTCCGAGAGAAGTAGCATAATTGTTTATTGGAGTAGGGATAATGAAAGCATCTTTTAAGTAGAACTTTTTCATTAAATCACGTTCAATGCTCAAGCAATGCAAACCGGTTCCTTTTACGTGAAATGTAACGATACCTTCACTGCGTGCCTTATCTAATAACCGGACAACCTTATTTCTTGAAATATGAAGAAGTGAAGCAATCTCTTGTTGTGTTAATTGATCTTTATAATAGTACCAGGCTACTTTAGTTAATAAATTTTCTTCAAAGTTCAGCTGTGACATACTCTTCATCCCTTTCAACAATTGACCAATGCTTAAACATATGTGTCACATATTTTGTTTATTCCAGTTGAAACGATTAATAGTACATTGAAAAAAGTGTTCTAGATATGAAAAAAGGAATATACAATGCTACAAAACAAGTAGAACAAATAATCATTTTCTCAAAAAATGTTCTGGGTAAAGGCAGGTGACATCATGTGGAGAATGTGCCCTTATTACAAGTGAAGAAAATGAGTAAGGCGTTTTCGAATCAACTTGTGCTAAAGGAAGTGAACTTACAAGTAGAGCATGGTGATATATACGCTTTAGTTGGTGGAAATGGCGCCGGGAAATCGACATTAATGAAAATATTAATGGGGTTATATTCGTATGATAGTGGAGAAATGTATGTGAAAGGAAAGAGACAGCAGTTTGCAAATCCAAAAGAAGCACACCAAGAAGGGATTTATTTAATACCACAAGAACCGCTCATTTTTCCGCATATGACCATTGAAGAAAATATATGTATTGGGTTAAAAGAAAAGAAAAAGAAACTAAAAGTACAGATTCAGCAATTGATTAGCAGCTTAGGATGGGATATTGACCTTAATAAACTAGGAGGAACATTATCGATTGCGCAACAACAGTTAGTAGAAATCGTTAGAGGATTAATAAGAGAAGCTGAGATTCTTATTCTAGATGAGCCAACATCGACATTAACAACACATGAAATTAAGAGTCTTTTTGTGTTGATGAAAAGTTTACAAGAAAAAGGAATTGGGATGATTTATATTACGCATCGATTTCCAGAAATCTTTGAAATTGCCAGCAAAGTAGCAATACTACGTGATGGAATGGTTGTAAGCCAAGGTGATGTATGTGACTATACATATGACATGCTGATGGAGGGACTATTGCCAAAAGGATATAAACAGAAAGAGAAAATAGAAGTAGTTCAAGAGACAGCAAAGACGAAAAAAATATTAGAAGTGGTTGATATAAATGGTCACGCATTCGAAAATATATCATTCACTGTACATGCGGGTGAGGTTGTAGGTGTTGCTGGCATTATAGGATCTGGCAGAACGGAATTAGCAGAAGCGATATTTGGATTGAAAACTATAAAATCAGGGTCTATCTTATTGGGTGGAAAATCAATTGATACGTGTTCTTTGCATAAAAGGCTAGACGAAGGACTAGTTTATGTGCCAGAGGATAGGGCGAGGAATGGAATTTTCTCAATTGCTTCTGTTAAAGAAAATATTGCAGCAGCAAGTTTATATCAAAATAATCGCTTTTTTATAAATCAAGAAAAAGAAAGCGCTTTAGTTAATTCGTTTATAGAACAGTTCCGAATTGTTGTACAGAATATGAATAAAGAATTGGCATCTTTATCAGGAGGTAATCAGCAGAAGGTCGTGCTTGCGAAGTATCTTGCATGTAATCCTAAAATTATTATTCTTGATGAGCCGACTCGCGGAATTGATGCGAAAGCAAGGCTTGAAGTGTATGAGACGATAAAAAAAATGAAAAGGGAAGGACTCGCAATTTTATTAATCTCTTCAGATGTTGAAGAAATTGTCCAATTAGTAAACCGTGTATATGTAATGAGAAATGGGCGATTTGTTTCTCATATGGAAAAAGAACAACTGAGTGTGAATGAAGTTACACGCTTTGCATACGGAGGTGTAACGGAATGAAACGCATGTTAAAAATGCATGAAACGTCTATCATACTGTTACTACTAATTTATATAGCCATTGTCGGTATAATAAATCCTAGTTTTGTTCAGTTTAACTCGTTATCTTTAATAATGAAATCAAGCGTTATTTTAGTCGTTCTAGCAATTGGCCAATCGTTCGTTTTATTTACGAAAAATATAGACGTATCAGTTGGCTCAATTATGGGATTAAGCGCGGCAGTTTGCGGGATGTTGTTAACGAACGGGTATAATACATTCTTGTCAATTTTTGCTGCTGTAATGCTTGGTGCTAGTATTGGTTTCATAAACGGGATTGGCGTTGCAAAGTTTCGGGTACCAGCCATTATTATGACATTAGGGATGCTAGGAATTGTTAGGGGTGCAATGTTAATCTTCACAGGCGGGAAGTGGATTGAAGATATTCCAAATAATTTTAAGAAACTTTCATCTATCGTCATACTTGGTCTGCCGATAACTGTATGGGGTATTCTAATTGTTTTATTACTACTATATTTCTTTTTAAGGAAGGTACCTTACGGAAGATACTTCTATGCGGTAGGTGACAATGAAGATGGTGCGAGACTCATTGGTATACCTGTTAATCAAGTGAAGATAAATGCGTTTATTGTATCGGGCATAAGTGCGGCAATCGCTGGTTGCATATTTGTTATGAATATCGGGTTCGTTCCAAATCAAACTGGTACAGGAATAGAACTACAGGTGATTGCAGCTGCTGTGCTAGGAGGAATTCATCTAAAAGGAGGAACAGGTTCTATATTTGGAGCTGCACTAGGAGCATTGTTTTTAGAAGTGATAAGCAGTTCACTTATCTTTTTAAAAATACCAGCATTTTGGAATAATGCTATTTCAGGTTTTTTACTATTACTTATTATCATATTAGATAGCGTCATGAAGAAGTGGAAAGCAGAAAGGAGAATGAATCTATGAAGTATTTTTACAAATGGGAAGGTGTGTTAATCATATTACTTCTTATAGAATTCATTTTCTTTAGTTTTATAAACAGCAATTTCTTAAATATTAGTAATCTCCTTTTTAGTACAAATGATTTTCTATTCATAGCAATCGCGGCAATTCCAATGACTTTCGTTATTGTAACAGGAGGAATTGACGTATCTGTAGGATCAATTATGGGGCTAACCTCGATTTTAATTGGTGTGTTTTGGATGAATGGAATTCATATTTTACTAGCAGTAATAATGGCACTTATAGTCAGTTGCTTAGCAGGAGCTTTAAACGGAATCATTATAAAATTGACAGATGTAGAACCACTAGTCGTTACACTCGGAACGATGTTTTTATACGGAGGAATTGCACTCGTCATTTCAGGAGGGGCAGGTGCTTCTGGATATGAAGGGATAAGCGGTTTACCTGATACTTATGTACAACTAGCAAATGGTAGTTTTATAGGAATACCCAATTTATTATGGCTACTTATTTTATTAACAATTGTATGCACGATTTTGTTTCACCGAACGATATATGGGCGCCACGTAAAATTAACAGGCGCGAATGAAAATACAGCAAAATACACCGGGATTAAAACGAAAAAAGTAGTAATCATTGCTTACATACTTTCTGGGTTAGGAGGTGGATTAGGAGGAGCTTTCTTAACTGCATATTTCAGTTCTGCACGTGCTGATATAGGAAGCGAAACAATATTACCAATCATTACAGCAGTCGTCTTAGGCGGTACACTTATTACAGGCGGAAAAGGAAGCATTATCGGTACTGTACTGGCGAGTATTTTCATTGGGCTCATGCAGTATGGCTTGCAAATGACGGGTTTAACAAATGAACAATCTAACGTAGTTATTGGTATTATCCTTATTCTTTCAGTTATTATGAGACATTTCAAATTACATCAATTTTTAGCGGGAAAAAGACAGAGTTTGCATAAGGGGGAAATGTCATGAAGAGAAAACTAGGGATTGTATTGATCGTATGTATTTGCCTAATTGGTTTAATAGCTTGTTCCAGTCAAACGGTAGATAAGAAAAAAGCGGATGATGTGAAATTTGCATTTATTCCGAAATTAACAGGAGTTGGCTTCTTTACATCGGGCGGTGAAGGAGCAAAGGAGATGGGAGAGAAGCTAGGCGTACAAGTGAAATATGATGGGCCGTCTGAAGCGAGTGTATCAGGGCAAGTAAAGTATATAAATAATTTTATTAACCAAAACTATGATGCACTTATGGTTTCCTCTACATCAGTTGATGGTTTATCGCAATCACTACAACGTGCTAAGAAAAAAGGAATGACCGTCTTAACATGGGATTCTGATGTGAATCCGAAAGATCGTTCTTTTTATATAAGCCAAGGAACACCAGACCAACTTGCTAACTTATTAATAGAAATGACTTCTAAGCAAATTGGAGATAAAGGAAAAGTAGCATTCTTTTATTCTAGCCCGACAGTAACGGATCAAAACCAATGGGTAACGAAAGCGAAAGAAATTATTAAAAAGAAATATCCGAACTGGGAAATTGTAACGACGCAGTACGGTGAAAATAATGCACAAAAATCTTTATCCGTAGGGGAGAACATATTAAAAACGTATCCAGATATTAACGCAGTTATTTGTCCAGATGCAACAGCACTCCCAGCAATGGCGCAGGCAGCTGAAAACTTAAAAATGGATAAAAAAGTAGTGTTAACTGGATTTTCTACACCGAACGTTATGCGTGATTATGTAAAACGAGGAACAGTACAACAATTTGGTTTATGGGATGTAAAACAACAAGGTGCTCTCGCAACGTATGTAGCAAATGAAATTGTTGTAAAAGGGAAGAAGTTAAAAGTAGGGGATAGCTTCGAAGTAAAAGGAATTGGAAAAGTGAAAGTAGAGCCAAACTCCATTCAAGGATATGATTATGAGGCAGAAGGGAACGGAATTATCGTATTACCAGAACGAGTTGTATTTACGAAAGATAATATTGATAAGTATAATTTTTAGTAGACAAAAAAACGTCCGAATATATCGGACGTTTTTTTATTTCTGCATTAATTATGAACAGTTTCTTTTTCGTTTAATCCAAGTGTACGACCAGTAGAAGTGTGAAGATCTTGGAACAATCTTGGATTTTCAGTTAGTGAAATGCCATATGAAGGAATCATTTCTTTTATTTTTTCTTCCCATTCTACCATGCGGCTTGGGAAACATTTTTCTAATACTTCGAGCATGACGTGAACAGCAGTAGAAGCACCTGGTGATGCGCCTAGTAATGCGGCGATTGAGCCGTCAGCTGCACTTACTACTTCTGTACCAAATTGAAGTGTTCCTTTACCGCCAGCATCAGTATCTTTAATTACTTGTACACGTTGTCCAGCAACTACAATATCCCAATCTTCACTTTTCGCGTTCGGAATGAATTCGCGTAATTCTTCCATACGTTTTTCATGTGATAACATAACTTGCTGAATTAAGTATTTTGTAAGTCCCATTTCTTTTACACCAGCGGCTAACATCGTTAAGACGTTATTCGGTTTTACAGAACCGATTAAGTCAAGATTTGAGCCAGTTTTTAAGAATTTAGGTGAGAAGCCTGCGAATGGTCCAAACAGTAAAGCTTTTTTATTGTCTATATATCTCGTATCTAGATGAGGTACAGACATTGGCGGAGCGCCAACTTTAGCTTTACCGTACACTTTCGCATGATGCTGCTCTACAACTTTTTGGTTTTTACATACCATAAATAGTCCACTTACTGGGAAGCCACCGATATGCTTTGATTCAGGGATACCAGTCTTTTGAAGTAGAGGTAGGCTACCGCCACCGCCGCCAATAAATACGAATTTAGCAGTATGATGCTCAATTTTACCACTATTCATATCGTGTACTTTTACTTCCCACAAACCATTTTTCGTGCGCTTAATATTTTCGACACTATGCTTGTAGTTTAGCTCGACATTTTTTGTTTTTAAGTAATCAAACAACATACGTGTTAATGCACCGAAGTTAACATCTGTTCCAGAGTCAATCTTCGTTGCCGCTATCGGTTCATTAGATGTGCGGCCTTCCATAATGAGTGGAAGCCATTTTTTTAATGTTTCAGGAGCATCAGAAAATTCCATTCCTTGAAAGAGTGGATTTTTTGAAAGCGCTTCAAAACGGTTTTTTAGAAACTCAACATTTTTTTCCCCTTGTACTAAACTCATATGAGGTAGTGGCATAATAAAATCTTGTGGATTACGAATTAATTTGCTCTTTACAAGATATGCCCAAAATTGTCTTGAAAGCTGGAATTGCTCATTCACTTTTACAGCCTTACTAATATCTATAGATCCGTCAGCTTTTTCGGAAGTATAGTTCAGTTCGCATAGCGCAGAATGCCCTGTACCTGCATTATTCCATTCGTTAGAGCTTTCTTCCCCGGCACTTGCGAGTTTTTCAAAAACTTTAATTTCCCATTCTGGTGCTAATTCTTTTAGTAATGAGCCTAACGTTGCACTCATAATTCCTGCACCAATTAAGATAACGTCTGTTTTTTGCTGCATGTTGCTCATGATAATCTCTCCATCCCCTATATTGGCAAAAAAGTGTAGGTGTTTTCTATGTCTAAGCCGTAAAAGAGAAACACCGCCTAGGCCCCACCTAGGTGTATACCTTTTTTGTCTCAATTATATAACCATCTCATACTCTATTATAATAATTAATAGACTAAAATATCTAGTGTTATCTGATAATTTTAAACTATTTAACGTTTTATTCGCTAAAAATCTTATTTAACAAGCTCTTTTAAGGTGGTAAATAGAAAAAAATTACAGTTTGAAATTATCTCGAAAAAGCTTACGTATCCTTAAGTGACTAGATCGAGTACCTTTTTATGGGATTATTCTTTCTGTAATGGTAAGATTATTCTGAAAAATAAAAAGGAGGGATTTTAATGCGTACAAAAGAGCAAATTTCAAACTTATTTCGAAACTTTTCAATAAAGGAATGTAAAGGGTCAAGTGATTTATATGAATATTTATCGATAAAAATTGCTGAAGATGAGGAAGTACTTACACTATCTTCCTATGCTCAGGTAGGTCAACCAGTCCCAAACTTACTATTAGGTGCAGTACATTATTTATTGCTAGCAGGGAAAGAACATTATTTAAAAACGTATTATAGTAGCTTAGTCGAATATGTTGATACAAATTTAGATAAAGCTTTTAATCATTTTAAAGATTTCTGTAAAGAGTACCGAGAAGAAATCATTACTTTGTTACAAACGAAACTCGTTCAAACAAATGAAGTAAGACGGTGCGCATACTTATACCCAAGTTTCTGCTACATATTTAACAAAGTGAAGAAGCCGTTAGCGTTAATTGAAATTGGGACAAGTTCTGGGTTGCAACTGTTCTGGGACCAATATCGTTATTCGTACGGGACGGATGAAATGTACGGAAATATAAATTCAAATGTGCATGTAACTTCTGAAATAAGAGGGGAGAATGTACCGCATTTTCTAAAAGAAAGCCCATCTGTCGTAGAAAGAATCGGACTGGACTTACATGTGAATGATTTACATAATGAGGAAGATTATTTATGGTTACGTGCTTTAATTTGGCCAGAACATAAAGAAAGGCTTGAGATGTTTGATCAAGCTGCATCTTTAGTGAAAAATGAATCTGTCCAATTAATAGAAGGAGACGGTGTAGAGCTATTATCATCTATTATTGAACAAATAAGTGAAGAAGCTGTTATTTGTATTTTCCATACACACGTCGCAAATCAAATACCAGAACAAGTTAAACAGAAATTAGAAAAACAAATACAAGAAATCGGCGCAAAACGTGATGTATTCCACCTGTATAACAATATGTGGGATCGTGACCTTCATATTGATTATTATATTAACGGAAACGAATATCGTGAAACGGTTGGAGAAACAGAAGGACACGGGAGATGGTTTAGCTGGAAAATTGGAAATGAGACGCTTATTTAGATTAATATGGGCGCCCTCACTTGTAAAAGAAGGGACCATAGGCTCAAGAATTGACTAAATGGTTAAGGAATAAATGTATTAGTAACATACAAAAAATGCTTCGGAGAAATCCTAAGCATTTTTTGAATTACATTTAAACCCCATAATGGATCATGTACTTCTGTTCTGCTGCAGCTTGTACAATTTTTGAAGCTAACTCATTCAGCTCATCAGATTTTTTGAAGAACTTTGAAGATGTAACTGTTTCATAGAAAATTGCTAATGATTCAGGCGGGATAATTGTAATACCGTAATAAGCTAAACCGTATTCCTGATTTTTGACTGTATGAAAGTAGGTTTTCATAATTGATAAATTTCGACTTAAGCTACTGATAATATCATCAGCAACAGAAATACAATAATATTTCTCTGGTGTATAATCATTGTAACTTTTTTGAGAATTAAATTCGTCAATTATTCCAAAATCATGGACACATGCCATCATTATCATCCTTTCAAATTTAATAAAATGATTTCTATTAAAGTAAAATGTCTATTCGTTTAAGTGTAATAGAAATAGTTATGTAGTTCATAAAATATTTTCGGTTTTTCTTCGTGAAAACAGTTTATTTATCGATGAACTCATCAGGAGTCCAAGTGGCGATTTCATTCCCAGGTGCAGCGGCTACAAGCCATTGCTCACATAGGACACCAGCTTGCCAACATTCATAATAATCATGAAAACCATTTACAAAAATAATTTGTCCGCTCTCTAAATTAATAATTAAATGAGGGCTTTCTAAGCCGAGTTGTATATCGGTAACTTTTTGTCTTCTTATCTCAAATATTCTCTCATATTCTTCTTCCTCAGAATAATCTTCAAATTCATCTTCATTTAATGGGTATCTTTTTTGAGGTTTATGAAATAAACACCATTTTGATTCGATATTGATATATAATTGCCCGTCATAATCAACGGAGTCGTGAAAGTTTGTAAACTGAATCTTTATAGTGCCTGAAGAAATACCAAATTGTAATCCATCAACTTGTGATCCGATAAAGAGATTTTTTAACACTTTTTCAGCGTAAATTTTATCCTCTGTATTCATTCTTGAATTCCTCCTTTTCATAAAAATATACCTTATATTTTTATTGTAATAAATAAATTTTCATGTAAAATGAACCTTTTGTGAAAAACGAGCGAATATAGTGTGAAAGATTATGAGAGGGGAACGGAGCTTTGGATGAAGTACAATTAAAAGAATGGCTATATAAAATGGGGTCTGGGGACCAAGAAGCCTTTCAAATTATTTATGAATATACATGTAAAGATATTTATAGAACAGTAGTATTTTTAGTAGGAAGTCAAAACCAAGATGTAGACGATATAGTTAATGAAGTGTACATCAATATGTGGAAGTCCATAACAAACTATGATATAAATCGTTCATTTCGTTTTTGGTTACATGGACTAGTTGTCAAGGAAGTACAGGATTGGCGTCGTAAATCGTGGCGACGATTTCGAATCTTTGAAAAGAAGAAAATGTATGAACAAGATCGGCCTTACTTAATGGATGAAGCTATTTTACATAAAGAAACACGAAGTGAATTAGTAGAAGTTGTACAAAATTTATCTTATAAACATCGTGAAGTAGTCATTATGCGTTACTTCCATGAATATAGCTTGGATGAAATTGCTACACTTCTTCAAATCCCTATTGGTACAGTGAAATCTCGACTACACACAGCACTAAAACGATTAAGAATGGAAATGGAACAAATGCCAAACGAAAGGGAGGAAGAAGTAAATGGATTTTGAGAGATATGTAACGAATGAACTAAAAAGAAAAGCAGAGAGTCTAGACCCGTCTCCAAATCTAGATAATCAAGTGAAAAACTCTTTTTATAAATACCAACTGTCGAAAATGAAAAGGAAGATTTCTATGAAGAAAAAATTATTGCTTGGATTTGTAGCTGCGGCAATTTTAATACCGACCGGTACTTTTGCAGGTACAACATTAATGGATAAAATTGTAGGGACACCAGAAAAAGCAAGACAAGATATGGGAATGACTGAGGATGGTTATAATGGCGTAATGGAACGTATAGAAATTGCTAAAAGTATATTTACAGAAAAGGATTTTGATAAGTATGTAACTTTATTACAGGAATCGTACTATTTTTATAAAAAAGTAAGTGTCGTAGAGAATGGTGAGAGACAATATACAGCTACAAATCGTCTAAATGCTGATGAAGAAATGAGAGAAAGAGCGGTAATGGAACAATTACATACATATGAAGAAAGAATAGATCAACATTTTACCTATACATTTGAACAAGCTGAACAAATAACTGGTTTTCCAATCAAGCATCCAACATATATTCCAGTTGGACATCAATTAGTATTTGAAGAGGTAAAAGCTGAAGCAACACTAGGAAAACCTATGCCACTTATTACGATGAGATATGAAAAACAAAATGTAAAAAAACAGCCACATACTTCAGAGGCAGAATTAGGTTTTACAATTCATCAATTAGAAATTGTTGAAGGAGAATATAAAGATTACTTTATTGATAGACCATTTGATAAACCATCTGAAAGAGGACCTAATTTTACTGGAAATATAAAGAAATATAAATTAAATGGCTATGACGTTACATTCGGTGAGTATAAAGAATCGAATGTAAGGGCTATGAAAATAATTGTGCCAGCAAGGGAAGGGAGAAATGCATATCAAGTGTATATAAATGATAGTATGCTGTCTAAAAAAGAGATTGAGAACGTTTTACTTTCGATGATTGAATAGTTATTCGGTATAAGTGATTGATAATTATATTATGTAAACTTCTTTTTTACAAAACATCCATTTTTAAAAATGGATGTTTTGCATTTAGATAGATTAGGTGGAGTGTATATTTAAAAAAAGCGGAATACTTTTCGGAAAGATAAAAACATTTTTCGGATCATATTTCGCTTTTACTTTCATTAATCGGTCAAAGTTACAACTGAAGTATGCATCTGGCCAATTTTTAATGGATAGGTCAGGCGTATTAACGTAGACACCTTTTGTAAATGGAAGCATCGCTAAGCGGAAGTCTTCAACCCATCGAATACTTCCAGCGGCACCTTCTGGTTGCTCCCAAGTAGCGAATATTGACATGTTTGATAGTGCTTTTCGGTAAAAGTAAGCAGTTGCCCCATTTGGCACCTCAGCAACAGCACCGCCTAATCCGCGGGAAAATATGGAGGTGGTAAAAAAGGGTAAGTTAAATCGTAATTTCTATTTGATTGCCTTCTGGATCACCTATTACACTTTCATAATAGCCATCTCCAGTAAAACGTGGTCCATTTAATAAAGGATAACCAGCATCTTTTATCACCTTTGTCAGTTCATTCACTCGTTCTTCACTACCGACAGAAAAAGCCATATGAGCATAGCCAGTTATGTTTAAATTAGGCTTATTTTCAACCCCTTTTTTACGCATAAGTTCAAGCCTTGCTCCAGATTCGAACGTGATAAAATAAGATTCAAATTGTTTCATTTCATTATGGTATAACGAGTTTGCTTTACCGTTAAAGTATTTTATATAAAAATCACGCATACATTCTAAGTCATTTACCCAAATTGCAATATGTTCAATTTTCATAGGTTTCACCAATCCTATCTGTATCAATTAGGCTTCCACTGTATTAAATTTACATTTGCATTGCAACAATTTTGCTTTGGTGTTAAAGCTAGTTGTTAATTTTTGATTATATACGTACATACAATATGTAATTAAGTGAATGACCATCATAGTAATTACAGAAAAGGGTGAATGAAGCATATGAATCAATTTGAGCAAATGATGTACGTTGGTGTCATCATGTCTATTGTACTATCCGTAATGATTTTAGGGTCCTTATATTATAATCCTCGACTTTCGTTAACTGATTATCCGAAAGATATTCAAAAAGTAGTTTTTCCAAAATCGATTCATGAAAGAAAGCAAACCATTTATTTTAATATTGTATATAATACTATTCTTTTCGGTAGTCCCTTCGTTTCTACATATATACTACATAAGCATGAAAAATTAATGTATATGGATGCCTATTTACACACTTTTGGTATTTTAATGATTTTCAATTTAGTAGATTTACTTATAATTGATTGGCTAATTTTTTGCTGGATTACTCCAAGGTTTGTTGTGATTCCTAGTACGGAAGGTATGAAAGGATATAAAGATTATAAGTTTCATTTAAGAGGGGCTATAGTCGCTACTCAAATTTTAGCAATCGTAAGTTTATTTTTGGCGGGAATTGCCACAACTATTTAGTGTGAAGAAGGGCATGGAGCTTTTATAAAAGATAAGGAGATCTATAATATATAGAATTAGAAATGAGAATTTGATAGTATTGGAGTAAGGAGTTTTAATAACAGTATATTAAACAATATTAATATATTGTTGCAAATGTTTTGATATTATGTAAAATTATACAATTTTACGGAGGCATTTGATAAAATTCAAAAAAATATAATGGAGGCTAATATGAAAAAAGTAATTGGCGCAGCAACCGCAACTGTTTTTGGATTGGGGGCGTTTACCACAACTGCTACCGCAGAAACAATCGTAACAGCAGATGTACTTAACGTACGTGAAAAACCGACTACAGAATCAAAAGTGGTCGAAAAAGTAAAGAATGGGCAAGAGTTAAAAGTCATAAATACCGAAGATGGCTGGTCAAAAATTGAGTTAAACGGTAAAGAAGTGTTTGTTAGTTCGGAGTTTACAAAAGATGTGTATCATGTAACGGCGGATTTGTTAAATGTACGTACTGAAGCAAACACAGATTCAGAAATTCTTGGCAGACTAAAAAAAGATGATGTAATTGAATCAACGCATCAAGTAAAAGACGGATGGCTGCAATTTGAGTATAAAGGAAAAACTGCTTATGCAAACGTTTCTTTCCTATCAAGTACAGCACCAACTGAAAAGAAAACTGAAGAGAAAACAAAGCAAGTAGCGAAAGTACAAAAATCAGTTAAAGAAAAGAAAGAAGTAAAGACGCAGAAAGTAGCAAAAGTGAAAGAAACAACGAAAGCACCAGAAATAGTAAAGCCTAAAGAAGAGGCAATAGTATCAGAGAAAGTAAAAGTTAAGGAAGAACCGAAAGCGCAAGAAATAGTAAAACCTAAAGAAGAAGTAAAAGTTAAAGAAGAACCGAAAGTGCAAGAAATAGTAAAGCCTAAAGAAATAGTAAAGCCTAAAGAAGAAGTAAAAGTTAAAGAAGAAGTAAAAGTTAAAGAAGAAGTAAAAGCGAAAGAAATAGCAAAGCCTAAAGAAGAGGCAAAAGTTAAAGAAGAAGAAAAAGCACAAGAAATAGCAAAAGCTAAAGAAGAAGAAAAAGCAAGAGAAATAGCAAAAGCTAAAGAAGAAGAGAAAGCAAGAGAAATAGCAAAAGCTAAAGAAGAAGAGAAAGCAAGAGAAATAGCAAAAGCTAAAGAAGAAGAAAAAGCAAGAAAAATAGCAAAGGCTAAAGAAGAAGAGAGAGAGCAAGAAATAGCAAAAGCTAAAGAAGAAGAGAAAGCAAGAGAAATAGCAAAAGCTAAAGAAGAAGAGAGAGCAAGAGAAATAGCAAAAGCTAAAGAAGAAGAAAAAGCAAGAGAAATAGCAAAGGCTAAAGAAGAAGAGAGAGCGAAAGAAACATCTAAAAACAACATACAGTCTGCTAAACGTGAATTAACGGTAGTAGCGACAGCGTATACTGCTGATCCAAGTGAAAATGGTACATATGGTGGACGCGTTTTAACTGCGATGGGGCATGATTTAACGGCAAATCCGAATATGAGAATTATCGCAGTTGACCCGAAAGTAATCCCGTTAGGATCTAAAGTATGGGTAGAAGGTTATGGAGAAGCTATCGCTGGTGATACTGGAAGTGCAATTAAAGGTAATCGTATTGATGTATTAATGGGTTCAAAAAGTAAAGCTATGAATTGGGGAAGACAAACTGTTAAAGTGAAAATTTTATAGTAACTATAATGATCCAAATAGAAGTCAGTTCTCTTTATGAAGTGACCCCCGAAAGTTAGACAGGTCGTTTCATTAGGCAGCCTCTAGGGTATGAGCCCGGTATTGTACTGGGCTCATACCCTTTAATTTTGCCTTAATTCTTTTATGATTATAG
>NZ_KZ268512.1:0-162909 GCF_002218325.1 Bacillus sp. M13(2017) | reverse complement strand
TAAATAGTTTTTTTGTCATTTTCAACATTCTCCGATCCCAATTTTCCTTTTATTATACAAGAAATACCCTATAGAATAGACTTTTTTCAAGTGTCTATTCTATAGGGTACATTTTAATACATGCTTGCTTCTTTTCTTTATTTTGTAGAAACTTCGCCTTCAGCTTCTGTTTGCGGAATAAAGTATCCAATTATACCACCGATGATTGCTGGAACGATCCAGCCGATCCCTAAGTTATAAAAAGGAATCGTGTGTACGATATTAGCGATAAAACTTGGTATCATTCCCACATTATCAAGTGCATGAATACAGCTAATAATAAATGCTGCGATCATCGCTCCGATGTAGACAGAAGGTTTACGTTTCGTATATTTATCGATAAATGATACGAAAATTAAAATGATTGTAATTGGGTACAAAATAATTAATACAGGTAGTGTGATTTTAATTAATAAGCTTAATCCTAAGTTTGAAATAACGAAGCTAAAGATACAAACGTATAGTACAAGCTTTTTGTATGAAACATTTGTTAGCACTGTTGTGAAGTAATTTGCAAATGCACTTACAACACCAATTGCCGTTGTTAAACAAGCGAAGATAATGGCGATACTTAATAAAATATTACCGCTTGTCCCAAAGAATTGATACATAACAGTAGCTAATAGTTGACCACCGTTTTCGAATTGCCCTAAGTTTCCGTTTGAAGCTCCGATATAACCGAGTAAGAAGTAAACAATTGTTAAGAATAGAGCAGCGATGCTTCCGCAAATGATTGTATATTTTGCGATAGATTTCTTCTCTTGTATACCGTTTTGACGAATTGCATTTACAACAATTGTTGATAGAACGAGAGCGCCAATTGCATCTAACGTTAAAAATCCTTCAAGAAATCCTTTGAAAAACGGGATGTCTTTATAGTCACCGATAGGCTCTGCAAACGTTCCTGGTGAAAGAATCGCTTTTGTTGCCATAATTGCAATAATTACAAGTAAAATTGGCGTTAATATTTTACCGATATGATCTACTAGCTTGGATGGATTTAATGATAAGAAGTAAACGACTGTAAAGAAAATCGCACTAAAAACTAACATAGAATACCATTGATCTGTGAAAAGTGGTACAATCCCAATTTCATAAGATACAGATCCAGTTCGTGGAATAACAAATAGTGGGCCGATTGAAAGATAAATAATGATAGCGAATACTGCTGCGAATTTTGGATGAACACGGCTCGCTAAAGTGTTAAAACTACCACCAGCAAGGGCAACAGCAACGATAGCAAGTAAAGATAAACCGACGTCTGTAATAATAAATCCTGTAATGGAAACCCACATATTTTCTCCGGAAGAAAGACCAAGAAGGGGTGGGAAAATCATATTACCAGCACCGAAGAAAACTGCGAATAGTAATAAACTAATCGAAAGTATTTGCGCTGGTTTCAAAGTTGTACGCATATAAAGAAAATCCTCCTAATGAGTATTTTTGTCGAAAATTCAAATAATTTGTCGAGTAACTGTTATTATTTTAAAGGTCTGATGACTAGAAAGCAATAGGGAATTTTGAAAAAATTAAAAAATAATGCATTAAATCGAATAAATATACTATTTGTATGTTTAATAGGAAGGATTTAACTTTTAACGTGAAAAAAACACATATCGCTAGGATACGTGTATTAAAAATATATTTTTCTATCGCGTTCTTCTTTTAAAATTTCAACGGCTTCTCGGAAGCGTTGGGAATGGACAATTTCTCGTTCGCGTAAAAAGCGTAAGCTGTCATTTATGTCGGGATCGTCAGATTGGTTGATAAGCCACTGATATGTGGCACGCGCTTTTTCTTCAGCTGCAATATCTTCGTATAGGTCGGCAATTGGATCACCTTTAGCTTGTATATAGGTTGCAGTAAATGGAACACCAGCTGCGTTATGGTAATGAAGTGCGCTGTCATGATCGACGTAATGAGGGTCGAGACCAGCTGCCTTCATCTGTTCAGGAGTCGCATCTTTTGTCAGCTTATAAACCATCGTAGCAATCATTTCAAGATGCGCAAATTCTTCTGTACCAATATCGGTAAGGAGGCCAATGACTTTATCAGGAATGGTATAACGCTGGTTTAAGTAACGTAGTGCAGCAGCTAATTCTCCATCTGCACCACCGTATTGCTCAATTAATAATTTGGCAAGTGCTGGATTACAAGTTCCTACTTTAACAGGGTATTGTAATTTTTTTTCATAAATCCACATAGTTTCTCTCCTTTATATTTGCCATGGCCAAGGACCTTTACTCCATTCCCAAGGGGCATTAGAATAGCTATTTCCATACTGTTGAAGCGGTCCATATTTTTCTTCCATCTGTTGTTTTAATACTCTTCGTTTATAGGAAAAATCATTAAATTGGTTAATAGCTGCTGTATCGTCTGGGTGGGTGTCTAAGTAAAGAGTTAGTTCAACTAATACAAAGTCTAATTCTTGGAGATTCTCTAAAAGTCGATAATACTCTTCTGGTAGTGGTTGATTCACGTCAGTAGTCACCGCCCTTTTTTATAAGGATTTTCGTAATAATCATAAAAAACAGGCCATAAAGTTCCTTTTTGTAGTGCTTCTTTCGGTGAGAATTGTGGTAAATTTGGCGGTTGAAAACCTAAATATAAATTAGGAGGGGTAGAGTAATATTTTTTCCCAATAGGAGGGCAAGGATCTTGAGGGCTATGATATGGCACATATGATTTCATGTATTTATCCATTAATAAACCTCCCTATATCTTCATCACTACGTATTGTATTCAGACATAATGAGCATTTATGACACATATAAAAAAGTAATAAGTACAGGGGGAATGAATGTGGAGAATGTAAAGAATTTAATCGTGTTAGAAGTAAAGAACTTAAAGGAAACTCTGTATTTTTACGAAGGGATTTTAGGAATAACACCTAGTTCATTGAGGCCGCAATTAGATGTTACAGGGGTTTGGTATGATATCGATTCAACGAGAATTAGTTTTGTTATGAATCGCATGTTAGGAGGAAGAGAAAAGAGTGTTACGAATTTATGCGAGGTTATAACATTTTCAATTTCTAACATAGAGAAGTTAAAAAAGAAGCTAACGTTTTATGAAATTTTATATATAGAAAACAAAAGTGAGAAGAGTATTGTAGTACAAGACCCAGATGGATATAAACTTCAAGTGATAGAGAAGGATGAATAAACGGAGGGGATTTAGTGGAGAGAAGTTATGAAGAAAGTGCGTTGTTTGAGCATCAATTTTGGCTAAAGGTACTTACTGATCATGCACAATTTTTACTGGATGCATTAGCTCCGAAGGAAAAAGAGGATATAAAGAAAGCTACTTACTTTGTTGAAACATTTACGAATCTGTTAAATAAAGTTCGCAATGTGAATCTGATGGTATTCTCCAAAGAGGCAGAACAAGCCGCTAAGGAGATTCGGGCGTTTAAATTAGATACTATACAGAAACAGCTGGAAGGGAAAATTACTATTCATTTTACGCCAACTTTTATTAATCATATGGTAAACGAAGTGGAAGAGTATATAACGGTTTTAGAGTTTTTGAAGAAAGGGGAAGTTCCGCCTGTTTTTCATGAATTACATTATCATCTCGTTTGGTTAACAGATGCGGCTGGTCATGCAGGTTCTATTTCTGGTGGGCTAGATCTTGTTGAAAAAAAATTGAAAGAGAAAAGCGAAGAATTTACGAAGCATTTTGAACAATTTTACTTAAAGGCAGTTGAGATGACTGGATATTTACGAACGGAGCTTCATCATTTTCCAGCATTAAAGAAGTTTACGAAAGATGTTTCACTTGAATTGAAATTATTTTCGCATTTTTTACATGAAGTGGAAGAGCTCGAGTTATCGAATGAAGTATTAAGTGTATTATCAGCTAGAATGGCAGATCATATGGCAAGAGAGGAATGTTACTACTTATTAAAACTAGCTCAATCGTCTGGACTTGAAATGCCAAAATGTAATCCGCTTTAAAGACAAAGAGGCCAATTTTATTTGGCCTCTTTGTCTGTTTTATTGTCTCTTTTTATTTTTGCTTGTTCAATGCTTGCCTGTAATGTCTCCATAATATTAATGATGTTCGGAGCTGGAGAGATTGTTTCAGTTTTTTCCTGTTGTTCAATTTTATTCTCGATTAATTCGGTAAGGGCTTCTTTATATTCATCTGTATACATTTCTTGTTCAAAAGGATTTGTAAGATGGTGGATTAAATTAATTGCTGCGGTGAGTTCTTGTTTTTGTATAGGATAATTTTCGTTACTTGGTAAGTTAGGTGTATTTGTTATTTCGCGAATTTCATTAGGGTAGTGGATGGTTTGTAACATTAGCCCATCTTCAAAGTTACGGATAATAGCTAAATGTTGTTTTTTTCTAATAGAAATATGAATAAGCCCAAGTTTATTTGTACGTTCAAGAGCTTCTTTTAATAATAAATAGGATTTTTCATGTCCTGGGGTAGGACCTATAAAATAAGAACGGTCATAAAGAACAGAATCGATTTCGTTATTTTGGACAAAAGATATAATCCGAATGGATCGTGGTTCGTGAGCTTTTTGCAACTCAGCTAATTCTTTTTCATCCATAATAATGTATTTATGAGGTGCATATTCATAGGCTTTTACAATATCTGTATCATCAATTTCTTCATCCGTACAATCAGGAGCAAATTTTTTATATTTAATAGGTGTTAAGCATTCTTTATGGAGACTTAAAAATTTTATATCGTTTTCTTCTACGGCACTGTATAGTTTAATTCCTATATTTAATAGTCCAAGTGAAAGTGCACCTTTCCAGACGGTATGCAAATGAAACATCTCCTTTCGTTCAAAAATGGTTATGTATATTATGAGATAGTAAGAAATTTCCTATACGTTTTTTGTTTTTTACGGAAGGGATTGGGATATAAAATATATTGACAAGCTCTCTGAAATATTTTAATGTGATTGTATAAAATTGTGTATAAAGGGGAGTAACTTATTACAGTAAAGTCGTCATTACAGGGAGAAACCCTCGGCTTTATTGGCAACGTTTCGTTGTTAGTGAGACCTTTACCAGCAATGGTAAAGGCCCCTTATTGTCTTTTTGAGGACCCTTACCATATTTGGTAGGGTCCTTTTCGTATACAAAGAGAGGAGAAATAAAAATGAAAAAACTTATTAGTAGATTAAGAGTTGTATTTCATGTTCGCCGATTTGTTCCATTCCTATTTGACTTTTTCACTTCAAAAGAGGTTTCAATAAAGAAGAAAATTTTATCTATCGCTTTTTTAGTTGGTTATGTAGCGATGCCGCTTGATTTAATTCCAGACTTTTTACCGTTTATCGGTATTTTAGATGATATTGGAATTGTGTTATTTATTTTGAACCGAATTGTAAAAATGGCGCCAGTTCAATTACAAGAAAAGCATAACGTAAACGTAGGATAGGAGTTAAAAATATGGAGCAAATGATTTTAGATATAATCGAGTTTTTAAAGCAGTTTTCTTATTTTGGAGTTGTGTTAGCATTAACGTTTGAATTTATTCCAGCAGAAGTAGTTTTGCCCATGGTTGGGTATTGGGTGTACGAGGGAGATATGAATTTTTGGCTCGCTGTATTAGCTGGAACACTGGGCGGAACGACAGGACCTTTAACGTTATATGCACTCGGTTATTACGGCGGTCGTCCTCTATTAATAAAATACGGGAAATACTTCTTTATTAAAGAAGAACAAATTCAAAAAGCGGATGATTTCTTTGAGAAATATGGACCAGTTGTAGCATTTGTTGGACGCTTTGTACCGGGAGTTAGAACGCTTATTTCGGTTCCGTGTGGTATGGCGAAAATGAATATATGGAAATTTAGCATATATACATTTATAGCAATGTTCCCGTTAACGACTTTGTATGTTTATTTTGGAATGAAATTAGGTCCGCATTGGGAAAAAGCAGCAGATGTTGTTGGGCAATATATGCTACCGATATTAGGGGGCGTTATTCTTATCGTTGCTAGTATCTTTGTCTATAAATATATGAAGAAAAGAAACAAAACGGAATCTATCTAGTCATTTGAATATTTTTTGAAAATAGATGAATAGTACAGGCAAAAGACTCTGAGGGACATACACATATAGGGAATATAAAAGAGAGAGGGGAAACAACTATGTCTTGTGAGTGCTCAGGGTCAGCATTAACTTGTTGTCCAGATAAAAATTATGTGCAAGATAAAGTGTGTAGTCCGTGGTCTGCTACTGTAGTTGCAACAGCAATTGATAATGTTCTCTATACAAATAATATTAACCAAAACGTAATTGGTACTGGTTTTGTTAAATATGATGTTGGACCAGGCCCAATTACTGTAGAGGTACTTGATTCTGCTGGTACTGTAATAGATACACAAACATTAAATCCAGGAACGAGTATCGGGTTTACGTATCGTCGTTTTGATATTATACAAGTTGTGTTACCTGCAACACCTGCTGGAACGTATCAGGGAGAATTTTGTATTACAACACGTTATCCACTTTCATAGCAGAATAGGAGAGGATCGAAATGGGAATGAGAAGTTCCAGTTTGTCTTGTTGTTCTAATAAAACACTTGTGCAAGATCAAGTATGTACAGACTGGTCTATTACAGGTGCTGGTACTCAAATTGTATATACAAATAATATCACGCAAGAAGTATATGGTTCAGGTTATGTGAAATATGATGTAGGTGCCAACCCGATTACAGTTGATTTTTTAGTAGGTGCAACAGTAGTTGATACAATTACTGTACAACCACAAAGTAGTGGTACTTTCACTGTCCGATATTTTACTACTGTCCGAATTACTACGACAGGAACGACTGTTAATCAAGGAGAGTTTTGTATTACAGTACGTTATCCAATCTCATAAAAAGCATACCGTGAACGGTATGCTTTTTATATTAAGGAAATAATGAAATTGGTATTCTATAAGCAACATGTAAATTCGCAACAGTACTTGCCTTCTAAATATAGTGAAAGATTACTTGTTATATTGATAATATTGATCGACTGTAGGTCTTTTCCTGTGTACGATATTGTATTACCAGGAAACACAGTGAAAATATTGGTTACTGTTCCAATGATTTGAATTGTAATTGCTTCGGTGCTGCTAGTACTATTGTAAACCGAGACAGTACCTGATATAAGTAGTATCCCATCACTTTGCCATAGTATCATTGATTGTGATGCATCTTTGGCAGAGGGGATGGTGTTATTAGTTATGAGGAAATTCCCTGCAAATTCATTTTTTACTCGCTCGCAATTTGGATTTGGAGGAGGGGACGGTGGACAAGGGTCTGGACAAATAATAGATAAAGGAGCGAAACAGCCAATATTTTTTTTATTCTTCAATACAACCCCTCCTTTTAAGTTGTCTTTTACTACTATTAAATGTAAAAGTATGGCCGATGTGTTAAAAAAAGAAGGAAATATTAAAAATTAAGATTGTCTAATAGGCTTAAACCTTAACTTATCATTAGTGTTATAGAAAAGATTATATGTGAATAGTCATAGGAAAAGAATGATCAGACTCTTTTAGACAAAAGGTGGTTGTATACAATAGTACAAGTAATGTTGGACTTAATTTCTAATTAACTGTATATTTACAAAAATCTAATAAAGTTCATTTGTTATTTAAACGACATTAACATGTATTAGATAAAATAGCCCTTGTAATGAATCAATTATTATGAGGAGGATTCACGTGGACAGAAATGCTTTAAGAAAAGTAAAAGGCCTTATTGGATTATTAATGGTTTTTGTATTAGCATTTGTATCATTTCCGTGGAGTACATCAGTCAAAGCGGAAGAGAAAAAGCAAGAAAAGGCACCAAGTGAGAAGAAAATAGTTTTCCCTGTTGTAAGTGATGTTCATATTAAAAATAGTGGAACAGATGATATGTTTCGCTGGAAAAGAGCGATTGAACAGTTCAATACGCTTGCACCAAAGCAAGATGCGTTCGTAATTGTAGGAGATTTTACTGATTCAGGGTCTGTGCAGCAATATGATCGTTTCATGCAAGTGTATAATGACAATGCAAATAAAGATGCGGTACGAATGAATTCTCTAGGTAACCATGATTATTGGAACGGTTTATCCGTAGAGGGAGCACAGAAGCGTTTCTTAGAAAAAACAGGTATGGAATCAATTTATTATCATAAAGTGGTAAAAGGTTATCATTTTATCGTAATGTCTCCAGAAAATGAAACGACACATGGGTATTATTCGGACAAGCAAATTAATTGGTTAAAAGAAGAGATGGCAAAGGCGCAAAAAGATGACCCAGAAAAACCGATTTTCGTATTTTTACATCAACATATTAAAGATACAGTGTACGGTAGCCAAGAATGGGGAACGAAGGATAGTGCAAAAATTAATGCAGTATTAAAAGAATACCCACAAGTCATTACGTTTTCAGGTCATTCACATTATCCATTAGATGATCCAAGGTCGATTCATCAAAAAGACTTTACATCTGTTGGTACGTCTTCTGTAAGCTATATGGAGGTAGAGGGCGGTAAAGTGCAAGGGAATATTCCTTTAGAATCGCGTGCATTAAGCCAAGGTTTATTAGTAGAAGTAGACGATAAAGAAGTAACGATTAATCGTCGTGATTTCCATACAAATTCTTGGACAGGTGAGCCTTGGAAAATTAAATTACCAGCAAAGAAAGAAACTTTTACACATGTAGAAGATCGTGATAAAGAAAAACCATCTTTTTCGACAGATGCGAAGTTATCAGTATCAAATGTAACAGAAAATGCAGCAACAGTAACATTCCCACAAGCATTGGACAACCTTCTCGTTCATTCGTATCGCGTACAAGCGAAGGATAAACAAACGGGAGAGATTAAAAACAAGTTATTAGCATTCTCAGAGTTTTATCGTGATCCAGTACCAAAAGATCTTACGTTTACGCTTGCTGGGTTAGAGGGTGGGAAAACATATACACTTGAAGTAGTTGCGATTGATTCATTTGGCAATGAAACCGCGCAGCCGTTAACAGCAGAAATTACTACAAAAAAAGATAATATTGACCCGAATGTGAAAGTACCAAAAGCGGATGTTTTTGATGTAAACTTTGCAGATGGTACATTTAAAGACAATTCACCATTTGGTACAAAAGGTGATGTGAAGGGCAATGTGGTTATTGAATATGATAAAGCATTGAAGAAGAATGCTATGAAGTTAAACGGAAAAGCAAATACATTTGGATATCTTCCATTTTCAGCAGCACAAAAAGAGAAAATAGCAAATACGTTTACGTTAGAAACTGTGTTTTCAATGAATGAAATTCGCGGGCAAGGTATTTTGCAAAATACAGAGAGCGGCGGAATTGGTTTTGAGTCTACAGGAAGTGGATATGTTGAATTATGGGCTCACATTGGCGGTAGCTACAAACGTGTTGGCGTTCAATTGGAAGCGAACAAAACGTATCATTTAACAGGAACATATAACGGAAGCGAAGTGGCAATTTACGTAGATGGTAAAAAAGTAAATAGTCAGTCAGCTCAAGGGAAAGTTTATAACCCGAACGTACCATTTGCATTTGGAGCGGATCCTGATAGTAACGGAAATGGTAGTATTCCGTTAAATGGACAAATCGCGTTAGCAAAATTATATAGTAAAGCTTTAAGTTCTTCAGAAGTATTAGCAGCGTACAATGAGTTTTCTAACCGTACGAAGTTAGAGCAAGTAAATGCGCTATTTGAAGAGCTTGGAAAAGTAAAAGAAGTGTTAGCTGGTACGTATGAGTTTGGTGACAAGCCAGGTCAATATTCAAAAGAAGCATTTCAAGAATTAGAGAAAAGCTTTAACATAGCAAAGCAAGCATTTGAAAATGTAGGGAGTACGGGAGAGCAAATCGTTCAAACGTATAACGAATTAAAAACAGCTAATGTAACATTTGTACAATCTAAAGTAGTAGAACAACCGAAAACACCGAAAGAAAAATTACAAATTAATATTGAATCTGCAAAAGCAGTAGTGAAAAAAGCGCAAGCTGCAAATGTAATGGACGGTTCAGTGAAATCATTGAGTCAAAAAATTACAGTAGCAGAATCTGTGTTAAAAGATGCGAAAGTAAAAGATACACAAGTAGAAACGATGAATCGTACGATGGAATATGCGATTTCACTCGTTGAAAAAAGTATGAACAAATAAGAGAGAAGAAAAGAAGCTTATCATGATAGGCTTCTTTTTTGTTATACTAAAAGTAGCATATAAAGAAGGAGCGAATAATTTGGAACAGAAAAAGCTAAAAAGAATTCTTGAATATGTATGGATCGCGGTTGTGCTCCTTGTAGGATATTATTTATTAAAAGATAAAAGTATTTGGGTTTTATTCTTAATGACGTTTTTATTAGCAGGATTAGGAACGTTATTTATTAACTTCTTCTTTGATAGTTTGAATGCCTGGAAGAAGAAAAAGAAGGGGACGAAGTAAAGGAGGGAATATATGCAAAAATGGAAGCTCATATATCAGGTGATTATTTTCTTAGTGCTTGTGGGTATTGGAATGGTCAAATACTCGACACCAATAGGAAATTGGGCATGGTTTACAGCTTGCATCGGCATATTTTTCATTTTACAATCGTTAACGAAAAAATATAATAATACAGAAAGATAGCTCGCCGTTTTATCGGCGAGCTATTTTGTTATGCTTTTTTCTGTTCATCATCTGTTTTTTCGTTAGCTAAATGACTATGTTTCCTAGAGTAGAAGAAATAGAAGCATAAGCCGACTATAAGCCAAACTGCAAAGCTAATCCATGTTGTTTTAGACAAATTGATCATTAAATATAAGCAGCAAAGAATCGCGACAACTGGTAGTACAGGTACGAAAGGTGTACGGAATCCACGTTTTAAGTCAGGATGTGTTTTTCGTAAAATAAGTACAGCGCAGCAAACGAATGTAAAGGCTGTTAATGTACCGATATTTACTAAATTCGCTAGCAAATGTAAGTCTAAAAGGCCTGCTAATAAAGCGGCAATGACGCCAGTAATCCATGTATTTAATAAAGGGATTTTTACTCTTTTATTTACACGTGCTAACGCTTTTGGAAGTAGACCGTCACGGCTCATCGCATATGAAACGCGAACTTGTCCATACATCACGACTAGGAGGACGGTCGTCATTCCAGTCATCGCTCCAACAGCGAGTAGTCCTGCAATTGCATCTTCACCAACGAAGTGCAATGCAAATGCAACTGGATCAGAAACGTCTAATTGTGTATAAGGAACCATACCTGTTAAAACGAAAGATACAATCATATATAAAATAGTACAAATAAGAAGGGAACCAATAATACCAATTGGTAAATCACGCTGTGGTTTTTTCGTTTCTTCCGCAGCGGTTGCGATTGCATCAAAACCTAAAAAGGCGAAAAACACAGTGGCAGCGCCAGTAATAATACCGTCGTATCCGAATGGAATGAACGGTGTCCAGTTTTCAGGTTTTACATATTTTGCGCCTGCTACGATAAAAGCGATAATAACGGCTAACTTGATAAGAACCATAATATTATTAATGCGTGCGCTTTCGCGTATACCAAAACTTAAAAGGGCAGTAATGATGAGTAAAATACAAACAGCTGGTAAATCGATGAGACCACCTTTTCCTACGCCGGGGGCTGAGGCGATTATGGCGGGCAGGTGTATATTGAACCCTTGTAGTAAAGATTGCAAATAACCAGACCAACCGACAGCTACTGCTGCAACGGCAAGTAAATATTCGAGCATTAAACACCATCCGACGATGAAGGCGACAACTTCTCCGACTGTCATGTATGCGTAAGTATACACACTTCCTGAGACAGGAATAGAAGAAGCAAATTCAGCATAACAAAAGGCTACACAAGCACAAGTAAATGCAGCAATAAGGAATGATAGCATAATACCAGGACCAGAATGTTTTGCTGCAACAATACCTGTTAATACAAAGATCCCTGTCCCAATTACGGCGCCGATTCCTAAAAATGTTAAATCGAGTGCAGTTAATGTTCTATCTAGCTGCTTTGGTGATTCAGTACTAAGCGCTTTTTTTCGTAATAATGACTTCACTTTGGACTCTCCCCCCATTTTTTTATTTCCATAACTGCGACTATAGTATGAGCCCATTAAAAAAGAGTAAGTAAGGAAGTGGAGGTGCAGTTATGGTATGTAGTTTTTTTTAAAATTGCTGGATTAATCTTAATATAATTCAGAATATTTTGTCAAATAAAAATATGACAAATAAAATGCGGATCAATAGGGGAAACTACTTGCAGAAATGGACGGGGGTTAATAATCTACTTGGATGGAGAACCCCACTGATTAAAGTTAAAGTAGGAGCAGATGCTATGTTATTTTATTTTGAACTTGTCGTCATTTTACTTTGTACGAAATTAGCTGGTGACATTAGTGTGAGACTTGGTCAGCCTTCTGTACTTGGTAAGTTAATTGTCGGTATTATTATCGGTCCGGCTGTACTTGGTATTATTAATAGTTCTGAACTGATCGATGAACTGAGTGAGATTGGTGTTTTGTTACTTATGTTTATGGCGGGACTTGAAACAGATTTAGAAGAGTTAAATCGGAATTTGAAATCGTCGTTTGCAGTAGCGGCCGGTGGAATTATTTTTCCTTTCATCGGTGGTTATGTAACAGGATTGCTGTTTGGATTAATACAGTCCCATGCCATTTTTTTAGGGTTATTACTTTGCGCAACATCGGTTAGTATTACGGTCCAGACGCTACGTGATCTAGGAAAAATGAATACGAGAGAAAGTACAACAATTTTAGGTGCTGCCGTATTTGATGATGTCATTGTCGTTATTTTATTGGCATTTGTAATGAGTTTTTTAGGAACACAAGATGTGAATATAACACTTGTCATTGTAAAGAAAATTATTTTCTTTGTAAGTATTGTTTTTATTGCTTGGAAAGTCGTTCCTTGGATTATGAAAATGCTTGTACCGCTTCGTGTAACAGAAGCGTTAATTAGCGCGGCTCTTATTATTTGTTTCTCTTTTTCTTATTACAGTGAAATGATGGGAATTGCAGGTATTATTGGAGCGTTTGCAGCGGGAATTGCTATTTCTCAAACAGAGTATAAGCATGAAGTGGAACATAAAATTGAACCGATTGCTTATGCAATATTTGTTCCAGTATTCTTCGTAAGTATCGGAATGGAAATTACATTTCAAGGTATTGGAAGCCAGCTTTGGTTCATTATTATTATGACTCTCATTGCGATTTTCACAAAGTTAATCGGATCAGGTTTAGGAGCAAGGCTGACAGGATTTAATCTCCAATCTTCTATTAGTATTGGCGCGGGGATGGTATCACGTGGTGAAGTAGCGCTTATCATCGCTGCAAATGGACTTACGGCGAATTTATTAGCGAAAGAAAATTTCACAGCGATTGTTATTGTTGTTATATTGACGACGATTATTACACCGCCACTTTTGAAGAAATATTTTGTATAGAGAGGAAGGGCTTATCTGATGTAGGTAAGCTCTTTTTTTATTCCCAAAAGCAATGATCATATAGCATGAAGGGTTTGTAATTATGGTAAAATCTATGTATGTGATATGACAAGGAGAGGGAAGTGTGAAGATTACGAAGGAGAAGGTTATTGGTGTAATCGTACTTATTGCAGTATGTATACCATTTACTGCATGGAAAGAATCAAAAGTGAAAGATTTTCCGGTTTCTATTTTTTCGGAAGAAGCAGATGGTGAGTACGGTCAGAAGCTGAAATATACTGCTTTTTTACCTGATGTTGCGATTTGGATGAACGGTTGGGAAAAGAAGTGGACAGAAGGGGAAAGAACTGTTTATCAAAAAGGGAATCGCATTGTAAATGTGTTTCATCCTCCTGGCGATGATGGTTATTACCTTCTTGAAGCAAGAGAAAATAAGTGAACGCAACCGTAAGAAGTGGAGGTTAAATAGTGAAAGCTTCAACATTACTATTTAAAATTGAAAGTAATATGGATCAATTTTCACCAGCTGAGAAGAAGGTTGCCATGTACATAATGGAGAATGCAGAGATTGTACCGAATTTAACGACGAAAGAAGTGTCAACGAATGCAGGCGCAAGTGAAGCGAGTGTCGTTCGCTTTTGTAAATCGATTGGAATCGGAAGTTTTAAAGCATTTAAGATAGCACTCGTTCGTGAATTAACGATTGCTGATTATAATATTAACGATTTTTCAGTGATGAATACAGAAGATGGACCGTATGATTTATTTAATAAAGTTACTTATGTGAATAAAGCTGCAATTGAGGCGAGCGTGACGGCGATAGATAAAAAAGAACTTGAAAAAGCTGCAGATCGTATTGTAAATGCCGATAAAATTATCTTTTATGGAGTAGGCGGATCAGCTACTCCGGCGATGGACGGAGCTTATAAATTTACAAGGCTCGGATTTACAGCGATGATGCTATCTGATTTTCATATGATGTTGCCGCTTGTGACGAATTTAAAAGAAGGCGATATATTTGTTGCGATTTCAACATCTGGTCGAACGAAAGATGTGCTTGAAATGGCGCAGTATGCAAAGAGACAAGGTGCAACTGTTATTGGAATTACGAAACTAGATCAATCATCACCGTTATATAAAGAAGCGGATATTCGCCTTTGTATGCCAGATGTAGAACAAGATCATCGTATTGCGAGTATTGCTTCGAGAATGACGCAATTGAATATGATCGATGCTTTATATGTGATTACTTTCAATCGAATTGGTAATAAAGTATTGAATCAATTTATGGAGACACGAGAAGAAGCGTTGCGGTTACGGAAGTTAAAGTAGAAGAAAAGATGAGGAGACTCATCTTTTTTTATCCCCCTATTTGCCGGGCAGTAAGACCCTCACTTCAAAATTCAGCGGAAGCAAAGAAAGTTAGGTGGGGATCAACTGCCCGTAAATGCCCGATTGGTGCGGGCTAATAATCAGTGGGGATGAACAAAACCCACACTGATTAAAGTTTCACTTTATTATCTTTGACAAAAATATGTCATGTCGTGAAATTTTATTTCATAAAATAAGAAAGAGTAATTGATTTTTAGTTTCTTAAAGTTATAATAAAAGTGTGAAATATAATTTCAAAGAGGGTGGCAATATGTTAGAAAATTTATCGACAGAACATCGTAATGAGAAAACAATGAATTTGGATGAGATGAGCATAAAAGAAGTGTTGCAAAGTATGAATGAAGAAGATCGAACTGTTGCGTTAGCAGTTGAAAAAGAGATAGAACAAATTGAAAAGGTTGTACAGACTGTTATTAAATCTTTTGAAGAAGAGGGACGTTTAATTTACATTGGTGCTGGTACGAGTGGTCGTTTAGGTATTCTAGATGCAGTGGAATGTCCGCCGACATTTGGCACGGATGATAAAATGGTGCAAGGATTTATAGCAGGTGGATTGAAAGCGTTTACTAAAGCGGTGGAAGGTGCCGAAGATCGCGAAGAGTTAGCAGAAGAAGATTTAAAAAGTATTGGATTAAATGAGAAAGATACAGTGATTGGAATTGCTGCAAGTGGCAGAACTCCTTACGTAATTGGCGGCTTGAAATACGCACAGAGTGTAGGAGCGAGTACAGCGAGTATTTCTTGTAATAAAAATGCTGAAATAAGTAAATATGCAAAGTTAAATGTGGAAGTAGAGACAGGTGCAGAAATATTAACAGGATCAACGCGTTTAAAAGCTGGTACAGCACAAAAATTAGTGTTGAATATGATTTCAACAGCTTCGATGATTGGTGTAGGAAAAGTATATAAAAACTTAATGGTAGATGTTCAATCCACAAATGAAAAGTTAGTAGAACGGTCAAAACGAATTATTGTGGAAGCAACAGGCGCTAGTTATGAAGTAGCGGCAGAGTATTATGAAAAGGCAGAACGTAACGTAAAAGCTGCCATTGTTATGGTGTTGTTGCAGTGTGAATATGGGGAAGCACTGGAGAAACTAAAATACGCTAAAGGGTTTGTGAAGAAAGCACTATAAAATAATAGGGAGGGGGATTCTATTATGAAGAAAGAAGAGAGAATGGCCAAGGAAATTTCGGAGCAACTTGGAGGAATAAAAAATATTCGTAGTATTGCTCATTGTATGACGAGACTACGATTAACGCTTCATGATGAAAGTAAAGTAAATATGGACCTTTTAAAAAAAGTTGAAGGCGTTATGGGTGTTATAGAAGATGAGACGCTTCAAGTTGTCGTTGGTCCAGGAACAGTAAATAAAGTAGCAGCTGAAATGGAAGGCTTAACAGGACTACGAATTGGTGAGATAGCAGATCATCACCTTGAAGATATTGGGCAAGAGATGAAATCAGAGATTAAGAAGAAAAATAATACACCGGTGAAAAACTTTTTACGAAAAATAGGAAGTATTTTCATTCCGTTAATTCCAGGACTTGTTGCGTCAGGAATTATAAACGGGGTTGCTAACTTTGCGAAAAACGCTGGTGCTGATCCAAATGCAACGTGGTTACAAATGTTACTACTCATTGGCGGCGGTATCTTTACATTCTTAGGAATTTTAGTTGGTTGGAATACAGCGAAAGAGTTCGGCGGGACACCGGTTCTTGGGGCAATTGCTGGCATTTTAATTTTCAACCCGGCGATGGCAAACGTAAAATTGTTTGGTGAAGCATTAGTGCCCGGACGGGGCGGATTATTCGCAGTTATTTTTGCAGCATGGCTTATGGTTGTAGTGGAAAGACAAGTTCGAAAAGCAGTGCCGAATGCAGTTGATATTATCGTGACACCACTCATTACTGTATTAGTTGTAAGTATTGTAACAATGTTAGCCATTCAGCCATTAGCAGGTTTCTTATCAGATGGTATTACGAGCGGAATTAATGCGATTTTAAATATTGGCGGAGCATTTGCTGGCGCAGTACTTGCGGGAACATTTTTACCTCTCGTTATGGTCGGATTGCATCACGGTTTAACACCAATTCATATGGAATTTATTAATCAAACACACGTAACACCTTTATTACCAGTACTAGCAATGGCTGGTGCTGGCCAAGTGGGCGCAGCAATTGCGATTTATGTGAAAACAAAAAACAAACGACTTCGAAATGTAATTAAAGGTGGATTGCCAGTTGGCTTTTTAGGAATTGGTGAGCCGCTATTATACGGGGTTACATTACCACTTGGGAAACCGTTTATTACTGCTTGTTTAGGAGCGGCTGTCGGTGGTGCATTCCAAGCAGTTATGCAAACAGCTTCTCTTGGAATTGGCGTATCAGGGCTATCTTTAATTCCGTTAATTGCTGACAATAAATATTTACTATATTTCTTAGGTTTAGTAATTGCATATGCTTTCGGATTTATCTTTACGTACTTCTTCGGATTTAAAGAAGAAATGGCAGAAAACATATAGAGAAAGGGATTCCTTTCTCTTTTTCTATTAATAGAGAGGGAGATTTATATGATCGGAGTTTCCATTTATCTTTCAAAAGAACGAGTAGAGAAACAAGAAGAGTGGCTAAAAGTAGCGAAGGAACATGGGTTTACATCTATTTTTACATCACTGCACATTCCAGAAGATGATCCAAATACGTATAAAGAGTTAATTCAAATATTAGGGAAACAAGCTTTTGCACATGAAATGGAGCTAATGGTTGATGTTTCTCCAAAATCGTTACACCATTTAGGGCTAACATATGAAAATGTGGAAGAGCTATTGGACTGGGGTATTACCGGTTTAAGAATGGATTACGGCATTGCGCCAAAAGAAATTGCAAGCGTATCTCATAAGATGAAAGTAGCTTTAAATGCGAGTACGATTACAAAGTCATTTTGGAAAGAATTACTTGCAGAACATATAAGAGTAGAGAATGTAGAAGCATGGCATAATTTTTACCCACGTCCAGAAACAGGACTAGCAAAGTCCTTCTTACAAAAGCAAAATCAATATTTACAGAAGTGCGGAATAAAGACGATGGCATTTATTCCAGGAGATGCGGAAAAACGTGGTCCGTTATATGAAGGTTTACCGACTTTAGAAAAACATCGCAATATGCGCCCGCTTGAAGCATACTTAGAACTTGTTCAAGATTGTGGTGTTGATAAAGTATTGATTGGAGATATAAGCGCAAGTTTAGAAAGTATGCAAGAAGTAGCTAGTGCGAGTAGAGGGATTATTCCATTGCATTACAAATCATTTATAACTGATAAAGAAGTATTAAAAGTGGTGGAGCAAGTGCATACAAATAGACTAGATCCGTCTCGTGATGCTATTCGATCTGTAGAATCAAGGGAAGGAAATAGAGTGATGTTACAGCCGATGCATACAATTGTAAGAAAGAAAGGTAGCATTACAATTGATAATGAATTGTACGGTAGATATGCAGGAGAGATGCAAGTTGCCACACATGATTTACCTGTAGATGAGAAAGTGAATGTTGTTGGAATGGTTGTAGAAGAGGATATTTCTTTATTGCCGTATGTTGGCGCTGGAAAAATGTTTCAACTTTTTTGTGCGATAGAGTAAAAGCTTGAATTAGCGCTATTTTGTAAGAAAACATTATCCGTAAAAGGGATAATGTTTTTTGTTTTCTTTAAAAAAGTATTTGACGAATGAATTGAAATACCGTATTGTTTTGACTTGTAAATAAAAGTTCACTATAACAAAACGAAAAGGAGAGTTCAAAATGAACCAATATATTGGGAATTTAATTATTCGTATCGTGTTAGGAGTAACGTTCTTTGCGCACGGTTTAGCGAAGTTTCAATCAGGTATCGATAACGTAGCAGGATGGTTTACAAGCATCGGCTTACCAGGTGGCCTTGCATACGGCGTAGCAACAGTTGAATTAGTTGGTGGTATATTATTAATTATCGGTTTAGGTGTACGATATGTAGGATTGTTATTCGCTCTTATTTTAGCTGGAGCTATCGTAAAGGTAAATGGAGCAGCAGGTTTATTAGGAGATGGAAAGAATCCAGGATATGAATTAGATCTTGCATTATTATCAATGGGTGCGTATTTATTCGTAGTAAAAGCAGAAGGATATGTAGATCGTTTCTTAAAAGAGAAAGTAATGAAAACGAAGTAAATTTTATTTATAAATGTTGACTTGAAGAAATATTGTAACTATAATGATTACAACTAATGAATTACGAATGAAACAATTTAAATATTTTTTTACACAAGATGTAACTACATTGGTTACGTCTTGTGTAAAAATAAATAAACGGGAGGAAGTAATATGCCTAAATCAAATTTAGAAATTATTAAAAGCACGTATGAAGGATCAGCTTCTTCAAATGCAAAGCATTTAGCAGAAGCCTTCTCTGAAAAAGTGGAATGGACAGAGGCAGAAGGGTTCCCGTATGGCGGAACATATAAAGGCGTAGAAGCTATAATGGAAAATGTATTTAGCCGTTTAGGATCAGAATGGGATGATTATAAAGCAAGTGTAAATACGTATCATGAAGTAAACGGAAAAGATGTAATTATTGCTGAAGGTGTTTATTCAGGAATTTATAAAGAAACGGGAAAATCATTTGAAGCAGAATTTGTTCATGTATGGCAACTTGAGAACGGAAAAATTGTGAAGTTTAAGCAATATGTAGATAGTCATATTGTTAGGGAAGCGATGAAGAGATAATGCTTTTTAAATGGATCGTAGGTATATGCATTACAATTATAGTAATTTTCTCGTCTATAGTTGGCGGAAAGAAATTGTTTGCATATGTGGAAAAAGAAAATAAAAATATTCAAATCGAGCGAGCGGCAAACGAAAAAGAGAAAAAAGCTGCAGAAGAAGCTCCGCAAATTAGTGAAGGTGAAATTATTTCTACTATGCATAAAATGGTGCACCAAAAGGTAAAATCCTCTGAAAAATGGGGATTTGTAGAGATGACAAAAAAGGAGATTTCTAATGTAAAAAGAGATATTGAAAATAGTACAGGTTTTCAATATAAAATGAAGTTATTTTCTATTATAAATAGATGGGAAAAAGGAGATTTTTCTCAAACTGTTGAGGAGCATAACTTTTTATGGAGCCTTCAAGGTGGAGATACTGGCAAGGCGACGGAACGTTTATCGCCAGAAGAGGAAAAGCAGTATATAAAAGAAATGAAGAGTAAATAAAAACATCGCCAACCCAGATGACGATGTTTTTTCATTAAGAATGTTTTCGTATTAAAGGTCTAGTTGGCTGAACGGCAACAGTTTTGAAATGAGAAAATAAATAACATCCTGTTACAACGACAATTGTCCCTAAAATTTGTATCCACGTTAATTCTTCACCGAGGAAAAGGAATGCTAAAATGGCTGTGAAAATTGGATTGAAGTTTAGAAAAATACCTGATGTAGTTGCGCCTAATTTTTGTACGCCAATATTCCAAAATACCATACAAAGAACTGTCGAAATAAGTCCAGTATATAAAAGTGATGTGATGAAAGAAGTATTTATATTTGAAAGAGTGAAGCTACCTATGTTAAACGGTAGTAATAAAATAACGCCGAAAATACCAGAGTACAACGTTGCCATAAGTGGTGTAGCTGTTTTTGTTGCCCATTTACTACAAACAGAATAGATTCCCCAAATACAAACCGCTGCAATCATCCATAAATCACCGCTATTAAAATGTAGTGAAAATAAAAGCGAGAAATCACCTTTTAATAGGACGAGGATCACCCCGAAGAATGAAAGAATCATAGATAAAATTTGAAGTGTATTTACTTTTTCTTTTAGAAATAAGACAGAAAATAGTGCAATGGAAATCGCATTTAATGTAGAAATAAGTCCTACATTCGTTGCGGATGTTTTTTCTAGTGCTAGAAATTGAAAGATGTTAAAAAGAGCGACCCCTGAAATTCCCATGAGTATTAACGGAAGTATGGCAGCGCGAGGTGGAATGATTTTCTTTTCTTTAAACCATACCATCGGTAATAAACAAACGATCGCAATCATCCATCTTAAGCTTGTAAGTGTCATCGGAGACGCGTGATCGACGAGTGATTTTCCAACGACGAAATTTCCTCCCCATAATAAGCTCGTTAGTAATAATAAAAAGACATAAAAATAAGGCATATAAAAATCCCCTTTTTTGTAATCAATACGAATTGTAAATAATTTTAGCATTTTTCTTTATTATGTAATATATTCTTTTGTATAATTGTGAAAACTTGATAAAATCTTTAGTTTAAAATGATATTTATAGAAAAATATTCAGCTTTATATAAATTATAAGTTGTTTTTTCGAATAATCATCGGTAAGAAAAAAGGAGGAATTGTAATGGAATCGTCTGTTATTAAAGTGTTAGATGATTTAGACGTACAAATTTTAGATATATTGCAGAAGGAATCACAAGTAAGTAATGCAGAGCTTGCGCGACGCGTTAATTTATCGCCAGCTGCGATGCATGCGAGAATAAAAAGATTAGATGGAGAAGGGTTCATTGATAAGCAAGTAGCCATTTTAAATCAAGAAAAGCTTGGTTTTGATTTGTTATGCTTCATTTTTATGAGCACGAATATTCATCAATCGGATAAACTGGAAGTGCTGGAAAAAGAATTAGAAGCAATGCCTGAAGTGTTAGAATGTCACTGTTTAACAGGAGAGTATGATTATTTATTAAAAGTTGCAAATCGTGATCGTAAAGAGTTGGAGCAGTTTATTAGAAAGCTGAATAAGCTTGGTATTACAAGGATACAGACGAGTTTGGCACTTCGTGAAATTAAATATTCAACAGTATTGCCGATACGAGATGAGGAACCAAGCATCGATTAGATTGCTTGGTTTTTTGTTTGTATAAAGTGATTGACGAGAAGAAAAGAGAGATGTATTATTATATAAAATTATGTATTAAAATTCGTTTTAGGTTATAAATATTAATATCGGGGGCAAGGGGATAGCATATGAAAATCTGTAATGCGGTTACGAGTGATGTGAAAGAAATTTATAGTCTTATTGAGGTTTATGCAAAAGAGGGAGTTGTTTTACCACGTTCTCTTTTGTCTCTTTATCAATATTTACAATGTTTATATGTTATGAAAGAAGAAGAGAAAGTTGTTGGAGTTGCTGGTTTACATGTATTAGGAGAGGACCTTGCAGAAGTTCGGTCGTTAGTCGTTTCGCATACATATGCAGGGAAAGGAATCGGGCGTATGTTAGTGAATCATGTAATAAATGAAGCAGTGAAAATAAAAGTAAGTAGAGTCATTTCTTTAACATATGAAACAGAATTTTTTCAAAAGTGTGGATTTGATTTTGTGAATAGAGATGCGCTACCAGAGAAAGTATGGGTTGATTGTAGACATTGTCCAAAGGTTGATTATTGTGATGAGGTGGCGATGATTCGATATGTTGGATGAAATAAAAGGAAAAAAGAGCAGCTAGCAAAAGCTAACTGCTCCATTCAAGGGATCTCTCCAAGGGGGAGTGGAGAAAATATTATGTTACTAGCATTATTGACAGATTATTAGGAAATATACAAATCGGATGAAAGAAATTTTAAATAAACTTTCGGCATTGACAGTTTTTAAAATGTTCATGTACAATATATATGAATGACATTCAGTCATTTTTATGTGACAGGATGCAGTTAGCTTAGAAATGGAACAAATACAATGGTAAATGAGGATGATAGTTGTTTTTATATAGTATTGATGAAAGAGTATATTTTTTTAAAACAAAAATGACTGATAGTCAGTCATAAGAGGTGAGAGGTATGAAAAATAAAGCTTGGTTATATGTCATATTAACATGTATCTTTGAAATTTTTTGGGTGTTTGGTTTTAATACAGCCAATACTTGGTGGCATTGGATTATTATTTTAGGAGTTATCGCTGTTGATTTTCACTTCCTTTCTAAAGCGTGTGAACATCTTGCAACAGGGACTGTATATGCTGTTTTCGCCGGAGCTGGTACGGTAGGTACTTTCTTAATGGATGTATTTCTTTTCGGTGGAAGTTTCAGTGTAGGGAAGTTATTTTTTATCGTGATGGTTGTAGCTGGCGTTATCGGTTTAAAGCTAGCTGATAATAAAGAAGAAACTGTGGAAGGAGCTGCTTAAAAATGGGTTGGTTTTTCGTATTTTGTGCTGCAATTAGTGAAATAGTCGGTGTGATAGGACTTAAAATGTATAGTAAAGATAAGACATTAGCCAATGGTGCGATTTATATCGGTGGGTTTGCTACATCCTTCGCATTTTTGTATACTTCCTTCTTATTTTTACAAGTAAGTGTCGCGTATGCGGTTTGGATTGGTATCGGAACAGCAGGTGCAGTTTTGTTAAACATGTTCTTGTTTGGTGAGTCGAAAAGTAAAGCGCGTATCATTAGTGTGTTTCTTATTGTATGTGGAGTGACAGGATTAAAGGCACTTTCTTAAAGATATATTGTATTTTTATCTCCTAATTGTTTATTAGGAGATTTTATTATAAAAAAATGACTTCCTCTTAGAGTTCACTATCATTGACAGTACAATCGATTATCTTATAAAATGAGTGACAGTCATTCAATATGCGTGTGAAAGGGTTTAGATGATGAATAAAAAAGAGAAAATTGTCTATGCAGCTATTGAAGTGTTTCAGGAGAAGGGCGTCGAAAAAACGAAGATTTCTGATATCGTGAAATTAGCTGGCATTGCGCAAGGAACTTTCTATTTATATTTTCCTTCTAAGCTATCTGTTATGCCTGCAATAGCAGAAGTGATGGTTGAAAAGATGATACTTGCAGTGAAAGAAAAAGTACAAAAAGATGTACCTTTTTCAAATAAAGTGGCACAAGTAATTGATGCGGTGTTTCACTTTATTGAGGAATACCGTGAAATACAAGCTTTAATGTATGCGGGTCTTGCATCTACTGAACATATAAAAGAGTGGGAAGCTGTATATGAGCCTCTTTATATGTGGTTAAGCGAATTTTTAAGTGAGGCGAAAGAAGCTGGTGAAATTCGTGATTCGGTTCACGCAGAACGAACAGCGAAGTTATTTATCGCTCTTGTTGAATCAGCAGCGGAACAAGTGTATTTATATGATCATAAAGATGATGAGCAGGTGGATTTGCAAAAGGAAGAAGTACTAGATTTTTTAACACATGCACTACATATAAAGAAGTAGTAAGATGAACCTGTCTGAGAAGGTAGGTTCATTTTTGAGGAAAAATGAATGATAGTCATTCACCTAATACTTATGTATGTGTGGAAGGATAGAGTGA
Source organism: Bacillus sp. M13(2017) (assembly GCF_002218325.1). NCBI lineage: Bacteria > Bacillati > Bacillota > Bacilli > Caryophanales > Bacillaceae > Bacillus > Bacillus sp. M13(2017). Next base: position 138,705 of record NZ_KZ268512.1, on the reverse strand, counting down.
AATTCTAATGAGTGGAGGCATCTCTACTCATGATTAGCCCACAAATAGCAGGATAAAGAAAAAGCTTCTTGGGCATTATTTTTTGAGAGGAGCTTACGGGAAGAGGTGTTAAAAGTGAAGAAACCGATAAAAGAACAAAAGATGGTACTGGTCATTCTTTTGAGTAATATATTTATCGCTTTTCTAGGGATTGGATTAATCATTCCGGTTATGCCGTCCTTTATGAATGACATGCATTTAACAGGGAAGACGATGGGGTATCTCGTTGCAGTGTTTGCAATGGCTCAGCTTATTGCTTCACCTATTACAGGCCGGTGGGTTGATCTTTACGGTAGGAAGAAAATGATAATCATTGGATTATTTATTTTTGGTGTTTCAGAGCTTCTTTTTGGATTAGGAAAAGATGTGTGGATGCTTTATGTAGCGAGGGTGTTAGGCGGAATTAGTGCTGCTTTTATTATGCCTGGTGTTACGGCATATGTTGCGGATATTACATCTATTCAGGAACGTCCAAAGGCGATGGGATACTTATCTGCGGCTATTAGTACTGGATTCATTATAGGGCCTGGAATCGGCGGATTTATTGCAGAATACGGTATACGTGTGCCGTTTTTTGTTGCAGCAGCAATTGCCTTTATAGCATGTGTGATTTCGATATTTATTTTAAAAGAACCGTTAACGAAAGAAGAGCTTGCAGAGATTTCTTCTAATACGAAAGAATCAAGCTTTATTGGTGATTTAAAGAAATCATTACATCCAATGTATGCAATTGCATTTATTATCGTATTTGTACTCGCATTCGGATTATCAGCATATGAAACTGTGTTTAGTCTGTTCTCTGATCATAAATTTGGATTCACACCGAAAGATATCGCAGCAATTATTACAATTAGTTCAATCTTTGGGGTAGTTGTGCAAGTATTTATGTTTGGCAAATTGGTAGACATGTTCGGTGAGAAAGTATTAATTCAAATATGTTTAATTGTAGGTGCAGTGTTAGCATTCGTCTCAACTGTAGTCTTTAATTATTGGATTGTACTTCTCGTTACGTGCTTTATTTTCCTTGCATTTGATTTACTTCGTCCAGCTTTAACGACGTTTTTATCAAAAGCAGCTGGAAAAGAGCAAGGATTCGTTGCTGGGATGAACTCGACTTATACGAGTTTAGGAAATATCGCAGGACCAGCGATGGGCGGAATATTATTTGATATGAATATTCATTATCCATATGCATTTTCAGGCGTTGTTTTAATAGTTGGTCTCGGCATTACATTTATGTGGAGAGAGAAACAGTTGGCTGGAAGTTTTGCGAAGTAATGAGAATAAAGAATGATTGGAAAGCCCCTTTTTGTAAGGGGCTTTTTTGCATGTTAATACATGGATGGCTGTATCCATAACTTCGCAAAATTTGCCCAGCCGAATGAATCAATTGTTACGTTTTTTAAAGAAGAAGGGTATGTTTTTCTTTTTAAAACGTGATAGTTAAATAAAATGATGTGCTCTACTTGTAAAAATTCTTCGATTTCATACATGAGCTCATAGCGTTCTTCTTTATTTTCCTCTAATAAAAATGTATCAAGTAAACAGTTAATTTGTTTTTCATAGTGCGGATCCATGAACCGATTTACGAAGCAACTTTTATTTTTAAACACATTTAAGAATGCGAGTTCATGGTCAGCAGCAAATACTTCTCCCATGAAAATAATATCGGCATGTGTATCGATAGAACGATCCATATAATCTGAAACGAGAAATGGGTGAAGTTCTACATGTATGCCTAATTGTTCGCAACGTTCTTTTAGGAAATATGCGTCATTTGCACTGTCTTTAAATGCGAAGAAATAAATATGAATCGTTTCTCCGTTATAGGTGCTCTTTTTTAAATACTCTTTCGCTTTTTCTAAAGAGTAGGACCTTTTAGTAGCTTGGCGGCTTCTATCAGGGAAGAAGCTTGATGCAGCAATTGTTCGTCTACCCTCTATGTTACGAAGTATCATTTCAACATCATATAGTTCTCTCCAAGCTTTTCGAAAGTAAATGTCGTGATGAGGACCAGGTTTTGTAAAGTTGAAGCCAGCATAAATACAGCCTATTTCTTCTATTTGTATATCATGCCTTTCATTTTCCTCTTCGTTTGGTAGTTCATAATCAGCATCTATTTGCACATGGTCAGGAATACCCCAAAATTCAATACGGTCTAATAACGCGCGCTCTTTAAAATAATGGGTGAACGCTTCGAGTACGATATTATCTTCAGAGTAATGAGCAAGTTTGAAAGGTCCAGTACCTATATAATGATTATTTTGAATACTAGCATCACGCGGTAAAATTGCGAGCTGCATTGAACTTACATAGTGTAAGAAAAATAGATTTGGTTTTGCTAAATGGAATTGAATTTGCAGTGGTGATGGTGTTTCAATTTGAATAATTTCTTCTGTTAACCATTCGAAAGGGGATTGAACTTGTTTTAGTCTTTCAAATGAAAATTGTACATCTTTAGAAGTTAAAATTGTTTCGTTATGAAAATATATATCTTTTCGTAAATAAAAGGTCCACGTAAGTCCATCTTCACTTAATTCCCACGTATGCGCAATGTGAGGCTCCATTTTTTCAGTAACATCGTTATAGACGACTAACGTATCAAAAATTTGACTCGTAAGATGGCTCTCTGTAGTTACAGCCACAAAAGCCGGATCTAATGGGAATATCTTTCTCGATATAGGAATCTTTAATACGTCGTACATATCATTTGAAGGTTCGTATCCAAAATGATGATGTAGTTTATTTTCTATCTTTTTTTGAAGTGCAAGGGGGAGGGGACCTTTTAAAAGAAGAAAAACGTCTTTTAATTTTTCTTTCGCTAACAGTTCATCTGTATAGGACTCAATCGCTTCTACGAAATTATGTATAAATAGAATTTCCGTTTTATTTCCGCGGCCTCGCCCTGGAGTCCAGCTAATTAATTGCTCCTCGCTCATTTTCTTTAATAAAATCTTTACGTTTTTCGTACTGCAATATAAAACATCCGCTAATTCTTGTAAGCTATTTCGCATATGTTGTTGATCTTGTGCATGTAGTCTTAGTCTAATGTAATAGTCCATAATTTTCATATATACACTTCCTTCTATCATAAAAGGGGAAACTCTTTAGAATATTCTAACCCTTTTCTTCCTTTTTTTCAAAGTAAAATAAGTAAGCATAAGGAGGGGAAACAATGGGATTTTGGAGTATGCATCGAAATATAAAAATTAGAATTATAACATCATTTTTAACACGTACTGTGTCCACGATGATTTTTCCATTTATGGCGATTTATTTTTCAATAAAGTTAGGTAGTGCGATTGCTGGTGCGTTACTACTCATTAATGTCATAGCTTCATTAGTAATTGGTTTATACGGTGGATATGTTGGAGACCGGCTTGGGCGTAAAAAGGTTATGATTATCGGTCAAAGTATACAAGTCATTTCCATTGCTTGTATGGGAGTTGCGAATTCGGATTACATTGACTCACCATGGCTAACATTTGTGTTTATGTTAGTGAATAGTTTAGGGTCTGGACTTATGAATCCTGCGACAGAGGCGATGTTAATTGATGTGAGTACACCTGAAAATCGAAAAGTGATGTACAGCATTAGTTACTGGGCTATTAATTTATCGATTGCCATTGGAGCGATATTTGGAGGATTACTATTTGAAAACTATAGACTACAATTGTTTATCGTATTAACGCTTGTTGCCATTATGACTTTATATGTGATGGCTGTGTATATGGAAGAAGTGTATGTAGCACGAAAAACGGTGGAGAAGAAAAATGTATTAAAAGATATGGTAGATAGTTATAAAGTCGTGATGAAAGATAAAGCATTTTTAATTTTTTGTGCAGCGAGTATATGTACATTATCGTTAGAGTTTCAAATTAATAATTATTTAGGGGTACGTTTGCAGAAGGAATTTGAAACGGTGCACTTTTTATTCGGGGATGGTTTTACGTTTGATTTAACAGGTATTCGCATGTTGAGCTGGATTTCTGCAGAGAATACAATTTTAGTTGTGTTATGTTCAGCACTTCTTATTAAAATGCTGAAAAGCTTCAATGATTTGAAAATCTTATATGTAGGCTTATTCATTTACACGATTGGATTTACAATACTCGGAACAAGCAATAGTTTATGGATTTTATTAATTGCAGGGCTGTTCCAAACGGTAGGCGAGATGATGTATGTGCCAGTACGTCAATCTATTATGGCAGATATGGTGCCAAATGAGGCAAGAGGCTCATACATGGCGATTAACGGAATGGTCTTTCAAGTGGCAAAAATGAACGGAGCATTAGGTGTTATGCTAGGTTCATTTCTTGCATCTTGGGGCATGAGTGCTCTGTACTTTATCGTGGGTATGAGCAGTATTTTATTATTTATGAAGGCGATTGGGAGAGAGAAGTATGAGGGGGAGGCTTCTCAGATTGGATAAAATGATATGAAAAGCGATGCTAGAAATCGCTTTTCACATGGCTTTTAAAACGGATCAACTTCAGCTAAATCAGGATTGCTATTTGGGTTCGTTAATAAGACTTTCAGCTCACCTACTTCAGAGAGAGCGACGAGGATATAACCACTAATAAGGACGACGAGTCTGATGACTCTTAATGTTTGCAGTGTAATGTCACGGCTATTGTTTTCGGAGTTGTCTTGGGGCGTTGAAGGTGGATTGTTGTTCATAGTTAGGCTCCCATCTCTTGTATTTATATATGTGTAAAATCATTATTTAACTTATGGATAGGAATCGTATAGTCATTTTCACTATATGAGAAATGCCTATGAAAAGTGATTAGAAATTTGGGGACAAAGAAGGGGGGAATTCGCAGGCCATTAAAAATGACATTCCTTTTTATTTTTCATACAAATAAAAAGGTTAACCAAAGTAGCTAAACAGCTATTTTGGTTAACCTATAATAACTATCCTAATATACGCAATGATTCTTCAATAAACGCCGGTATATCTTCTGGTTGTCTACTTGTGACTAGCTGGTTTTGGCATACGACAACCTCTGTGTCATGAAAGTTTCCGCCGGCGTTTTTTAAATCGACTTCAATAGATTTATATCCAGTGACATCACGTCCTTCAAGTGTTTGTGCAGTGATGAGTAGCTGAGGTCCGTGACAAATAGCGAAAACAGGTTTTTTTGCATCCATAAATGCTTTACTAAAGCGAACGAAACGCTCATCTGCACGAAGTATATCTGGAGAAAATCCGCCGGGTATGAAGAGTGCATCAAAGTTTTCTGGAGAAACACCATCAATATTTTTATCAATTACGACTTCGCTTTTTTCTTGTTTACCGTGTACCGTTTTACCTTTTTCCATTTCAATAGTTGTTAATTCATATCCCTTCTGTTTAAAAGCTTCTACTGGCTCTGTGTATTCTGTGTCCTCGAAATAATCCGTTATTAAAATAGCAATTTTTTTACTCATTCTAATCCGCTCCTTACATTATATTATCGGTTCCAGAATCGTCCTTGGGCAATGCCTTCTATAAATGACTCAATTGAAGTGTTTGTTAAGTTGTAAACTCCTGCTCCATCCAGTTTCACCTTACTATGGTCTAAAGCATGAGGGTCACTAAGGACATGAGCTATCGGTTTAAAATGTTTAAAAGTAGTTTCTGCAAATTCTAAAACAGGGGGTTGAATGACAGATTTACTACTAAACACTAATACTGCATCAAAAAGTGAGGAGTCTGCTGTTGTATAAGTATCCGTTACTTTAATGGAATTATTGAAATGATAAATTTTATTATCTATGATGCTATAGTTAATTCGATGCTGTGCAAAAGCTTGAATCCATTCGGACAGAAGAGAGATGCTTGGGTCACCATTTAATAGAATTGCAACATTTTTGGAATCAGCTTTAAAAATAGTATTGGACATGCTGAGTGCAGGTGATTTTGCATCTGAATTTACTTCGTGATTTTCCTTAGGTAAAGGAGCTCCAATAATGTTAGCGACTTCTTGTGCTAATTGACGATCGACGTGGTTTAAAAGAGCAATTACATTTGCCTTCACCATGTCTGATTTGCACTTCCCAACTTCAAAGCAAAAAGCTTCTTTTATATGTTGCTTTTCAATAGGGCTCATACTATTATAGAAAAGTTTAGCCTGAGAATAAAAGTTAAGGAAGCTTTTACTGCGCCCTCTAATTTTATGTCCATCAATCTTTTCTTGATAATGCTCATATCCTCCTTGTTCTGCTTGGACTGTTGCTGGTTGATTATTATTTAAGCCATTAGGATGATAGCTTGTTTGACCACGATGAATTTGCATTTGATGCATACCATCACGTTGATTATTATGAAAAGGACATACAGGCTGATTAATAGGGATTTGATGGAAATTAGGTCCTCCTAAACGAGATAATTGTGTATCTGTATAGGAGAATAATCTTCCTTGCAGAAGAGGGTCATTTGAAAAATCAATACCTGGTACGACATGACCAGGGTGGAAAGCTACCTGCTCCGTTTCCGCAAAGAAGTTATCAACATTTTTGTTCAATGTCATTTTACCAACTAGTTTTACAGGAACTTCTTCTTCCGGCCATAATTTCGTTGGATCTAAAATATCAAAATCAAATGCATGCTCATCTTCTTCTGGAATTAACTGTAATCCAAGCTCCCATTCCGGATAATCGCCTTTTTCAATTGCTTCGTATAAATCTTGACGATGGAAATCAGGATTTTTCCCAGCAATCTTTTGAGCTTCATCCCATACTAATGAATGAACCCCAAGGGCAGGTTTCCAGTGAAACTTTACGAAATGGGCTTTTCCCTCTGCGTTAATGAGTCGAAATGTGTGAACTCCAAAACCTTCCATCATTCGTAAACTACGCGGAATAGCACGGTCGCTCATTTGCCACATGACCATATGCGTGGACTCAGGGTTATGTGCAACAAAATCCCAAAAGGTATCATGAGCGCTAGCTCCTTGAGGAATATCATTATGTGGTTCTGGTTTAACTGCATGGACAAAATCAGGGAATTTAATAGCATCTTGGATAAAGAATACTGGCATATTATTGCCTACTAAATCATAGTTTCCTTCATCTGTATAAAATTTTGTAGCGAATCCGCGTACATCTCTTACTGTGTCGTTGGATCCTTTAGAACCTTGAACGGTTGAGAAACGTACAAATACAGGTGTTTTCTTTGAAGGATTTGTAAGAAAATCTGCTTTCGTATATGCTTCTAACGATTCATAAAGCTGAAAATAACCATGAGCGCCAACTCCGCGTGCATGAACAATTCTTTCGGGAATTCGCTCGTGATCAAAATGGGTCATTTTCTCGCGAAAGTGGAAATCCTCCATTAAGGTTGGGCCTCTTAAGCCCATCTTTAAAGAAAATTCATCTTCGGCTATTTTTACTCCTTGGTTTGTTGTTAAAGCATGTTTGTATTGATTGTCAGTAACGTGATGCTTCAATTGTTCCGTTTTTTTATTCACAATATAGGCCCCTCCTTTACTCTGTTAATTTAATAGATACCCTTTTTATTAGGACGTAAACATGTATTATCGTTTTTGTATGTAAAATCATAAAATATCGGTTGTTCCGGTGATTCTTGTTTGAGGAAAAAAATAAAACGCCAAGGAGAAAATTTATTTTCTCCTTGGCGTTTAAGATAATTCTTTTCGTTAAAACGAGGAAACACGTTGCTTCGTTTTTGGTACAATAATAAATTTGATCCAGAGTAACCCGATAATCATAATGATAAGGCTATGTAAAAATTGTCCCGTAGCAATGAGTATAACAATTGAAAATACAATGAGTTGAATACTTAGCGATATAAAGATTAAGTGAAGAAATTGATTCAGTCGTTTTTCAGTATCAATTGGATATAATGCTACAATAATATTTCCCGAAAAATATTTCCATAGGGAACGGAGCTGCATAGAAATCATATATAGGACGATGTAAGCGATAGCGCCCTTTACGTATATGTTTGGTATAAAATATAAGGCGAAGGCACCAATCAGCCCTAAGCGAATATATATACCGAAATAATCATTCCCTCGTAAAAATGCGAGTGTATGTAAATAGAAGAAAGTTGCTCGTTTTTTATGTAATAAAGGTTCAATCCAAGTTGTAAGCCATTTTCTTTTATTTACTTGCTTGTTTAGTTGCGGAACATCGGTGAAGATGCTAGCAAATTGATAGAAACGAACGTTCATTTTTTCTTCTTGCTCGATTATGTAATCCCACGGTATTCGTTTTGTAGGCTGTTTTTTCGTGTATAGAAGTAGGAAAGCAAGTAGTAAGAGTAATCCGCCTAATATGAGAACATTTGCTACATAAAACAGCATATAAATGACTAGGGCGTTACAAGCAATACGAATGATCAGCCATATATTTTTTTCGTGACTATCACGCCACATCCAATGTATGTATATGTTCCAAGCTTTCGTAACCATTAAAACGAGAAAGATTGTACAGAAGAAAGGTATCGTTAATTGTAATGATTGCAGTGCAAGCGGAACGAGAATAAGGAACGTAAATAATAATGGGAAAAGCTGAATGATGTAATTATATAGAAGAGATTTTTTGAAATAAGAAGTTAATTTCTCTTCTAGTGCTAGTAAATAGACAGCGTCAGGTTTCTGAATAAATGTACGAATAGGGCATCTCGTTATAATGAATGTAAGTACAATCGTGATGAGTAGTAAAGATATTCCTTTAGAAGGAGATGTTTTTAGAAACTGAGCATAGTAGTATGCGCCAACGCATGAAATAAAGATAAAGCTATATAGTAAACCGTTAATCATACGTGCAAAGTATGTAATGATATTTTGAATATGTTGTTGGAAACGGCTGTTCCATAGTGATTCGATTGACATGTTTTTCACCTCTTTGTTCTATTATATATGTTTTGTAAAAGAAAAAACGAGCAAATTGCGTTATGCAACTTGCCCGTCTTTCTTTTCGTTATTTTTTTTCTGATCACGATTCATTAATGGATAGAAGGCAAAGCCGATTACGAATAAACCAATTCCGAGAAGGAACGTTTTTATATCGGCTGCGCCCGTTTTAATAACCCATAGTGCGTAGCAAAGTGCGATAACTGCGACTATGCCATCTGTAATTCTTGCCCGCATTTCATTTTTATATGTTTCACCAGTTGCGACTAGTTTTAACTGGAAGATTGGTGAAACGAGATATGGAATGAGGTAGGCCAGTGTCGATACGGTAATAACGAATGTATAAGCTTCCGCAATGGTTCCTGATAATGTTGAGAATAGGAATACTTGCGACATAATGTTTGTTAATCGTAATGAGTAAATTGGACTTCCTTTTTTATTTGTTTTTGCGAAGAAGGAAGGGAAGAAACCTTCTTTTGCTGCTTGATAAGGGACTTCTGAGCTTAATAAAATCCAGCCTAAGATAGAACCGAACAGGGAAGTAAGAGCAAGTAATGCCATCAGTTTCCCGCCGCCATGACCCATTGCAGCATTTAATGCATCTGCTAATGGACGTTCAGAAGCTTGTAATGTATCAACGTGAAGTACACCCATTGTTAAAATTGTGATTCCTAAGTAAATTGCAACTGTAATAAGTAATCCCGCAACTGTTGCACGTTTTACCGTTTTTGGAGAAACAGCACGGTTTGATAAAAGAACGGCTGATTCAATTCCGATAAACGCCCAAAGCGTTGTAAGAGCAGCTAAATTTACTTGTGAAAGAAGACCGTGTGATGCACCTGATTTATCAATCATCGGTGTGTACCATTGTCCAAACTTAGAAGCTTCGAATGCAAATAACGTAACGACGATGAATAAAAGGAATCCAGTTACTTTCGTTGTTGTTGCTAAAAAGTTTAGCTTTCCAGCTCCGCTTACACCGTTTGTTAATATAATATGAGTTCCCCAAAGTAAGATGGAACAAATTGTAAATGTAATTAGTTTTCCGACTTCTACGTTAAACGAACCGATTGAAAATAGTAGTCGCGTATCTTTCATAATTGGGAAGAAGAGTGATAAATATCCCGCAAATGATGTAATGATGGCAACGTTACTTGCCCAGTTTGCAACCCAATATCCCCATACCATACTGAAACCAGCCATTTTTTTCTTTTTTGGTGTTGAGAATAAAGCATATGCATGACTTTGTGGCCCTGTCGTTAAATCAGGACGACGAATTGCTAAATTACCGAAAACAAGAGCTAGCATTAAAACACCAAACCCTGTAGTTAACCAAGCTAAAGTGACACCGAGTGGGCTTGCTGTTTGTGCCAACGTACTTGGCACCATGAAAATACCAGCGCCAACCATGTTACCGACAACGAAAGCTGTTAGTACCCAAAAGCCCCATTTTTTTTGTTGCATAGAAAATACCTCCAAAGTTAGTATAACCAAGTCAAGCGAGGAGATATGTATGTCTTCCTGAGTCAGGAAGAGAAGTCCCAAACAAAACAAAAAAAGCACGTAATTTGCCGCTACATGCTTTCTATCTTATAAGAAACCCACGACATACCTCTCGATAGCTCTCCACAAACGAAACGTTTGTGACAGTTCTGCACTTATTAAATGCAGACCCAGCAAGCGTGCATGGTGGACACGACTTACTTCGGCAACCATTCCTTTCTCATTCCTTCATCAATGCCACTACATCTCCTGAAATGATACTCTTAATGATTGCAACCTCTACCTCACCGAGATACGAATGAGGATTTAAATATTAAATTAACGTCTTTAAGAGTAACAAATGTATTTTTATACGTCAATGGATATAGTAATAATCAGATTATAGAGAAGAGTTTGTGATTAAAAGAGAACTAGGAGAAGATGTAACGATTATTAGTTCCGCAGAAGAAACAGCGATAGAGTTAAGCACAATTTTACAGCACAAAGGAATTTTGTCTGACAATCTGAATCCGAAGCATCACTTTTTTACAACGGGATCTGTTTTATTATTTGAACATATTGCTGAGCGATGGCTAGGGTATCAAATTTCTGTAGAATGTGTACATTTACCCATGAAAAATGCGTGTATGCATAATTAAGATTTAGTAAATTACTTTTTTAATAAATCACGTTCGTTTCATAAGAAGGAAAGAATAAGCTTTTAATTGAAATGATTAAGGTCATTTTAATTAAAGGAGAGGTTTGATTATGGAATTATCAAGATCTCAATTATTTGCTTTACAGTATATTTCAAAATATGCAGAGAACGAAAAACGTGGGGCTAAAGCAACAATTAATCATATACTTAAAATGTCTAATATTACAGATGAAATATTTGAAGAAGCTGTCGCTAATTTAAAATCTCATGCACGGATTGCTTTACACTTTCATCCAGACAGACTAGATTCGAGTATGAAAAGTGTTGCTGAAGCACTGTTTGAGCAAGGAATATATAAAAGTCAGTTTGAAACATTGCTATCTAATGGAAGCGTATCTGCTTACCCTGGTGGTGAACGTGACCTTTGGGAAAAGAGAATATTTGGAGGAGCATATCAATTAGAAGGCGTAACGAATGATCAACGGCCAAAATATGGAGCGCTAAATTTAATGTTACATCCAGATGGGCCGGCTCCACGTTTTGGTTCATGTTATTTTCTCTTATCTTCAAAAGTTTCTTCGCGCTCTACATATACGTATTTAGATTCGCATCAAGATCCGAAAGAAAAGGGGACTTATGAGGAGTTTGATATGATTTTAGCTGCTCTTTTGGAAGAGACATTTGTAAGAGACTTTGCAATTGGTGAAGGGAATTTGACTCCGACAATATTAATTAATCATTTACTGGGTAACCTGAAAAGGCCGTTTATAGATTTAGTAAGCAAAGAGCCAGCCCGTAATCTTAATCATTATATTGAAGCGCAAATTCATGGAGAGATTTCTCTTAAAGAAGACGTAGAGGTGCTTGTTGTAGATCCTTCATTTAAGGGTACGGATATAGGAAAAGTTTTAGAAGAAATTTGCCTGAAGTATGCGATTGATTTGTATTGGCACATCGGTTTTGTACTTATGGTAGACGAAGTTCCGATGGATTTTAGAGGTTCAAAAATGCCATCTTTAGCAAGACGCATTGCACGGAATCATTGTATCGATGCCAATATAATTGGCTCTGCTGTAGTGGATTTGAAACGCAATCCATTATCTTGGAGTGATCGTGGTACTTATGAAGAAGTGCTTCAGGAATTAAAATTATTATGGCATGTTTTAGTTCGATTTGGAAAACCAAATCGGAAGTAGAACTAACTACTCTGTTTTTTGGAAGTATATATAGAAAAGAAGCTGATCTAAAAATAGATCAGCTTCTTTTTATAAGATTAAACTAAGTTTAATACAGTTACTTTTTCACGTGTCATAGACTCAAGGCTCTTACGAATACCTTGTGCGCCCATACCTGAACCTTTTACACCGATGAATGGGAAGTGGTCAGGGCCGCGCTCTGTGCGTCCGTTAATTTGAACAGAACCAGTTTCGATTTTGTTAGCAATTGCAAATGCTTTGTTAATGTCTTTTGTGAAGACACTTGCTTGCAGGCCGAACTCTGATTTGTTAGCAATCTCAATTGCTTGCTCATCTGAAGAAACACGGATGATTGGAAGGATTGGGCCGAATGGCTCTTCCCAAGCAACTTTCATTTCTTCTGTTACGTGGTCGATTAATGTTGGGTAAATTAAGTTACGCTCACGTTTGTTACCGATAACGATTGTAGCACCTTTTTCAACAGCATCGTCAACTAAGCCTTGAACGAAGTCAGCAGACTTGTCGTCGATTAATGGAACGATTGTGCTGTCTTGTTCTGGAGATCCAACTGATAGTTCAGCTACTTGCGCTTTTAATAAGCTAACAAGCTCGTCCGCTACGTTTTCGTGTACAAGTACACGTTTAATAGCTGTACAACGTTGACCAGAGTAAGAGAATGCACCGCTTACGATATGGTTTGCAGCATCTTGTAAGTCAGCATCTTCACGAACGATACCAGGATCTTTACCACCAAGTTCTAATACAAGTGGAATCATTGAAGCTTTTTTCGCTAAATGTTTACCTGTGTTTGTACCACCTGTGAACGATACCATATTGATGCCTTCGTGTTCTACTAAGTAGTCACCAATTACAGAACCGCGTCCTGTAGCTACGTTTACAAGACCTTTTGGAAGGCCAGCTTTGTGAAGTGCTTCCACCATTTTAATACCACTAATTGCACCTTGAGTTGCTGGTTTGAAAATAACAGCGTTACCCATAATTAATGCTGGTGCAAGTTTTGCAGCAGATAAGTTTACTGGGTAGTTAAACGGTGCGATTGCTAATACAACACCAAGTGGTGCGCGTTGGATAATCGCAAGTTTAGATTTTGTACCGCCCGGGAAGCTATCGCCCATCATGCTTTCTCCGTGCATATGTAAAGCTTCTTCGATCGTGTAACGAATGAAGTCAGCTGTACGAACAACTTCTTTCTTCGCATCTTTATATCCTTTACCGACTTCTTTCATAATGATATCGGCAATTTCATCTTGCATATTTACGAGCTCATCAGCCCATTTATATAAATATTTTGCGCGATCTTGTAGAGAAGCTTCTGCCCATGATTTTTGAGCTTCTTTTGCAGATGCAATTGCTTCATCTACTTCTCCGCGAGTAATTGCTTGTACTTGTCCAATTACTTCGTGTAAGTATGGAGATGGAATTTCGATTGTTTCTCCTGAAGAGCTTTCTCTCCATTCTCCATTTAAATAAAATTTGTACGTATTGCTAGTTGTCATGATTAGTCCTCCTAAAATAGCAACTTGTAAGAGTGAGTATAAGGTGATTGTAGGGGGTTTGATAACATTTTTCAAATGAAATGTTTGTGAAAACGATTTCTTATTATTTTTTTATTTTGTATGCCCTTTCTTACAGAACATTCCCTTATTTCAAAATGATGTATCGTATATTTTCATTCGATCTGTAAAAAAAAATAATTGACAGAATACTCAATAAAGTTGTAAGATTATAAATGGAAAATAAATGAAAGGGGTGTGCGTAATGATTGTAATCGTAAATGTAATGGGTTTAGCTCTGTTAAATGGCAGAAAACATTCATATCATTACGCAACCCGTGCGGATATATAAGGCATTCTCTGTCTTATAAAAAGCGTACGTTGCGTATATCGTAACGTACGCTTTTTATGCATTTTTGTGCATATCGTCAAGCGGCGGTATGCTTTTTTTTGTTTATTTTCCATATTCCTATATAAAACTTTGGAAGGTGGACAAATGTGATGAGATTGTATGGGTTACGAAATGTAAATGTAATGGGTTTGGATAGTGGATAAAGAAATGAGAAGTAAACGAGAACGAGAAGGGAGAGGTTACATTGTTATCAGTATTACTAAAGTTAAAATGGTTTTTTAAAGAGCACTGGAAGAGATATAGTATTGCCATTGGAGCTCTTTTAATTGTGAATATAGTTGAAGTGATTCCCCCGAAAGTGTTAGGGGTTACGATAGATAACATAAAAACAGGAACGTTATCAAACGAAGCTATTATACAGTCTATTCTTATTTTAATAGGGGTTACAATCGTTGGGTATGGTCTTACTTTCGTATGGCAACATCAATTGTTTGGAGGTGCATTCGTACTTGAGAAAACGATGCGCTCTAAATTTATGGGGCATTTACTTAAGATGACGCCGACTTTTTATCAAAAAAATCGTACTGGTGATTTAATGGCGAGAGCGACAAATGATTTGAAAGCAATCGCTATGACAGCTGGTTTTGGTATATTAACGCTCGTGGATTCGAGTTTATATATGCTTACGATTGTCTTTATGATGGGATTTACAATTAGTTGGGAGCTTACATTTGCGGCGCTTATCCCGCTTCCAATTATGGCGTATGCGATGAATATATATGGAAAGAAATTGCATGAAAGATTTACAGTTGCGCAAGATGCGTTTGGTGATATGAACGATAAAGTGCTTGAATCAATCGCTGGTGTGCGCGTTATTCGTGCATACGTACAAGAGAATGCAGACGAGGAAAGATTTCATCACTTAGGAGATGACGTCTACGAAAAAAATATGAAAGTAGCGAGAATTGACGCATTATTCCAACCAACTGTGAAAATGCTTGTTGGCCTTAGTTATTTAATCGGTTTAGTGTACGGCGCATATCTTGTATTTCAATCAAAGGTAACACTTGGTGAACTTGTTTCATTTAACGTGTATTTAGGGATGATGATTTGGCCGATGTTTGCAATTGGTGAATTAATTAATGTTATGCAAAGAGGAAATGCTTCATTAGACCGTGTAAATGAAACATTAGCGTATGAACCAGATGTAAAGGATCCGAAACATCCAAAGCTTGTACAAGAGCCGGATTATATTCAGTTTGATGATGTTACCTTTTCATATCCTTCATCAACTGAAACAAATTTAAAAAAGGTTTCGTTTACATTAAAACAAGGGGAAACGCTTGGGGTTGTTGGAAAAACAGGAAGCGGGAAAACGACGCTTGTACGTCAGCTTCTTCGTCAATATCCGCTTGGAGATGGGGATATTGCAGTCTCTGATGTGACGCTAGATAAAATGACAAATGAAAATGTGCTCGGTTGGATTGGATATGTACCGCAGGAACATATTTTGTTCTCAAAAACAGCGAGGGAAAATATTTTATTTGGAAATAGGGAAGCGACGGAAGAAGAACTCGAGAAAGCGATTGAAATCGCGGCGTTTACAAAGGATTTAGAGTTTTTACCAGAAGGGTTAGAAACGCTCGTTGGAGAGAAGGGTGTTTCTTTATCAGGAGGGCAAAAACAAAGAATCTCGATTGCGCGAGCTGTTATTCAAAATCCAGAAATTTTAATTTTGGATGATTCTTTATCAGCTGTAGATGCTCGTACGGAAGCAGCGATCATTGAAAATATAAGAAC
Organism: Bacillus sp. M13(2017); assembly: GCF_002218325.1. NCBI lineage: Bacteria > Bacillati > Bacillota > Bacilli > Caryophanales > Bacillaceae > Bacillus > Bacillus sp. M13(2017). The sequence continues at coordinate 122,800 of NZ_KZ268512.1, read as the reverse complement.
GGAAAGAAGCGGAAAGACGACGATTATTACGACGCATCGTTTATCTGCCGTACAACATGCGGATTGGATTCTCGTTATGGATGAAGGCGCAGTTATAGAAGAAGGTACGCATGCTCAGCTTATCCAAAAGGGAGGCTGGTATGCTGAGCAGTTTGAAAGACAACAAGGTGAAAGTGAAAGTGCGGATAGTGGGGTGAAAATATGAGCGTTTCAAAACGATTATTTCAATACGCGATGAAAGTGAAAGGGACGATTTTTGCAGCGATGTTAATGTTATTTATTTTCGTCATCGCAGAGCTTGCCGGTCCTTTCGTCGCTAAAACGATGATTGACGATCATATCGTCGGGATAGAGAAACCTTGGTATGAAACAGAACAGAGTGAAGAAGCTGTTTCGTATAATGGCGCCTTTTATAAGCGAAGTGATCGCTTCCAGCAAGGCGAGACAAAAGGTAAAGAAGTACGTGTGATGCAAGTTGGTTTTCAATATTATTTTGTACCGAATAAAGTGAATATTGAAGGATCACGTACTGTAAAAGGGGGGATGATTACCGTTCAAAATGGTAAGGCGGTGCAAGTGTATAAAGCGAAAGCATTAACGAAAGAAGAAGTGTTTGCGTTTTATAAACCGGAAATAAACCGTCTATTATTGCTTGGTGGTGGCTATTTCGCTTTACTAGTAGTCGTATCATTATTTGCATACGGAAAGCAATTCTTCTTACAGAAGGCGGCGAATAAAATTATTCAAATTATGAGGGAAGATGTGTTTTCTCATATTCAAACGTTGCCGATTCGGTATTTTGATCATTTACCGGCGGGGAAAATTGTTTCGCGTGTGACGAATGATACAGAGGCCATTCGTGATTTATATGTAACGGTGCTGGCAACATTCGTTTCTAGTATCATTTATATTATTGGGATATTTGCTGCGCTATTTTTACTAGATGTGAAGCTCGCTTCATTATGTTTGTTAATTATCCCGATTTTAATTGTTTGGGCCATTTTATATAGAAAATATGCGTCTGTATACAATCATAAAATGCGTTCGCGTTTATCTGATATTAACGGAACAGTGAATGAATCCATTCAAGGGATGCCAATTATTCAAGCGTTCCGTCAAGAGCGTGAAACGAAAAAAGAGTTTGAAGAATTAAATGGCGATTATTTTAAGTATCAAAATAAAATTTTAAATTTAAATGCAGCAACTTCGCATAACTTAGTAGCCGTATTAAGAAATATCGCTTTCACAGGAGTAATTTGGTATTTCGGCGGTGCGTCATTAAGTGCTACAGGTATTATTTCACTTGGGGTACTGTATGCGTTCGTCGATTATTTAACACGATTATTCTCGCCAATTACGAATATGGTGAACCAGCTTGCAAACTTAGAGCAAGCGCGCGTTGCATCAGAACGTGTCTTTGAATTGTTAGAGGAAAAAGGAGAAGCGGTAGAAGAAGAACGTATGCCTCGTTTAAAAGGAAATGTAAAATTTGATAATGTATCATTTTCTTATAATGGAAAAGATGAAGTGTTAAAAAATATTTCTTTTGAAGCGAAACAAGGCGAGACAGTGGCACTTGTCGGTCATACTGGATCAGGAAAAAGTTCCATCATGAATGTACTCTTTCAATTTTATGAGTTTGAAAAAGGGAAACTTACGATTGATGGTCACGATGTAAAAGAAATGCCGAAACAAGCAACTCGTGAGCATATGGGAATCGTACTGCAAGACCCGTTTCTTTTCAGCGGAACGGTTGCTTCTAATGTAAGCTTAGAAAACGAAAAAATTTCAAAAGAGCGTATCATAAAAGCATTGCATGATGTCGGTGCTGAAAGATTTGCGAACAATATAAATGAAGAAATTACAGAAAAGGGAAGTACACTTTCAACCGGAGAACGTCAGCTTATATCGTTTGCTAGGGCGCTTGCTTTTGATCCCGCTATTTTAATTTTAGATGAAGCAACGTCTAGTATTGATACAGAAACAGAGGCGATGATTCAACAAGCATTGGAAGTTGTAAAAAAAGGAAGAACGACATTTATTATTGCTCATCGTCTTTCAACGATTAAAAGCGCAGATCAAATTATTGTGCTCGATAGAGGGACGATTTTAGAAAAAGGGTCTCATGATGAACTAATGAAAAAGCGCGGGCGTTATTACGATATGTACAAAACGCAAATGGAAGGTAATCAGAGTGCTTAATATGTACGGGGGAGAACTTGTGATTTTCACAAGTTCTTTTTTATTGATGAACATGTCGACTCTTTAGCAAATTACGACAGTTAAATAAGAAGTATTGTTTTACCTTTTTCTCCATAAATGCTATATTAAAAAATGTTACTTATTTTTTGTATGTAGCGTTATTTTTCCCTTTTGTTTGATTATGAAGAAAAAGGATAAACTAAATAAGAACATTTTCATTGAAAAATTGTTCAAGATTGCATACAATCAATATAGTTTTTAAATTCCTATCAGAATACTTGGAGGATTACTATCATGAAGAAATTATTTTCAGTGCTTGCAGTAACTACATTAGCGATCGGGATTGTAGCCGGCTGCGGTAAAGAAGAGAAAAAAGATACAGCTAGTCAAGACGCGTTACAAAAGATTAAACAAAGCGGTGAACTTGTAATTGGTACAGAAGGTACATATCCACCATTTACGTTCCACGATTCAAGCAATAAATTAACTGGATTTGACGTTGAATTAGCAGAAGAAGTTGCAAAACGTTTAGGTGTAAAACCTGTATTTAAAGAAACACAATGGGATAGCTTACTTGCTGGCCTTGATGCAAAACGTTTCGATATGGTTGCAAACGAAGTTGGTATTCGTGAAGATCGTCAAAAGAAATACGATTTCTCTAAGCCATACGTTTCATCTTCAGCGGCATTAGTTATTGCAAAAGATAAAGATAAGCCTGCTACATTTGCTGATGTAAAAGGATTAAAAGGAGCACAATCTTTAACGAGTAACTATGCAGATATCGCTAAGAAAAATGGTGCGGAAATTATTGGTGTAGAAGGATTTAGCCAAGCGGCAGAATTATTAGCTTCAGGACGCGTTGATTTTACAATTAATGATAAGTTATCAGTATTAAATTATTTAGAAACGAAAAAAGATGCAAAAATTAAAATTGTAGATACTGCAAAAGAAGCTTCAGAAAGTGGATTCTTATTCCGTAAAGGTAGCGATAAGCTTGTACAAGAAGTAGATAAAGCGTTAGATGATATGAAAAAAGACGGTACGTATGACAAAATAACGAAAAAATGGTTCGGTGAAAATGTATCTAAGTAGTGCATTGGTTTCAGATCGATTGTCTACTTGGATAGATATTATGCAGACTTCCTTCATGCCTATGCTGAAGGAAGCTGTTTTTACAACAATTCCATTAACGCTTATTACATTTATTATCGGGATTATACTGGCAACGTTAACAGCGCTCGCACGTATTTCTGGTAGTCGTATTTTACAATGGATTGCTCGTATCTATGTATCTATCATTCGCGGAACGCCACTTCTTGTACAATTATTTATTATTTTCTATGGACTTCCAACTCTTAATATTGAAGTTGAGCCATATACAGCAGCAGTTGTTGGATTTTCATTAAATGTCGGTGCATATGCATCTGAAATTATTCGTGCTTCTATCCTTTCCATCCCGAAAGGGCAGTGGGAAGCAGCTTACACAATTGGGATGACATATCCACAAGCATTAAAACGTGTTATTTTACCACAAGCAACGCGCGTATCAATCCCGCCGCTTTCGAATACATTTATTAGCTTAGTGAAGGATACTTCATTAGCATCGTTAATTTTAGTAACAGAAATGTTCCGAAAAGCGCAGGAAATTGCGGCGATGAACTACGAGTTTTTAATTGTTTATTTTGAGGCAGGTCTTATTTATTGGGTTATTTGTTTCTTATTATCAATCGTACAACAGATGTTAGAAAAGCGTTCAGAACGCTACACATTAAAATAATCCTTTTACAAAAGGAGTTTTTGTTTTTATGATTTCAATTCAGCACTTACAAAAAAGTTTCGGAGATAATACCGTACTAAAGCATATAGATTTAACAGTTGAGAAGGGCGAGGTTGTTGTTATTATCGGGCCATCTGGATCTGGTAAAACGACATTTTTACGTTGTCTCAACGTGTTAGAAACGCCGAACGCTGGTAGTATTCGCATCGGTAATAAAGAACTCGACTTCTCTGAAAAAGTAACGAAGAAAGATATTGTCAATCTTCGTACGCAAACAGGTATGGTATTCCAGCACCATAACTTATTCCCGCATTTAACAGCACTTCAAAATGTAATGGAAGGGCTCGTTACAGTGAAAAAGATGGGGAAAGAAGAAGCGAAGAAAAAAGCAAACTATTTCCTTGAAAAAGTTGGTCTTGCGGATAAAGTAGACTTATATCCGTTCCAATTATCAGGCGGACAGCAACAGCGCGTTGGAATTGCGCGCGCGCTTGCGATGGAGCCGGAAGTGTTACTATTTGATGAGCCGACGTCAGCACTTGATCCTGAACTCGTTCAAGAAGTTCTGAAAGTAATGAAGGAACTTGCTAAAGAAGGCATGACGATGGTTATTGTAACGCACGAAATGCGTTTTGCACATCAAATTGCGAACCGTGTTATCTTCATGGATGGTGGTGTCGTTGTCGAACAAGGTACACCAGAAGAAGTATTTACAAATCCAAAAGAAGAACGTACGAAGAAGTTTTTACAAATGTTGCAATAAATTAAGGAAGGTCTCAAGGCATATGCCTTGAGACCTTTTTGCCATATATATTTATTTGTGGAATCCGCCAAGGCTTTGCTCAGCCATTGCAACTAGACGTTTTGTGATTTCTCCACCAACTGAACCGTTAGCGCGAGCCGTAGAATCTGCTCCTAATTGTACACCAAATTCTTGAGCGATTTCGTACTTCATTTGATCGATTGCAGCTGTTGCACCTGGTACTACTAATTGATTTGAAGAATTTTGGTTTGCCATAGGAATATATCCTCCTTAGAGTTATAAAAGTTTTTTTGGTTGGACTAGCTGGAGTTGAACCAGATTATCGCCCCGGTTGGCGCTAATCCATCGGTAATTAAGTTTGTACTCATAGTATGGATGTTACCTAGAAAGATATACAAAATAATAATTTGTAAATTTTGTCAAAAAAACTTATTGATTTCGTAAATTATGAAATAAGAGTAATCGTTGTATTTTTAAGAAAACAGGCCAAACTAAGAGGGATATTAAATATATTTTTCTCTTTGTAGCCTATTACTTGTAGGCTAATCATTAGCTTCTTATTTATGATTTATTGAAATGAAATCGGTAGCAACTTTATAGTTCTATTTTTAAGTAGTGGTGGAGTGACCGCTCCTATGCCTGGATAGGTTGCTTTCTTTCTTCACTCTAAAAAAGAGAGGCTTTAAACGATAATGTATGGAGGAATCATGATGGGGATTTGCCCGCTTTGCAACGCATTAGAATCACAAACATATTCTTGTCAAAATTGCCAAAGTATACTCCAAGATTATGGGAAGTCTGTAGATTACATAGACGATTATAGTGCCTATATGGATCAAGAATTATTAAGTGCAGTAGATGGTTTAACGCATAATAATTCAAATGAATATTGCAATCATATTTTTTATTGCGGAGTATGTAACGTGGAAACTGAGGTTGTAGTAAAACTTGTGTAAATAGAAAACTTCCACCTTATTATCTAGGTGGAAGTTTTTGTTTTTGTATTTGTGAGTGAATCATAGGAGAAGGGATATGTTCGGTGTTTGATGAAGCCCCTGATTTTATTTGAGACATTTTTTCTTTTGTATCACGTAAAGAATGTTCAGTTAAGTAGACGGCATATTCGTAAAATAACTGGCGCGTCAGTTCGCTTTGCTCTTTTAATTTTTTATCTTGGAATACAGTTCGCCCAGGTTTCGAGTTGGCTTCAAAGAGCCACGGATTTTCCTTCGTGTCTAAACCGATATCAAAACCGATTTCTCCAATATTTCCGGTTACTTGTTCATCGAGCGCGTAACTTATTTGTAAGGCAGTATGTTTTAATTTATTTTCAATTTGAACTTGTTTCGTTGAATCTGGAAAAAGCTCTTGTAATAATTTTGTATCACCACCACTATTTACGTGCGTTGTTAAACTGCCTTTGCCGGCGATTTTGGCGACGATTGCACTAACTATCCAATTACCGAAATGATTTTTATTTGTATGAATGCGGAAATCAACAGGTTGCCCATCGAAAAGAAGTAACGAAATACCTTGCTGTACGATAAACTTTTTTAAATCATGTCCTTTTAATAAGTGGTTTAGAAGAGTTTCTAATGATTGATACTTTCTCAGTTTATTTTCTTCATTTTCGCGATAACGACAGTAGTAGCAATTCTCTGTTTGAGAATAAAATATTTGATGAATATTTCTACCAAAGCTCCCGTGTATTGGTTTCATGTACACTGATTTATACGTGCCAAGAAACCGTTCTACTTGTTCAAAATGCTGAAATGTTTCTGTATGTGGTAATAAGGGTTTAATTGATTCGTCTTTCATAAGAAGTTGATGAACTTCCCATTTATTGAAAAACCCTGGGTTAAACCATGGGATGGAGTAGTCATGTTCTAACTTTCTTTTTGCTCTGACAATTGGTTTATAATTTTCCGCTTGTCGATTCGGTAATCGATCGTAAATGACATTTGGTAAAGGGACTTTTTTCTTTATCCATTGTTTCTCTTGAAAGAAATATCCTTCAATCGTTTCTTCTTCCCAGTTTATATGTTGAACGCCAAAGACGAATACGAACGGTCGTAATGAGAATGGTGGTGTTAACAACTCACTGAGAGCAATTGAACGATTTCCTAAAGGGTTAGAAGAATCATCGTTAAAGCCAGTTGTAAAAATGCCAATCAATGGTCCGAAAATAATCGTTTGGTTTTGTGTGAATGCATGAATAGTAGTTGATTGAGGCAGTAAAAGTTTTTCGGCAATATGTTTTCCGATAATAATTTCGCGAGTAAAGGAATAATGAATTTTCACCTCTTCACTTGCAATGTGACGTATACCGAAGGATAGGGATGTAATAGGTGGTGTAATAGAAAAAACGTAAGGTAAAGTAATGCTATTTGGATGTTCATCTGAAATGTTTAATGTATATATATGTTCTTTCAAAATAGATTTACCTCCTTTCATTATGGTGTAAAGCGACTGAATTTAAGTGGTCCGTGAAATATCTTTTCAGCTAATAAATCACTATGACGAATGTATTGTTCGTAAGGAGGGATCGTGTTGACATACATAAGCCAGATTGCACCTTTTTGATCCATAATTGTGGAAAGTTCTAGTTCAAATAACGAAGAATAAGATTGATCTAGTGTTTGGAATACTTCATTTATAATGTCGTGTAAAGCGTCATGCAATAGTTGCACACCTGTACTAGATAGTACGTATTTAATTTTTGAAAATGAATGCAATGAATCATCGGCCGTTGCTGAGGGTAAAAGCTGATTAGGAAATGAGCTTTTTTGTATAAATTGACCGATAACATTCCAAGTTTGTTCTTTGTTTTTTTGCAAAATGGTTCGAATGTGCAGTGGATATGTTAATTGATTTGGTGGTTGTAGCATAGTATGCACTATGTAGCGTGATGAACGTATGTTAGATTTACACCAAGATATAAATTCATCTGTCCTCTTGATTGGAATAGATGTATGGTATTTTTCATTTACTGTATCGATATGAAACGTTTTATTTTTGTAAGCGACTCGATATAAGTTATCTTTAGAATGTATATTAGTGGGGCGTATAATAATATCTTTAGTTTTTAACAACAGTTTGAAAATGATTTGTATCGTTGCCACTTCAAATTTTGGTATATAAGGAGACAGTTTTTTATTAGTAAGAAATAAATCATGTAGTTCACTTAAGTTAATAAGTGTGTTATTTAAAAAGGTAGTGGAAGGACGGTTGTGCAAAGAGTGAATAATTGATTTTGCTTTTTCAAAGTCTGTTTCCTCGTGAAAAGAATAACGATCATATATATAAGAAGGAATAGGGAATGTTTGCTCTTTCCATTTTCCTGTATCTGTATCGTAAATAAGACCAGAAACAAGGTCTGTTTTAGAATCAATACAAAATGGCGTAAACTGGGCAACGACATTATGATAAAGCCGAGCGCGTTTAGCGATTTCGGTGTAATACGTTTGCTCATAATGAAGTTTAGAAGTTAAAAGGCCGAGAACCAACGAAATCACTCCTTTACTACTATTTGCATAAAAGGCGAAGCTATATATTGCAAATACGTTTTTATACCATTATACTTTTGTCCGTATGATGATATGCTATAGTTTTGGAGAAGTGAAAGGTTGATTGTAATGAATATATGGTTAAATATGTTAACGACGACAGGACTCGGAGCAATTATTGGGGGATATACGAATCATCTAGCGATAAAAATGTTATTTCGTCCTCATCGTCCTATTTATATCGGAAAGTTTCGAGTTCCATTTACACCAGGATTAATTCCGAAGCGTCGTGATGAACTTGCTGTTCAATTAGGGAAAATGGTTGTAGAGCATTTGTTAACACCAGAAGGACTCGGAAAGAAGTTAACAAATGAAGAGTTTCAAAAAGGTTTAATCCACTGGGCCAAAGTAGAAGTGGATAAAGTAATTACGAATGAACAATCACTGCGACATATGTTAGAGAAATGGAATGTAGCGCATGTAGAAGATGAAGCGATTCGAAAAATCGAACATGTGATTACAGAAAAAATTCATGCATTTTTAGCAGAGTATTATACATATACATGGGAACAGGCTTTACCTCATTCTGTACATGAAAAGATAGAGAATGCGATTCCGAATGCCTCGGCGTTTATTTTAGAGCGAGGAATTAGCTTTTTTGAAAGTGAAGAAGGGAAAGCGCGTCTTTCAAAAATGATTGATGATTTCTTTGCTTCTCGCGGAACGCTACTTAACTTAGTCGGAATGTTTTTAGGAAATGTAAGTGTAGTGGATCGTGTGCAGCCAGAAGTTATTAAGTTTTTAGGTCAAGATGGTACAAAGCAGCTTTTAACTGATGTACTGCAAAAAGAGTGGGAAAAGTTAAAAGGAAGAGATGTAAAAGAATTAGAAGCATTTGTAGAGAAAGAAATGATTGTAAGCTCCGTGCTGTCAGCAGTTAAAGTAGAGGAAACAGTGAGTAAGTTTTTAAATCAATCTGTTCAGCAAGTATGTGAACCAGTTCGAGAAACAATTATTGAAAAAGTGGTTCCAAGCACAGTAACGAAAGGCTTGAAGTGGGGAACAGAAAATGTAGAGAGTATACTAAACAATCTACACCTTGCGGAAATTGTCCAGCAAGAGGTGTCTACATTTTCAACAGAAAGATTAGAAGACCTAGTTCTGTCTATTACGAAAAACGAATTGAAAATGATTACGTATTTAGGAGCGTTATTAGGCGGAATGATCGGACTCGTACAAGGATTGTTACTATTGTTTCTTAGATAATAAGGTGAGTACATAGAAATAAAAGTGAAATTTCTTCACATCTCTTGCATAGTTTGATATGGTAAGAAGAGGTGCGTATGTAAATGCACTGAAAAGGCAGTGCGAGTGAAAAGCGCTAGCCTTCTAAAGGAGGAAAAATAAAATGACAAAGAACATTCATGATGTTGCATATGAATTACAAAAAGCAATCGCTGAAAACGAAGACTTCAAAACTTTAAAAGAGAGCTACGCAGCAGTTCAAGCTGATGCGGCTTCAAAGAACTTATTCGATGAGTTCCGTACAATGCAACTTAGCTTACAACAAAAAATGATGCAAGGCCAAGAAATCACTGAAGAAGACAACCAACAGGCACAAGAAGTTGTAGCTCGCATTCAACAAGATGCTAAAATTACAAAATTAATGGAAACTGAGCAACGCCTAAACGTTGTAATCGGTGACGTTAACAAAATTATCATGAAGCCACTTGAAGAATTATATAGCGCGCAACAACAAGCGTAATAGTGGAAGACGCTCCTAGTTTAGGAGCGTCTTTTTTGTTTAGGGAATTTAATAGTTATACCACAAAAACTCCCTTTCAAAATAGCCATTTCTTATTGGTTATTTTGAAAGGGGTATGTAATACATCTAATTTTTTTTATTGCTGTTAATTGAAGTTTTAATGTTTTTTTCGTTCAAAAACTTTTCAATCTCTTTTTGTTTCTTCCCATTTATTTTCTCAAGGCGTTTTGTAAAAGAAAAATTGGCTTTGAATAAGTTACCATCTTGGGCGAGTTTGTCTAATTCTTGATCTAGCTCTACGAAAATATCTGTAGATGAAGACATAAATTCATATATTTCTTTTGAAGGCTTTTTATAATCATTAGGTAAATTATTATTACTAATAAACTCATGGAAATTCATATCGTTTTGTTTCGCTAAATCGATTAGCTTTTGTAATTTTTCTCGGTCAGGTTCCGTGAAATCAGTATCAGAATTTGTTGAAGCGAGAGGGATAATATTTTCAGATAACTCCCAACTATAATCTATATAACTTTTTATATTTTGTTTCATTTCGTCTTCACTAATAGTTTCATTTTTCTTTGAGGAACTAAATATATTTTCTGGAACTTTAATAACAACATCTTTGATAGATTGTACATCATTTTTTTCCTTAGGCTGTACACTGTTTGAACAAGCTGATAGAAATAACATTGTAAGTAACATGAGTGGGTATAAAATATAATTTTTCATCTTAATCTCCTTTTGCATTAGTGTCGTTGCAAAATAGCTACATTCCATTTCAAATACTTAACTAAAGCTACGTATAGATGTTTTATTATTTGATAACATATGACTGATATTAGTAAGCCGATGCAAAAAGCTATGAATACATTGTAAACATCGGAATAACTGATTTGATGAAACCCTTTAAAGAATCCTAACCCTAGTAATAATATAGGCGAAATAATTAATAACGGTGTAGCAATTATAAGTGCTAGAAGAAGCGGTAATAGAAAGAGTAATACGAAAAAGGCGATAATGATAAATATAAAGTTTAAAACACTTAAGCTCATAACAGAAAACAGTGCTTTCATAATGTTTTTTAGGCTGCGCCTATTGTCAGCGTTGCTTATTGCATATGAAACGTTAAGTTCTTTAGCGATAGTTTTAGGGTTTCCTAGTTTTTTAGAAATTTCCTCTTCAGATATTCCATCCTGTTTACCACTAATAAAATGAGTTTCGTACTCCGAGATAATATCCTCCTTTTCTAAAATATGCATATTCCGTAGGGAAGAACTAAGTTGCTCTAAAAATTCACTTTTGTTCATAACAATCACTTTCCTTTATAAAATGATGAATTATGGCTGAAAATCCTATCTTTTTTCTAAACAGCACACACAATCTATATCTACTTTTTGAAAGGAGATATAGATTGCGAATAACATTCCAAATAATGGTTATTCCATTATTTACAAATATATCACTTACTATTGTTCTTTGCAAGGTACTATAAAATTTTTAATATTATAAATGGATGGAAATATTTTTGCGTATTTTTAGAAGAGATATAAAAATGTTATTTTAAGATAAACAAAAGGTTGTAAGCGCATTCTTTGAATCTTGTCAAAATAATGTCGAATTCATATTGTTGGAAAAATAATGAATTTGTAATATAATGATAACGATACTTCACCACATTAATTAACTAGGTGAAATTAAAATCTTTATTACACACATTATGAAATAAAGGGTGATTAGTTTTGAGTACAGATGTAAAAGCAAACGACGTGAAGACAAAAACAAAAGGAGCAGATCTTGTTGTTGATTGTTTAATTAAACAAGGTGTTACACATGTTTTCGGTATTCCAGGAGCGAAGATTGACTCTGTATTTGATGTATTGCAAGAAAGAGGACCAGAGTTAATCGTTTGTCGTCATGAACAAAACGCAGCATTTATGGCAGCTGCTATTGGTAGATTAACAGGGAAACCGGGCGTATGTCTTGTAACTTCAGGACCAGGGACATCAAATTTAGCGACAGGTCTTGTTACTGCGAATGCGGAGAGTGATCCCGTTGTTGCTTTAGCTGGTGCAGTACCTCGTACGGATCGATTAAAACGTACGCATCAATCTATGGATAATGCTGCACTATTCGAACCAATCACAAAATATAGCGTAGAAGTAGAGCATCCTGATAATGTGCCAGAAGCATTATCAAATGCATTCCGAAGTGCAACTTCCACAAATCCAGGCGCTACTTTAGTAAGTCTGCCGCAAGACGTTATGACTGCGGAAACAACTGTAGAGTCTATCGGTGCGCTTTCTAAGCCACAGCTTGGAATCGCTCCCACACATGATATTACATATGTAGTAGAAAAAATAAAATCAGCGAAATTACCAGTTATTTTACTCGGTATGAGAGCGAGCACAAATGAAGTGACGAAAGCTGTTCGTAAATTAATTGCGGATACAGAACTTCCTGTCGTTGAAACATATCAAGCAGCTGGTGCGATTTCACGTGAGTTAGAAGATCATTTCTTCGGCCGCGTTGGATTATTCCGTAACCAACCAGGTGATATTTTACTAGAAGAAGCAGACCTTGTTATTTCAATTGGTTATGATCCAATCGAGTATGATCCAAAGTTCTGGAATAAACTTGGCGACAGAACGATTATTCATCTTGACGACCATCAAGCAGATATCGACCATGATTACCAACCAGAGCGTGAATTAATTGGTGATATTGCCTTAACGGTAAATAGCATCGCGGAGAAATTACCGAAACTTGTATTAAGTACGAAATCAGAAGCGGTATTAGAACGATTACGCGCGAAATTATCAGAACAAGCAGAAGTTCCAAATCGTCCTGCAGAAGGTGTTACGCATCCACTTCAAGTGATTCGTACACTTCGTTCTTTAATTAGTGACGATACAACCGTTACATGTGACATCGGTTCCCATTCTATTTGGATGGCGAGATGTTTCCGTTCTTATGAACCACGTAGATTATTATTTAGTAACGGCATGCAAACGTTAGGTGTTGCACTTCCTTGGGCAATCGCTGCTACTTTAGTAGAACCAGGTAAAAAAGTAGTTTCCGTATCAGGTGACGGTGGTTTCTTATTCTCAGCGATGGAGTTAGAAACAGCGGTACGTTTAAATGCTCCAATCGTCCATCTTGTATGGAGAGACGGCACATATGATATGGTTGCATTCCAACAAATGATGAAATACGGCAGAACATCAGCTACAGAGTTTGGCGATGTTGATCTTGTGAAATATGCGGAAAGTTTCGGGGCGTTAGGTCTTCGTGTTAACACGCCTGATGAATTAGAAGGGGTATTAAAATCCGCATTAGCAGCAGACGGCCCTGTCATTATTGATATTCCAATCGACTACCGTGATAACATTAAATTAAGCGAAAAATTATTACCAAACCAACTAAACTAATGGAGGCAGATTTGAGATGACTGTTGCGCAATTAATTGATATTGATGCAAAAAAAACGAAAATGAGTAATGAAGTATATCAAACATCTACAATGCTTGCGCTATTAGATGGTATATATGATGGTGTGATTAGCTTTGAAGATTTGAAAAAACATGGTGATTTCGGCATCGGCACATTTGATCAATTAGACGGTGAAATGATTGCATTTGATAATGGATTTTATCATTTACGTTCAGACGGTTCAGCGGAAAAAGTAGAGCCAGAAGAAACAACGCCATTTGCGACTGTAACGTTTTTTGAAAAAGAAATGAGTTATACGGTAGAGCGTCCGATGAATCGTGAAGAAGTTGAAGCGTTATTACATGAATTAATGCCAAGTAAAAACTTATTTTACGCTATTCGAATGGACGGTACGTTCCGTGAAGTAAGAACGAGAACTGTTCCAAGACAAGAAAAACCGTATACACCACTCGTTGAAGTGACGAAATCGCAACCAATCTTTTCGTTTGAAAATACAGAAGGTACGCTTGCTGGATTTTGGACACCGGACTATGCACAAGGTATTGGGGTAGCTGGATTCCACTTACATTACATTGATGATGAAAGAAGCGGAGGCGGACATGTTTTCGACTATGTTGTAGAAAACTGCACGATTCAAATTTGTCAAAAAGCTCATATGCATTTAGCACTTCCAGAAACAGCAGATTTTATGGAGGCTGAATTATCAAGAGAAAATTTAGAGGATAATATTGCAACTGCGGAAGGTGCAGAGTAAGAGGGAAAGACTGTTCCAAAATGGAACAGTCTTCTTTTATTCGTAATGTTATTATTTGTCGATAAATCGATATTTCTTGTCGAACCGTTGATATATTGTAAGTTACGATAGATATATTTGAAAAATCGTTGATATCGCTTATTTCTTTGAAACGAACGGATGTCCTTCATAATAAAAACGCCACGGATAATGTACAGCTTCTTCCGCATAGTCGATGTTAATACGAGGTCCTGCTGTTATTTTATATTGTGATGATAGGTGTTCTTCTTCTGGGACGAGTTCAATATGTAATGTATCACTTTGTAAGGATACACCTCGTTCTTCTAAAGTAATTCCGAGGGCACGGCATAGTTTGCCAGGGCCGTTCGTTACATTTTTATACTGGGCTTTTGTAATGTCGGTTTTGTTGTAGCGTGCTAGTTTTATTTCTTCTATTCCATCTACCGGCTCAAGGGCTCGAATGAGAACACCTTGCGGGGTGCCAACTGGCGCTGTAATGACGTTAAAACAATGATACATACCGTAAATTAAATATACGTAAGCATGTCCCGGTGCACCAAACATGACTTCTGTACGGTCCGTTCGTCTACCTCCGTAACTATGTGCGGCTTTATCATCGGGACCTTTGTATGCTTCTACTTCTACAATGATTCCGCTTCGTTTTACTCCGTCTACAATATGTACAAGTTTCTGTCCGAGTAATTTCTTTGCGACTTCTAACGTATCGCCTTCATAAAAGGAAGGTGGTGCCTGCATTGTACTATCTCCTTTGCTAAGTGTATATGTATATAGTAAACCAAATTTTCAGTAGTAATTCTAACTCGTTCTATTTGCTACATTTATTTCATAAATTATGGATAGAGTACAACAGCGAAGAGGGGGAGTGCGACATGATTTATCGCTTACTAGCTCTTAATATAGATGGGACACTACTATACAACAACGGAAAAATTGCAAAAGGATTAAGAGAAACAATTGAATTTGTGAAAAGAAAAGATGTATACGTTACATTATTTACGAGTCGTAATTTTCAATCCGCTCATAAAGTAGCAAAAGCGTTAAAATTAGATTCTATATTAGTGACACATGGTGGTGCTTTCGTTTCAGCAACGTTAGATAAGCCGTACGTTCAAAGAAGATTATCTGAAGAGAAGACTTTTAACATTGTGCAAGTGTTAGAGCACTTTGATTGTAACGTACGTATTTCTCATGAACGGTTTTCAATCGGAAATCGTGAGAGAAATACACCAAACTTAATTGCGCGCACTGTATTATCAAGCGCAGATCCGTTATTTTATCCAGTTCAATTTGTAGATTCGTTAGGTGATGCGCTTCGTGATCATCCGGTAGCGGCGCCAAAAATTGATGTTCTTTTCCAAACTAAAGGTGAAAAAGAACGCGGGCTAAATACATTAAGAAAAGCGTTCCAAGATGTAGAGTATGTTGAATGTGATTCAAAACGAATAGAAATTTTACCACAAAATGTATCAAAATTACGTGGATTACAATTGCTTGGAGAGCATTTAAATATTTCGCTAAATGAAATGGTTGCGATTGGAGATAGTATGGAAGATTTAGAAGTTATTGAAAACGTGGGACTTGGGGTAGCGATGGGGAACGCACCTGTAGAATTAAAGCAAGCAGCAGATTGGATTACACGTTCAAATAGCGAAAACGGTGTAGAGTATATGATTAAAGAGCATTTCCGTAAGCAATTCCCGCTTCCGTTTTTGAAGAATCATAAAAATACACCGAAACGATGAAAGAAAAACGTAGCTTTTTGGCTACGTTTTTTTGTTTATCTTATTAAAAACAGTGAAAGCGTTTTAAAATATGAATTGTGTACGAAATCCATACAATTCACTTGAATCCTTCAGAAAACTAATGTAAAGTGGATGATGTTGCCAAAACAGTTACACCACATGAAATATTCTTCAGATTAATTTTATTGGGCTCCCATACGTAAAAGTATTTCCGCATGACAGTTTAGTTCACGTATTATTTCAAAAATGAATTGTAGCAATCTTATTAAGTAGTTGTAGTGTTTCTTTGTTTTATTTAAATGGATTATTTTAAGTTAATGTGAGTAAGGTTTGGTACATATGATATGTACTTCTTTTTGTGATTTTAGGAAGTTTAAAAGGGGGAATGAATTTCTTGAGGAAATCATTTAATCAAAAAATTAAAAAGTTAAGTAGTAGTTTAATAGTTGTATTACTAATATGTATGAATTTTTTAATCCACTTACCATTTAAAGCAGAGGCAGCTACAACAGAATTAAAAGGTTTAGGTGATGTATCTTATTACAATGCCATCATTTTTGGAGATCATAGTGCAACGAGTGCGGATATTGAAGGTGCGATGGCTGTTCAGAAAAATATGAACGCATCAAGTTATACAGTCGTAGCGGCTGCAACTGGAGCAAATAACTTAGCTGGAGCAACTTGGGTAGATGAAGGATATCCATCATTATTACTAGGCGGTCAATTTACGAAAGCGGGAGCAGGACAAGTAATTATTCAAGATGGAACAGTGGCGATGACAAAAGACGGTGACCCAGATGGCGCAATGAAAACATCATATGACCGTATCTCTTATAAAGAGCAAGCGGAGATTGATGCTAAGTTTAAAGAATTTAGAAAAGACGTCGATGGTGTAATTGGGGATGCAAGTAAACTACACACTGATAAGCCAAAACCTAATATGAGCTTTGGAATCGGTGAAGATGTAAACAACCCTAATATTTATGTCTCTTCAGGCCAAACGGGAAAGAAAACATTTGATGTAAAAGACGTTTTTCTTCCGAATGTAGAGAATAAAGACTTTATTGTTATTTATTCAGATGCAGAAGAAGTGAGTTTTGGTGGCGGTGCAATTTTGTATGATACAAGAAATACTGGGATGGCGACGGATTTAATTAATACATCTCAAGCATACGACCCTAATTCATCTTTTACTGAGTTAGCTAGTAAGGTAATTTGGGTATTTCCTAATGCTACAAAGATAACAACTAAAGGTTATGGTGTAGTAGGTAGTGTGTTTGCACCTAATGCAGTTGTAGAAACAAAAGGTGGTTCTATTAATGGACAAGCCTATGTTGGAGGATTACACCAAAGAGATGGTTTTGAGGTTCATAATTTTAAATTTAACTGGCCAAAGTGGAATAAGCCAGCAGCTGAAAAAGGACATTTACAAATTAAAAAAGTTGATGAAAATGATGAAAACATTGTTTTAAAAGATGCAAAATTTGATGTTATAGACAAAGATAATAACGTTGTGGCTACTGTTACAACAAACGAAAAGGGTATTGCGGAAGTTAAAGATTTACCATTTGGTGACTATTTTGTAAAAGAAATAAATGCACCAGAAGGATATATAAAAGTTGATACACCAGTCAAAGTAACAATTGATAATACAAACGTAATTGAACTTGTTATGAAGAATACGAGAAAAGTAGAGAATGGCCAATTTAAATTATTGAAAAAAGATAGTGAATCTGGTCAACTTCTACCAGGTGCAAAATTTGATGTTATCGATAAAGATGGGAAAGTTGTGGAAACAATTGTTACAGATGATAAAGGTGAAGCCTTATCGAAACAACTTCCAGTTGGAAGCTATACATTAAAAGAAGTAGAAGCACCAAAAGGATATGAATTATCATCTAGTTCAGTTTCTATTGATGTAGAGGCTAATAAAGTAGTGACTGTAGATGTGGTGAATAAAAAGATCCCCGAAAAAGTAACGGGTCAATTCGAAATCGTGAAAGTAGATGCGGAAGATAAAACGAAAGTATTATCAGATGCAGAATTCGAAGTGTATAAAGATGGTAAAAAAGTAGAGACGTTACGAACAGATAAAACTGGTAAAGTAGTTTCACAGAAATTAGAACCAGGAAAGTATACATTAAAAGAAACGAAAGCACCACAAGGATATAAATTGTTAAAAGAAGAAATTGAAGTCGTTGTGGAAGCAAACAAGTTAGTAGAAGTACAAATAGAAAATGCGAAAGAACTAGGAAGCTTACAAGTAATCAAAAAGGATGCAGAGAGTGGAACAGTTCTAGCAGGTGCAGAATTTAAATTAAAGAACGAAGCTGGTCAAGTAGTTGGAGAAGCGAAAACAACGAATAAAGAAGGTGTTGTGAAATTCGAAAACTTAGTGCCAGGAAAGTACACGTTAGAGGAAACAAAAGCGCCAGAAGGTTATAAGGCGTTAGAAGTAACAGTAGAAGTAAATGTTATAGCGAACGAAGTAGTAAAACAAGAAGTTACGAATGAAAAAGTAACAGGTCAATTTGAAATCGTGAAAGTAGATGCGAATGATAAAACGAAATTGTTATCAGGTGCAGAATTCGAAGTGTATAAAGATGGTAAAAAGGTAGCAGAACTAAAAACAGATGAGAGTGGAAAAGTGATGTCACCGAAATTACCGCTAGGTGAATACACAGTGAAAGAAACGAAAGCACCAGCGGGCTACAAGCTTTCAAATAAAGAATGGAAAGTAACAATTCAAAACGAGAAAGAAGTAGTAAAAGTAGAGGCAGAAAACGAAAAAATCTTAGGTTCTCTACAAATTATTAAAATGGATGATAAAGATCAAACGAAACGCTTAGCAGGCGCACAATTTACATTGAAAGATGTGAAAGGAAATGTTGTAAAAGAAGGAATTACAACAGATAAGTCTGGAACGGTTAAAGTAGACGGACTTGTGCCAGGTGAATATACGTTAGAAGAAACAAAAGCACCAGAAGGTTATGAGTTAACAAAACAAATAATTCATGTAACAGTTGACGGTGAAAAAGTTGTTGATGTAAAAGTAACGAACAGTAAGAGCCTTGGTCAATTCGAAATTGTAAAAGTAGATGCGGAAGATAAAACGAAAGTATTATCAGACGCAGAATTCGAAGTGTATAAAGATGGTAAAAAAGTAGAGACGTTACGAACAGATAAAACTGGTAAAGTAATCTCTAAGAAATTAGAACCAGGAACATACACATTAAAAGAAACGAAAGCACCACAAGGATATAAGTTGTTAAAAGAAGAGATTGAAGTCGTTGTGGAAGCAAACAAAGTAGTAGAAGTACAAGTAGAAAACGCAAAAGAACTAGGAAGCTTACAAGTAACCAAAAAGGATGCAGAGAGTGGAACAGTTCTAGCAGGTGCAGAATTTAAATTAAAGAACGAAGCTGGTCAAGTAGTTGGAGAAGCGAAAACAACGAATAAAGAAGGTGTTGTGAAATTCGAAAACTTAGTGCCAGGAAAGTACACGTTAGAGGAAACAAAAGCGCCAGAAGGTTATAAGGCGTTAGAAGTAACAGTAGAAGTAAACGTTGTAGCGAACGAAGTAGTAAAACAAGAAGTTATGAATGAAAAAGTGAAAGAAGAAATTACAGGTCAATTAGAAATTACAAAGGTAGATGCCAATAATACAAATAAAACTTTAGCAGGCGCAGTGTTTGAAATTTGGAAAGACGGAACAAAAATCGACACATTAACAACAAACAAGAGCGGTAAAGCGACTTCTAAGAAGTTAGAACCAGGAGATTACACTTTAAAAGAAATCCAAGCGCCAGAAGGATATACTTTATCCGATAAGGAAATGAAATTTACGATTTCTAATGAAAAAATTGAAGTTGTAAAGCTTCAAATTACAAATAAAAAAGATACAGAAAAAGGTCCGGAAAAACCAGGTGAAGGAACAGAAAAGCCAGGTGAAGAAACAGGGAAGCCAGGTGAAGAAACAGGGAAGCCAGGTGAAGAAACAGGGAAGCCAGGTGAAGAAACAGGGAAGTCAGGTGAAGGAACAGAAAAACCAGGTGAAGGAACAGAAAAGCCGGGTGAAGGAACAGAGAAGCCGGGAGAAGGAACAGAAAAACCAGGTGAGGGAGTAGAAAAACCTAATTTACCAGAAAAAGGACAAGGTTCTTCTAATAATCAACAACTTCCAGCTACAGGACACAATACGAATTACGTTCCATTCATCGGTTTTATGCTTCTGTTATTAGGAATACGTTTAAGATTCATGGCTAAAAATAGCTAACAGATGTATAAAAGGCATCAGAGATATATAGTCTCTGATGCCTTTTAAGTGAATACAGATAAAATGAAAATATCTATATGGAATGATAAATATGTTAAGCTTCAATTACGCTAAGCATTCTGTTTATAAATGCAGCTGCGTGAGCACGTTGTGATGGTCCTTTTGGTACGAATTGATTAAATTCATTACCTTTTACAATTCCATATCCATACACTCTTTGTACTTCTTCTTTAGCGTAAATTAAGTTTTGGTCTACGAATGGTAGTTCAACTTGTTTTGCAAAAATACCAGCGTGTTTTAGAGAACGATCAATCATAATAACAGCTTCTTCGCGTGTAATTGTAGTATTTGGATCAAATGTATTATCACCACGTCCGCGGATTATGCCTGCGCTTGCTGCACGATTAATACCGTCTCTTAACGATGGGTGTACTTGTTCTAAGTCTGTGAAATTAGCATTTCCACTTGGTAATTGTAAAGCACGAGTAATTAGTGTAGCAAATTCAGCACGCGTTACAAGACGTTCTGGGAAGTACTTGCCGTTCCCTTCTCCTTGCATAATGCCTCTAGCTGCTAATTGACGAATGTCTTGTTCATACCATCCACCTGTAATGTCATCAGTTACTGGATCTTTTTGGTTTTCCTTATAGTATGTTTCAGTTCCTTTTAAGAAAGCATCCCATTGTCCGCGTTGAATCATAAACGCAGGGCAGTTTTTTCCTGACCAAAATTGGTGTTTTTGGACCTTATCTAGAGAAATATTTAAGTCGTTCATTAAATAAGCTGCCAATTTACGGGCATTTTCTACCGCTTTTTCATAGTTTCCATCTTGATTAACGGCAATTTCAATTCCGATAGATTCATAGTTTCCAGTTTTATTTCCAGCATGCCATCCAACTTCATTTACTGGAAGATGTTGATAAATTTCTTTATCATCTACTGTGAAATGCCAAGATGCGGCGCGATCAGCTGTTCCGCGTGCTTGATTATCTAAGAATTTTGCATGATTTAGAGCATTGGCACCTTTCGCTGTATTAGCCGTTTCGTGAATCGTAATATATTTAGGTACCATTGGGTAGCCAGGGCGAATATCATCATTTCCTTTTGGGACAATCATTTCTTTAAATGTAACGCCATAAATATTGTTTGTTTGTAGAGCTTCTGGCGATCTCAATAAACTATTTTTAGCAGTACGACTGTTTTTTAATAATGAAGCTTTTGTACCTTCAAATGTAGCAGCAGGTGCATAAATCCATTTTGCTGTTTCATTTATTTGGACTTTAAACCAATTTCCAGCTTGTTCAGTAGGAGTTATGACTTGTGGCTGTAGTTTCCCTTCTTCTTTAAATGATTGGAACGGAAGGGCATGTATGGAAGCTTCTTCTTTTACGATTAATTTTTGGTTAGATAGTTTATGAATCTCTTGAACTTCTAAACTATTATCATTGTTATCTATCCATCCAGCGCCAGTTGGCGTCGTTATGTAATAAGCATTTCCTTTTTTCTTTGTCGCCGTTACGACTTGTTCTGTAATCTCGATATTCGATTTGTTTTTTAAATCATTCGCGGTATATAATGAATGTTTTTTTGAAGTGTATAGTAGGAATTGACCAGTAACCTCGATATCTTCTTCATGAGTACTATGCTCATTAACATGCTCTTTAATACTTTTAAAAACTTGATCTTCCGTATATACTTCAGCGGATTTTTCAGCACTCTCTGCAAATGAATAAGTAGGTGCAAGAACAGTTTGTAATGCAAGAGAGAGAGTTAAAACACTATAAAATTTCTTTTTCATATTTGTTTTTAACACATTAGATTATGGAATCTAGTGTTAACATTCCTCCTTTTTATATTGTATTTTCACTATGTATCGATTTTAATACTAATAAATTTTAACAAGAGAAAATGATGATGTCTATATACATGAGCGATATTCATAAAAAGAATTATTTGAAAAAATGTAAGAGAAACAGGTAAAACCTTCTGTATTGACCTGTAAACGCCCTTCAAGTAAACTAAAGAGAGTTTGCAAATGAAAAGGTGATAATGTTGTTAATTTCAATTAAAACGTTACAAGATGATCGTTTTTTACGTCCGCTACAAAATATTGGCGGCTTATTTTTTGAAGATAGTACGATTGGATTTGAACAAGAGGAAGCGAATCTTATCGTTGATATACACATTGAGGATAATGTGAAAGCATCCGCTCGATTAACGGATGTTAGCACAGGAAATGTGTATGAAGAAACATTCTCGAAAGATTTATCTGCTTTCACAGATGAAAAAGAGCGTATGAAGCAAGTGAAACACGTTGTTTCTTATGTATATCTTTCTGTTCTTCAGCAGTTAACTGGTATTGAACAAAGCTGGGGTATTTTAACCGGAGTACGTCCGACGAAACTTCTTCATAAAATGCTTCAAAATGGTATGTCAAAAGAAGAAGCGCATCAAGAGCTTCGTGAAAGTTATTTAATTCATGAAGAGAAAATTGAACTTCTTCAGCGCATTGTTGATTGCCAATTAGCAGTTGTTCCGGATTTATACCGTTTGAAAGAAGAAGTAAGTATTTATATCGGTATTCCGTTCTGCCCAACGAAGTGTGCATATTGTACATTCCCGGCTTATGCGATTAATGGACGCCAAGGCTCTGTTGATTCGTTCTTAGGTGGTTTACATTATGAAGTTCGTGAAATTGGTAAGTTTTTAAAAGAAAAAGGTGTAACAGTTACGACGATTTATTACGGCGGCGGTACACCGACAAGTATTACAGCAGAAGAGATGGATATGCTGTATGAAGAAATGTATGAAGCGTTCCCAGATGTGAAAAATGTGCGTGAAGTAACAGTTGAGGCAGGTCGCCCAGATACGATCACGCCAGCAAAGCTAGAAGTGTTAAATAAATGGAACATTGACCGTATTAGTATTAATCCGCAGTCATACCATCAAGAGACACTAAAAGCAATTGGACGTCATCATACTGTAGAAGAAACAATTGAGAAATACCATTTAGCTCGTGAAATGGGAATGAACAATATTAATATGGACTTAATTATTGGTCTTCCTGGTGAAGGGTTAGATATCTTCAAACATACGTTAGATGAAACAGAAAAGTTAATGCCAGAATCATTAACAGTTCATACGTTATCATTTAAACGTGCTTCTGAAATGACGCAAAACAAACGTAAATATAAAGTAGCAGGTCGCGAAGAAATTACAGCGATGATGCACGAAGCAGAAGAGTGGACGCAAAAGCATAATTACGTACCATATTACCTATATCGTCAAAAGAATATTTTAGGTAACTTAGAGAACGTTGGTTATGCAATGCCGACGCAAGAAAGTATTTACAACATTGTTATTATGGAAGAAGTACAATCGATTATCGGACTTGGCTGTGGTGCATCAAGTAAATTTGTTCACCCGAAGACGGGGGCAATTACGCACTTCGCAAATCCGAAAGATCCAAAATCATATAACGATGGCTTCGTAAAATATACAGAAGACAAACTGAAAATTTTAGAAGAGCTATTTGCATAAGAAGAAAGAGGTTGTTCCGAGTCGGAACAACCTCTTTTTTATCCTGCAGTAATGGGCGGTCCGATTATATCTTGTCAGTTTTTGTCGGTAAGTCGATATATTCGAAAAATCGCTGATATAATTCGAGTTGCGCTGATATATTTCAAGTTACGGTCGATATACCTGGAAAATCGCTGATATAATTTCATTTACCTTCTAGCGGCACCGTATGTAAAACTATGTCGATAATAATCAGAAAAATTAGTCAAATCATTAAAGGACAATGTCTACTTATGGACGAAATGATAGATTTATGAAAGAGAAAAGGGGGAAATTGTTGGCATGTACATGACGATAGGGAGAATTTTTGATTTATCAGTTGGTAAGTATCCGAATAAAGAGGCGTTAGTGGAACCTGAAAAGAATATTCGCTGGACGTATAAACAGTGGGATGAACAAATAAATAAAACAGCGCACGCTCTATTAGAAGACGGAGTAAGAAAGGGAGATACTGTATCTGTTTACTTATATAATTGCCGTGAATTTGTAAACGTTTACTTAGCCTGTGCGAAAATTGGAGCGATCTTTAACCCGATTAATTTCCGCTTAAAAGCAAAAGAAGTATCTTATATTCTTCAGGACGCATCCTCGAAAGTCGTTGTCTTTGAAAAAGCAGTTGAGTCAACTGTTGCTATAATTGAAAGAGATTTTCCAAATACATCTTTTTGGTCTATAGAAAACGATAAACCTTCCTATGCAAGTTCCTACCATGAAAAAGTGAATGCAGCATCTTCTGAGAAAGTAAATATCGAAATTGATGAAATGGATTATTGTTCAATGCTTTATACGAGCGGTACGACAGGTCATCCGAAAGGCGTATTACATCGTCATCGTGAAATGACTGAGCATAGTATGATTTGTACGTATTTCCTTAAATATAATAGAGATAGTGTAGGGCTTGTTGTGGCGCCTTTATATCACTGTGGTGAATTAAATGCCGGAATCATACCACGCATTCAAGTTGGTGGAAAGAATGTTATTTTGCATCATTTTGATACAGAAACAGTATTACATACGATTCAAGAAGAAAAGATTACGACGTTCTTTGCAGCGCCGACGATGTGGAATATGTTGTTGCAAAAAGATTTAGCTCAGTATGATTTAACTTCGATGAAGATTGGTATATACGGCGGAGCAGCAATGGCACCGGCGTTAGTGAAGGAATGTAAAGAACGCCTTTATATTGATCTTGTTCAAATATACGGAATGACAGAAATGGGACCAGTTGTTGCGTTTCTCGTAGAGGAGGATCAAATTACGAAAGCTGGTTCAGCAGGCACGCCATGCTTTAGCCATGAAGTTCGTATTGTGAAACCGAACGAGGATGCACCGGCAGAACCAGAGGATGTATTACCTCCTTATGAAGTGGGAGAAATTATTTTGCGCGGCCCAACTATGATGGCTGGCTATCATAATCGTGAAGAAGCGAATAAAAAATCGATGTATAAAGGATGGTATCATTCTGGTGATCTAGGCTATTTTGATAAAGACGGTTATTTATTCGTTGCTGATCGCGTTGATGATATGGTAATTAGCGGTGGCGTAAATATTTATCCTCGTGAAATTGAAGATTTCCTTCATAGTCATCCTGGTATATTAGATGTGGCGGTACTTGGTGAGCCAGATGAATTATGGGGAGAGCGTGTTGTAGCAGTTATTGTGAAGAAAGATGAAACAATAACTGAAGCTGATTTAGAAACGTATTGCAAAGAAAGTGATGAACTAGCAGATTATAAACGTCCGCGTCATTATTTATTTGTAGATGAACTTCCGCGTAATGCGAGCGGTAAGTTGCAGAAGTTTGTGCTGAGGGAATCGTTGAAAGGGGCAAAAAATAGAAAATGAAGGGTGCCTCATACCTATGGGATTTTTGTCCCTTGTTCTGTAAGAGATTAAACCGAAGAAACAATATCTTTGTTAATTCTTAAATGTCCTGTTCCTTTATAGAGATTGAGAATTAAGTGAATATCAATCACTTTATATTTACTTAATTCTCGTTTCTTCTTGGTGAAGGTTAATTAGCGCATTTGAAATAAGGTGGAAAAACAAAATGGATGTAATGTCCAAAAAGAAAAGACACCTTAAGGTGCCTCTCTCCGACTTGAACCATTTCATTTCATACGAATCGGAATCTATCCGTATTACCATTACCCCTTTGTTATGAGTGTAAACACACACTATAAAGCAGAATCGTCTATATACACTAGATTGTTAGTTCACAAAAGACAAGAGATTTGAGATCAATATCGAAGTGACGCCACATCCCCTATAATAATTGATATGTTACGCCTTTTAAAAGAATCTGCTTTATAGAACGTGCCCACAAGTTATATTTTACTACATGTAATATTCATTTAGTGTATTTTTTAATGAATATGTATAATTACATAAAATGTATGAAAAAAGAGTATACTCTAATATTGTGTAATAAAGATAAAGCCCACCTACGGAATAGGGGGCTTTTCTTACTTTTTATAAATATTTATTCCAATTATATTATCAGATGAGTCTAAACGAATATAAACGTCATCTGATAAAAGGTGTGCATTATATATTCGTTGTTTATATGTTGATATCTCGAAGCGTTTTCCATTTAATTCACATTCTAGAATAATCATATCGCCATGTTCTTTCCAATTTATTAATTTAGCAGTTGTATTCATATAAACCTCCTCTAAATCATTTTATGAAAATTAGTAGAGATAGTGTGAGAAAGGAGTTTATATAACAAAAAAAGACACCTTAAGTGTCTTCTTTGATTACTATAAAAGTCGTTGAATGAAATAGGTTTCTATTTTTATTTGCGTGAAAAGCCTTCTTCATCAAGGTATTCCGCAGCTTCTGGATAAGAGTTGAATGTACCGTCTAAGTTTACACCAGCGTACACGTTCCACATGTCATCCTCTGAAATAAGAGTAAGAATATGACCATCTTCGTTCTGCCATTCTTCTTCTTTCGCAGGTTCTACAGGTGCTACTACCTCTTCTTGTGATAGAAGGTCAATTGATTTCTCAATTACTGAACGTAACTCCTCTGCTGAAAACTCACGGATGTTAACCATACCTTTATCATCTGTTTTATAACCTTTAATACCGCTTGCATATACAAATCCATTTCCATTTGGGTGTAAATGAAATACAACGTTCTTTTTATCTAAACGACTTTCTTCAAAGTGGAAGTTTACACGTTTTAATGATACGTTCTTTCTTTCTAGTTCTGGGAAAGATTCAATAATCGATAATTTTTCTTCAAAAGTTAGCATAGTGCCTCCAAGTATATAGTAAAAGATTTAATTTGTTCATTATAGCATAGTTGCAATTGTTTCCAAAGATAAGGGGAAAACTTTTCGTTGAATACGTTTACGTCACGAGAATGTAAAAAGTGAGCTAACGAATGTATCTTTTTAGGTGTACAATGGAACATGGACTTTATACAAAGGTGGTTTTTTTATGTTTCAAAAAATAGCAAAGGAATGTTTAGCAGGATTTACTGTTGCGATTGTTGCGTTACCACTTGCGATTGCGTTTGGTATTGCTGCGACAGGAACGTCTGAGGGAGCGCTTGTTGGATTGTATGGTGCAATTTTTGCAGGTTTATTCGCAGCGTTATTTGGCGGGACACCTGGGCAAGTAACAGGGCCAACTGGACCGATTACCGTTATTGCAACAGGAGTTATTGCGACGCACGGGTTAGAGGCAAGTTTTATTGCCTTTATGATGGCAGGATTATTTCAAATTTTATTCGGTGTATGTAAGCTCGGTTCTTACGTTCGATATATTCCGTATCCTGTCGTTTCAGGATTTATGAATGGTATTGCATTAATCATTATTTTAGGCGAAATAAAACACGTACAAAATAGTTTTCTACTTGTTGTGTTAACGATTATTGTAATGATTGTTTCTGGCAAATGGATTAAGGCGATTCCGTCTAGTTTAGTAGCACTAGTCGGTGTGACAGCTTTGCTTCCTTTATTTTCTTCTCTACTCGAAGGACTTACAGTAAAGTTACCGATTATCGGAAATCTTTCACTAAATAAAGTAATTGAAAAGATTGGAACTATTCCAGAAGCGATACCTACGCTTCATATTCCATCTTTAAGTGGAACAGGAATAGCAGCACTTATTTTACCAGCGCTTAGTATTGCTTTGTTAGGGTCGATTGACTCGTTGTTAACATCGGTCGTAATGGATAATGTGACAGGTACACGTCATAAAAGTAATAAAGAGCTCGTTGGACAAGGTATCGGTAATATGATGAGCGGATTGTTTGGCGGATTAGCAGGTGCAGGTGCGACTGTAAGGTCTATCGTGAATATAAGAAGTGGCGGTAAAACGGCACTTTCGGCATGTATGCATAGTGTTATCTTATTTATTTTTATTATGGGTCTTGGTTCGGTCGTACAATATATTCCACTTGCTGTATTATCAGGTATTTTAATTTTAACTGGTATTGGAATGTTCGATTGGGGAAGCATGAAAAAGATGCATGTCGCTCCTAAAGGTGATGTCGTTGTTATGCTCGTAACGATGATTGTAACGGTGAAGTTCGATTTAATGATTGCTGTTGCCTTCGGTATTATTCTTTCGTTCATCATATATATGGTGAAATGTAAAGAACGTAAAACTTCTATCGTAAAAGAAAAAGAAGAAACGTACACAATTCAAGGGCCGCTCTCTTTCCTATCAGTAGATCGTATTTTCGCTACTTTACAAGATGTGAAGTCACCGGTTGTTTTACGTATGAAAGATGTGCGTTATATGGATGTATCAGGAGCTATGGCATTATTAAATTTTGTTGAGCAATCAAATAAAGTAGGAGCAAGTGTAAAGCTTGAGCAAGTACATCCGAGTATTGAAAAAACAATCGCAGTAATGGCAAGCGATGAACAGAAAGAGCAATTGAAAATCTTAAGTGTTTAGATAGTAATTAGAATATCTCACAATTTTACATAAATTATAATGTAGAGTTGTGGGATGTTTTTATAATGTTTTTAGTAATATGTATCGCAGTGACAGAGAGGAAGGGCTCTTTTGGCGTAATAGAAACGCTTATAGTGTGTACATATATAATGGAAGGAATTAGAAAAATATTGTGAAGAGACAGGCTTAAATGGGTTCGCTTTTCTATTTTGAAAAAAAAACCAAGTATTCAACCTATAATAAATTTGTTATGATAACCAATGGGATAAAATGAATCCCTATCGCTTAAAACAATATGTTTGAGAGTATATGTATAAAAGAAAAGAGAAAAAATATGAATAAAACATTTGTAAAAGGAGCAGCAATTTTAACCATTACAACTTTTTTGTCAAAATTGCTTGGTAGTTTTTTTCAAATTCCATTACAAAATATTGCAGGAGATGAAGTGCTCGGTATTTTTCGCCTTGTTTTTCCTGTATATATGATTGCTCTTACATTATCGGTAGCCGGAGTTCCACTTGCAATTTCGAAACTAATTGCAGAGTTGAACGAAAAAAATAAGCAAAAGGAAATTGCGAAATTATTTAAATCAGCGTCAATTATTGGGATAGCATTTGGCGTTTTCGGCTGTTTAGTCATTGTATTATTTTCTATTGAAATTGCGAATATGCTCGGTGGACAAGAAACTAGAATGCCGTTGCTTATTACTTCATTAGCATTACTCATTGCGCCATACATGGCGGTGTATAGAGGGTATTTTCAAGGTTTCGGTGATATGAAACCAACAGGGGTATCACAGGTCATTGAGCAATTTGTACGTGTGTTTTTTATGTTAATAATTGCTTACATACTAGTATCATGGGATAAGAGTAATACTGTTATTACTAGTGGTGCGATGGTTGGCTCTTTTCTTGGAGTCATTAGTTCGCTTATATATTTGCGTATAAAATATAATAGAAGTCCATACTACAATAAAAGCAATTCCTATTCGCTCCGAGATTTAAGAGAAAACGGCAAAAAGATATTGCGGGTATCGATCCCAATCGCTATCGGAGCTTTATCAATGCCACTTTTAAATTTAGTAGACTCGCTTACAATACCGCATGTATTACAAGGATCATCAACAGAAATTCAAGAACAATTTGGAATATACAGTCGCGGTTTTGCATTCACGCAAATAATTGTTATTTTTGCAAGTGCAATTGTATTTCCGTTAATACCACTCTTAACTTCCGCATTGGCCAAAAGAGATATAAATTTGGCGAAAATAACAATTCAAAATACAAATCGACTAGCGCATGTTTTGACAGCACCGTTAACAATATGGTTGATGGCATTAACAGTACCGTTAAATGTCGGATTGTTCACAGACGTAAAAGGCAGTAGTATGTTAACAGTTATGATTGGCAGTTCGTATTTTACTGCGGTTATGGTATTATCAATAGGTGTTTTACAGGGCATTAACCGTTCTGCACAAGCTGCATGGATTGTTATTGGTGCGAGTTGTGTGAAAGTCGTGTTAAACATTATGTTCGTGCAGAAGTTTGGCATAGATGGAGCGGCGTATAGTACATTAATTACTTACATATTGCTTTGTATTGTAAATCATTTGTATATTCGAAGCTATATTGCCTATTCTATTCATTTAAAAAGCTTTTTTGGTGTGCTAGCAATAGCATGTATTTTGGGACTAGGATTGTATGAATTATGTAATGTGATAGATGTTACATCTTCAAGAATTATGACGTTATTATTCAGTGGTATAGCATTAAGTATTACAACCATTTTGTATGGTGTATGTGCTTTGAAATTAAAATGGATATCAATAAACAAAATACCATTTTTGAAAAGATAAATATAGAAATTTAATTTTTTATTATAATTCATATGAACTGATAAAGAGGAAACTATGTAGGGTATCAAGTGTTTAGGTAAGGAATGGGTACCAGTTTATGTTAGATGAAATAAACGGTTACCTAGTTTTGGAGGAGATTTAGGGTGCGTTTAGTCTTATCAGGATATTATGGTTTTTATAATGTTGGAGACGAGGCGATTCTACAATCAATTATTGAATCGTTAAGTAAAGAGAACCCGGATATAGAACTAGTAGTACTATCAAATGATTCTAAATATACAAAGGAAATGTATGGTGTAGAATCGGTAGATCGCTGGGATATAAAAGCTGTTTATCATGCAATCAAAAACAGTGATGGAGTCATTAGCGGTGGCGGGAGCCTTCTTCAAGATCAGACAAGTACGAAGAGTATTCTATATTATACGGGTATTATGGGACTCGCTCGATTATTAAAAAAGCCGTATTATATTTATTCACAAGGAATAGGTCCAATTACAAAAGGATATAATCGTTTATTAGTAAAATGGAACTTGTCAAAAGCTTCCTACGTATCAGTTCGAGATGAGGATTCGTTTTTATATTTAAAAGAACTTGGCATAAAAAACGATATTGAAATTGTTCCAGACCCTGTTTTAACATGGAAACGGACAAAACAATCGGATTGGTTGCAAAAGCATTCGATACATGGAAAAGTAATTGCGGTTAGTGTGCGTTATTGGAATGCAAAAGAAGATTATATAAAAAAATTAGCTGAGGCATTAAAAAAATTAAAGCAAGAAGGATACCAAATTCTATTTGTTCCAATGCATGAGCCATTTGATCAAAAAGCTTCGCGTGAAGTAGTAGACTTAATGGGAGAAGAGACGTATATGCTTCCATATAAAATGGATATCGACGAGAAAATATTCATTTTATCACAATGTTCATTACTAATTGGTATGCGTCTTCATGCACTAGTTTTTTCTGCTGTAGCCAAAACTCCAATGGTCGGGATTTCATACGATCCGAAAATTGATTCGTTTTTAAGTCAAGTGAATCAGCCAGTTATAGGAAGTGTGGATGGCGAATGGAGTGCTGAGTATTTATATGAAATTGCGAAAAAGCAATTAATGCAACAAGGAACTGTGGAGCAAGAGTTACAATTGACAATAGATGAGCTTCGGTTGCAAGGCAAACAGGCAACAAAGAAACTCATTGATCATATGGAAAAAGGCACTTTATTAAAAAAGTAAAGTGTCTTTTATTTTTGTTTTGAATTTAATGAAAATTCTAATTACAAAAACGTTTTATTTTAATTCCTATTTATTATGCTAAAATGATTGCGATTATTATATAATCAAATTTGTGATAATAAATTCGTAGATTACGAGGAGGGTAAACTTGAAGACTTTTTCAAAAGGTATAACAGCAGTGGCATTAACGGGATCATTACTTTTAACTCCTATTTCAAGTTATGCGGCAAATGATGATATTACAGGACATATGTTTGAGACGAATATGCGCTCACTTATTACTAAAGGAGTTTTAATGGGGTATGGAGACAATGTATATGCGCCTGATAAATTAGTAACAAGAGCAGAGTTTGCTACATTCATAGCAAGGGCTTTAAATTTACCGAAAGCTGATTCGAATTTCGAGGATGTGCCGAAGACTTACGGTTTATATGATGGTGTAAGTAGAGCATATGGAGCGAAAATTATTAATGGTCGTACGAACGAGACATTTTCACCAAATGATGTGATTACACGTGAAGAAATGTCGATAATGGTAAAGCGAGCGTTAGACTATAAAAATATTAAAGTAGCTGTAAGTCCGCTTACCTTTACTGATAAAGATAGTATTAACTATAAAGAGCATGTACAAGTTATGGTGGCTACTCAAATTATTAAAGGGTATCCAGAAGATAATACATTTAGACCACATTTATCAGCTACAAGAGGGATGGCTTCAGCTATGTTGGATCGCATGCTTCAGACGATTGAAAAAAACGGAAATAGCAATCCTGTAGAAACTAAGAAATATGTTGTGACAAATGTAAGAGAAAACGGAACAGAGCAAGAAGTAGAGCGCTATAATACGTATAAAGAAGCGGTTACGGCTGCTCAAAATAAAGGTATGAATGCGGTAAAATACGAGAACGAATTTTTATGGATTAAAGATGGTTTTGCAAGTGCAAAAAGAATAACTGGGCAAAACATCATTAATATTTATGATGAGAATTTGTCAACAGTATATACGTATATTCAGTATGGAACAGAATTGAAAGTGTTAGAAGTTGGCGAAGATCGTGTGAAAGTTCAACTTTCTGGTTTGACAGGTTATGTGAAGAAGAATGAAATCACTTTAATTCCTACAAATGAAATGAAACAGTCGTCTTATTATGTGAAATCAGATGGATATTTATACCATAAATATTATACATATAATACAAGTTCACCTGGATATACAGAATTTAGATATGGTGTGGCACCTTCTTTCATGAAGCAAGGACAGCAAATGTATAGTGTAGATGGAAAGACATTTGGAGACGAAACTTTCTATCAATATTTCAATTATTTATCATTACGTTCGAAAACAGATTATACAGCTGAACAACTAGATAGTTATGTGAAATCGATTAAACCAGACTCTCCATTAATTGGTTTAGGAAAGAAATTTAAAGAAGTAGAAAGCAAGTATAATGTAAATGCATTATTCTTATATTCATTAGCAATTCATGAAAGTTATTATGGAACAAGCGCTCTTGCAAAAGACAAAAATAATTTATTTGGTTTAAAAGCAACAGACGATAGTCCGTATGGTAACGGAGAAGCATTCAATTCAAAAGAAGATTGTATTGAACATGCAGCAAAATTATACATGAATGAAGGATATTTAAATCCAGGACATTGGCGTTATACAGCAACATATACAGGTGATAAAGCTGCTGGTTTAAATGCGAAATATGCATCTGATGCGAACTGGGGTAAAAAAGTAGCGGGGCATATGAACCGTTTTGATTCTTATTTAGGTAAAAAAGAATACAACAAGTACAAACTTGCACGTGTGATGAATAACGTGGAAGTGAAAAAGAATCCTAGTATATCAAATGAGCGACTGTATCGTTTAAATACAAATGTAGTTGTCACAGTTACTGGTGAAGAGATAATAAATGGAAAAGCGTGGGTTAAAGTTATTTCAGATAATCCTACTGTAACAGAAGCGTATATTGCAAAAGAAAGCTTAGAATACGTAAAACATTAATTAAATAAAAAAGAAGGTGCTACTAATATTTCGTAGCACCTTCTTTTTATTCAATTTCAAAATCAACAATGATATAAGCGAGAATAACAATGAAGAAAATACTAACGGCTGGTGCTGTTAATACGTGGCCAGACATAAAGCCAATGCCAAGTGATAGAACGAGTGTGCTCGCTAATAGCATATACTTTACTTTCATGATTTTCTTAAAGTTTGTGATCATGCGGATAAATAATTTAATACCAAAGTATAGAAGAGGTATTAAGTAAATAAGGAAACCGACAATTCCAAAGGCGAAAAATAGGTCATGGAAGTCCATTTCAATTAATTTAATTTTATCTGTGTAGTTACCAGCGTAACCCATTCCGAATAGTTTTTGTGAAAGCGGTGCGTCTTTATAGTATTGTTTGTATGTTTTTAAGAATTTGTCGCGATCACTGTAAATTAAACTTTTTACTTCAGAATCTGTAAGTTCACCTTTTGCATGTTTTTTTGCATCTTCTGGATCTGCTTTAATTACTTTTCCTTCTTTTCGATCTTTCTCTTCTTGCACTGATTTTTTGTATTCGTATATTTGCATGTGAATGCCTATATTTTTTGCGATAGGAGTATGCGGTGTAAGAGCAATTAAACCTCCTAGTATAACTGCGACAACAACGGTATTTACAATATGTGTGAATCCTTTTCCTTCTTTTTTACGATTTATCATATATTCAATGAATGAGAAGAAAAGTGCTACGCCTAATGTAATAACAATTGCGCCATATCCGACTTTCGTTCCGACCATAATACTTGCATACATCGCAAGTATTGTTGGAATCCAGTAATATATTTTCGAGAAAGAAGTTGTTTTATGAATCGAATATAAGACAATGATTGGGAACATAATGGCGAAAAGAGAACTTAAATCATTTCCAGCGAAGAACCAACCTCTTGAACCGATTTTTGAGTGAGGATAGCTTGGGAAATCCGTTCCAGTTTGCATTGCGACAATCATTGTAATGCTTAAAATTAAAGTTGCATATAAGAAATATGTAATGATTTTATGAAATACATACTCTTTATTTTTTAGCTCTTTAAAGGCGATAATATATCCAAACAGTAGCACAATTGGATATACGCTCTTTAAGATGAATTTAACTTCTTCTCCAAATGAAACTGGAGATTTAACCATCATATTATTTACAAGACCGATTGCGAGTGCGATCCCGAGTAAGCACAAATAGAGGATGTACTTTTTCGCATCTTGTTGTTTGTGATGAAGAAGTAGGTACCCTAATGCAAGAAGCATAAAGGCGAAACGGACTACAACTCCAACTGTTGCGCTCATGTGTAGTATATAGATTGAAAAAGATGTTAATAAATCTAAAATTGGTTGAAACACAATGAATAGCAATAGGAAATGTGGGAAGTAGTTATCCGTTTGTTTCAACTTATTAACCATATGTTCCTCCAGTTCTTCATTCCTTTATTACAACACCCAAAAGATGGGTATAAAGCCTTTTTTACATAGTAAGGCGAATGAATTTCAATATTTGTTTTTTATCAAACTTAAGAATACACCATTTCATTGTAATGGTAAATAGATGAAAAGCATGGATAAACCGACTTTAATTTCTATATTTTTTAACGGAATTGTATGTTTTATACGGTAAATGTACAAATTGCGAGATTATTAGACAGAAAATTGAGAAAAAAGAAGGATTTTTCAGTGGTTTTCTATAATTATATAAGTATAATCTTTATGGAGAAAAGAGGGGTATATATAATGGAAATAACAAGTAAAACAGAATCTGTCGTTGTGAAATATGAAGGCCACGTTGCAACGGTTATGGTCAATCGCCCAGAGGTGTTAAATGCGTTGGATGAGCCGACCTTAAAAGAGTTATTACAAAAGTTGAAAGAAGTAGCGGAAAGTTCTGCGCATATCGTTGTGTTATGCGGGAACGGCCGTGGTTTTTCTGCGGGTGGGGATATTAAATCGATGCTTTCAAGTAATGATGAAAGTAAGTTTGATGGCATTATGAATACCATTTCTGAAGTTGTCGTGACATTATATACGATGCCAAAGCTTGTTATTAGTGCAATTCATGGACCGACTGCAGGTCTTGGGTTAAGTATTGCGTTAACAGCTGATTATGTAATGGCGGATATATCATCTGTTATTGCAATGAACTTTATTGGAATCGCTTTAATTCCAGATGGAGGCGGTCATTTCTTCCTTCAAAAGCGTGTCGGTGAAAATATGACGAAGCAAATTATTTGGGAAGGTAAGAAGTTATCAGCGACAGAAGCGCTTGATATCGGCTTAATTGATGAAGTAATCGGCGAAGATTTCCAAACGGCTGTGAAACAAAAAATTAATGAATGGTCACAAAAACCGATTAAAGCAATGATTCAAACGAAGCAAATTTTGTGTGAAGTAAATCGCTCTAATTTAGAGCAAACATTGCAATTAGAAAAGCGTGGTCAATATGCAATGAGACAAACAGCGGATCATAAAGAAGGTATTGCTGCGTTTTTAGAGAAACGTTTACCAGCATTTAAAGGGGAATAAAGTTTGTCAATTCCTCACTGATTATTAGCTCGTTAATTCGGGATAAAGGGGAGAAAGTGCTAACACATTTTAGTATAATTGTGTTAGCACTTTTTTTAGGAGTAATACATGAAGAAAATAATCGGTGTTATCACTATTATTTTGCTTACATATTCTGCTTTACATAGTACACCATCTTTGGCAGTTCGGACTGCGTTATTTTTTGAGGGACATCCAAGTGTTGCATTTTCTGACGGGGTGACGAAAGAAAAAGATGTGAAAAAAGAAGCGATTCCAGATGAGTACCAAACTCTATATGGTAAGGAAGAAAACTCAGAGCACTATTTCTTTCCGCATGTAAGAGCACATGAATCAGGAATTGATATGTTAAGTGCATGCGTGAAGAAAAAATGGTTTTTCTATAAAGCAGAGCTCGGATGTTATTAAGTATAGGAGGATAAATGATGTCAGCATATAACAAGTTAGTAAGAGATCGTGTTCCAGAGAAGATTTTAATGTCTGGAAAAACATATACAGCACAAAAATTAACAGGGCAAGCATACATACAAGCTTTAGCGAAAATTGGAACGGAAGAAATTCGTGAATTTGCTTCTATGAAAGAACGCGAACATGCGCTAGATTCTCTTGCGGATGCGCTAGAAGTTATCATCTCATTAGCACGTGCAGAAGGTGCATCGATTGAAGATGTAGAACGCCTTCGTAAGCAAAAAGAGATAGAGCGCGGTGGATTTGAAAGAGGGATTTATTTATT
This sequence comes from Bacillus sp. M13(2017), assembly GCF_002218325.1. Taxonomy (NCBI): domain Bacteria; kingdom Bacillati; phylum Bacillota; class Bacilli; order Caryophanales; family Bacillaceae; genus Bacillus; species Bacillus sp. M13(2017). The sequence continues at coordinate 85,641 of NZ_KZ268512.1, read as the reverse complement.
AGACGTTTCAGAAGAATAGTTTTATAGGAAAAGCATAGCGTTAATGAGTAACGCTATGCTTTCTTGTTGCAATGAAGCTAATAATGAAGAAGATAGCTGTTAATATCCAGCCGATTGTAATAGAAGTAGTAGTATGAACGGCATAAGAGATTTGTAAACAAAATAATGATGCTAAAAACCAAATGAGTGCAATGTGTATATATTTTTTTGATATATTCATATTTCAAGGCTCCTTTTGTATACTAAAAAGAATTTTACTACAATTTAGAAAATTAGGCTATATAAGTAGAGGTTTTCTGGCGAATTTTGTATACTGAATAGTAGAGAAAATGAGGAGGAAACGACAATGGCACACCATACGAAAGAAACGATGGAACTGATTAAGGAGCTTGTCTCTATTCCAAGTCCATCTGGAAATACAGCAAAAATTATTAATTTCATTGAAAACTATGTCAGTGAGTGGAACGTAGAAACGAAACGTAATAATAAGGGAGCTCTTATTTTAACGGTAAAAGGGAAAAATGATGCGCAGCATCGCTTATTAACGGCACACGTTGATACGTTAGGTGCGATGGTGAAAGAAATTAAGCCTGATGGTCGCCTGAGTCTTTCTATGATTGGTGGATTTCGCTGGAACTCTGTAGAAGGGGAATATTGCGAAATTGAAACATCAAGTGGCAAGACATATACAGGAACGATTTTAATGCATCAAACATCTGTACATGTATATAAAGATGCAGGTGAAGCAAAACGCGATGAGAAAAATATTGAAGTTCGTATTGATGAGCGCGTATTTTCAGCTGATGAAGTACGCGAATTAGGAATTGAAGTAGGAGACTTCGTTTCATTTGATCCGCGCGTTCAAATTACAGAGAGTGGATACATAAAATCACGTCATTTAGATGACAAAGTAAGTGTTGCAATTTTATTAAAATTAATTAAAAGATTACAAGATGAAAACGTAACATTACCATATACCACGCATTTCTTAATTTCTAATAATGAAGAGATTGGATACGGTGGTAACTCTAACATTCCAGAAGAAACTGTTGAATACTTAGCAGTTGATATGGGAGCGTTAGGTGATGGACAAGCATCTGATGAATATACAGTATCTATTTGTGCAAAAGACTCTAGCGGCCCGTATCATTATGCACTGCGCAAACATTTAGTAGAGCTTGCGAAAACGAATCATATTGAATATAAAGTAGATATTTATCCGTACTACGGATCTGATGCATCAGCTGCGATTCGCGCGGGATTTGATGTGAAACATGCGTTAATTGGAGCGGGTATTGATTCTTCCCATGCATTTGAACGTACGCATGAAAGTTCTATTGCGCATACAGAAGCATTAGTGTATGCATATGTAATGTCTAATTTAATTGAAGAATAATTTCATAGATAATAGAGAGCTGATTAAAGATATTATTTTTAATCAGCTTTTTATTCCGCTATTTGCCGGGCAGTAAGACCACTACCTCAAAATTCAGCGAAAGCAAAAAAGTTAGATGGGGGCGGGCTGCCCGTAAAAGCCCGATTGGTGAGGGCTGATTAAAGTTTTTTATATACATTCATTATAAGTTATATATATGCGATTTTTGTTATACGGCCGGAAACGTATTTACTATAGATATATAATGTTATACACTATGAAAGGAATTAATTAATAGTTAATATTTTTTAGTTAGCTTGATTAAAAAAATGAATGAATATGAAGTTTTGAGAGGAGATTTATTTTTCATGAAGTACAAAGCAATAGCCGCAGGTTTATTAGCAGCAAATTTACTAGCACATCCAATTAGTAGTTTAGCAGAAACGAAGAAATTTCCTGATGTTTCAGATAGTGCGTGGTCAAAAGACGCAATTTATTATTTAGTAGAGAGAAATGTAATTAACGGTATGCCAGATGGTAACTTTATGCCATACGGAAATTTAACACGCGCTCAGGCAGCAAAGATTATCGCAACAGCAATTGGTGCTAAAGTAGATCCAAATGCAAAGCCGTCTTATAATGATGCAAAAAATAGTTGGGCAGCTTCATTTATTGCAGCCATGGAAAAAGAGAATATTATTAAAGGGCGAGAACCAGGAGTATTTGATCCTGAAGGAAAAGTAACTCGTGCTGAAATGGCAGCTATGCTTGTAAGAGCATATAATCTGAAAAGCAAAGTAACAGGACCAGTTCCTACAAAATTTGCTGATTTAGAGAATCATTGGGGTAAAGAAGAAGTTAATATTTTAGTAGAATTAAAACTTTCGTTAGGTACAGAGGATGGCTGGAAACCGAATGATTCTATTACGCGTGAACAAGCAGCTCAACTTACTGCGCAAACAGATAAATTTAGCAAGAATAGTGATCGTCCAGTAGAAACAAAGAAAATGTACATAGATAGAAAATTCATTACATATCACGCACCATCATTAAGTTCTGGGATTAGTGCAAATCAGCATAATCCACAAATGGTTGAAATTAAAGAAGAACGAGATGGATGGATTAAAATTGCAACAAGTAAAGGTGATAAATGGACACCTTTAGTAGAGAAAACAGAATTTATTAATGAAGGATTCACTACTTATGCAGAAGCTTCTTCTTCTTCAAAAGTAATGGGAACACATAACGCACAGCAAGTAACTGTTATTGAAGAGAACGGCAGCTGGATTCGTATCCGCATGGGCGCTGGTTTCCAATGGGTTAATAAAAATCAATTAAATCCAGTGAAGCAAGGTAACTTCTTAGAGGGCAAAGCGATTATCATTGATCCAGGTCATGGTGGAGTTGATTCAGGTAATCCAGGTTATTATGAGAAAGAAAGTGAAACTGTATTAGATGTATCATTGCGATTACAGAAAATATTTGAGAAAAAGACACCATTTACTGTGTTATTCACTCGTACAGATGATACACGTCCAGGAACAAGTGCTTCTGATTCTTTAAAGAAACGTGTAGAATTTGCTCAAAAAAATAATGGGGACATTTTTGTAAGTATCCATGGTAATGGTACGGAAAGTAAAAATGGACAAGGTACAGAAACGTTTTACTATGAATCAGCGACAGCAAGAGGAACAAATCCTAACGTATCAGAAAGTCGTTTGCTAGCAGAAAAAATTCAAGAACGTCTTGTAGATGCACTGGGAACAAAAGATCGTGGTGTGAAAAAAGGCGATTTATACGTAATTAGAGAAAATACAATGCCAGCTGTATTAGCAGAATTAGCATTTGTAGATAATAAAAGTGATGCAGATAAAATAGCTACACCAGCGCAGAGACAAAGTGCAGCGGAAGCTATTTATCAAGGTATTTTAGATTACTATGAAGAAATGGGTAACAAAGTGTCTTCTTTCCGTTAATAAATAATAAGAGATTGCCATTGGCAGTCTCTTTTATTTATTAACGTTTCTCTTTATTTCCGGCATATGATATCATTTAATTTTATATACAAAAGAAAAGTATTTGAGTAATTGTAATCAGAACAATTTTAAACGATAGAGGATGATAATAGATTGAATAATCATAGTAAAACACCTGCCTGTATATATACGTATGCATTTCGTGAGGAGGAGCGTGCTTTATGTTACTTGGAAATGCGCTCGTTCTTTGGAATGGAGTCCCACGTTAATATTTTAAAAAGTGATGTCAAAATTGACCCGAGTAGAAGTGCGTTTATAAAAGAGCGCGTTGAGGTTATGTATGAAGGGGACGACTTAGAAAGCATTTTAAAACAAGTGGAACAAATTGATTTGGCGGGAGCGACATTTAAAGTTATCTTCGTTAAAATCAATGACCTCGTTGGAGAGAATAAAATTGAATATGGAGAAAGACGTCTCATTGAACGCGACCTCGGCATGCATATTGAAGGAGAAGCGGATGTTCGTAATCCAGAGCGTGTATTCGGGATTGTTCCTCTTGGAGGACGCTGGTACTTCGGGCGCTATGTAGAAAGCGAACCCGTTTGGTATCATCACATAAAAAAACCGCATAGTTATTCGACATCTCTTAGCACACGTGTTGCGAGATCAGTTGCAAATATCGCTGTACCAAATCCAGAGGGAGTACGAGCAATTGACCCGTGCTGCGGTATTGGAACAGTAGTAGTAGAAGCACTTTCTATGGGGATTAACATCGTTGGTAGAGATATAAATCCACTTGTAGTTCTTGGAACGAGAAAAAACATCGCGCATTTCGGATTTGAAGGAACAGTAACAAAAGGTCCAATCGAGGAAATTACTGAGAACTACGACGTTGCCATTATCGATATGCCGTACGACCTATTTACGCACGCCACACCAGAAGATCAACTATCAATTCTCTCAAGTGCACGCCGCATCGCGAAAAAAGTAGTCGTTGTCACGATGGAAACAATGGACGACATGATCCATGAAGCAGGATTTGAAATTACAGATCGCTGTATTACAAGAAAAGGGTCATTTACTAGACAGATTCTTGTTTGTGAATAAGAAAGGAAGGTCACCCGTTTGGGTGACCTTTTTTGTTTGTATTGATGTGTAATTGGTTGGTGGTTTAGGTAGATGAATTAGCGAAATTTGTCGGTAAGTCGATATTGCATGTCGAATCGCCGATAAATTTAAAAAATCGCTGATATATTGTGTTGAATCGCTGATAAATTTAAAAAATCGCTGATATATTCCGAGAATCGCCGATATCGTTACATTAGAATATTACTGTTCTTTTAATTTCTCTTGTTGTGCAAGTAGTAAATTGCGCAAGATGTGTCCGCGGTAACTTTCTAGTTTTCGTCCTTCATGATAGCGCACGCCTAATTTTTTTAATTCAGCTACGTACCAGCCTTTTGTTCCGTAGTACATTGGATCACTTCCTTTTTGCTTTTGAACAGTATATGTTGGGGGTGGAAGTAACTTTCCAGTGAAAATAATAAGACTGGTTGTATCAAGGGGCTCCATAACATAGCCTCTGGACAGTGTATAAAAAAATAGACAGTACTGTATGCTTTTTTACACAATGTATACAAATTTATATCCTATGCGTTGGCATGATATTTGCAATAAAAAGAGTATCAACATATAGGGGAGAGATAGAAATGAAGGTTAGTAAAGTGTACACAACAATTGATGCTCACGTAGCTGGGGAACCGCTTCGAATTATTACAGGCGGCGTGCCGGAAATAAAAGGAGACACGCAGCTAGAAAGACGCGCATACTGCATGGAACATTTGGATCATCTTCGCGAAATTCTTATGTATGAACCGAGAGGACATCACGGCATGTACGGTTGTATCATTACTCCGCCTGCGAGTGCTCACGCTGATTTTGGCGTATTATTTATGCACAACGAAGGATGGAGTACGATGTGTGGTCATGGCATTATTGCTGTTATTACAGTCGGAATTGAAACAGGCATGTTTGAAGTGACAGGTGAGAAACAACAGTTCATTATTGATAGCCCTGCTGGGGAAGTCATTGCGTATGCAACATATAACGGGAGCGAAGTAGAGTCCGTATCATTTGAAAATGTTCCTTCTTTTGTATATAAGAAAGACGTTCCTATTAAAATAGATGACTATGAATTTCAAGTAGATATCGCGTTTGGCGGAGCTTTTTATGCAGTAGTAGATTGTAAAGAATTTGGCTTGAAAGTCGATTTCAAAGACTTATCTGCTATTCAAAAGTGGGGCGGTAAAATTAAGCACTACATTGAGAGCCAGATGGAAGTGAAGCATCCACTTGAAGAAGATTTAAAAGGAATATACGGCGTTATTTTCTCAGATGAACCGAAAGGAGAGAGCGCAACTTTACGAAATGTAACGATTTTCGCTGATGGACAAGTAGATCGTTCTCCTTGCGGCACAGGAACTTCCGCAAGAATCGCAACGCTTTTTGAAAAAGATGCCTTACAAAAGGGAGAAATTTTCGTCCACGAATGTATTACTGACGGGGAATTCGAGGGGGAAGTATTGTCGGTAACCGCAGTAGATACATATGAAGCTGTCGTTCCGAAAGTAACGGGGCATGCATTTATTACAGGATTTCATCAGTTCGTTGTAGACCCAAGAGATGATTTAAATCGAGGGTTTTTGTTAGGATAGAAGGAGGAGGTGGAAAGATATGCTAGTCATAAGCGCGAACGAACAACGAAACTTAGTAAATATGAACGAAGTCATTGAATACGCGGCGCTTGCTTTAAAAGAATTTTCCGCAGAAAGAACGATCACACCAATTCGAGGCTCATTGCCATTTGCGAACGAGAAAAATACGGCATTAATTATGCCCTCAGTAGCGGAAGGGCTTGAGGCACTTGGCTTAAAAGTAGTAACAGTAGTCTCAGAGAACAAAAAGATAGGAAAGAAAACGATAAACGGGATTGTGATGCTATCAGACTTTCAAACGGGAGAACCGCTCGCACTTTTAGAAGGATCCTACTTAACGATGATTCGAACAGGCGCCTTATCAGGAGTAGCGACAAAATATTTAGCTCGTCATAACGCAAAAACTTTATGCATTATCGGCACGGGTGAACAAGCGAAAGGAATTGCCGAAGCAATATTTACGGTTAGAGATATCGAAAAAGTTATCTTATACAATCGCACAGAAGAAAAAGCGTATGCATTTGCGCAATATATACAAGAGAAATTTGGAAAACCAGCTTACGTTTACAGGGATCCAAATGAAGCAATACGTGAAGCAGACATTATCGTCACAACTACGAATGCATCCACACCAGTCTTCTCAGAAACACTACAAAAAGGCATCCACGTAAACGCCGTTGGCTCATTCAGACCGAGCATGCAAGAACTACCCTCACATGCCATAGCTAAAGCAAACAAAGTAGTAGTCGAATCAAAAGAAGCAGCACTAGACGAAACAGGAGACCTTCAAGTTCCGATAAAAGAAGGTCTATTCAAAGCAAACGCCATTCACGCTGAACTTGGTCAAATTATAAGTGGAGAAAAAGCTGGCCGCGAAAATGATGAAGAGATTACTATTTTCAAATCAGTTGGTTTGGCGGTAGTAGATATTATCGTTGCGAAGTATTTGTATGAGAAAGCGATGGAGCAAGGAGTAGGGAATAAGATTGAGTTTTGAGACTGCCTTTTGGTGGTCTTTTTTGTCAGGATGGGTGTGCTAGTATTTATAATTAAATACTTTTAATATTATGTTTAAATATATGAATTCTGCGCGGACATCACATCATTCATTCAATTGGTATATGAAAAAAGCTGCACCTCTAACAATTAGAGGTGCAACTTTTTACCATTCTCGCCATTCTTCTGTTATGTCTTCTTCAGATTCTAGACCAGCTATTCGTGCTGCTGTATCGATAAATTCATAGAGATCTTCTCTTTCCATTGTTTCGATAAAATAGTCATGTTCGTCATTTAATTCATTTATGTTAAGAACAACCTCTTTAACAACATGCATTATTTCAAATTCAGTTGGATTTTTTCCCAATTGCTCTAAATTATTTATGTAAGTATCAAGAACTTTATTTGTTGCACTTATATTTTCTTCAGTGAAAAATTCCCCATCTTCATCATTCTCAATCCATTGGGTTGTTGGTTTGTTTTTTTTCAATTCATCAAATGTCATGGTAACCTCCTAAATGTGTTTTTTGTCTTTAATCCCATTCTACATTTTCGATCATATATAACAATCATTTCAGAGGTTTTTTTGGAAGCTACTAGTTTTTTAACTCATTTTACGAGGTAACCTATTCGTGGTCTTTTTATTTTATCTTCCGCATAAATATATTTTATCGCAAGAACGCATTAATAGATTTTAAACTTTCTATCTTTGCGAAAAAGTTTGACAATACATACGGGCAGTGGTAATTTAAAACCTATAAGAAAACTCGGTATTAATTCCGAGTTTTCTTATAGGTGTAAATAGTCGAGAGGGGTCGAAATATGAAGAAGAAGTTGTTTGTATTACCATTTGTCCTACTATTATTTATTGCATTAGCTGCTTGTTCAGGGGAAAAAGATTCGAAGCAAGCGGGCACTAGTAAATCAGGGACTCCGAAAGATGGAGGAACGTTAACGATTGGCGTTAGCGATAATCCAGATACGATGAATCCGCTTTATGCGAATGATCGTGTGTCATTAACTGTGCAGCAAGCTTTATATGCGCCGCTATATCATATGGAAGACGGTAAGAAAAAGTTTGTTCTTGCTGAGAGCTTTACGCCTTCAGAAGATCAATTAACTTGGACAATGAAGTTAAAAGATAATTTGAAATGGCATGATGGTAAGAAAATTACATCAGACGATATAGCATTTACATTCCAATCTATTTTGGATGAGAAGCAAAATAGCTCAAGTCGTGAAAACTTTATTTTTAAAGGAAAGCCGCTTGAGGTGAAAAAGGTAGATGAGTTAACAACTCAATTCGTTTTACCACAAGTAAGCGCATCTTTCGAAGGTGTGATGAATGATTTCTTCCCAATTCCGAAACATGTATTTGAAGGGGAAGCAGATTTAGCGAAAAGTAAGAAAAACTTACAGCCTGTAGGATCAGGGCCGTTTAAATTTAAAGAGTATAAATCAGATGAGTACGTTGCATTAGATCGATTTGATGATTATGTAGGTGGAAAAGCTAAATTAGACTCTATCGTATACCGTGTTGTAAAAGACCGTAATACAGCCAATGTTTCACTGCAAAATGGTCAAATCAACATGAAGATGATTGAGCCACAAGATTTTAAGAAATTAGATAGCACTGGGAACTTCTCAATGGTGACATTCCCTGAAGGTAGATTATTCTACTTATCTTATAACATGAATACAGATTTGATGAAGAAAAAAGAAGTGCGCCAAGCAATTGCGCATGCGTTAGATAAGAAAGAAATGATTAACTCAGCATTCGTTTCAGGTGAATTTGCAGAACCAGCAAATTCAATCTTAACGCCAGACGCTATGTACTATGCGAAAGATATTAAAGACTATAAGTATGATAAAAAAGAAGCGAAAGATTTATTAGCAAAAGCTGGCGTGAAAGATAAAGAAAAAGTACGTGTGATGTATGTAACGAATAATAAAATCATGGAAAGCTTAGCGCTTTATACACAACAAAAATTAAAAGAAGTTGGCTTAGAAGTTGAACTAAATGCATTAGATGCTAGTGCAGCAAGTGAAAAAGGCTTAGATAAAGAGAATAAAGAATATGACATTACATTTGGTGGTTACATAATGGGACCTGAGCCAGATTCATATAAGAGCTTATTCTTAAGTAATGCTGAATACAATTATGCCCGATATAAAAACGCTGATTTCGATAAGTTATGGGAAGAAGCTGCAGTTGAAACAGATAAAACAAAACGTGCAGAGCTATACCATAAAATTCAAGAGACAGCTAGAGAAGACGTACCTTATCTACCAATTGCGTATCCGAAAGCAGTTATTGCAGTAGATAAAAAGTTTGATGGATTAAAAGAAGCGAAAGCAATTCCTGTCACAATGTTTGAAGATCTATCTAAGATTTATGAAGTGAAATAAGAAACAGTAAAGAAGCTGGTGGAAATCAGCTTCTTTAGCTTGAGGGGGGAAGTTTGTGTATAAAGTAATTGCGAAGAGGCTTTTAAATGCAATTCCGCTTTTATTTGTTATTTCTATTATTTCTTTTCTATTAATAAAGCTAGCGCCGGGGGATCCTGTTCGAAACTTTGTAACGCCAAATATGAGTCCAATTGATGTGGAGCGTATTCGCAAAAGTTTAGGACTAGATCAACCAATTTACGTGCAGTATATTTTATGGTTAAAAAATATTTTAACAGGAAACTTTGGTTACTCACTTCAAAATCATCGTCCTGTTTTAGATCTTATCGCAGAAAGATTACCCGCAACAATTGGGTTAATGGGATCATCTTTACTCGTCTCATTCGTAATCGCAATACCACTTGGACTATTTACAGGTGTGAAAAAGAATTCGTTCTTTGACCGCATTGTAAACTTTATTTCATATGTTGGTATTTCTATGCCGGTTTTCTGGTTTGCACTACTATTAGTCTACTTATTCTCTTTAAAATTGAACCTACTTCCGAGTATGGGTATGCGCACCGTAGGTAAAGATTCTGTTTGGGATATTGTGCAACACGGCATTTTACCTTGTATGGTGCTAGCGTTCCAAAACGTATCTGTTTATATGAGATATATTCGTTCAAGTACGATTCAGCAATTAGAAGAAGAATATGTACAAATTCAATATGCGTACGGTGCTTCAAAGAAAACGGTTTTATTTAATCACGTACTTCGAAATGTATTAATACCAATCATTACAATTTTCGGATTATCGATTCCAAGTTTAGTAGGCGGAGCATTTATTACGGAAACAGTATTTTCATGGCCGGGTCTTGGTTCACTTGGGGTAAATGCTATTTTTAGATTTGATTATCCGATTATCATGGCAATTACATTACTATCATCATTCATGTTAATTCTCGGTAACTTAATTGCTGATATTTTATATGGCGTAGTAGATCCGCGCATTCGAATGAGGGGGTGATTTGGAATGAATAATAGGAGATTTCAAACGATAAAACATAGCTTTACGAAAAATAAGTTTGTTGCAATGGGAGTTATTATACTTGCGATTTTAACGGTCGCATCAATTTTCGCATTCGTATCGCCGTACGATCCTAGCAAAATGTCGATTCCAGATCGCTTACAAGAACCAAGTATGAGTCATCCTTTCGGAACGGATGATTACGGAAGAGATTACTTAACGAGAGCGTTATATGGCGGACGAGTTTCACTTGCGGTCGGTTTTCTTGCGATGGTTGTTTCTATTACAATCGGTACCGCAGTTGGAACAATTAGCGGATATTTTGGCGGAAAGTTAGACAACTTCTTAATGAGGGTTGTTGAAGTACTTATGTCAATTCCATCATTCTTTTTAATGCTACTATTAAATGCGTATTTAAAACCAGGAATTACGACGTTAGTTCTTATTATCGGATTACTAACATGGATGGACACCGCCCGTATTGTAAGGGCAGAAACGTTATCTGTAAAAGAGCGTGAGTACGTTTTATACGCAAAAGTATCAGGACAAAAATCACTTATGATTATTGTAAGACATATCATTCCTAACATTTTATCAACCATTATTATCGCTGCGACATTAACAATTGCGACATCGATTTTAATGGAATCATCACTTAGTTTTTTAGGTTTAGGTATTAGAGAACCAGATTCTTCTTGGGGCAGCATGCTAAACAATGCGCAAGGATATATTGGTGAAGCTTGGTATTTAACACTCTTCCCAGGATTCCTTATCCTTTTAACGGTACTTAGTTTTAACGTAATTGGTGAAGCATTGAAGAAAGCTTTCGCACCAAAAGGAGCCGGACATGAAAACTAAAGTGTTAAGTGAAGGGAGTGAGAAGCGTGTCTGAAAAACTACTAGAAGTGAAAAATTTAAAGACTTCTTTTTTCATAGAAAGTGGCGAAGTTGAAGCGGTTCGCGGCGTTACATTTCGCTTAAATAAAGGAGAAGTAGTCGGTATCGTTGGGGAATCTGGAAGTGGAAAGAGTGTAATGGCGAAGTCCGTTATGTCTCTCGTTACGTCACCAGGAAAAGTGAAAGAAGGGGAAATCCTTTTTCATAATGAAAACATACTTTCTAAATCTGAAAAAGAATTGCGTTCTATTAGAGGAAATCAAATTTCACTTATCTCTCAAGACCCAATGTCAGCGCTAAATCCGGTCGTGAAAATTGGGAAACAAATGATGGAAGTAATTATACGTCATCAAAAAGTGAAAAAGAAAGAAGCAGAGCAAATCGCGGTCAACTTGTTAAAACAAGTCGGTCTTTCTTCACCAGAAGAAAGGGTGAAACAATATCCGCATGAACTAAGCGGTGGTATGAAGCAGCGGGTTATGATCGCAATGGCGATGTCTTGTGACCCAGACCTTCTTATTGCGGACGAACCGACGACTGCACTTGATGTAACGATACAGGCGCAAATACTAGATTTAATGAAAAACTTAAAGAACGAAACGAATATGGCGTTACTTCTTATTACGCATGACTTAGGAATTGTCGCACAAAACTGTACGCGCGTCATCGTTATGTACGGCGGGCTTATTATGGAAGAAGGACCTGTACTTGATATTTTCCAATCGCCGAATCATCCATATACGAAAGGGCTATTAAACTCTCTGCCAAAAATAGCGAACGGCGTAAAAGAAAGACTCGCTCCTATTCAAGGTGTAACGCCAAACTTATTAAACCCACCACAAGGTTGCCCATTCGCAGAGCGTTGCCCGCATGCGATGGACATTTGTGGAAAAGAACGTCCGCCATATTTTGAAATCGCAAATGAAAGACGTTCTATGTGTTGGTTAAATGATAGGGCGGTAGGTGATTTCCATGCATGAAGAAAACTTAATTGAAGTTCGGAACTTAAAAAAGTATTTTCCTATTAAAAAAGGACTATTCGGTAGAAAAACAGAGCAATTAAAAGCAGTCGATGACCTAAGCTTCACAATTAAAAAGGGTGAAACATTTGGATTAGTAGGAGAATCTGGCTGCGGAAAATCAACGACAGGAAGAAGTATCATTCGCTTACACGATGTCACTTCAGGTAACGTTTTATTCGACGGAAAAGATATCGCAAGTTTAAAGGAAAGTGAACTAAAAGAATATCGAAAACGAATGCAAATCATTTTCCAAGATCCATACGCATCATTAAACCCGGCAATGAATGTATACCAAATTATTAGCGAGCCAATGAACATTCACGGATCTTACGAAAAAGAAGAACAAAAAGAAATCATTTTAGTCCTTCTGAAAAAGGTAGGATTAAAAGAAGAACACTTATATCGCTACCCGCACGAATTTAGCGGAGGCCAGCGCCAGCGCATTAGCATCGCGCGCGCACTATCTGTAAAACCAGACTTTATATTATGTGACGAACCAATCTCAGCACTCGATGTCTCAGTCCAAGCACAAGTCGTAAACATGCTGCAAGACATTCAAGAAGAAACAGGAGTCACATATTTATTCATCGCACATGACCTATCCATGGTAAGACACATATCAGACCGAATCGGAGTCATGTACTTAGGAAACATAGTAGAAATTGCCGATAGTGAAGACCTATACACAAAACCGGCACATCCATACACACAAGCACTACTCTCATCCATGCCAGAACCAGATCCAACAAACACTGGTAAAGAACGGATTATCCTAGAGGGAGAAGTACCAAGCCCAATAAACTCACCATCCGGCTGCAAATTCAGAACGCGCTGCAAATTCGCCACTGAAAAATGCGCACAGGAAGTACCGAAGATGGTTGAGATTGCGAAGGGGCATGAGGTGGCTTGTCATTTGTTTTAGGGGGAGAGCACTAGGGGGGACCTGGTGCTTTTTTCTTTTGTGTTGGGGTGTGGGATTGGTTGTAGACTAATGGTCAGCGACTGTCTATATTTGTATCTCCTATCATATAATTCCCTTTATTTTTTAACTATAATGCTGGGAAAGCACATAAAGTAAGGCAAAGTATTAAAAATCATCGTGATGAAGTGTATCGTATTGATGTATGTATTGTAGAAGATCCGATGGAAAGAGAAATTTACGAAACATATATGATTAACGAATTTCAAGCAAAGTATAATGTGGATAAAGTATTTTATAAATAATATCAACGTAAAACATGATCTTGGTACTACATCAAGATCATGTTTTTTTATATGTAATAAAAACAATTGATTATTCTTAATCATTCGACAAGATGCAACAATTTAAGATCGTGTTTTTTGCTATGATAAGTAAGAAATTTACATATCGTGTTATTGGGGGATAAAAAAAGATGTTGAAAAAATTTACTACATGTATTTTAGGTGGCGCTTTAGTATTCAATTTATCTGGTTGCGGCAATACATCCGACAAAACTTCTTCAGAATCTAAAGAAACCAATTCTAAACAAGAAGAAAAGAAAGTGCAAACAACTGATGAGACGAAAACGAAAGAGAATACAAAGCAGAAAAATACAGAACAAACAAAAGAGAAATCAAAAATAAAAGAAAAAGAGTATGCTGTAAACAAGGATTTTCATACACCTAAATTTGATGTAACTGTAAAAAGAGTTGTAGAAAGAGATAAGGTTGGTAAAGAGAGTATAGGATTCCAAAAACCTGAAGATGGACATGTCTTTATTGTTGTAGAAGCAGAAGGGAAAAATATCACAAACGAACCGATGAAATTAGCCGTTTTACCATCAGTGGATTTAGTGGATGAAAATGATAATGCTTACCAAAGTGATGTGTTGGCAGCTAGTAGTTATGCGGTTGAAAAAGGCGAGACCGCTACTATTACTAAGGGATTAAAACCAGGGGAGGTAATGAGAGAAAGTAAAGTTTACGTGATTAATAAAGAAAAATTTGATACAGGAAAGTGGTATGTAGTTGTTAACCATGAGTATAAGGAACAAATTAAATAGTGTTTATTTATGAAGAGGAGATGGCTCCTCTTTTTTTTTTACAAGTTAACACAGAATTTCGTTATAATGTAGAAATTTAATGTTTTCGAAAAAAAGAATTGACTTCTATATTAGTTGTAACTAAAATGGTTACATAAAGATGTAATTAATTTAGTTACAACTAATATCTGCTAAAAATATGATTTATATATTTAATTAAGGATGGTGGTCCATACGTTGCCACCCGGTGTAGAAAGTTACTAACACATTCAAATCAATGCATATTCCAAGCTTTAGTATTTTCTGTTACGGGGCAATAAGGTGCAATGTTATCTTTTGTTAAAAACCTTGGTGGATCTTTCTTTGGAAATATTAGTTTTGGGGAAATATAGTAAGGTATCTAAAAAAGAACAAGGTATAAAAAGATGTACCTATATAAACCAAAAATTTAGTTGAGCTGGATAATAAAAAAAGGTAGGAGATTTAAATGGAGACGAAACAAGATAATCTTATTTACGTATGGGATGCATATTGTGGATGGTGCTATGGTTTTTCAGAAAGTATTAAAGGATTTTACAAAAACCACACTGAAGTACCATTAACGGTTTTATGTGGAGGGTTATTTTTAGATAATTTACCAATGAAAAACTTCTCATATATAGAAGAAGGAAATAAAAGAATTAATCAACTTACAGGTGCTGAATTTGGTCCTTCATATCAAAAATTAGTGGAGGAAGGGACTTTTAAAATGAATTCGAAAGATGCTGCAATTGGCTTTTCAGCTTTACGCTCATTAGCGCCAGACCGTTTATTAGAATTCACTTCGGCTATGCAAAAAGCGTTTTATTATGAGGGCCAAAGTCTGAGTGATCCTGAAACATATCGCAAGATTGCAATCGAGCATGGTTTGGACCCTGAACAAGTATTAGAACGTTTAAACGCTCAAGAAACAATAATAGATGTCCAAAATGATTTCAATAAAGTTCGACAGCTTGGTGTTAATAGCTATCCTTCATTACTTTTACAAAAGGATAATCAAATTATTCCTATTGGTGGTGGCGTAATGACACCGGATAAAATTGAAGCGCGTTTTAAAAATTTATATTAAGAAAATTTAGGATACAGTAGCAAACATGTTATCTTAGACCACCTGACGTTGATCTCCGGAATATTCGCCAGTACTATTACACTTTCAGATAAATGGGAGTGGGAGATTTTATCCCGCTTTAACGGGCAGTAAGACCCCCACCTCAAAATTCAGTGGAAGCAAAGAAGTTAGGTGGGGGATCAACTGTCCGTAAAAGTCCGATTGGTTCAACTAATAATCAGTGGGGGATGAACAAAACCCCCACTGATTAAAGTTTCACTTTATCGGAACAAGATAAAAATATGATAATTAGTTAATAACTTTAACAAAAGGAGAATAACATACTATGTTTAAAACAATCGATACAAATCAAAAAGATGTGAAATTAACGGTGTTTAGTTCGGACGAAAAAAGCTTTATGGTCACAGCAACATTAGTTGAGAAAGCAGGACATGCATTTTTAATAAACTCAAAATTTACTCAATCTGATTCGAAAGAAATTATTGAGTATCTGAAAAAAAACAACTTATCTCTAGATAAAATCTTTATTATTCATGGGGATCCAGACTACTACTTTGGATTAGAGAGCATTAAAGCCGTTTACCCAGAAGCTATAGCGTATGCAACAGAGTCTACTGTTGAACATATCGTTCATTCTGTCTTAGGAAAATTAAAAGTTTGGAAAGACGCCCTTGGAGAAAATGCACCAAGTAACGTGGTATTACCTCAAGTGTTTAAAGAAAAAGCGATTGATTTTCAGGGGTTAACATTTGAACTAGTAGGCTTAGATCATTACAGAACTAGCCTATTTAATAAAGAACTAAAAGTATTAATTGGTGGTATTGATGTATTTAACGAAATACATGTATTCTTAGCGGATACTAACTCAAAAGCGGCTATGGAGGCATGGATTGAGAACTTGAAAGTATTACAAGCATTACATGCTGACATAATTGTGCCTAGCCATGGATCAATCGAAAAATCCCTAAATAATCAAGCACTTACTGCGACAATGGATTATCTAAGAACGGCGGTTCAAGCTTCTGAGGAAAGTGGAACTTCAAAAGATTTTGTGGCAAAACTTGAAGCAGCATATCCAGGCTATGCAAATAAAGGTGTATTAGAATTAAGTGCAAAAGTTGTAACAAAAGAAATGCCTTGGGGTTAATGATATGAATAAATATCAAAAACTATTACATGAAACGTATGTGTTAACTGGCGAAGGGAAATTGGATGCGTTCAAAACGTATTTAAGTGAAAATGTATCTTGGACAGAAGCTGCTGGGTTTCCATATGCAGGTACTTATATAGGTCCAGATGAAGTAGTGAAAAACGTACATGAACGTCTTGGCACGGAATGGGATGACTATAGTGCTAAAGATGAAATTTATACTTTTAATAACGATACTGTTATCGTGTATGGAAAATATAGTGGAACATATAAAGCTACAGGGAAGTCATTTGTAGCAGATTTTTGTCATCTTTATAAGTTTGATGAGAACGATAAGGTTAAGAAGTTTATTCAAATTGTGGACAGTGCAACTGTTAATGAGGTATTAAGTTAGAGTTAATCGTTTCTAATATGCCTTGTATAGGGGGAGGTTAGGATAAATGAAATTCTTAACATTACCCCTGACATTACATTTTGGGGAAGGTTTCTCCTTCTTCAAGCTTTTTATAGAAGAAAACTTATTTAAGTAGAAGAGGTAGGTATATATGAAATTAGAGAAAAGTTTAATAGTAATAATTATTTCTGTGTTTATTTTAGGAATTGTATCGACTTTGATATTTCAAGCTTCCACCGGTAATAACAAAGGGAACTCAATAAAGAGCGAAAATGTCGCTTCTGTATCAAAAGAAGTAAAAGAAAATGAAAAGAATAAAAAGATGGTAGTTGATTTCTATAATGAAGTTTTTAACAAACATAATATCGATACTATCCCTAAATATGTTAGTGAAGATTATAAGCAACATAATCCTTTTGTTGCTGATGGACGAAAAGCCTTCATGGATTTCTTTAAGGAGGATTTTGTTAAAAATCCTAATTCCTCTGCAGAGATTAAACGTGTAGTAGCTGAAGGGGATACAGTTGCTCTTCATGTACATTCTCGTACTAATTCTCAAGATAAGGGAGTTGCTATAGTGGATATATTTCGTATCAAGGATGGAAAGATTGTCGAACACTGGGATGTAATTCAAGAGATTCCAAGTGAAGCAGCTAATGATAATACGATGTTTTAGTTAGAAGATATATTTAATAATTGTTTAAATGATAGTGCTGTATAGAGTTTAGAAATTTAGATAATTAGTCATCAAATTTGGAAATCATTTAAAAATAGCATATTAAATGATGGCACAAATTAATACGAAATAGCTCTTTAATAAAAAATCCTACTCATTAAAAAATGAGTAGGATTTTTTATTAAAGAATAGTGCTAATTTTGTGGTTCGGCACTATCTAAATTTGGAAACCATGAAAGTATAGGTACTCTATATCCACGTAAAGTAAAATCGTAATTTTTTCCTTCTTTTATGTTTGCTTGCAGATTCACTGAATGAAACTTCATCATAAGAAGGCTATCCTCATTAGAAATAACTTTTTCGGTTCCATTTTTTTGCTCAACTTAGTACAATCTTACCAATTTAAAAAAGACCACCATTACTGGCAGTCTTTTTTGGGTAGTTTTAGAAATTAAATTATAACATATTAATATACAAATTATAAATATACTTTTACAAAAGATACTATAAGTTTTTTATAATTCTTGATTTCTCAATTTTCATTGCATAATGAATTTTTCTATGAGTAGTAACAACTAACATTAAAATTATCAATTCACTAGATTTTTAGAAAAAACTGGTTATCTATATAATTATTTGGTAAAATATAGATATAATTTAAGGGGTAAAGTTAATATAGATCAACTAAGTAATGCTAAGAAAATGTTTTATTGCATAAAAAAAGGCTCCATTGCTGGAGCACTCAAAATAAACAAACGAATTAAAACAAGAAACAGACAATTTAACTATATAGATAAAACATAAATAAATCTATATATATGTAAAAATACATATAAAAACTCTATTTATTGATGCTATAATAGGTTTACTCGATGATTGTTATATTTTTTTATGGTTTTTAAGCAATAAATACCTTCTTAACATCAAGTGTACAAGAAAAGAAGACATCTTAAGCGATGTCTTCTTTTCTTATATAATAACAACACAATAAAATTAAGATGGTTCAAGTGGGAGGAAGGCACCTTTGGGTATCTTTTCTTTGTCGAATTTGCCTAATAGGTGCAGCACCACATTGCTATCAAGTTAAAAATTTTTTCACCCAAAACAAAAAAACGAGCTGAATTCACATAAATAACTATGGAAGAAAACAAAAACTTGGGATTAAAGAACTTGTGATGTATGACTATATTGGCTGTTTTTATCCAGAAGGATACATGAATCCTGATTATACATTTGTATTTAATCATGAGGATATTGAAGGAATTATATTTGTAGGTTTTATAGATGAGGAAGAAGAGGCATTTGTAGGATTGCTTAATTGAATAGGATCTAGAAACAGGTAATCTTCAAATTTTGATAAAACTAGCAATCTCCACGCCGAAATTGGTTAAATTATAAGGGGGAAAAGCTGGTCACGAAAATGATGAAGAGATTACTATTTTCAAATCAGTTGGTTTGGCTGTAGTAGATATTATCGTTGCGAATTATTTGTATGAGAAAGTAGTGGAGCGCGGGACGGGATTGAGTTTTGAGGGACTGCCTTTTGGTGGTCTTTTTTGCATAAAATCTTGTAAAGTAAGAAAAAGTTGAATATTAATATTCTAATATTCAATAGAAAGATAAAATGTTTTAAAGTTCAAAATAATACATTATAATATATTTAGTAAAATTAACCAATTTATATTTTGCTCATTATGTATTAAAGGGGAAATGAAAATGGCTGGACAAATTCGTATGTCACCAGAGGAGCTTAAATCGAAAGCAGCTCGATATGGAAAAGGTGCAAATCAAATTGAGGACATTTTAAGTCAACTACAAAATTTACAAAATGAATTAAGGGGAGAATGGGAAGGTCGTGCTTTCGAAGGTTTTGATCAACAGTTCAATCAATTAAAGCCAAAAGTACAAAACTTCGCACAGCTATTACAAGAAATTAATATGCAGCTTAATAAAACTGCAGAAGCTGTTGCTTCTCATGATGAAGAATTATCACGTAATTTCGGTTTGAAATAAAAATTGTCATACTCTATATAACAAGCATTTCAAATGAGCCATACAGCTTATAGTGTATGGCTCATTTGATTGCATGCCCAACTTAGCTGGACACACGTTTAAAAAGAGTGATATTGATAGGGAATTTTCATATATTTATTGGGATTTCTTTGGCATGTTCTGAAAATTAGAGAAAGGATTTGAGTGATGGGACAATTTCAAAGTAATTTTCAAACGGCACAACAAATTGCTACGCAGATGAGAACAGCTTCGAATATAATCCAAAGTGCAACAAATCGTCCTATAACAAAGGCGACGCGTACAACATTATCTGTTAATTCCAAAGCACAAGAAGCGAATCAACAAATGTTAGATTTTACGAAACAATTTTCCACTGCCTTTCAACAAGCGGTCGATAATATTCATTCAGTAGCCCAAGAGTTTGAGAGAATGGATAACGAACTTCACAAAACTTTTCGCTAATGTGACAACCTACGTAAAGGTAAAATAGTAGGAGGAATATAATGAGTCAAGATATTGAAAAACAAATCAATCAAGTAAATCAAAAGTTAAGAAGTGTATTTGAAGAACAAGACCGAAATCAATCCGCGATTCACATTCAGGAGCAAGCGGAAGCAGATTTTTATGAATGGAGAGGTCGAAACCATCGTTTGTTTGATCGAATTTTAGGAACTTGGCATGGTGATAGAGAAATGTCTCAGTTTTTTATGAATACATATCAAGAGGCACAACATATTGAACGAAAAGTCACATTTGAATTGGAAAACCAAAAAGAAACGTTGCTTAAAGAAAGACGAAACCTTAGTGATTTAGAAAACGACCTTTCCTATCAACAACAACAATTAGCGAGGGAGGTCAATGCATGAGCTTAAATATGTATTTAGGAGAAGTACAAGGCCAAACTCAAAGCATGAATGCTGTATGTAACGCTACTATTCAAGGTATGGAACAAGTCATTCAGTCAATTGATGCCTTTGCAATTGATACTGTTCTACAAGGCCAAACTTATAGCAGTGCAAAATCATTTTTTGTACAAACCTTTCGTCCTTTAGCGCAAGGAATCATTTATCTGTGTGAAGAGTTAATTCGCCAGAACGATGCTTTTCCAAGTCAATTTCAATCACAAGTCGCTTCCACAGATGTAATTGAACAAGAAATATTAGAACAAATTCGAGAAATTGACCGAATGAAAACAAGTATGGAAGCTGTCAGTCAAGCTATGCCAATCCCAGGTATGGACGATATGGCGAATCTTTTTACTGTTATGAGGCAAAAACTGCAAGAAAAGCTGGATCATTTGTATCAATTCAATCAGACCTCTAGTAATAATTATAGTACAGCACTTCAATTAGCAGCTAGTATTGCTGCAGGTCTTGCGGAAGTTCAAAGTGGAAAAGGCTTTAGTCCTGCAAGTGGTACATTTAGTACGCAAGGGTTGAATATGGAATGGACAACTTCTATTCAAACAATTACAGAAGATAGAAATCGTCAGACTGATAACCTTCTAAATAGTGGTACAATTGAAGAAGGAGCAATTGATGGTAGATTTTCATCGGAATCAGAAGAAAAAGGTTTTGATGGTAAAAAACTAGCAAGGGATATAGCTGGTGAAATAAGTGGTGAA
Organism: Bacillus sp. M13(2017); assembly: GCF_002218325.1. NCBI lineage: Bacteria > Bacillati > Bacillota > Bacilli > Caryophanales > Bacillaceae > Bacillus > Bacillus sp. M13(2017). Next base: position 64,278 of record NZ_KZ268512.1, on the reverse strand, counting down.
TATGATATTCGTCGGGCTTGGGATGGTGTTGATCCATCATCTGGAGAAAAACTGTCTACTTTGGACCGATTTTTAGCTGGTGGGATGGTAGTAGCTGGTCTTACCCCAATTGGAAAAATTTCAAAAGTTGGTAAGGGTGTAAAGATGACTGCTGACGCTACTAAGGTTGTAAATAAAACTAAAAAAGTACCTGTTGAGAAAGTAAATGAAGCTAAAGGTACAAGTGAAGTTAATAAGAAAGTCAGCGGAACTAGTGTAGGAGAAGAAAACGTTACTTATCGTAGGGTTCAAGGTGGTGATAGTAAAGAGTTAATTTTAGTTAATGATGATGGTACACTCTCTTTAAATAGTAAATGGAGGGCAGATCATAATTTAAATGTATCTACTGGAAAAGATCACTCTACATATTTCAAAAATAAACGAGCAGACTCATATATTGTGGAATTTGATGTACCACAGTATTTAGATGATTTAATTAGAGAAAATGCGATTTCTCAGAAGGGTTATAAAACTAATCCACTTAACCAAGGTAGAACAGCTCCTAAGATTGTTGACAAGGGTATTTTTGATAAATATGGATTTGAAGGTGTTGCATACGAATTACCTGACCCCATTAGTCGGTGGTTGGTAGAATACGGACGGAATGCTAAACTTATTAAGTAAGAGAGGAGAGCGTGTTAAATGATTAAGCCTTTATACGCCGAAAATATTATAGTAGGTGTAAAATATAAAAATAAGCTCAATTGGTATATAACTGAATCGGATTTATGGTATTTAGATTATAATCAAGCTGGATATTCTCCTAGTGAATATCCAGAGGAAAGAAAAGGCATTAGTATTTTAAATGAGACTACAATAGCTAACTTTTTAGAAAGAATAGAAAAATATAAAAGATTTACAGAAGATATTAGGTTAGAATTTTTAAGGGAAATAAGAACTAATAGAGAAGAAGCCTATTATGATTATAATCCATGTTTCCTAATAGACTTTGAGCGTTTAATTTTTTATTCTAATTATCCGGAATCAATATCTTTTGAAGAATATATTCCGAATAACTGGAGAGGTTATTTACAGCGATTTGATGAACAAGTACCCTATGAATATAGATATTGGGAAGATGAGAATAAAAACTATTTAGTTAGAGAGGATTAGGTCATGGAAGAAAATAAAGTAGTTATGATAAAAGAAACATTTAAAAATGAAGAAACTGGTGAACTAACGCCAGGAGTTACTATAATACTTGATGGGAATTTAAGGGAAGTGTTGGAGATAATTATGGAAAAAGAAGGCTATTCGGATTATCCAGAAGCTTTAAAAGAAGTAATCTTTGAAGGGATTCATCATTTTGTGAAAAGAAATAAATAATAAGCTGACATATACTTTTAAGGTAAAGGGCAATTCTGAAAGGGATATGCCCTTTTTATTTTTTAAATTTGAAATGTAGCTCAGATATTATCTTTTTCTTCCTTATTGATACCAATATATTTTAAGTGTAATTTATGAGGTGCTATGATTGAGTATTTCTTACAACATAGCGAAATCTTTTGTTTGTTTATAGAACCAATAGCCGAAGGTTTTGCACATGGTGTGAGTCCCAATAGATTCGATACCAGCAAAATCTTTGGCTTTTTGAAATTTTTGATAAGCCTAGATTTTATTAATGGGTTGATCTTCTTTTCGAGAAGGGAATAATATTTCACAGAAGGTGTAAAATGGGATGTTGATTTAGATGGTGATGGTGAAGATAATAGTATTAAGGATAGGGTGAAAACGGGTTCGAAAAAAGCTTGGTTAACAGTAGCGGGGGTGGTTTAATTAACATGAAAAAAAATACAGATTTTAATAAAAAAGTTTTTGAATATTATATGGCTCTTTATGCTGTAAATGATATAAGATCGACTATAATTACTCTTGTGATTGGGATAGCAGATATATTTGTGCTTTTGCCTGCTTTTGCGAATCCTGTTCAACCGATATATATGTACATAATAGTTCCACCAGTTGCTTTTTTAAATGTATGGGCAATATGGATTGTTATAAATCCTAGGAAGCGGCAATTACAATACACTCTATTTCGTGGGGTATTTGGCATCGTATGTTCAGTAGGATTATTAGTTATAACCCAAAAGTTTGCATATGGAATGTTAGGATTACAAACTCCTATCTATTTTATTTTTTCGGTTGGTTTGTATATTTTTGCTTTGCATTATTATTATAAAAATCATATTAAAAAACTTCAGGAATCAATCAAAAAATCAAAATCATCGAAAAAAAACTCTAGTTTTGGAGTAGTGGCTTTTGTAGTATTGGGTCAACTCATTGCTAATATCAGTCTTGGTTTTGCAACACAAAAGATGGTAGCAATTGTATTAATGTGTGTATACTCCATGCTTTCGTTTATGTTGTTTCATTTCATTATGGAACTCCATAGGTACTATTATTTAAGGAAGCATATAGAAGATGGGGGTAGAACACATGAAACCTTTTAAAGAGGTTTATTGAATTTTAAGTATTGTGATTTATGGAAGGAAACAAAAACTTATGGTTAAAGAACCTGTGATGTATGACTATATTGGCTGTTTTTATCCAGAAGGAGGAAAGCTGATATGCAAGCATTTAAAGTTGGGAAATTAGTCACATTCGTTGCAATTATAATACTTCTTGTAGTTGCTATTTTATCTCCTTACAACTTATTTAAAAAGATTTATTTTATTATTGGTGTTCTTATTATTGGCGCAATTTCACTTGGTACAAATAAATTCTTTGAACTGATACACAGTAAATTTAATAAGAAATGATATTACTTATGTGATAAAGAAATTCCCCTCTAAATCCTTAATGATTTAGAGGGGAATTTCTACAATATGATTTTACTGGATTACGTGGAACTAAATTAGTCCATCACCATATTGGTGGTGGTCAAGCTGTTGGTGTTCCGCTGCCACTACATCCTGGTTTTGGAGGGATTCATAACGCAGAAAAAACGATTGGAGCATGGGGGAAAAGATGCAGGATATGTAGAAATGCTTCAGAAATTTATTGAACATCATACATTAGGCGGTAAATAAAAAAATGAAAAATGAAATGAAAAATTGTTTTGATAAAATAATTAGAGAGTGGCAAGATTGTAATAATTCATTGCCAAAATCTTTATGGATAGAAGAAGCAGAGGCTTTTATCTATGAAGGAGAACCAGATATAGAGGGATACGTATTCTGGAAACCGTTAGAAAAAAATATAATTCATGATTTTTCTAATATAGAAAAAGATTTGGGGATACAATTATATAATTCAATTAAAGAATATTATAATTCTTATTGGTTTTTAGACTTAGGAGGTAATTATTTAGGTTATGATTTTGAATTTAATTCTGTTATACCAGGAATTGAACTGTATGATTTTTATGTATCTTTACAAGGGTACCAAGGCGCACATGATAATCAACTGAATAATATTCCTATTGGTATGGAATTCAATGGTCTCTTGGTAGTTGTAGATAATGAAAATGGACAAGTAAAATTAGAAGCTTATGAAAGCGGAAGCTTCGAAGTAATCTGTGATAGTTTAGCAGAATTAATTTTAAATCTTTCATAATCAGGAACCTGGTCGAATACAACTTGTAGATTATCAGATACATCACGATACTGGTCATACAGGTGGATATAAAAATTGAGGAAAAGATAGGGCGGTTTATAATTATGAACAACATTACATGGATTAATGTAAGTGAGAAAAAAGTTACAGATGAACAAATTGAACAATTTGAAGAGTACTTTGGTATTAAATTTCCTAATGATTTTATTGAGTGTGTAAAGAAATATGATGGTGGCTATCCTACTCCAGATACATTCAATATTCCTAATCAGGATGAAGATTCACTTAATAACCTTTTAACCTTAGACTCTGAGAGAAAAATTTCTATGCTGCAAACATATAATAGTATAAAAGATAGATTGGTAGATAAAGTATATCCTTTTGCTAGAGACCCGTTTGGTAACCTTCTATGCTTTGATTACCGAAATAATCCTCAGTCACCAACAGTCGTATTTTGGGACCATGAGGAAGAAGAAATGGAAGAATCAATCTATCCTGTTTGTTCATCTTTTGCAGAATTACTTGATAGCTTATATGAGTTTGAAGACGAGGACGAATAATTAATTATGAGTAACAAAAGTAAGACTTATGTGAATTACGCATAAGTCTTTTTAATATTATCCCCAAGTTAAGAAGATTGAGGGGGAAAATTCTCATGAATCTAGGGGAGCTAGTTTAAAAGAAATTAAAAGACAATTAAATATACCTAGATTTCAACACCCGATTAGTCAAAAAATGGTACCATTAACAGATAGTAATGGTAAAAGGATATTAAATGATAATAAACAGCCTATTATAACTCGAGAATTAACATATGAAGTAAAAGGTCAAAAAATTATAATTCAAGATCATTCAGAGGGTCATAAGTTTGGAGAAGGTGGAATTGGAGATCAGTCACCGCATCATAATGTAAGACCTGAATACAATACACGAACAGGACAGGTAGATCGTATGGAGGATCATTATTATTTTGAGAAGAGAAATAAAAAATAGGAAGTATAAAAATGATTGATCAATTTAAATTTTTAAATCCACAAGCGTTAATTAGTATTTTTGGGAAAATACCAAAGTTTGAAGAATCAGAGTTATTAGATGTGCGTCTTAAAAGAGATGGCCCTACTTTAGTTATTCAATTGATGACAAAGGAAAATGTTGAAAACAAGCCAAAAAGATGGGATAAGTGGGATGTAATTTATGTAGAGATATCTTTCTTTACTATTCATAATTTAACAATAAAAGGTTTAGGGACAGAAAATATAATTGATTATTTTGAAATAAATACGATAGAAGAAGGTTTATTAAGAATTAAGTGTAAGAATCAAATGTTAGTTGAGTGCTCGTTTGAATGGGCGAAGGTAGAAGGAGTAATCCCAGGCTTAATAGGATTACCGTAATTTTGATGGGAAGTAGATAGTTAATTTTTATAATATTCATATTTTAATGTTTTGGGGTTAAATAAGGAATGTATAAAGGACATTTGAAACGTTGATAGTGTTGCAAACATATGAAGCGGAAATTACTAAAATTAAGATACCTAATTATATACCTGTATTAGGTGATTATGATATAAGTTCCAAAGGTGAGATTGTAATAGGTGGGTATGGTTATAGATTCCGCAGGAGTTTCATTTAAGTTTGAGAAGGAAGCGAGATAATAGAATGCGAAAATTTTCAAAAATAGTTATATGTGTTGGTGCGTTAATAATGATTATACTAGGCATGATTGTACATGATACATGGAAGGATAGGATTTATTTTTCTTTAGCTGTACTTTTTGTTACCGTACTTTCTTTACTATGGAATATAGTTGCTCATAATATTATGGATAAATTTAGGGGGAGAGAATGAATAGTTATGAAACTTTTACTGATTGGAACAGTAGCGGGGTGGTTTAATTAACATGAAAAAAAGTCTAGATTTTAATAAGAAAGCTTTTGCACATTATATGGCTCTTTATTCTGTAAATGAAATAAGAGTCCACGTAATTGGTCTTGTCCTTTTGGGGGCAGATGTGTTTGTTCTTTTGCCTGCTTTTGCGAATCCTTTTCGATTACTCTATGTATATATAGTAACTCCTCCAGTTATTTTTTTAAATTTGTGGGCGATATGGATTGCTATCAATCCTCGGAAACGACAGTTACAATACACTCTATTTCGAGGAGTATATGGCGCCATATGTTCAGTCGGATTATTGGTTATAACTCAAAAATATGCTTATGAAGTGTTACAATTACAAACTCCCATCTATTTTATTCTTTCATTTGGTTTGTATGGTTTTGCTTTGTATCTTTTTTATAAAAATCATATTGAAAAACTTCAGGAACCAAGAAAAAAATCAAAATCATCGAAAGGAACTGGTGGTGTAAAAGTAGCAGCTATTGCAGCGGGATCGGGGCAGTTAATTGCTAATATAATTCTTAGCATTGCAACACAACAGATGGGTGCGATTGTATTTATGTGTGCATGCACAGTGTTTTCGTTTGGTTTGTTTTATATGATTATAGAACTCCATAAGTATTATTATTTACGGAAGCATATAGAAGATGGAGGGAAAATACGTATAGGCTTTTAAAGAGAATTTGTTGCATTTCAAGTATATAATCGCATTCTTCTTATGGAAGCCATTTACGAGGCTTATAGCAATGAAAGATGTATAAGTGGAAGATTATATTCTGGTAAAACATCTGAAGGAATGGAAATTAGGTTTGTTCTTATTAATGATAAGATTATAACTGTTTATCCAATGTATTAAAGAATGTGAGGTACTCAAAATTGAAAGTAACTACTTAGCCCATAGTTAAAAATGCAGCGCAATATGGAGGGAGTTGTTAAGAAGCACTCCCCCTAAGTTTCAGATGAAATTAAATGATTGAATATTTACATTTAAATAATCGACTATTTATGCTTTAATATTTATATGTACATAACTGGAATGATTAGGAAATTATATTTAATATGTTTTAAGAAAGGGGAATGTTTTTTATATGGAAACTCCAGAAAATCAATTTAAACGTGCACTTAATCCTTGGTTCTCCATTTGGACAAAACCACGTGATACAATGAAAGAAATTTTTATATCCAAACCTAAGAATGTGTTTTTACTCATTTTATTAGGCTCATTCGTACAGACTTTAGATCGAGCATCTTCTAAAAATATGGCGGATTCAATAAGTAGTCCAGTTTCATTAATCTCAATGGTTATATTCGGTACCTTCGTTGCCTTCTTAATTTATTATTTTTTGCTACCAGCGTTATTTAATTGGGTGGCAAAAAAACTTGGTGGACAAGGTACCTTTGAGAAAACACGTTACTCAGTTGCCTATTCTTATATCCCTTACGTTTATTCTCTTATATTAGTTTGGGTGCCTTCATTTTTCTTGTTTGGGATAGAAAACTTTACGAGTGAGACACCGAAAATGGAGAGTAGCATAACTTTAACGATTTTGTTTCTTATTTTTGCCATAATTGATATAGTTATTGGAATTTGGACAATCATTATTTCCTTAAAATGTTTAGGAGAAGCACACCAATTTTCAGCATGGAAAGCATTATTAACAATAATAATATCCTTTATGATTATCATTCTTCCTTTAGTAATAATAGTATTTCTTATAGTAGGGGTTACAACTTTTTAATCATTTATTTGCCTCTTATTTATCCAAATGTTTTCTACGCGCTGTTAGTAATTGTTACAGGGTGAACAACCACATGATTCGGATGTTCTACTTGGCGAAGCGTATGACCTATATGATCAAATTAATCGCCCGTTTTACGGCCTGTTTTTCTTATTATCAGTGTTAACAGGAATTTGTGAAGGCAACTTGAAAATCAAATATTAAACTATTAAAACCTTAGGAGAGCTGAGTAGATTGTCTTTGTTCGTCTCTTATTTTCCAATTGGAGGCTAATTATTACCAATTGGTTCTGTAGCTCTTATAGAAGAAATTAATCAACCTCTTATGATTTATGGAAGAAAGCAACAACAAGCGGATAATAAATTATGCGATTATGTTTCTTGTCCATATCCTCATGGTAATTTATCAAAAGAATATAATGTGTTTTTTAATCATAATCAAATAATTCATTTATTATTTAAGGGTTTCGAAACAGAGGATGAATTAGAATTAAGAAGTAAATTATCTGAGTTTTAGTGAAAATGGAGAAAATATAATATGGTTTTAGGAATTTCATATTCTGATATTTTTCGTATCATAATTATTGTTTTGTTTTTTTTCATTTTTTGGAGATTGAATACTTGGTATAATAAAAAATATAATGTTCCTAAGGTTTTTCAATGGTTTCCTAGAAGATGGGGAAAAAGAAAAGTTTCAGAGCATTTGTCTCAACTAGATAAAAAGTTAGAAGCTGAAGGTAAAGGTATCTGGGTTACAATCTATGCTATTGATTTGTACATTGTAACTATTCCTTGTACAGTAAAAAAATATAAATCTTAATACATATATGTTTATAAAAAAGACCTTTTATTTTAAAATAAAAGGTCTTTTTTATGATGATTGAAATAGTAATTTTAAGTGAATTAAATTTGAAATGTATCAAGAATATTATCTTTTTCTTCTTTATTAATTCCAATATATTTCAGGGGGATGTGTGGTGTGCTATGGTTAAGAATTTCTTGTAACATAGCAACATCTTTTGTTTGTTTATAGAACCAATAGCCGAAGGTTTTTCGCATGGTGTGAGTACCAATGGATTCTACATCGGCAAAATCTCCGGCTTTTTGCAATTGTCGATAATACGTGTTTTTTCGTCATACAAAAACCTCTACATATAAGTAGAGGTTTTTAAATTATATCTTAATGAATTATGCTTTCTTAGATAAAGCAAATCGAGTTCAGGTAAACGAAGAACATAGATAGAATACATAATTTTAACTAGACTTATTATTAGCTAGTGTATCCCCACCACCAAGCTCCGCCTCAATCTGCGAAGTTTTCGATGACTCATCCATACGCCAATACGTAATAAAGCTGATTGCGATACATCCAGCTACGTAGAAGTAGAATAGTGATTCCATTCCGATGCTCTTTAGCCATAAAGCGATGAACTCGGCTGTTCCGCCAAATATCGCAACTGTTAGTGCATATGGTAAACCTACGCCAAGTGCGCGAATTTCAGTTGGGAAGAGTTCTGCTTTTACAATTGCGTTAATCGATGTGTAACCAGTAACGATAATGAGACCGACCATCATGAGTAAAAATGCTACGATTGGTTCTGTCGTTTTTTCCATGAAGAAGAAGATCGGTGCTGTTAGTAATGTTCCGAGAATACCGAATGCCATTAATAGTGGGCGGCGTCCAATTTTATCGGATAGTAGTCCTGCAATTGGTTGAAGTACGACGAAAATAAGTAGTGCGACAAAGTTAATCCAGCTTACAACTTCTTTCGGAAGACCGACTGTGTTTACCATGAACTTTTGTAAATATGTTGTGTACGTATAGAATGCGACAGTGCCTCCTAATGTTAGGCCGACTACTGTTAATACTGCTTTCGGGTGCTTCATAAGAGCGCGAACAGTTCCTGCGCTTTCGCGTTTTTGTGATTTTATGTTTGCGAATTGCTCTGATTCATCCATCGTGCGGCGAAGCCATAATACAGCTACTGCACCCATCGCTCCAATAATGAATGGAATACGCCATCCCCAAGCTTTCATATCTGGTTCGCTTAGTAATTGCTGAAGAATAATTTGAACGCCTAACGCAACCATTTGTCCGGCAACGAGCGTTACATATTGGAAACTTGAATAAAAGCCGCGGCGACCACTACTAGCCATTTCAGATAAATACGTTGCGGAAGTTCCGTACTCTCCGCCGAGTGATAATCCTTGTAGTAAACGGGCAAGAACTAAAATAATTGGTGCCATAATACCGATGCTTTCGTAACTAGGTGTACAGGCGATAATTAAAGAACCACCGGCCATAACTGTAATCGAAAGCGTTAATGCTGCCCGGCGTCCGTGCCGATCTGCATAGCGTCCCATTAATAAACTTCCGATAGGGCGCATTAAAAACCCAACTGCGAAAATAGCTGCTGTGTTTAGTAACTGACTCGTTGGATCTCCTTTAGGAAAGAACTCTGCTGAAAAATAAACGGCGAAAGCAGAGTAAACGTACCAGTCGTACCATTCAATTAAATTGCCGACTGAACCTTTGAAAATATTGCCGGCCACTCGTTTTGAGTTTGCTTGAGCCATAATCATTCCTCCTCTTGCTTAGTAATAAAATAATAATTATGAAAGCGTGTTCATTATAGTTGAATTGTACTGTCTGTAGAATAAAAACTCAATATTATGACAATTTTATTCTTTTTGTACTTTATGTACATGGAGAGTTTTAATAGTTGCTTCCTTATTCGTTTTGTCATAATAATAGAAAAAGGAGATTGATAGTTTAGAATATTTTATCAAAGGATATGAAGTATGAAGAAATCACGCAAAGTGTCATTGCAAACGAAAATAGTAAGCTTAATTATTACGTTAATTTTATTTGTTGTTCTCCTATTAGCAGGAATATTTGTTTACATTCAGTCCGTTGATACGAAGCGCCAAGTGGAGCAGCTAGCACTGCAAACAGCGAAGTCGCTTTCTTTTATGCCAGCTATAAAAGATGCTTTTCAGAATAACGAGCATAAAAGTACGATTCAATCCATTGCGGAACAAGTTCGTGAGCAAGCTGGTGCAGATACTGTCATTATAGAAGATCGCTTTGGGGTGACGTATTCCCATTCTAATTCGGAGTTAATTGGCACAAAGAGTAACAATCCATATAACTATGAAGCACTCACTTTTGGTGGCTATTATACGCTTGAAGGAAATGGGGAAAGTGGTCCAGCTTTAATGGCGAAGGCGCCCATTATTGTTCATAACGGAGACTACGATCAAGTCGTAGGCGTTGTAACAGTAGAGTTTTTAATAAAAGGTATTGAATCTAACATACTGAGCAGAACGAAAGAAATTATACTCTTTTCCTTAGCTGTATTAGTAGCGGGAATTGTTGGCGGCATTCTTTTAGCACGCAGCATTCGTAAAGATACACTCGGTTTAGAGCCGAATGAAATCGCAGCGCTATACCGAGAACGAAGCGCGATACTACTATCTATAAAAGAGGGGATTATCGCCATCGATCAAAACGGTTTTATTACGATGATGAACACGTCGGCAGAAGAAATGTTACATGTAAATGGTGATTATATGCAGCAACACATTTCAAAAGTTTTACCGGAATTTAATATGGAAAGAGTGCTAGAAAACGATCAAGAAATCGCGTTTCAAGATAAAGTGTTTATTTTAAACATGACACCGATACTTGAAAATAACAGTACGGTAGGAGTTGTATGTAGTTTTAGAGATAAAACAGAACTGCAAAACCTTGTGAACACAATATCTGAGGTAAGAAAGTATTCTGAGGACTTACGCGCTCAAACACATGAATTTACAAATAAGCTTTTCGTTTTATCAGGATTACTTCAGTTAGGACATTACAAAGAGGCGATTGAATTTATCCAGCAAGAATCTAATATTCATCAAAGTCAAAACCATATTTTATTTCATCAAATTCATGATGCGAAAGTACAAGCTATTTTATTAGGGAAAATCGGAACAGCATCTGAGAAGAAAATTGATTTTCATATTGAAGGAGATAGTGCGCTTCATCCGTTACCAGACCATATAAAAGTTTCACACCTTATTACGATCCTTGGAAACATAATCGACAATGCGTTTGATGCGGTGAGTGAACGAGAGGAAAAGAGAGTTTCCTTCTTCGTTACGGATATTGGGCACGACATTGTGTTTGAAGTGATAGATAGTGGAGCAGGGATACCGGTAGAAAAAATTACGACCATTTTTCAAAAAGGATTTTCAACGAAAGGAAATGATCGTGGTTACGGACTAGCAAACGTGAAAGAAATGGTAGATCTGCTAGGGGGAACAATTGAAATTCAAAACGAGAAAAATGGGGGAGCTATTTTTACAATTTACCTTCCGAAAATATTGAGAGAAAGTACATGACAAACAGGGAGATGGGCATATGTTGAAGGTTGCAATTGCAGAAGATGATTTCCGCGTCGCGCAAATTCAAGAGGAGTTTTTATTGAAAATAAAGGATGTAAAAGTGGTCGGAAAAGCATTGAACGCAAAAGAAACGATAGAACTACTACAAAAGGAAGAAATCGATTTGCTTCTATTAGATAATTACTTACCAGATGGAATCGGAACAGACTTATTGCCGAAAATCCATGCTAAATTTCCAAATGTTGACGTCATTATGGTAACGGCGGCGAATGAAAACTACATGCTAGAAAAAGCAATTCGAAACGGCGTAAGCAACTACCTTATAAAACCGGTCACGTTAGAAAAATTTGTTCGCACCATTGAAGACTATAAAAGAAAGAAGCAATTATTACATAGTAACAATGAAGTAAATCAAGCACTCATCGATAACTTCTTCGGGACTTCGCAAACACAAGACATAAAAAACTTACCGACAGGTGTTGATCCGTTAACACTGCAAAAAGTGAAAGGGATTATAAAAGGATTCGAAGAGGGCATTACAATAGAAGAAATGGGAGAACAAATGGGGGCCTCCAGAACAACCGCAAGAAGATATTTAGAATACTTAGTAGCGACAAACGAATGCACAGTAGAGTACACATACGGCATTATCGGACGACCAGAACGAAAATATCGCATAGGACGAGGGCTATGAAAAAACGATTATTACTATGTATATGGATCATGATAGGAGTAATAGCTGGTTGTTCCTCGGAAAAATCCCATACGAATAAAGTGAACATAGACAAAGTAGAAATCGTTGCGCCAAACGTTCAAGGAGCAGGATGGGATTTAACGGCACGAGCAATGCAAAAAACGCTGACAGAAGAAAAAATCTTCACAAAACCAATCACTGTCACAAACAAAGTAGGTGGCAGCGGTGACGTCGGATGGAAATATACGAAACAAAAAGGCGGTCACGTACTGGCGATTAACTCGAGCTTACTCATAACGAACAACCTACTAGGCCACAGTAAACTAACATATAAAGACTTCACGCCGCTCGCGACACTCGCATCGGACTGGGAAGTTGTTGTCGTATCAAAAGAATCAAACATAGAAAACGCAAATCAACTAATGGAACAACTAAAACAAGACAAGAAAAACTTCAAAATCGGCGTTGCCCCCGGCCTAGGAAACGACGATCACCTATCCTTCGTACAAGTAAGCAAAGCCTTCGGCATAAACCCAGCCGAACTACAATTCTTCGTCTACGAAAACAAAGAAAAAATCATAAACGCCCTAACGAACAAACAAATAGGCGCCGCAACCATGACCCTATCCGAAGCCGAAAAACAATACAAAGCCAGCAAAATAAAAATACTAGCCGTATCCGCACCAAAACGGCTAGACCGACTACCAGAAATCCCAACGTGGAAAGAACAAGGAATCAACGTCATCTTCCAGCACTGGAAAGGTATTATGGGTCCGAAAGATATGACGGAGGAAGAGGTTGCTTATTGGGATGGTGTTATTAAGAGGATGGTGGAGAGTGATAGTTGGAAGGGGATTTTGCGGGAGAGAGGGTGGAATTCTTATTATCAGGGTAGTGGGGAGACGAGGGGGTTTTTGGAGGAGAGATATGGTTGGTATGGGGGAATGGTTGGTGGAGCTAAAGTTGATAAGTAATTTTAGCAACCACAACTCATGAAATATTGATATCATTCTTAGTATGTTTATTTAGAATTTTAAATAGAGAGTATTTAGTTCAATAAGTTTTTATATAGAATTTTCCTTTTATGATAATAATCAATTATCATGGTTTCATAGTTTAAGATGGAAAGGGAAATCTAAAGAGGAGTATAATTGAACTGAATGAAAAAACATTAAAGGTGTAGGACGGGGGAATTATGGTGATACATACTTTAGTAAGGGGACAAAAGATAGATGTTACAAAGAATCATCCAGAGATGAAAGGATTACTGGTAGATTTAACTTGGAATGCCCCAATGAATATAGATGTAGATGCATCAGCTTTTTTAGTAGGTTTTAATGGGAAAATTACTAAAGAAGAGGATTTTGTTTTTTATGGACAACCTTATTCTAGTTGTCGATCTGTTCAATTAAATCAAAATATCGCAAATGGAAGTAAACAAAGATTTTCGATAGATTTTACTCATATAAAAGATGAGGTACAAAAGGTTGTATTTTCGATTACAATTCATAATGCTGAAGAGAAGAAACAGGCGCTACGAGATGTTTCCCACATTCAATTGAAAATAAACAACGCACAATCAGGATTAGAAATTATTCATTTTCCTATCACGTATCCATTTACAGATGAAAGTGCCATTATTGTTGGAGAGCTATATCGACATGGAGGAGGATGGAAGTTCAATCCGATTGGAGCTGGCTATTTTGGTGGATTAGCTGCATTGTGTACAAATTTTGGAATAGAAATCGCAGAGGATGAAAAACAAACTGCGCCCTCTGTAGAGAAGAAAATAGTCCCTACGCCGCCTCCAATACAAAAAACTATTAATGCAGTGAAGGTTGAATTGAAGAAAAAACAATCTATCAATATACAAAAATCTAAAATGGTAACAGCTACTTTAGAATGGGAAACAAATAAAGATTTAGACTTATACTGTTTTTACGTAACAACGAATGGAGAAATAGGAAAGGTTTATTATAAAAATCTAGGTTCGTCTAAAGTGTCGCCGTATATTGTGTTGGATGGCGATTCGCAAGAGCCAGGAAAAGAAACGATTCGTATTTACCGACCAGAAGCTTTAAAATATGTTTTATTTGCTGCGTATAGTGCTGTCGGCAATGGGGTAGGTAGTTTTTATTCTATGAGGGCTAAGGCTGTTGTCGATAATCATATGGGAAGCGTTGTAACAGCACCGTTATTAGAAATAAATGACCATGCTTATTGGGTGTGTATTGCTCATATTGATTTCACCAATTCAAATGAGATAAAAATTTCACATGTAGAAAGTTACTCAAAAGACCATTCAGAGGCTTCACCACTGTTGTACGAAAACGGGAAGTTTCGAATGGATGTAGGGCCGATTGAATTTAAAAATGAAGAGGATTATCAGAAGTATTTTAAATAATAGAGTAGAAAATCATACATCATATTGTATGATTTTTCTTTTATACATAGTTTGGTAAAATAGTAGTAATTGTAATTAATGGTAACGGTGGGGATGAAAATGTTAGAGAAACTCATAATTGAATTGGCTAAATTAACGAAGCAGGTTGAAGATATAAATGGTGATAAAACTTATTGGATTATAAACAAGGATGATAAAGGATTAGATGTTCAAACTAAAACTTCAAGTGGACAATATGCAAAGGAAGAAGAAGCACGATCTTATTTTAACGTGAGTTCTGAACTTCTTAAGAACGCTTGGAAAAAATTTATCGATATGCGTACGGTAAAGAGTGAGGATTTCGGACAAGCAAGTGAATGTAATGATTTCTTGATAGTTTTCTTTGCACAGCTTCCATTTGTGAATGTAACGGAATCAGGGGCTATTACATTTAAAGAGTTCCAAACTGATAATTTGCCATGTGAGCAGTATCATAAAGTTGTTGGATTTTTGGAAGAGGTAATAAACAATACATACGATCCGAAAAATTTAAGTGATCAAACCAATGGTAATTTGTATAGAGTTAAATCTAAAGGAAGACAAGATTTAAGATTACTGGGATTTTTAAAGGATAATCAGAATATTAATACATCTTTATTAAATGAATATATTGAGGCGGAAAATAAGAATGATGTTATTCGAAAGTTAGTTTTAAAGCAGGAATACGTTCACATTGTTATGTTTGTGCTTAATCTTTTAAGAGCATATCAGAGAAGGGACAAGAAAGCAGCTTTAGTACATTTAGCGATGACGATTGTTCGGAACTCTAGAGGGGATAATTTAATGCTAGAATCATTAGCGAAAGAGCGTACGCATAACCTCTTAATGTGGTCTGAGAAATTGGAAATAATTAATGCTGAATGGATTCCAGCCGAACAATACATAAAAAAGAGTGAAGAAAAGGGCGGTAATATGAGTAGTAGTTTACGTGAAGGCTTTTTAAAGATACTGAAAGAATATTTGGATGCAAAAACAGAAAAATTTGCAGGACATAAATTAGGATTAACAGTCCGAAATGATATAGCAACAGAGATCATTCGTTTACCATTTATAAATGAGAAGCAGTACAGTGTGATAGGGTCAGTCGGAAAAGGGAATTGGGCGACAGTTCCATGGATTGCGCTAATGCATAGAAGTATTACAACATCGACACAGAGAGGGTATTATATCGTCTATTTATTTAGTGAAGATATGCAACGATTGTATTTGACCATTGGACAAGGTGTAACAGAAACGACTAAAGAAGAGATGCAAAAAATTAAAGAAGAGATTCGTGAACAAATACATATGTCCGACAAAGTGCAAAAAGATGATGAAATTTTCCTAGGTACAAGCCAAAAAGCAAAAGGATATGCAAATTCAACAGCGGCTTATATTGTGTATGATCCTAATAAAATGCCAAGCGAAAAAGAGTTAGTAGAGGACCTAGAAGAAATGTTTCGTTATTATGAGGGATTCATAGCTTATAAAGAGAAAGGAACGAAATATGAAATGATTTATGAGAGGAAAGAAGTGTATTTAGATCAGCAATCAATTATCGATCACGTGTCTTCTTATATTCAAAGTAAAGGTTTCTTTTATGAGAGAAAGGATCTTATTAACTTTTTCCTTTCATTAAAGACGAAGCCATTTGTAATTTTATCGGGTATTTCAGGTACAGGGAAAACGAAAATTGTTCAGTGGTTTGCGGAGAGTTTAGGGGCTACGGAAGAGAATGGACAATTTACACTTATTCCGGTTAGACCTGATTGGAGTGATAGTTCTGATTTGCTTGGCTATGTGAACCTTCAAGGGGAGTTTCAAGAAAGGCCGTTAATTAAAGTTCTTGAAAATGCAGATGCAAATCCAAATAGGCCGTATTTTGTAGTGTTAGACGAGATGAATTTAGCTCGAGTAGAATACTACTTTAGTGACTTTTTAAGTGTAATCGAGAGTCGTAAATGGAAAGATGGAAAAATTGTTACATCACCTGTTCTTCCTGAGTCAATTGCGAATAAGCATATTACGATTCTATCAAATGTATACATTATCGGAACGGTAAATATGGATGAAACGACACATCCGTTAAGTAAGAAAGTATTAGATCGTGCGAATACAATTGAATTTAATACCGTTAACTTAGATTATTTTAATTTTTTAATGGATGTAGAAGAGAAGGAAGCTGAAATTGCTTCAAATCGCTCTTTAGAAACTGAGTATCTTCATCTGAAGGAATGTTTTAAAGAAAACGAAGATCTTGTGAGAAATATATCGAACCTTTTAATAGAAATAAATAAAATACTTGAATCAGTTGGAGCTCAAGTGGGGTATCGTATACGAGATGAAATTTGCTTCTATATGGCATATAACGAACAAGGGAAGTTATTATCGTTCGATGAGGCGCTTGATTATCAAATATATCAAAAGATTTTACCGCGTCTTGCAGGAAGTGATGGAAGAACGGAAGAGGTATTAAAGCAATTGTATGTATTATGTGCAAATGAAGAATATGATAGTGGCAATAGTGATGCTTCATATGCTAAGTATCCTCGTTCCGCTAACAAGCTGTCTCATATGTTAAGGAGGTTGGAGTATGATGGTTTCACCTCTTTCTGGATCTGATAGTGAGATAGAGCTAGTTAAGATTGAAACAGAGGAGCTATCATTGACGATTAAAGGAAATCCTTATCATGAAAAATATGAGAGTTTAAAAGAATATCACGCTATGAACGCGGATGAAATGATGTATTTTCATGTAGATGGGAAGACAGAATCCGTTTCTGTATTTGATGCGAGATTGCAGAGGCTAGACGAATGGAACGAACACCCGCCAATCTTTTTTGAAAATAGAAGTTATCAGCTTGTTGTTGTTCCGAAAAAGAACCAACAGCTCTCTTTTTATCATGAACATCCGGGGTTTCGAAAACAAGTTAGCTCTATTCAAATGGGGTCACTTCATGTGTTAATGGGGAATCTTTCGTTTCCAAATGAAGTAGGAAATACAACATTTGAAATTAAAGACGCACAAGACACTTTATTAACTGTTACATTTGAAGTTTTCCCGGCAAAGCTTGATTATAAGGATGATTACAGAGCCTTATTAGATGAAGTAAATGATGAAATTTATAATTTAGCATTTCATTTACTAAAGAGAACTTACTTAGGAGCATCTGCAATTTACGCTACAAATCCATCGAAGAGTGAATTTTATCGTATTTTAAATGATTCCTTTGAGCGATTTATGAAGTCAATCTCTCATATAAAAAGACAACCGCATCATACGCTTATGACTAGACATCAACTTGTAAGAGGAGAAAAAATTCGTAAACTGGATTCTGTCGGAATGAACTATTTGCGAAAGCGATCACACTTGCTCCAAGGAGAAAAAAGTATACCGACTAAAGGGATTACAGCTTATAAGGAAGTTTCTTATGATACGCTGGAAAATCGATTTGTTAAATGGATGATTCAAAGAGTCGTACATAAAATAGATGATTTACTTAAGGCGCTAGAGCCAAAGTCTAGATATACACGTGGTGTAACTGATGAAGATTTGCTAGAGCGTGTAAAAAATATGAAGTATCGAATGAAAAATGAATTGAACGATCCATTTTGGAGAGGAATCGGAAAATTAGATCGCTCAGTCTTTTCACTCGTTATGCAAATGGCAGCAGGCTATCGAGATGCGTATCAAATCTTCTTAATGCTATCGCGAGGTTTAACATTAAGAGGACAAATTTTCAAAATGTCGGTAAAAGATGTCGCAAGGCTATACGAATACTGGACATATTTAAAACTCGGACAAATTCTATCAAAGAAATATATACCGCTGCATCAAGATGTTATTCAAGTTAAGCAAGACGGTTTATACGTAACGTTAGATGAAAGTAAAACTGCGAAAAGAACGTTCAAACATCCAGTCACTGATGAAGTAATAGAACTGTATTTCCAGAAAAGAAACGGTAGACTGCCAACAGTTACACAAAAACCAGATACGATGCTCGCTATTGAGAAAAAGGGAAATAGCTATCAATACCAATACATTTTTGATGCGAAATATAGAATTGATTTTGCTGAAAGGCCTCATTATAAAAAGAAGTATGGTACTCCTGGCCCAATGGAAGAAGACATTAATACAATGCACCGCTACAGAGATGCATTAGTTGTGGAACAAGATGGACCTTTTGAGCGGACAGCTTACGGAGCGTACGTATTATTCCCATGGAACCAAGAGGAAGCGTACGAGAACCATCCATTTTATAAAAGTATCGAAAAAGTAAATATCGGTGGCTTTCCATTCTTACCAAACGCAACAAGACTAGTCGAACAATTTCTAGATCATCTTATTGAAAAAAGCCCAGAAGAAATTATAAAAGAAGGTATTCTCCCAAGAGGAACAAAAGAAGAATGGCATTCATCACTAGAAGAAAAAGTATTAGTGGGCGGCGTGAAAACTGAAATTGAATACGAAACATATAGAAAAAATGGCTTATATCAGATGTTAGTTACACAGTTAAAACCAGGATGGCAAGAAGCGAAGTATATAGCATTATATGCACCGAAAAAATGGCACGGAGAAAAAGGCGGAATTCAATACGTAGCAAAAATTAAACACATTCAAATGCAACAAAACGATGAGTATGTACATTTCGAACTAGAGCCATGGAAAAAACTAGATCATCTCATCCGCCCAGTAGGATATGGCGTTCAAACATACACAATAACAACTATGTCGTTATTAAAAGAAGTACAAGAACTCCCAGAACTCTTTATGAAATCAAAAGAAGAACGAACGCTTTGGAAAACGCTGCGTCGTTTTACGAAGCAAGTTAAGGTTGAGCTGGATCATCGCAATTTAGATGAAGCCTCTTCTATTAAGAGTTATTATGTGCAGGATGTTCAGATTTGGGTTGATTATGGGAATGGGGTTGTTATGTTGGGGAGAGATGGGTTAGTTAAAGAGGTTCCTTTGGAGCTGGTTGTTGGGAGAGGTTCGGTGTTGTTTAAGGAAGTTTTAGAAGTACTAAATGCTAAGGAGTAGCATTTAAATACAAAGTTGATTAAGCCATGGATAAGGGCCAAGTTTATTTTTGCATGGAACAAATGAGTTTAGGTGAAGTGGAGAAATTTTAAATATAATAGATAAATATTAGTTGGATAAAGTGTATTGTTAGCTATGGGAGGAAGAGCATATAAGGTAGATGCTCTTCTTTTTATTTGTAAATAAAGTGGATGTAAAATTTAAATGATGACCGCCATCCTGTCAAGGTAAAGATCTTATTTTACCTATATTGATGATACTAATTTTTTTATACATTCCCCTTGCACCTCCCCCAACGTCACCCCCTAACCTAAAGAAGACAAATCAAAAAGGGGGGACCAAACAACTCATGAAAACCACCACAAAAGAAAAAAGAAACACCATCATCATGCTACTACTCTCAGCCGCAATAGGAATCTTTTCGCCACTACTCATGTACATCACACTGGCACGTAAAAATGGAGTGTACAAATACCATTGCCGAAAGGCGTTCAATTTTCATTTGTTAATTTTTCTTCTATTTAATATTAGTTCGCGTATTAGTGATGTTTTGTTTTGGATTGTGTTTGCCTTTGAGGTCGTTCAAGTGATCATTGTTGCGTGGAAAGTAATACGCGACGAGCCATATCGTTATTTCATTCGAATTCCGTTATTTAAAGAAGATAAGTATGTAGTGGAAGGAGAATAGATGATGAAACAAGAAGTGGAGGTAAAGGGAAAGCGATTTTTCGTTATGATTGCATTGTTGTTTATTGCAGTTTATATCGTTTTACGAAGACGAAAATATGAGTACTTTTATGACGGTATTAGTGAGTATGAACATCGTTATAGAGGGAATGTTCCTTTTGTATTGCTTGTTGTAGGTTTGTTTCAATATTGTAGGCAGAATGAGATGAGTTTTTCTCATATGCTTCAGTATGTGAAAGATAAGTTATCGGAGTAGGTTATGATATGGCGTGGATGATTAGTGAGTTTGCAAGTATTGGGGATGTTACGGTGCGGACGCTTCGTTATTATGACAAGATTAATTTATTAAAGCCAAGCGATTATACTGAGGGCGGGCATCGGCTATATACGAAAGATGATTTGTATGTGCTGCAGCAAATTCAATCGTTTAAGCATCTCGGTTTTTCGCTTGGGGAAATTCAAAATATTATATTGCAGCGTGATATTGAGACTGAAGAATTTTTAAGACAAATGCATTTTCAAAGAGAATTGCTTTTTGCAGAGCAAGAAAGAATTGCGAAGGTGCTTTCGCATATGGATGAGATGACGAAGAAGTTTCAAGAGGAAGAACGAGTGGATGTTGCTTTGTTTTCTTCTTTTCTGCAAACTTTTATATGGGAGAAAGAAAATAAGGAATGGTTAGAGGAACACTTTTCAAAGGATAGTGTTCAATCTTTTTATAATAATAGGGAATTAAAAGAAAAGTTTGATCGGCGATTTATGAATGTGATAGGGAAATTGAAAAAGTATAAGGAAGAAGAGAAGGATCCGATTCATCATGACGTTCAAGTTACCTTGAAGGAATTTTTCAATGTAATAGAAGAAGTAACGAACTATCTTGATATACTTCAAAGCGATATAGAGGATATAATCCAAAAATCAAACCGCCCACTATCCGAATTTCCGACCATCTTCACAACCGAAGAAGAAAACTATATAAAAGAAGCAATGCAGCAGTTTAACACCTAGTTAAACTGCTTTTCCATTATAATAGAAGAAAAACCTATCGGAGGGAACCCATATGCCAACCTACAACAAACTAATCCGAAACAAAATCACGCAAATAATAAAAGCTAACGGAAAAACACCCATAACAAGAATCCTAAACGAAGATGAATACATAAAAGAAATCTGCAAGAAAACACAAGAAGAACTAACCGAATATCTAGAAGCAGACACAAAAGAACACAAACTCGAAGAACTATCCGACCTCCTAGAACTAATAAACGCCCTAGCCGAACATGAAGGCACAACACTAGAAGAAATCAACAACATCCGTAAAAAGAAAGCAGAAGAAAGAGGCGGCTTCTCAGATCGAGTATTTTTAATCGAAGTAACCGATAACTAGCCCCTCCTAAGCCCCTTACAAGCCCCTACCAAGTAATAAATCACTAAGAAAAAACATAACAAAACAAAAACAAAAACAAACACCGTAGTAGTAGTCAAAAAAAATTTAAAATAACACGCCAAAAACCCGGCCAGTCTCCCATATATATTATGAAGGGGCTTTTACTTTTGAACGGAGACGGGAGGAATTGGGATGGCGGTGTATCGTACTGTGCAGGTGAATTTTTGGCAGGATGATTTTGTTTTGGATTTGACGCCGGAGGAGCGGTATTTTTATGTGTATTTGCTGACTTGTTCGAAGACGACGCAGTGTGGGATTTTTCCTTTTCCGAAGCGGTTAGCTGAGATGGAGACGGGTTATAACAGGGAGACTGTTGATAAGCTTGTGCAGCGCTTTGTTGATTATGGAAAGATTCTTTATGATGCGGATACGCGGGAGTTATTCGTTTTAAATTGGCTTCGTTATAATCCTGTGACGAATACGAATGTGGAGAAGTGTGTACTTCGTGAGCTTAAGGGTGTGAAGAATAAGGAGTTTGTACATATGTTTCTTCAAAAGTGCGTAGAGGAGGAGCTGAATGTTCCGATGCTTTTAGCGCATTTCGGTATGCCTGGTGAATTGGCTGTGGATGATGTTGATCCGATTTGTGAGGAGACAGAGGAAGAAGAGGTTGTAGAGGAAGAAACGGGAAGTAAGGTGTTCACGTTTTATGAGCAACATTTCGGTAGTTTGTCTCCTTTTGCGGTGGAAGAATTGAGTGCGTGGATGGAAGATTTGTCAGAGGAGCTTGTGCTGAAGGCTCTTCAAATTGCGTTTGAGAATAATAAGCGGACGGTTGCTTATGTGAAGGGGATTTTGAGAGGGTGGCATGGGAAAGGATTTACGAAAGTATGTGAGGTTGAGGCGGATACGGCGAGCTTTAGGAAGAAGGAGTCGTTTGTTAGTACGGGGGAGACAGAGGAGTTTTTGGCGAGGTGTGAGGAGTGGGAGAAGAATGCGCCGTCTGAAGAAGAGTTGCAGCGCTTTTTAGCGAAGCGCGGGTGGCGGCCATGAGTATTCAAAATGTGGAGGCGGAGAAGACGGTGTTAGGTTCTCTATTAATTGATGGAGAGCTTATTAAGGAGTGCCGTTTGACGGAGCAGTATTTTTCTATGCCGGTACATAAGTCTATATTTCAGTTAATGCGAAAGATGGAAGGAGAGGGGCAACCGATTGATCTTGTGACTTTCATTTCTAGGGTAGATCCGAAGTTTTTAGAGGGGATCGGGGGAATGGAGTATTTTATAGGGTTAATGGATGGTGTGCCTACTACTAGAAACTTCTCATATTATGAGGGGCTTGTTCGAGGTGCCTGGAAAATGTATCAATCTGGTGTTCTCGGGCACAAGATGGGAGAGCGTCTTATTGCGGAGAAGAATGAGAAAATTATAGGTGAGACGATTACGGCACTTTGTGAGTTAGAGGAGAAAGACTCTGTATGTGAGTTTGATTTGAAGGATGCGTTAGTTGATTTGTATGAGGAGCTTCATCAAGATGTGAAAGAGATTACTGGTATTGAGACTGGTTATACATCGTTAAATAAAATGACGTGCGGATTGCAGGAAGGTGACTTTGTCGTTCTTGGTGCGCGTCCTTCTATGGGGAAGACTGCATTTGCGCTAAATGTTGGACTGCATGCGGCGAAGTCTGGAGCGGCGGTTGGATTGTTTTCGTTAGAGATGAGTAGTAAACAATTGCTGAAAAGGATGGCGTCTTGCGTAGGTGAAGTGTCAGGAGGTAGGCTGAAAAATCCGAAGCATCGTTTTGCGATAGAGGACTGGGAAAAGGTGAGTAAGGCATTTGCGGAGATTGGTGAACTACCATTTGAGATTTACGACAATGCAGGTGTTACGGTGCAAGATATTTGGATGCAAACTCGTAAGTTAAAGAGGAAGCACGGTGATAAAAAGCTTTTAGTCATTGTAGATTACTTGCAGCTTATTACGGGCGATCCGAAGCATAGGGGCAATCGATTTCAAGAGATTAGTGAAATTTCTCGTAAACTTAAGGTATTAGCACGTGAATTAAATGTTTGTGTAGTAGCATTGTCGCAATTGTCTCGTTCTGTAGAGTCACGTCAAGATAAGCGACCTCTTTTATCTGATTTAAGAGAAACAGGACAAATTGAGCAAGATGCGGATGTCATTATGCTTATGTATCGCGAAGGTTATTATGATAAGGAAACGGTGCATAAAGAGATGACGGAGATTCATGTGGCGAAGCATCGGAATGGGCCTGTCGGGAGTTTTAAGCTGCGGTTTTTGAAGGAGTTTGGGCGGTTTGTGGAGGGAAAATAGTGAAAAGACTGGAGTATCACTTTGTAAATAAAATAAAGCATAAGTGTTCTATTTCATTCACTTATGCTTTATTTTTTGATTCTTTTCATATACTCCTTATTTCCCCATAAAGAAAGACTTTCTTTCTGCCGTAATCCATTGCTGCAAGTCATCTTGGCTACGTCGGACAATTCGATTTACTAAAACATCATGCCATACGTAATCCTCTAGTAAGTATATATGAACGGGGTCATCTGTATAAAAAGCAATATTACGCTCTTCAAGTGATGGTCCATAAATCATTTCTTTAGAATCTATCGATACAATAAACCAATGTTCTGTAGACAAGGTTTCTGTATAAGGGGTTATGCGATGGGCTTCTAGATTTTTAATGGGATTTTCAACATGTAGGGTAATACCTTGTATTGTAACTTTATCAGCTACTTCAGATAGATCTTCTTTTAACGCTTCATACATCTCATCCCACATTGAAATGACAATACGTCGTTCTGCTTTTTTTATTAATGCCTGACAATAGCTAATGATTGTTTTATTGTCTTTTAAAGTAATCACTCGATTATCCGTTTTTTCCTCGGAAGTTTCTAGTTTTTTTAATGAATCACTTATTCCTTCATAAGTAGACTGCCATTCTGATTGCGCCTTCTGTAAAAAGATTTCAACAGGTAGAGGTGAATAGCGAGTAGTGTCATTTATTTCTTCTTTCATGACAATTCCTTTTTCTACAAGGTTACCTAAAATCTCATAAATTCGCGCTCTTGGGACACCCGAATCCTTACTCACTTGATAGGCTGTGACAGGCCCCTGTTTAACAAGAGATACATAAGATTTAGCTTCATATTCATTGAAACCAATTTTTTTGAGCTGTTGTACTATGTAGTCCACTTTTTTCGTCCTCCGATGTTTGCATTTATCCCGCTTTAACGGGCAGTAAGACCCCCACCTCAAAATTCAGCGGAAGCAAAGAAGTTAGGTGGGAATCAACTGCCCGTAAAAGCCCGATTGGTTCAACTAATAATCAGTGGGGGATGAACACCCCCCCCCCACTGATTAAAGTTTCACTTTATATTTCAACGTTACAATAACTCTTTACATTTAGCAAATTGATAGTTACTATTACAATAGTGACTAAAGGGGAGGCTACTAGTATGGATTTTTATTTAGACCCATCTGTATTAATGATTTTGATTGTTTTTGGATTTGTAGCTGCATTTATTGATTCAGTTGTAGGTGGTGGTGGACTCATTGCTTTACCAGCTTTATTATTTACAGGATTGAATCCAGCAAGTGCAGTAGCCACGAATAAATTAGCATCGACAATGGGGAGTGCAACTAGTAATATTGTGTTTTATCGTTCTGGTAATCTTGATTTGAAATCGGCTTTTAAATTATTTCCAATCACTTTTATAGGTTCCATAATAGGGGCATGGACCGTTCATTTAATGAATCCAGAAGTACTGAAGCCATTAATGCTGATCATGCTTGGTGTGGTCGCTATTTATACGATATTCAAGAAGGATTGGGGAAGTATTTCCACTCATAAAAAATTGTCTGGTCGACACGTCATTATTTTTACCTTTTTTATTTTTGCTATTGGTTTTTATGATGGATTTCTAGGTCCTGGTACAGGTTCATTTTTAATGTTTTCTCTTTTATTTATTGGGTATGATTTTTTAAAAGCAGCAGGTACTGCGAAGTTTCTTAATTTAGGAAGTAACGTTGGTGCATTGTTGATGTTTATGTATGTAGGGCAAGTAAACTATGTGTATGGTTTTATAATGGGAGTTGCTCAAATTGCTGGAGGAATCGCCGGCTCCAGATTTGCTATAAAAAAAGGAAGCGGGTATGTTCGTGCCCTTTTCATTACAGTAACTTGTTTATTGTTAGCGAAAAATCTGTATGACTATATTCAGTAAGTAATTAAAGAACGTAGAAAAGGTTAAATACGCAGATTACATAAAATATAAGAAGACACTAGGGAGAAAATTCTTTTTAACGTTTTTTAGATGCTACCTTATTTGAAGATAGCATCTAAAAAGAAAATCTAATTGAAGAGAATGAAAATAATATAAACTCATATTTTCTATATAAAATTTCATTTGTTTTGTTTACATAATATCTTTACAATCATTTGATAAAATATATGTAACTGCATATTGTGAGGGTGGGTGGTTATCCCTTCTTTCCATTTGGAAGGAAAGGGGGTGATAATATGGAGTTTTTGTTTGACCTTGTAAAAGAATTTGTAAAAGCGACCGTACGTGAAGTTTCAGCGTATTTTTTGCGGAAGCAACTTCTGGGGAAGGACAACAAAAAACCCACTCCGCGCCGTAGGAAGCAAAAGGGTGGGTTTCGTAAAAAATAGTAACGTATAATAACCACCACCCTATACGGTAGCAGTTAAGGAAGAGATGTTAGCGCATCTCTTCTTTTTATTATATGCCAATTTATTCGCTGTCACACTTATATAGTATTCTACGGAAAATATATCATATTCCTATTTTGTGGTCAATTTGATTGCATGATTGAAAAGGTGTAGTTTTATTCCTCTTCAAACTGAAAAATATCCCGGTTAATGAGTTGGTGAAGATACCTATCCATTTCAGCAGCAGAAACTTTTCTTTCATTTTTAAACCACCATGCGCTTAATGAGGTGATTGCCCCTGAATAAAATTCAATGATTAAATCATTTGGCATCGTATGATTTTTGCGCAGTTGATGTAACGCTTCTATTTCTTGTTTTCTCGTTTCGTGACTTAAATACTGTGTCCGGTTAATGAATTGTTCATCAGACATTTGCGTTTCTAATATTTTACCGATTTCTTCATGGTGTAGGAATTGTTCCATTACTTGAAATGGTTTACTTAATCGATCTGAAACTGGTATTTCAACAATCATCTTGCTGTATCGTTTAAATCCAAATGCTAATAAAGCATCTTTATCTTCGAAGTGTTTATAAAAGGTTGTTCGGTGTACCATCGCGCGGTCACATATTTGGTTAATCGTGATCGTACTATATTTCTGTTTTGATTGCGTCATTAATTCAAATAAGGAATCCCATAGTAATTTATGTGTACGTCTAATACGTAAATCAAGTTGTTTTTCATTATCATTCATCTACACTTCTCCTTTTTTGTAGATTAAATATACAGTGGCTGAAAATTGATTCTCCCTTTTTAATCTACATATGTATATTATATTACATGTGTTCAGGTATATTTAAAGTTTTTTAAGTAAGAAACAGGAGGAGAATCTGTAAATGAATATGACAACTAAGAGCCCTGTAAGTGGCAAATTTGATACTTCTAATATGAAACATACCCCCATTTTAATTGCATTACTTTTAGGGGCAATGGTTGCGTTATTAAACGAAACGTTACTTGGTAATGCGTTAACCGTATTAATGAAAGAATTTGGTGTAACAGCTTCAACAATTCAATGGCTTTCTACAGCTTACATGTTAGTAGTTGGTGTTTTAGTCCCAATTACAGCGTTACTTCAACAATGGCTCACAACGAGGCAAATGTTTTTAATCGCTATGGTAACGTTTTTAGCTGGTACATTAATTGCGGGATTTGCGCCGACATTTTCCGTTTTATTAGTCGGCCGTATCGTCCAAGCTGTAGCGACGGGATTAATTACACCGTTATTAATGAATACGATTTTAATTATTTGTCCGCCTGAAAAACGTGGTGCAACAATGGGATTAATCGCACTTGTAATGATGGCAGCTCCAGCAATTGGTCCTACATTATCCGGAGTAATCGTAGACTCACTAAATTGGCGCTGGTTATTCTACATTGTTATTCCGATCGTGATCATTTCCATTATGATTGGGATGAAGTACATTCAAAATGTTTCAGAGTTAACAAAACCGAAAGTAGATTACCTATCAATCCTTTTATCGACACTCGGATTTGGCGGACTTGTGTATAGCTTTAGTGCATCAGGTGATTTAGGATGGTCTGATACGAAAGTGTATGGCGCTTTACTTGTTGGATTTATCTCATTATGTATTTTTGTCGTCCGACAATTAAAAATTGAGAATCCAATTTTAGAATTACGCGCATTTAAAGTCCCAATGTTTACATTATCAGTTGGATTAATCGTCATTGTGATGATGTCGTTATTTTCAACGATGACTTTATTACCGATGTTCCTGCAAACTGTTTTACTCGTTACAGCTTTTAAATCAGGAATTATCATGCTTCCGGGAAGTGTTATTAGTGCCATAATGGGACCAATCGCAGGGAAACTATTTGATAAATTTAGTCCGAAAGTTATTATCGTTCCCGGTATTGTGTTAGTGGGGATTGCAATGTTCTTATTTAAAGGCATTACTCCTGATACATCAATGGTACAAATTATTGTTATGCATAGCGTATTAATGGTTGGACTCATGTTTGTCATGACGGCACAAACATACGGTTTAAATCAGTTAACACCAGATTTATATCCGCACGGAACAGCACTGTTTAGTACGTTGCAGCAAGTAGCTGGCGCAATTGGTACGGCTATCTTTATTTCGAAAATGTCTTCAGGAACAGCTAGCTATATGGAAAGCTCCGCAAATCCAATGGACCCAGTAGAGAAGTTAAACGGTTTAACGTCAGGATTCCAAGGTGCATTTGCACTAGGGTTAGTCTTTATCATTGTTGCTTTTATCGTATCGTTGTTTTTAAAAGAAGAGAAAGAGGGAGTAAAGGCAGCGAGGGTTTTACAGAACGAGAATTAAGATTTAAATAAAAAAGACATCTTTAAGAGGTAAAGATGTCTTTTTATATTTCTTTCGTAACACTTGTTTTTGATGTCTTAATACATAAGAATTGGTATGTAAAATATTTGTATTTTTTGAACATGAATAATTATTGAGAATAACGATGCAAAGCTGTGCTAATAACTAAAAGTCCAATAATGAGAGAAAGTGTTCTTATAATAAGTTCTGCCACTAATAGTTCACCAAATGATTTAGTGACATCGTATATAGATCCTGTTATGAGAATAGGTGCGATCATAATTATAATTCCAATTATTATTTGAAGAAGTAGATTGATGTTTTTATTCAAGACAATCACCTCCAAAAAAATAGGGAATGAGAATATGGTTTTTTTTGTATTATAAAATGATTATATCGTATTACATTAGACGATGAGAATATTTTTAAATAGTAGAAATTAGAGACTCTTCAATAAAAAGGAATTAAATATGGTATTCTTTAGTTAATGTATGTAAACGAAGACGGGGGAAGTGAAGATGGATAAGAAGCTAAAGTATTGGCTAGCATCTATTATAGGGGGAGTAGTACTTGCAACTGGTATGACTTATGGAATATTACAGTTTGCTGAAGTCCCGCTTAAGAGTGAGGACCATGTTTTTGCAGAGGTTAATAAAGAAGACATACTATCGAATGAAGCAGAAGTGAAAGGTTCAAATGCACAACTTCACATTACAGTAACTTCTACTGAAGAAGAAGTTATTTCAGCTATGCATAGCATGACTCATCAAAAAGTAAAAGCGTGTGAAGGAAAGGGAGCAACCCCTATGTCCAAAAAGAATGCAGAGAAAGTAAGAAATATTCTAAACGGAAACAATTTCAAGAACAAAGAAGAGCTATTAGCAATTACTGAAAGATGGGCAAATAGAGATTTTAGTAAAATTGTAGAAGAACATAACTATTTTATTAAACTTCAAGGTGGCGTGATAGGTGAAGCTACAGTGATGGATAAGGTAGACGAGCAAGTATTTTGTCTCAATACTTTCGGTGATGATGTAACGGCCGCATTAATTAAATCAGGAGATCTTCAAGCGCTGTAAGGTGTTTTTTCTCTGATATAAAGAAAGCCTCAAGTATTCATATACTTGAGGCTTTTCCAATGGAAAGATAGGAATGATCCGAATTCCTTACATTAAGAACAAAGTGGAATTACTCCTAAACCAATTAATAAAGCTGCAGCAACTGCTGGAATTGGTACAGGAATTTGAATACCTTCTACAAATAAGAAATATTGACCACTTACTATTTTAAAACAAACTAATTGCATGGCTATTCCTCCCTTCTTTTAGAATTAATACATTATATTAATTTATCTATTTATTGTTATAGTTAAATTATTCATTTTTAAAAATATAGTTAATATGTAAATAGTTTTCGAAAGGACCTGCTCAATCAATACGGAAAAACATAAGATGAAACGAATCCATTAAAATACATGAGTGAACCTTAGTTTTCCCCTCTTATCTAAAGGAGGAACTATTATGGGTTACGGTGGTAGTTGTGGCGGTTGTGGCTTTTCTGGAGGCTTTGCTTTATTAGTTGTGTTATTCATTTTATTAATCATCGTTGGAGCTTCTTGCTTCTGCTAAAAACTATTGGAAAAGACACTCATATAGAGTGTCTTTTCTTTCGTGCAAAATGATTCCTGACAATAGCCAACTGTATAAAGTATACGGTATACCTTTTCTTTATTAGGCATGTAGAATTGTAATAATTACATTAACACCGGGAGATACAAGAGCTTTCTTATTTGAGGATGTTCAAGTATTACTGTCTCAAATGCTACTACAGCTAACGCTTTACTGATTCCATTATTTATCCAACAAACAACATATATTTGTTGTGATAAATCAAATTCATATTACTGTGAGAATAGTGACTATGGTTAGTATTAGTTATTAAAGAGAGCTTTGGCTCTTTTTTTATTTTCTTTCGACATAATATAACAATATATGAATTAACAGTTTGGTATTATTATCTAGAAATATTACATTTATCTACAAATTATTATTGTATTTTTAGATTTTTAAATGTAAAATATTTCAATGTAAATACATACCATTTAGGGGGATAAAGAAATTTATGAAAAAATTATTAGCTTCAGCAACAGCGGTAACACTATTAACAGTGGGGTACAGTTCTTCTGCATTTGCAGCTAAGAGTCCTAATGATACAAAAAACTGTGGCCATTTTAAAAGTCAACAAGATGCTCAAGCATTCTGGGATCAAAATGGATATGGTGTTGGAAATGATCCACACCGTTTAGATAATGATAAAGACGGCATTCCATGTGAAGATTATAAATATCCAAAGAGCACAAATACTACAACAGAAAATAAAGAAACTACTAAACCTCAAGAACAACCTAAACAAGAAAATACTAAACAGGAAAACACTAAACAAGAACCTGTTAAACAAGAAAACACTAAGCAAGAGAATTCAAAACAAAATAACCAAACAACAAATCATAAACAAGAACAAACTAAGCCTCAAACAACTGCAAAAGAAACAAAGAAAAATACTAATACAGTTGTGAAAAAAGAAACGAAAAAACAAGGTGAAAAATTACCTAATACAGCATCAAACGGTGTTACAATGATGTTAGCAAGCTTAGGATTAGCATTAGCTGGTTCTGTATTAATGTTCCGTCGTAAAAAGACAAACGCATAAAATAGTTCCTTAAAACGGCAGGAGAAATCCTGTCGTTTTCAAATGGAGTGATAAAAGTGAATAAAAAACAATGGATAGGCTTATGTTTAACTGTTATTGGACTTACTATCTTTTCCTATTATTTTCTAGAATGGTATAGTGCTAGACAATCAGCAGAGTCGTTAACAACTAACGAGGCTAAACAATATGAGACCTCCACCCCTTCTAAAGAAAATGAAACGCAAAACATCAATCAAACAGAGACAGAGATAAAGACTGACACTTCCTTACAAGAAAAACCTGTACAAATTCCTGCTTCAAAGGTAAACCATCAGTTAGGAGATAAAGTAGCATATTTAATTATCCCTAAAATACAAAAGAAATACTCTATATATTGGGGAGCTGATGATAAAGTACTAAAAAAGGGTGTAGGTATGTTTGTTAGTGACTTAACCACTACACCATCTGGAAATGGTCATACAGTTTTAAGTGGACATAGAGATACTGTTTTTACCGAGCTTGGTCAATTAAAGGAAAATGACCAACTTATCGTGGAATATGAAAATAAAACATATACATATGAAATTAACAAGCATTGGATAACAGATTCAGAAGATCGAACAGTTATTGTAGAAAAAAGTGAGCCAACATTAACATTAACAACTTGTTATCCTTTTGACTATATAGGAGACGCTCCAGATCGGTACATAATTGAAGCATCTCTACTTTCCATTCATTGAGGATGGAAAGTCCAATACACATTAATTTTAATAATATGTATTGGACTCCCATTCAAGTAACATTTTTCTCAATGATTATTTGGTATATTTTAGGGTGTTTTTTACTATTTTTATGTTAAGATATTTTGGTTGATATTCATCTTATTTTAGGAGGTTGGAAAATCTGTTACATGCTTTTCATATGGATTTTAGTTTCTATACCGAAAGTATAAAAGTTTTAGGGTTATTAGGGAATTCTACTCGCTTATCAATTGTTTGTAAATTGATTACATATGGATCGTTGTCAGTTTCTGATTTAAGTAAGCAAACAAGAATTACAGAGGATTTGATTGTACAACATTTGCGTAAATTAGCCTTTGGAAATATTGTAATTAGTGAACGTATAGGGAAAAGGATTTATTTTAAAATAAAAGATAATAAAACAATTGAGATTATTAAGGTATTAGGATTACTAAGTTAATTTTCATTACTTTCAATATAAATGATTTTGCTATAACTCAATTGTGCAAAATCACATTTAGCCTGCCTACGGAAATAGGGAGGTTTTTAATATACAAAAAGGCGCCCATATAAGGGTGCCTTTTCCAATAGTTTTTTAGCAGAAGCAACTGCATCCGATAATGATTAATAAAATAAACAATACAACTAATAAAGCGAATCCTCCAGCGAAACCGCAGCCTTCGCCACAACTACCACTATATCCCATAACAATAGTGCCTCCTTTAGATTAGAGGGTAAAACTAGGGTTCATTCCATGGATTTTAATGGGTTCACTTTACCTTATGTTTTTAAGAATTAATTGAGCAGGTCCTTTTGAAAATAGAAAAAAGACGCCATAAGGCGCCTTCCTCCGACTTGAACTACCATGTATTAATATGGTAATGATTAATACATTTAAATATAAAAATAATTTGTTATACTTCCATGCACTCTAGCCGATATAATGTCTAAGGAAATTATTGGTTAATTAATAGCGAACATATATTAGGGAGGTACACAAGTCATGGAGCTAATAATTTCTTCATTTGTATTAGTGGTAATATTCTTTATTCTTTCGATATCTTTAAGTGGTAAAGGTCAGCGAATAGCAAAAGAAGTTTTAAAAGAGCTTATTAATGGTCCTGAGGGGAAAATGTTGGTAGGTTTTTTTGGATCTGCAGCAGTTACAGGAGTAATTTTTGTCATTTGGCTTTTATTGAACTAAGCATTTCAGTTACTCAGGCTGATACAAAGTGCAAGAAAATTACTGGATAATTAAAGGTACATATATATTAGGAGGTACATAAGTCATGATAGATATAATCATGTCATTCTTTTTACTAGTTATATATTCTATTCGATATCTATTTTCAACAGGCGAAAATAGGAAAAAGGCAAAAGCAGATTTAAAAGAATTTTGGACTGATACTGATGGGCAAATATTATTAGGTGCTGCTATGGGACTTGTAATTTCTGTGATAATTTTTGGTTATTTTTTTATGAATCTATAGATGTTCAATCAAGAAGAAAAGTATTAAAGAAAACAAGATATTAAATAATATATAAGGATCTCGCCATTTCTGTAGGATGGTGAGTTTTTTAATGTACAAAAGAAAATACACCCAAATAAGAGTGTCTTTTCCCATAGTTTTTAGCAGAAGCAAGAAGCTCCAACAATAATCAATAAAATAAACAATACAACTAATAAAGCAAATCCTCCTGCAAAGCCACAACCGCCACCGCAGCTACCACCAAAGCCCATAATAATTCCTCCTTTAAAGAGTAGGAGAAAAATAAGGAGTCACTCATGTATTTTAATGGATTCAAATTACTTTATGTTTTTAAGGATTAAATGAGCAGGTCCTTTTGAAAATAAGGGAAAGATGATTTAAGGCGCTTCACCTGAAGAGGGGTACGGCCAGCATTTTTGAAAAGAACACGCTAAGAGTATACAAAGTTTTATGCAAAAAATAGGGGGACACCGGGAACCATAGGGATGTATAAAAAGATGCATAGAGTCATAGAAAAAGAAAAAGGCGAATCCCTTCTGAGATTAAGGGGGCACTTTTTTCTTCGCTACCGATAATGAGAAGTTATGTTAACTTTCTATAAATATCATATTCAACCAAAATTACCCTTATTGATGGTACAATTAAAGCCTTGGAGGGATATTATGGGGATTATTTTATATTTTGCATTTTATTTTGGAGTACTGTTTCTTATAATTGGTACTGCATTAGTTTTATTTATTATGGCTGCATTACCAAAAATCTGGAGTAAAAATCTATCATTCGTAATGATCGGTTTAGGGATAAATATACTTACCATTCCGTTATCTTATTTTATAGGTGGGATGGCAACAGATTCTCCTGATAGTACTAGGTTAGATTTTTGGAAAGGATTTTTCTTTATTCAAAAAATACCGCTCTTTTTACTGATTTTTTTATTATTTTTAACTGTGGTGTTGTGGTTTATTCGTAAGAACAAGAAAAAAGTAAACATGTAGAATTTTAAAACGACTTCCAATAACGATAATTATGTAAATATGAAACCCCTTCAGCAAGTAAACTGAAGGGGTTTTTTCTAGATACATTGAATCCCGATAAGTGATGTTATGGTAACTAAGTCTTTGTAAGTATTATCACTATGGTATAATATGGTTAATTATGTTTGTAAAAAGGAGAAATGTTTAATGGGAGTTTTTACAGCATTGTTAGCAACTAGCTCAATTTTATTAGTAGCTTGGGTTGTAGGTGAAAGAGAAAAACAAAATCAATAATAATATTTTATATTTATGGATGAATTAATTATAAAATTAAGAGGGGTTTGGGTATGGGAGACGTATATGGGGGACTAAAATATTTTGGTTTTTTACTTGTATTAGTATTTAGTGTGGGATTTATTATACGTTGGATTTTTCGTGATGTAATTTCGTTAGATCAATTACTTGGTTTAGGTATAGGAATTATTACGTTAATAATGGCGTTTTTTATAAAGAAATACAGTAAAGAGCTAAATACTAATAGTTAATTTATGTTTTCTTTGGATGAGTATCTCGATAGTGAGGAGATACTCATCTTTTCTTATGAGGGATTCAACTTCTTTGTTTATAATACTTCGAATGTATACTTTTATTTTATATTTTGAGAGTATCAGAAGATTTGGTGTGAACTCAATGTTTAAGGTAATTTGAAAGTAAACTAATATTTAAAAGTTTACTTTCAGGAATAACAAAAAAAGAATCCTATATTAAGAGGACTTTTTTTCTATTTCCCTTATTTTTTTCCGCAACTGTTTGCCAAGTGAACATGCTCATTAAAAATGTTGTTGTTAATTTGTTTTTCATATTTCTTTAATTCTTCATTGATTTTACTGCCAGTTTTACTTTCAAAACTTTTCTCTAATTCTGCTGCTATATCTCTTAGACTTGTTTGTAATTCATGAAATGCCCCTATGTTTTTTTGAAGAGCATATGTATCTTCTTTTATAATATCTATTGATTTAAACCCTACTTCTGTTTTTAACATCATACGCTGCATTTCTCTTTCAATCTGTTTTTTAGCAGCTTGTAACTCCTCAACAACCTGATTCGCTAAATCTCCTGTAACACTTTCGATTTGCTTTTCTATCTTTTTAATTTCCCCCATAAAATCCATCATATAATTATCTCCTTATCTAAACTGAAAATTCCCCGCTAATTGATTATCTTTATCCCTAAGTGAATTTGCTGCATCACTAATTTCATCCCCAAATCTACTTAAACTTTTTTGTTCTTTTCTTAAAAGATGAATTAATTCTTCTGCTATGTGTACATCGTGAAAATAGTCATTTCCACCTTCTTTCGTTTTGGCAATTCGTGAGATGGCTTCATCTATTTCGTATGCTTCTAATAGATGATATTTCCCACCTGGTCCTGTTTCATATTTTAATTGACTTTTCAACTTTTGAACCGCTTCAGCTTCTCTTCTTTGAAACTCTTCTATATTTTTTGCGATATCTGATAATCGATTACTGAGCAATTGAATTTTTTGTGCTTGTCTTATAATATCTTCAGGCTCTAATTTTAATAGGGGACTTCCATTTGAATGAAATGTTCCTCTAAATGTATCTCTGCCGTGTCCTTCCATAGTTAAACGTGTAAAAAAATCTTCTTTTGTATCGTTCTGTCTCACTGTAAATTGCTTACCAATTAGAGGCGCACCGAATTGAGTATGGTTACCAATTGGATCATTCTCATGTGTATAATCCGTAGCTTTGTTTTCCATTTCCCCTCTATCTACTCGTTTTTTTGCTTCAGGACTTAGCAAACGATAAGGATTTGGTGCAGCCCATGTAGTTGCATAACAATCTAATTCTGCAGCGATAAGGTCCGCTTCTGCACCACCTTTACTATGTCCAGTAGTATGAAGAGAATAAGGGGTATATTTTGCTACGATGTCATTTTTTGCCCATTTTAATCCAGTATCAAATGATGTTTCAGAATCAGGTTTTATAGTTTGACTGTTACTTGGAGTAATTACTTTAGAATGTGTTTTAATTCCAAACGTAATCTGATCGATATCTGTTTCGAAATCTGCTAATTGGTTAGGCTCTGTCCCACGAAATGCTAGGATTATCTCATCATAATGTGTTGCATTTTCATCATATTTGTCTGCTGGTACTACTGCGATAGCTTCTAATCCATTTTTTACTTTTTGATAATCTGCATCTATTGATTCTATAACTATCCAAGTTTTTCCATCAACACCTTCTATTTCTGTACCTTTTTTTAAAACTTCGTCATCATAAACATGATCTGCTAATTTGAAATAATCTTCATCTGTCGCAATTGTGTTCTTTTTAAACTCACTCATATGTTCCAACTCATTTCATGGTATATTTTAACTATATTCAAATACAAGGGGATTTTAAATGAAAAAGAAATTGGTAATTATTTTATCCATTATTTGTATTATAGCAGGAGGATATTTTACTATGGAATACTTAAAACAAAAAGAAAAAGAAGAAAAGTTTTGGAAGGCACAAGAGGCACGAGTAGAAAAGTATATTCATTACAATATTCAAGATGTAAAATCGATTACATTTAAAGAACACAGTGTAAGTCCAATGGGTGTTCCCAGATTAAAAGGTTATATAAACAATAATGAAGAATTGTATTTTATAGCTTATATTAGTACTACAGAAAATTTCGAAGATGATTTCACACGTTCTGGAGAACTTGGAAAACTAATAAAAAACCCTAAAAAATCAGTATCTGAAATTGAAAAGGAGGAGAAAGAAAAACAACAAGAGTAGTCTTTGTACTACTCTTTTCTTCTCTGTCTCATTTTAAGAAGAATCCATTGGTAGGTTTTTTATAAGGAGATTTTCTAATGAAGAAAGTAATCATTTGGGTTGTATCTGCTCTGGTGCTCATAGCAGGAGGGTATTTTACAATGGAATACTTAAAAGAAAAAGAAAAAGAAGAACAATTTTGGAAACGACAAGGAACACGAGTAGAAAAGTATATTCATCATAATGTTAAAAACGTGAAATCTATCACATTTAAAGAACATAAAGTAAATCCAATGGGTATTCCTTATATAAAAGGATATATAAATGATGATAAGGAATTGTGGTTTAATGCTAGTATTAGTACTACAAAGGACTTTGAAAGTAAATTTGGATGTTCTGGAGAACTATATGATAACTACATGAAAAAACCAGCAAAGTCTGTATCGGAAATTGAAAAAGAAGAGAAGGAAAAGAAACAAGAGTAGTCTTTGCACTATTCTTGTCTTCTCTATCCCATTTTAAGAAGAATACATTGGTAGGCTTTTTATAAGGAGATTTCCAATGAAGAAAGTAATGATTTTGGTTGTATCTGCTGTGGTGATCATAGCAGGAGGATATTTTACTATGGAATACTTAAAACAAAAAGAAAAAGAAGAAAAGTTTTGGAAGGCACAAGAGGCACGAGTAGAAAAGTATATTCATTACAATATTCAAGATGTAAAATCGATTACATTTAAAGAACACAGTGTAAGTCCAATGGGTGTTCCTTCTGTAGAAGGATATATAAATAATGATAAGGAATTATGGTTTGATGCAAGTATAAGTACTACAGATAAATTTGAGGATAAGTTTGGTTGTTCTGGGGAATTAGATAAAATGATTAAAAAACCAGCAAAATCGGTATCGGAAATTGAAAAAGAAGAGAAAGAAAAAAGAAAAGAGTAGTCTTTGAACTACTCTTTTTTTGTATCCTATTCTAAGAAAAATGTATTGGTAAATGTTTTTTATAAGGAGAATTTCCAATGAAGAAAGTAATGATTTTGATTGTATCTGCTGTGATACTCATAGTAGGAGGGTATTTTACTATGGAATACTTAAAACAAAAAGAAAAAGAAGAAAAGTTTTGGAAGGCACAAGAGGCACGAGTAGAAAAGTATATTCATTACAATATTCAAGATGTAAAATCGATTACATTTAAAGAACACAGTGTAAGTCCAATGGGTGTTCCCAGATTAAAAGGTTATATAAATAATAATGAAGAATTGGATTTTATAGCTTATATTAGTACTACAGAAAATTTCGAAGATGATTTCACACGTTCTGGAGAACTTGGAAAACTTATAAAAGACCCTGAAAAGTCGGTATCTGAAATTGAAAAAGAAGAGAAGGAAAAGAAACAAGAGTAGTCTTTAAAATGTACCCTATAGAATAGACACTTGAAAAAAGTCTATTCTATAGGGTACATTTTAGTAAGTACTGATTTTTGTATTTTCTTTTTTTTATTCATGTTTTAACCTCCAATATGTGCTGGTAAAAAACAAGTACGGTAATTAGAATTCTGGTACAAAAACCTCAAAATATTTACAATTAATCTCCAAAACTTGGACACATTTATATTATTACTCTAAACAAACGTAGATTTCTCCTTTTCCACATGCATATAAACTTCAGAAATAATCTTTCTTCCTTCACTTTATATTTTGATTATACGAAGCAAAGTTCTCGTTTTTCTTACTTGATACTTACAAATTCCTTAAGTAGAGGATATTTTAAAAATGGATTTGTAGCGGTACTCCTATGTTAAGAGATAGCTTAAGGACCGAGGATTTTATTGTTTTTATAAAGAGTTGATGTTATGTTTGTTTTGTAATATATGGTGTTTTATGTATGTAGGAGGATTTATTGAAGAAATTATTAATATTGTTTTTATTAGCTACATTTTGTCTACAGATTACAGGATGTTCTAATAATATGGGTGCACTAAGGGAGAAGTCTAAAACTTCAACACTTGTGAAGTTTAAACGCATCAATAAAGGGTGGTACAAACATATGTAATAATTTGTATCACCCTTTGTTGATGTTAGAAGTCATAAGAAAAAGGTTATAGATATTTTTCATAAAGAAAAGACACCCATATAAGAGTGTCCTTTCTAATAGTTTTTTAGCAGAAGCAACTGCATCCGATAATGATTAATAGTATAAAGAGTACAACAAGCAAAGCAAATCCTCCAGCAAAACCACAGCCTTCTCCGCAACTACCACCATAGCCCATAATAGTTCCTCCTTTAGATAAGAGGATTAAAACTAAGGGCCATTCATGTATTTTAACGGGTTCACTTTACTGTATGTTTTTAAGAATGAATGGAGTAGGTCCTTTTTTATTTTATCGAAAGTAAACTTTTAGCCAGCAGTTTATTTTCATACTATTAATTTTTATACGTATTTGGTGAAAAATCAAGGAGCTGCAAAAAAATACTATACCGAAAGTTCGGTATAGTAACGTGCATATAAAAGATCCCACTTTGCTATATCCCAAAAAGAGTCATAAAAATCTATGTTTTTTTAATTCAGTTGCAAACTACAAAACTTCTTTTTAAAGAAATGTATGTACATACAAATTATATTTTATTCCATAACTCTCTAACTTTTGTTCATGGTAGTCTGATATTGAAAAAATATAATATTTGGTACGACATCACTTTGTTTTTTTATAAAGTTTTGTAATTAAACTATAATATTGTATTTTTTTTTGTATTATTGAAATTAGTAATAATAAAATGTATTATTGAAAAGCACAATTTGTAATTCAAGTAATCAGGACTATGCGCCCATTATAATTTGAACATTCAGAAATTATAATATTGTCTAAAAATGAGGTGAGATTCATAGAAACAGTACATATTAAATGGTATGGAATGTATAGTATAAATGATTTTTATAATAGGGAAGAAGCTTCTAAGAAGGGGATATTTGCAATCTCTAGAGTATGTGCTAAGAGTGTAACATTGCTATATATAGGGCAAACCAAAAGAAGCTTTATACAAAAGATAAGGGAACTTAATAAGGAGTGGCCTTTCGATGAGAGCGAATTAAAGATTACATTAGGAATAATAGAATTTCCTAGTGGTGAAATTTACTCTGAAAAGAAGGTAAAAGAGATAAAATCCCTTTTAATTTTACGACATACCCCATTAGAAAACGAAACATCTTTATTATACTATAGAGGGAAATTTAATTTAAAAATTATAAATAAGGGAAGAAGAGGTTTAATTGTTAAAAAGCTTTCTACAGGAGATCTAATATGGACATAATTGGAATCACCTTTGAATAAAATTGAAGGTTTCTTAAGTGCAGAAGCTTATCAATTTTTAATGTATTAAACTATTTTGAATAACATATGTCAGATACTTGAAAAAACACAAATTTTATTATGATATGAAATCCTGTATGGAAAGTGTAGTTTATTTCTATTGTTTAATAAAAATATTAAGAATTTTAGGGATAATACATAAAGAGTAGAGGAGAAAGTAAACACGGAGGTTTGAAGAATGGGACAAGTAAGCAGATTTCAAGAAAAACAACAGAATCGTCGTCAAAAGGCAATTTTTAATATTGCATTTACTTTGGTATTAGTGACAGTTGGTATAGTGACATACCAGTTATTTACTGCTTCTAATACATCAAAGAAAGCAATTGCTCAAGAAAAGAAAGTAACAAAGATAGAAGAGAAGAAAACTGAAGATAAAGAAACAGCAAAGATAGAAGAGAAGAAAACTGAAGATAAAGAAACAGCAAAGATAGAAGAGAAGAAAACTGAAGATAAAGAAACAGCAAAGATAGAAGAGAAGAAAGCTGAAGATAAAGAAACAGCAAAGATAGAAGAGAAGAAAGCTGAAGATAAAGAAGCAGCACAGTTAGAAGAGAAATCAAAAACAGAAAAATCGGTAAAAACGAACGGAACTGAAAATAATGAGGAAGAAAAAACGACATCTCAAGAAAAGGGTTCTCAAACTAATCCTTCTTGGAAGCCAATTGGTACCGAGCAAGGAGTAAAACCTGAAATGAAATTTAAAGAAGGAACAGTAGATTGGAGTGAGATGAAAAAAGCAATTTCTTATGCTGTTGATGTTCCAGAGAGCCAATTGATTTTCGATTTTATTGGGAATAATGGTAATAATAAAGCCTACGGTAATGTACGAGATAAGCAAAATAATAAAAAATATAAGGTTAATATTGATTGGGTAGAAAATCAGGGGTGGAAACCAGTATCTGTACAAGTGGTAAGATAAATAATAGAAATGTAATGATGTAAATCAGCTGTCCATATGGA
This sequence comes from Bacillus sp. M13(2017), assembly GCF_002218325.1. Classification (NCBI taxonomy): domain Bacteria; kingdom Bacillati; phylum Bacillota; class Bacilli; order Caryophanales; family Bacillaceae; genus Bacillus; species Bacillus sp. M13(2017). The sequence continues at coordinate 22,346 of NZ_KZ268512.1, read as the reverse complement.
CAGCTGATTATTTTTTTGCTTAGCGTATTTTTTTGAAAATGCTGGTAGTACCTCGTTGAGAAACATGAATTAAATCTATATTTTGTTTTATTTACCTCACTACTTTATCCATAATTTCTTTATATTTATAATAATAATTAGTTTCAAATAAATAGTTGTACGGAAGAAAATGTTCCTTGTAAGTAGTAAGCATCCTTTATAATTTTAATTTATAATTATTTATAAAAAAGAAAAGACACCCTAAGGTGCCTTCCTTCGACTTGAACCATCTTAATTTTAATAATATATTGGACTCCCATCCAAATATTATTTTACCATGTTAAATTGTTTTATTCATTGAGAAATATAGTTTCATTTTATATTTAAAAGAATTCTATAGGCTAGAACCAGCTATTAATTAGGGGAAACTGACATGTTAAGCTAATATTATAATACTTCTAGAACGGAAATTTTGAGCAATATGTATACGAGCCACATATTAAAAAAAGACACTCTCAAGAGTGCCTCTCCTTAGCAGCCGAATCCGCCGCCCCAACAGCTAGCGCCAACGATGATTAATAAGATGAAGAGCACAACAAGTAAGGCAAATCCGCCACCGAAACCACAGCCTCCACCACAACTACCGCCATAGCCCATATTAACTCCTCCTTCCATAAAGACCATTTATTAATGGATTTAATTTACTTTATGTTTTTAAGGATGAATGGAGCAGGTCCTTAAAAAAATAAAAGGATTTTGGAAGTTAAAAAGAGTTGACGACCTTATTTTTGTCACCGGTATTTCGTCTGCTACATATTGTATTTTATTCTGTGTATTGGGGGAAGGAGGATCTTATGGCTAATTCTGAGATGATTTTACGTTTACTTACGGATTTAAAGATTGAACAACAATTGTTGAAAGAACAGTTAGAGAAAATGCAAACAGCTGTGACTATTCTTGAAGAAAAATCAGTGACGCTTAAAGAAAAACCAGCGACTCTTAAAGAAAAAACAATGACTCCTGAAGAAAAACCATCTGTTACAAAGCAAAGAGCTTTTTCTGGACGCCCAACATCTTTTCGTGATTGGAGAGCAGCTGCTCAAAAAAATTCATAAAATTATAAAAAAAGAAGACATCAATTAAGCTGTCTTCTTTTCTTTTCTTATCCAATCCAAATGAGTTAAGAAGGTATATCCATATTGCTTTAAAAATAAGAAGAAAATAACGATTGTCGACTCCTATTTTAGTATAGCGTATAATAATCTATATATATATGTAATTTTACATAAATATATAGATTATATAATGTTAAGCATATATATTTTAGTTGTCTGTTATTTGTTTTAATTCATTTATTCTTATTATTTTTTAAGAGCCCCAGTAATGGGGCCTTTTTATAATTGTGTTAAAGTAGAAACCCCTCAAGCATAAGGAGGGGTTACATAACTAGGAAAATAGTTATTTGTGTTTAATGAGAGGAAGTTCAGGGTGTTGTTTCTGAATTTCTTCTAAATGATTTTCGCTTTTGCCTTTTAAAGTTTGATCGAAAAAGCTAGTTACTAGTTTATTAATTAGTTTGTAGTTTGTGGCTACATCTTCGCCAGGTTCATTAATAATAGGTGAAAATGCTGCTAAATCTGTAAAACTAGTATGGTTTGTTTTTGGAATTACCACTGTGTACACGCCCGGTTTTTCAATGGTTTTATTTCTTAAATGGACTATTTCCAATAATTCATTTTGGATTCCGGTTGTCTTTGGATTCTCAGCCTCTTTCATAAAATGAATTGTAGCTTCAGCATTCATCAACATGAATGGTTTTTGAGGACCGTCTTTAGGCATTGGATCGCCATACAATCCACCATCCATATTAATTGCAGCTTTAATACGCGTATCCTTCACTAACATTTGTGCGGCAGTTGCTCCACCAAAAGAGTGACCGAACATTCCAATTTTGTCATAGTCAATTAAGTCTGCAATAGTTTTAAAACTTTTATCGAAATTGCCTTCTATTACTTCATTTAAAACAAAAGTAGTATCCTGTTCCCATTTTTGAACTATGGTATTTAAGGCGGTAGGTGTATATTCAATTGGTATAGAGTCTACACGGTTTCCATTAGGGAAAATCGTTGTTGCTGCATATCCTGTAAAATTAAGAGCGATTACTACATAGCCTTGACTAGCTAATTCCTCTAACTGGAATGTATTTTGTTGACCATATAATCCCATCCCATGGCCGAATAAAAGGAGGGGGAATTTTTCTTTATCTTGAAGTGGCTTAGCATTCTGATAAGAATGTGTTTTTGTCAGCCCTAAATGTGTCGTTACGATATATGGAGCACCGTTTGTTACTGCCAATTGTTCAGCCAGCTCGTTTATGTTCTCAAAATAGGCAGAAGGCTTCCCTGATCCTTTTGCGGCAGGATAGTATACTTGTATCATTAACTCACGATTTCCATGATTATTTGGTACAGTGGTTTCTTTTCGATTTGTATCAATTAAATGAAAAGCTTTCGTTCCTACTGTATATTTTCCAGTAGGCTCTGGGAGTGTTATGATCGGAAAAAGTAAAGGTAATGTAAACATTGCGATAGCAGTTACGATAATTCCTAAACCTTTTAAAACTTTCATCACTAACTTTTTAGAAACGGCTGTAGTTTTTGGTTTCAAAAAAACTTGTAATGTTAAAACGAACAATAAGAAATAGGCGGGAATCATACGCCAGTTTGCACCAATTACAATGATGGTGGCAAATAATAATGCATAATTTATTAGTAAAAGGACTCCATTTTTTTTCGTCAAACCCCGTTTGATAAAGATGGGAATGATACTAGATAAAAGTAATACAGCAACAAAAATGATTTCTAACATTTTTAGCTCCTTTCCTAATCAATATAGATATAGATTGATAATTTACAACCTTCCCAATTATATAACTATAATTGATGATTGTATGCATGTAAGTAAGTTTAGAATGTTTTTATATGACATTAAAAAAAGTACTCATACGAGTACTTTTTCTTAAATGAATTATTATTTATTTTTAAACCGTTCCCCATAAATGATAAACCATACCGATAACAAAAAATGCTAGTCCTACAAACAAAACGATTAAAGCAAGCACTCCATTTTTATTATGTTCCATAAAATTAGCTCCTTTTCATTTACTTATCTACAAAAAGCCTTTAGTCGTAATTATGGCTAAAGGCTTGGATCTTCATACTTTGTAGTTTATAAAAAAGTTGCACTTCTGTATTAATTTGGAATATGATTATTTAAAGAGAAGGTGATGAGTACATGCAGGACAAAAAACAATTCCCGCTTATATCTGGAAATCTCTCATTAGATTTAGTAAATACAGAGCTAGTTAGGCGTGGACAACGTTATGATTTATTAATAACAAATGAAGATGTATTAGAATGGCTACATGTAATAAAGGTTAGTCTTCCTTTTTGGAATGAAAAAACATTTATAAGGATTCAAGAGCGCACGAATCAAGTGACATCTATTATATTGGAAGTAAGAGAGGTACTGAGAAAACAGTTTGAGGTAATTGCTGATCAGCACGAAATTTCCAATGATTTTGTTACGTATTTAGAAACACAAATTGAGAAAGCACCATTTACATATAAAATCATTGAACAGCAGCTAGTATCTATCCCGGTTGGAGAAATCGAGGATGTACTCGCATCGTTAATTGCATTTGATGCTTTAACGTTAATAGCAGAAAATAAGCTTATTTTCCTTAAAAGGTGTTCAAATCCTGACTGTGTTTTATTATTTATAGATAAGAGTGGGAAACGAAAATGGTGTTCTATGAAAATATGTGGGAACCGGAAAAAGGTAGCAAAATTTCAGGATCGAAAATTTGAAGAAGTCTAGAGAATCAACTTATAACAGTTGATTCTTTTTTTTTCTTCTTTAACTAACCTATAAAATTAATATTTACAGGTTAGTTATGTCGAGTTATAATTGTTGGTAAATAAAGGAGGAGAATGATGGATAATATAACAGCAACTAAGCAGGAAGATCCTCAACCAATAAGTGTACGATATTTTACAAAAATGAAAGGGAAAGGAAGAAGTCCATTACAAGTAAATATAAAGGACTCTTTAACAGGACTACTAGGGGGATTTTTAACAATTCTTACCTTAACATATTTAACGAGCATAACCTCTACAGAATTATTAATGGCTCCATTTGGGGCGAGTTGTGTATTAGCGTTTGGAGTTTGGAATGCGCCATTATCTCAGCCGCGTAATATTATTGGAGGACATTTGATTTCAACTTTCATTGGTCTATCAATATATCATTTGTTTGGGAATGAATATTGGACAATTGCTTTAGCAGTGGGGATGGCAATAGCCGTTATGATGTTAACGAGAACGACGCACCCTCCGGCAGGGGCCGATCCGATTATCGTTATTTTAGGGGCAAATAGTTGGAGTTATTTAGTAACACCAGTTTTAATTGGCTCCGTTGTTATTGTAGTTATTGCTTTATTCATTAATAATATGAGTAGTAAAAGAAGCTATCCAACTTTTTGGATTTAGTTTATAAAGCGAAAAACAATTTAAGTAAGTATGTCGTTTTTACTATGTTTTAATTTTTTTATAGAAAAAAGCCTTTAGTCGTAATTATGACTAAAGACTCCATGTCTCAAACTTTTTAATTTAAAGAGAAAAGACACCTTAATGCGCCTTCCTCCGACTTGAACCATCTTAATTTTAATAATATGTATTGGACTCCCATCCGAATATTATTTTACCCCTCAGAACGAAAAATTGTGCTTACTTGCAATAAAAATCTCATTTTTTCGTTTTGGGGTGTTATAAAATCTTGAAGTTGATGGGCATAGGGTGGGACCCAAAACAGTACGATTTTACTACACACTTTTTATTTATCCCACACTCTCATCTGCTAGTATTACTATTTTTTATTACTAATGTTGCCGTTTCACTCGGATGGCTAAGAGGAAAATGATGGCCATATGGAACAAAATCAACCTTACCAAGATGCGATGGAGCAGAATAGGCTCTGTCATAATCCCCCCAAATAATGTGAAGATTATACTTTGTTACTTCATTGAAATCACCTTGATCGTTTTTCAGTAGTAAACTGTTAAGCTGAACCGTAGTATTTAAAATTCTAGGAGAAGTAAAACTGTTACTTATCTTTTCAATATAATGTTCAGGGATGCTCTCCATACTTTCAAACAAACCATTACTTAATAAATAACGCTCTATCAAATTAGTAGTTGCTAATTTTAATGTCCATTTGTTCATAAATTGAGGAACATTTAGTGATTTAGCATTTTTTTTAGCAACAGGTGGCTGAAGTAAAGTGATTGCATACTTCTTATCTATGTACTCTTGTACCAATGCTTCCAGAAGAATAAACGCACCGAATGAATGGCCAATTAGATGTGCACCATTCGTAGCTTTCTCCAATAACTTTTTCACTACATTCAAATAGATATCTAGAAGATTTTTCTCTCGTTTAAAAGGAGAACGTCCCAAACCTGGAAGATCCAAGATCCATATAGGTTGACCAGTTTTTTCATGAAGCTCTTGTGCTAAAGGAAATAAATCTTCTCCATCACTCAATAAACCATGTAATAAAATAAACGGTTTACCCTCTCCTTGTAATTGGTAAAGGGTAGTGTTATCGCATAATGTTCGTTTAAATAAATGATTATGCTGGCCATTTTGATACATCATTCGATAATCCAGATCAGCTACTACGGCAGGCAAAAATTTCATTACACTCGTCTTCTTAAACCAATCTCCTCCCATAATTTTTTTCGTTGAAACATTTGGGAAATTTTGTTTTGTAATAAAATTCAATCCATCAGAAGGAATTTTTGTTATTTTACTTACTCCACTATTCATAATTGCTTTCATAAGTGGCATTGGAACAGAGATTTTTGGTGTCCTCATATTCATACTTTCCGACATAATATTTAATAATTCAGCAATGTTCTGATCGTACTGTTTGTCTTCAACAAGTGTATATGTTTGAATAGTCGGTTGCTCCAATCTGAAAACCTGCATAATAAACTTCGCAAGCTCATCGTTTGAAATAAGTGGTAACCTATATCCCTTACCTCCAGGAATCATTGGCATGAGCCCTCTTCGCATACTCATTACAAGCAAACCTAATCCTGTTATCTGCTCTGTACTCCCTGTTTTACTACTACCGACTACAGTTGGCGGATTAATTACAGAAAGCGGATAACCTACTGCGGATGCCTGCTGACGGATATAGAGATCTGCTAAAAATTTTGTTCTCTCATATGGATTTTTTATTTTTAAATAATTGTTTCCTTCTTTAAACACATCAATTGCAATCTTGCTATTTTTATCATCAAAGGGACTCATATAACCTACAACATGAATAAATTGTTGCAAGCCCTTCAATTGATGAATACTTTTAGCTAATTCACTAATATGTTTGGCGCCATTTAAAAATACGGAAGCTGCCTCTTTACTTGTCGCTTGAATATCCATGGGGCCTCCTGCGTGAATAATCACATCCGTTTTCAATACCCTCTCCTTATCTTCAGCACTTAGACCTAAATCTATTTTCGTCAAATCACCTTCAATAAAGTGCATAACTTTCTTTTTTAAGATGCCTCTTTCTTGAAAAAGGCGTATTGCTTTACTTTTCGACCTTACTAAAAGAAGAATTTTAACATCCTCTTTGGCTAATTCTTTCACTAATTGCTTTCCAATAAAGCCTGTTCCACCAGTTAAAAATACTGTTCTCATATAAAATCCCCTTTGTAGTACTAATTAGTACTAATTTGATGTAAAAAAAAAGCTTCTTTTATCGAAGCAATTTAAAAAAATGATCTGCTGTTTTCGTGATTACAGTTGCATCTTTCAATGTTTCTGAAATAAATAACGCTCCCTCAAGATTTGTAATAAAAAGTGATGCAACCTCATCAATATGAATCGTATTTCTGAATTCTCCATTCTCTACCCCTTGTTTAAGTAATAGAGAAACTTTCTCTTGTAATCCTGTAAAAAAAAGACCTATTTTTTCTTTTATTTGCGTGGCCTGTGTAGGACTTTGAATATAAAGAGTAATAAATGGACAGCTCCCCTTATACTCTCTCGACTGAACTCCTTGTGATAATTGCTTTAAAAACAGTTGGATACGATCTTCAACTAAAAATTGGTTCTGAGAAAGTACGTCATCAATTGCAGATTGATACATTTCAATCCAATAATCAACGACTCCTTCTAATAATTGTTCCTTATTAGAAAAGTGATAATACACATTAGACTTTGAAACTTTGCTTACACGTACTAATTCATCCATACTTGTATAAGCAAACCCTTTTTCTAAAAATAATGTTGCAGCTACTTCAATCACACGTTTTTGATTCATTAATTTTACCTTTGTCATAACTAGAACTATATAGTACTAATTTAAATATTGCAAGTATTTATGTTAATTTTAAAAAAATTTCCGCTAACATTGATTTTACTGCAAAAAAAATCTTATTTTGAATAAAGTTGAACTGAACCCCGAAATTGTTAATTTATTATCGTCTAATAGGGGTCACCATATATGCCCATCAACTTAAGAAAAAGAAATGCCCCCAAAACGAAAAAATGAGCACCTTCTCAGAATAACTATCTGTAGAGAAAGAAAATTTTAATTTAGGGGGATATGAAAATATTAGCTTGATGATGATGGGGTAGTACCAACGAGTCGCTTAGAATTGTAAATCTGTCTTTTCATAATCCTACTCCATAAAGAAAAGACACCCTAAAGTGCCTTTTATCGATTTGAATTATTTATTGTATGTAGTTCATATTCGTTAGCATAAAACTCTTTTATTAGTTTTATTTCATTCGTATCTGGATTAAACTTAAATATTTTAATTTGATTAGATTCGTCTTTGTATGCAAATGTATACTCACCAACTTGGGTCATATTGCTGGTATTTAAGATAGGATCGCTACCGTGATCAGTAATTTCCACAGTTTTCTCACGATCCCAAAACGCGATGACAATAATCAAAATGATGAGGTATACACGTATGAAACGTAGTTCTCTTGCAACAGGATGTTCCATCTGTTAGTTTCCTTTACTGTTTGATAGAGTCTGTTTATAAAAGAGATAATTGCAATGAATATAAATAAAAAAGACACCGTAAAGTGTCTTTTTTATTTTAGTTATGCGCATTACTTAATAAGACGCTAGTTCCTCAGTCTGGCTATGAGTAACTATGTAGGGTAATTCTATTATAACATTTTAACCAGTAATGGGTCTATATGGAATTTTATTGATTTTCTTTTTGATTATTCAGAATGACTTACCAAGTATTTGGATGAGGAAAGCAGTGAGACAGAAGCGACTAAACTTGTTTTAGAAGAGTGTCTTCTTTTTTGTATCATTGTGAGTAAAGTGTAGAGTTATATTTCCCTTTACACGAAGATAACGGTATACTATAGTTAAGTTAAGTAAACTTAACTATTAAGCGAAACGAAATAAAAGCATGGAGGAATAACGCTATGACTAGAACTTATAAAGAAGTAATTAATGAAATGAACCGAGCTTATAATGAATTCTACATTTTACTATTTCAGGAGTTAAAAGATGAGTTCGGTCTTACAGGACAGCAAGAGAGCATGCTATTTCATATTAATTTAAATGAAAACACGACAGCAAATCACATTGCGACTACCTTTAATGTATCCAAAAGTGCCGTTAGCCAAGTTTTATCGAAATTGGAGAAACAGAAGATGATTTCAAAACAAGTAAACCCTAATAATAAAAGGGAGTATTTTCTTACACTTGGTCCAAACGGTAGTAAGTATATAGAGCGGTTGTCTGAGTTAGATGATGTATTAATTGAGAAATACTTTTCTAAAATCGATATAAATGCCCTAGAGCAAATGACAGAGACGTTAACGAAAATAAATAAAGTAATATTGGAAGAAAAGCAGAAGGATCTTGATTGTAATGAGTAAGAACTTAGATGAAGCAATTAGTAGAAAGGAGGGGAAGCATGTGATGAGTTACATACCAAATATGATTACGATAGCAAATTTTGTGTGTGGGCTTTTGGCTATTCATGCTGTTTTCGTTGACGATATGTACGGTGCAGTTATGTTCATTATTACAGGTATGGTCCTTGATTTGTTTGATGGCATGGTCGCTCGGAAACTTGATTCTGTTTCAGAAATTGGTGGAGAGTTGGACTCATTTGCGGATTTAGTTACTTTTGGTGTGGCACCATCTATTCTTGCATATAATGCCTCGTTAAAAGATTTGCAGTCTATTGGGATGATATGCGCGCTCGCTTATAGTATTTGCGGAATGCTTCGGCTTGCGAGATTTAACACACAGCAAAGCAAACTCCCGACATTTATCGGAATGCCGATTCCATTCGCGGCAATGTGTCTCCTTATTTTATGTTTTTTAAAGAATCCAGTTTCCGTGGCGTTTGGTACATGCGTACTCGCTTATTTAATGGTGAGCAAAATCAAATTCCCTCATTTAAAAAAAGATATAGCTGAAAGCTTGAAGCTTGGAAGATTGGATTGATGATACGGAACTACAATGAGAAAGATAAAGGAGAATAACATGATTCGTATGGCATTAAGATCATTCAACATACAAATGTATTGTTTGCTAGGCGTAATGTTATTGGGATGGCTCGTGACACCTTTTTCAGCCCAGTTTGTCGGGATAAGCATTGGCCTTTTGGTGAGTATGTACTGCGCCTGGATTTTAGGAAGGCGTATTGAAAAGTTCGGAGATAGCATTGTAAAAAAAGAAAAAGCACCGATGCTCGGAATGATAAATCGGTTCGCAGCGGCAATACTTGGCGCGATTATTATGTATGAAATTGAACATCATGAATTCATGTGGACATTTGCAGCTGGAATTATGGGTGGGTATTTCTTGATTATTATTAATTTGGGGTATTACAGTATGAGGGATGCGAAGGAATAGAGTGAAAACTAAGTTTAAGCATACTGTTGCCTAACAATGAATAGCGGATTATTAAGAAGAGCAATAATTAAACCCAACATAAGATTTAAGAAAAATTTTATATTTACCCCACTTTTTATTTTAAAAGTTTTTCCTATCCTATAAACAAGTTACATCAAGGAGGAGACTGAAAATGAAGAAGTGGGGATTTTATATTTTTAATATATTCCCTATATTCGAAGACAAAGTAGAAGATTAAATATATGAACAAAGTACCAGTTCTTGAACTATGTTCTAAAATAATAGATGAAAATGTAAAGTTAGGGGATTCCACATGCATACAGGAGTTTTGATGAGTTATTTATATACTTATTTTTTTACTATTATGTTTTGTATTATGTTTCAAATTGGATTTTATTTTAAAGCGAAAAGAAACATATCTATTCGGCATTTTCTATGGGTATATATTTTTCTATTCTATCTTTCGCTAGTGTATAAGGTGACGCAGATTGCGACTGTATGGGATATAAGTAGATATGAAACGTGGATTCGTGTAAATCAAATCAATTTGACTCTATTTGATACGGCGGGTAGTACTACGTATCTTTTGAACATCGTACTGTTTATGCCATTAGGTTTTTTATTGCCGACTATTTGGCCGCAGTTTAAAAAAATGAAAAACACCGTATGCGCGGGATTCTTTTTTTCATTGGCAATTGAGTTAAATCAATTACTAAATAATAGAATTACAGATATTGATGATTTATTTACGAACACCCTCGGGGCGATTATTGGGTATTTATTATATAGCGTTTTATTTAAAATGATATGTAAAAGAGATGAAAAAAAGTTTGATACGAATTCTTCTCTAGTTATAAAATACGAGGCTGTTTTTTGTTTAGTGTGTTCATTTGTAGGTGCGATGTTAATTTATTATCCAGCTTTATTTGGAAGACCTGTAATTATTCAGTGAGGTGATTAAGAATTTCTTGTTAACGCCTGTACGATATTTCAATTTGCAAAAAGCCTTTAACACGTTATAGTTAAAGGCTTTTATCATCATAATTTTTACTTACCAATTACCCACTCTAACATCCGCCTTCAACCACTTCACCCAATCCAAGTCCTCTACTTTAAGCAAACTAAGCGAAACACCCTTCATATCTAAAGAAGTCAACAGCGTACCAACCTTTACGAATGTAACTTGCAATCCTTCAAGTTCACACAACCGGCGAATGTCGTTTGCGAAAATGTATTGTTCCATTAATGGTGTCGCACCGAGTCCGTTAATAAGGATGGCGAAGTTGTCGCCTTTTCTCCAGCGATAAATGCTTTTTAGTTTGTTCATCAGTTCAATCGCTAATATTTCAGAAGAGGACAGCGATTCTTTGCGGTAACCTTTTTCACCGTGAATACCGACGCCGTAAAAGACTTCATCTTCGTTTAATGTGAATGAAGCTTGTCCTTTCACTGGATCGTTGGCAGGTGAAAGGGCGACTCCTAATGTGTGTAAGTTTTCAGTGATAGAACGGCCGAGTGCAGTCAGTTCTTCTAAAGAATGTCCTTCAAGAGCGGCTGCACCAAGTATTTTTTGAATGAAAACAGTACCAGCGACGCCGCGTCTTCTTTTATTAAAGGAAACATCATCTTCAATTGAAACGTCGTCATTTACGATGATGTGGTCAATTTTTCTTCCTTCTTCTTTAGCAATTTGCTTTGCCGCTAGAAAGTTTTCAACGTCATCTTTAAAGTTTTTAATGATGAATAAAATACTTTTATCTTTCGGCATAAGGCGAGTTGCCATTATAATTTGTTCTACTGTAGGCGGAGTGAAAATGCTGCCGTTTACGGCCGCTGTAAGCATTCCTTTTCCTACATAGCCAATATCAGCAGGCTCATGTCCGCTACCACCGCCGCTTATAATAGCGACGTCTTGCTTCATTTTTTGGATATCTTTTACATAAATGATGTTATGTGTTTCGTTGTAATTTACTTTGTCATTATGTTCAAAATAAAAGCCATGCAGCATATCTTGAACGATATTTTGTACATCATTCATAATCTTTTTCATTGCTTTTGCCACCCTTTAATTACTTTGCTGATTGCTCCAGTAATAGTAGTAATTGATTGTTTATCATATTTTTCATGAGAGAAGACATAATGGAAGGATCTACTTCGCATTTGCTTTCAATCCAATCTTTTATCGTTCCGACGAAGCCGTGACTATAAAAGGAGGCAATCGTATTTTTTGTCTCATCAGAAAGGCTGAATCCACAGCTCACAGATAATTCATCAATAATCTTCATATATAAGTTTTTCGTATGCTCAAATAAATAGTGATTAAACGAGTTTTGTTCAATAACTTTAAAAGCATTTCGGTAAAACTTTTGATTTTCATAAAAGTAATCAAATAATAAATCAAAAATGTTTTCCCACGTTTCATAGTCAAGAAAATCGATAATGTTCTCTTTCGTTTCTTCTCTATAAATCCAGCTTAATAGTTCAAATTTATCTTTAAAATGATAATAAAAAGTTTGCCTACGCATTTGACAGTGTAACATAATATCGCTCACTGATATTTTATGAAACGACTCTGTTTCCATTAAATACTTCAATGAGTTCGCGATTATCTTTTTAGAAATTATAGAAGAGGTCATCTCAATCATCCCTAGAATGTTAGTAATATGAAAATCCTACCCATAAATGAGAACGGTGTCTTTAGACAGATTGTCCATTTTGTCCGTTTACTATAAAACGCTTTCATTTTAACATGGATAGTAAGAAGAAGATTTCAAATATATCACAATATATTAAAGGAATTGAGGGATAATCACAATGAAAAAGATTATAAACAAACCAGAAACATTAGTAATGGAAATGTGTAACGGAATGGTTATGGCTCACCCAGAGCTTGAACTTTTGAAAAAATATAAAGTTATTAAGAAGAAAGAAATGAACGAAAACAAAGTAACGTTAATTAGTGGCGGCGGTAGTGGCCATGAGCCGGCACATGCAGGATTAGTCGGAAAAGGAATGTTAGATGCGGCGGTGTGCGGAGATGTTTTTGCTTCTCCTTCACAAATTCAGGTATATCAAGCAATTAAAGAAACAGCTAGTAAAAAAGGAACGTTATTAATTATTAAAAATTACAGCGGCGATATTATGAATTTCAAAAACGGAGCTCATTTAGCGACGGAAGATGGAATTGAAGTCGACTACGTAAAAGTGGACGATGATATTGCGGTAGAAGATAGTCTGTATACAGTAGGACGCCGCGGCGTTGCAGGAGTTATTTTAGTTCATAAAATTGCCGGCGCAGCAGCGGAAGCAGGGATGGATTTAGGAGCGGTGAAAGCTGTAGCGGAAAAAGCAGCTGCTAACGTGCGCACAATCGGTTTAGCATTAACTTCTTGTACCGTTCCAGCGAGTGGATCACCTACTTTCACACTTGCGGAAGATGAAATGGAATACGGCGTAGGTATTCACGGCGAACCAGGAATTAAACGTGAAAAAATGTTGTCAGCAGATGAACTAGCGAACCGTATGACAAACGATCTTGTAAAAGATTTAGGAGTAAAAGAAGGCGAAGAAATTGCACTTCTAGTTAACGGTTTTGGCGGAACACCACTGCAAGAGCTCTACTTATTTAACAACGCAGTTACGAGAGAACTAGCTGCAAGAAACATTAAAATTAATAGAGTATTTGTCGGTAACTATATGACGAGTATTGATATGGCTGGTATGTCTTTAACGGTAATGAAGTTAGATGAAGAGCTAAAAACATTACTATCAAAAGAATGTAATACACCCGCGTTTAAAGTAGACGGTCCAGTTGAAAGTGTAGAGTATGTAAATGTACTGGAAGAGACCGAAGAGAAGGAAGTTTCTTTTGAACTAGAAACTGCGGAAGAGTACGCTGTTATTAAAAATAATGTCATTACATTAAACAATATGGTGTATCTCGTTGATAAAATGAGCGATATTATCATTAAAAATGAAGTACCGTTCTGTGAGTTAGATACGCATGCTGGCGACGGCGACTTCGGAATGAGTGTAGCAAAAGGATTTAAGCAGTTAAAACGTGAGTGGCATTCTATTGTAGAACAAGAAAATGTAACGATCGAATCATTCCTTGACGGTTGCTCCATGATTATTATGGAACATTGCGGCGGCGCTTCTGGTCCAATTTGGGGCGGTGCATTCCGCGCAGCTAGTAAAGCAGCAGGCGAGAAGCGTGAGTTAACAGTGAAAGAATTCGCTGAAATACTGCAAGCAGCACTGCAAGGCATCCAATCGATCGGTGAAAGATCATTCGGTAGAGGAGCAGTAGTTGGTGACAAAACACTTGTTGACGCACTTGCTCCATGTGTAGACTCTTGGTTAGATAGCGCCTCAAACGAAGTAGACGTAAAAACTGCCTTTGAAAAAGGTGCAGAAGCAGCGGTTAAAGGAGCAGAGTACACGAAAGAAATCGTAGCTCGCATGGGCCGCGCTGGTACAGTTGGCGAAAGAAGTTTAGGATACCCTGATGCAGGTGCACATGCGCTTGGGGTTATCTTTACGGAGATTGCGGGTAGTTTGAAATAGTAATTGGAAAGTCCCTCTGCCTTAAGGTGGAGGGACTTTTCTATAATTGATTAATATATAATTTCGTTAGATGTTTTCTCTGTAAAGATATGTATGTTTATAAATACTAAGATAATAGTTTTAAAAGAAGAAACGTGAGTTCCTATAAATAGGGAGTTTAGGTTGTTTAATTGTGTTTTGGAAAACTTCTCAATTGATAAAAAGTACTTCAAAAGGAATAAATTAATAATGGAAGATATGAAGGAACGGGAAAAAAAGATAGAAAAGAGGTTAGAGCTAAGGGATGATAATCTTATGAAGATGGTCAGGGAGATTCAAGATGCTAAACGTACTATTGTATCAGCTCAGGAAGAAATAGCGGCAGCCAAGTTTAAGAAGAAGTCTTGGTGGATGTTTTGGAAATGAGTATCATTTTTTAATTAATACAAGTAAAAGAGACCTTATAGGGTCTCTTTTTTTATAGGGTATTTTACTGTTTTCGCTCAAATGAATGGATTGTCTTATACATCTAAGTTGCCTCTACATAAATATCTGTAATCTCACATGTTACTATATCTTAAAAAATATGCAACAGTACCAATAAACCGTTATAAAAAATATTTAAAATAATAACAAATAGGTATAATAATTCCTACTATAGAAAATACAATACTTCCTAAATTAAATGCAGAAAGTTTCGCACGATGAACTTGAATTTCACCTAAATCTACCCCTCCACTAAAATGCTTATCCATAACTTTAGCGACGTTTTGTTGTTGATTAACAAAATAAGGTATTAGCCATATACAGCAGAACAAAATAATACTACCAAAAAAGAGTGTGTCAATAATTGAAGCTTTCCAATTTAATGAAGTAATGACTATGAGAACAAATTCTCCCACCATAACAATTATCATAGTTCCTACATATCTGGTTTTTTCAGAAACGTTTTTAAATACAGTCTCGTCCATAATTTTTTCTATTTTAGTCCATATTACACTGATTAACACGATTAGGCTAATTAAGAAAATAGTAAATAAGGCTTTAACTAAAAGATACTCAAACACTACCGACACCACCTAGTAATTTCTAAATTAGAATATAAAGTTGATTTTTTTAACTCTATCAAAAGATTAAATTCAATAATCTATTAACTAGCTTATCGAAAAATTTATTGATTTAAAGATACAACGCTATATGTATTAGTTATATAGGATAAGATCTCCCAAAATTCCTTTTCTAATATATATATCTTCTAATCATTGTTGGACTTCAATTGTCTAAATATTTTATTTAGCACTTTATATCAGTTAATGATTAGAATTTTCTGAATTAAAACTCCTTGATATATGTTAAGAACATAATTATTATTATGATATTTCGATGTGATTGCTGCTAATGCTTTATCTTCAAGGGGAAATATAAGGTTTTCGTTACCATAATACTAATAACAACCTAACAAATTGAATGGTTACCATAAAATACTAAAAATGCCCCCTCAGCAATTTACAGTATAGTACACTTTTAGGAAAAATGGAATATCAAAATATTTTATTATTAACAATAATGAGAATTTTTACAACGATTATAATTATTGTTCGGATTAAAGATAACTCATTTTTGGTGATCTGTATTCATTTTTTCTAGAGTTTATATTAACTTAGAAAACTTTGTAACAGAACCATAAATAAGATCAAATATCATAAGTTTTTTATTTTTTATACAGTAACCATGTGTCAGCCAGTCCCCTTTTTAATTTAGAATATTCTGTTATTTTTTATCAATTTATAATTGCGGGGTGAATTGTTATATAATTTGCGGAATTATGGTAATATTTAGGTGAATAGAAGTGGTTGAGGAGGACGTAGTGATATGAGCACAAATATTTTAATGCATGAAGCAGTTATGCAACAACTTAATGATTTTTATCAAATGATGTTGTCGCAGCAAATTATAAAAGCAACTGAATTAAAGAAAGAAATAGATGAAAAAATTGAACAGATTAAACATGCAGAAGAAAAAGAAAATCAAAATCAAAATTTATTATTATATTATTCTTTACTAGACCTAAAATATAGAATGCTAACTGATCGAGTAAGTATTCGAAAAGATAGTTTTGAAGCAATTGATACAATTGACGAATCGACAGATACACTCACAGCTTATTACTATCATTCTTTTAAAGCAGAACATGCTTTAATGTTTAGTAACTATAATGAAGCCAGAAGGCAATATGAAGAAGCTGAGAGTTTATTAGAACATATTTCTGACGAACTAGAGCATGCAGAGTTTTATCAAAAATATGCGGTGTTAAATCATCATATGTCTAGTATGCTCATATCTATTGAATACGCAAATAAAGCGAAAGAAATCTTTGAAAGACATGCTGGATACGAGGTGAAAGTCGCTTCTTGTGAAAACACACTAGGGACAGCTTGTATATTCTTAAAGCAATTTGAAAAAGCGGAAGAACATTTGAATCGTTCCATTGATCTTTTGCAAAAACATAATGTGGAAAAATTGATTTTAGTAGTAAGGCATAATTTAGGATTATTATACGCAACTCAAAACTTATCTACATTAGCGATTCGTCATTTATCAGAAGTGACAGAGAAGAATCCTGCCCATTTTAAAGCATTGTTCTTACAAGCACGTGAACACTATAAGCTAAGAGAAATAAATATTGCAAAAGAACTTATTGAAAAAGGATTAGCAGTTTGTATAGAATTAGGAAATGAAGAGTATGTATATCATTTCAATATTTTACGTTCTCTTAATGAAGATGAAGCAATTGAACTCTTAGAAGAAGAAGTGGAAAAAAGTATTTCTTACTTCGAAAAGCAGGATTTATGGGATTTCGTAGAAGAATATGCAGAAGTATTAGCGGTTCGCTTCCGCAAATTGAATAAGCATGAAAAAGTTAGTGATTATTTTAATGTATGTTACGAAGCGAAACAAAAATTACTAAGAAAAGGGGCGTTAAAATAATGAAGAAGCTTATATTAGCGGCGTTAGGATTAGTGATAACATTATCATTTAGTAACAATGCAGGTGATACACAACATGCTCTAAAAAAGGAAGAAATTATACAATACTCACATGCTGATCATTTTTAATTGCTAATTAACAAAGGGACTCCATAATTGGAGTCCCTTTGTTAATGCGGTAACGATTTAGCTTATCTGATTATAAAAATGCAAAGGGTTTCTAAATTTGCAGAGGTAATTATTTGTTAATCTTTTAAAACTTTGGCTTAGTAATACCGAGGGTTATTATAAATATATTAATCATATAATTTGTCCATATCAAAATGAACGTTTTTTGCATCTAATATATTGTAAATATATTTTATTTTGAAAGGATGTGATTATATGGCTTATAAATCTACGGGAGTGTTTCGAGTTCCAGTTTCTAGAAATGGGATTATTCCAACTGCTCTCAACATTATGTTAAACAATGATTCACGTTGCCATACTAGTAATGTAACGGTAACTGTTAAGAGAAGCCGAAACACTTTTTTCCCAACTCAAAATGAATTAGTTGAAATCTCTCGTACTTTTGTTTCTTTAGAACCAAACAGAACAACTAAGATTGTGTTGTTTACTCCAGAATTCCAAGTAGAAGATTTCCTTGATGTCATCATTAGTGGAAATAGAGAGGATGTTAAGGATGTTCTTGTATATTCTTTCTTAGCAGATTCAGTAGGTCATAATCTGCCATCTACTGTTTTCAGAAATGCAGAATACACTTTTGCTTGCTGACACCGTGATGATGTATTCTTTACTGTCGTATATCTGAATTGAAATGTTACAAATAGCACTTCACGGCATACAATCTATCGGTGAAAGATCGTTCGGCAGAGGAGCGGTAGTTGGTGAAAGAAGTTAAGGATATCTAGATGCAAGTGCGTATGCGCTTTGGGTTATCTTTACCGAGATTGCGAGTAGTTTGAAATAGAAATTAGAAGATACCTTCTACCTTAAGGTGGAGGGAGGGTCTTAATATTGTTTTTTGATATATATTGCTAAATATGTTCCCATAATTCATTCTATTGTATTGAGAATAATGTCATCTACATCAAAAAAACGGCTTATAAAAGGAATTAGTATTTGAAGGAGTTCCACCTCAAACATACTCCTATGCATATAAGTATGTTTGAGGTGGATTTATTAGCGAATTTTATATATAGCATGAATGAAAATGAGATAAATAAAACAATATTCCCTATTATGTTTTTAAGAATTAATTGAGCAGGTCCTTGTAAAAATAAAGAAAAGACACCAAAAGGTGCCTTCCGCCGGCTTAAATTATTTTAATATTATCGATCTAAGTTTAAAAGCTATAGGGATTTTTTCTGTGGGTTTTGTAAGTAGTTTTTACGAAATTATGAGTGTTTTTTATTTTGTATTTCAATAAGTTCATCTGGTATCACTTTTGTATAATATTCTTTTTCTGTTAGTTCAAATATAAATAATGCTTTTTTCCAGTTATAAATAACCTCTTCTACATTATGTTGTTTAATTTTTAATAAACACTGACCTTTTAAATAGAATAGTTCACCTAGTAGGTATAAAGTATTTAGATTAATTGCTAATTTGATACCTTTATCAATGTACTTTATTGCCTCTTCATGTTGATATGTGAAGTCGAAACATTTTGCTAAATTTAACATGAGTTTTAATTTAATTTCTTTATCTCTAGGAAAATCTAGCTTATTAAAATTAGTTAAACATTTTTTGAATATATTAATACTTTTTTCATATTCTTTATTTTCCGCATAAAATATAGCCATTGTTTGCATAATATCTATTTCTCTTTCTGATAAAAAATCAGAATTAGTTAAAGTCAGTTTTAATGCATTATTTAAAAAATCTAAAGCAGTTTTTATTGATTTATCCACCACAAATATAGCAATTGCTTCATGCCATATTAGAAATTGTTTCTCATCTTTTGTTTGAAAATTATTTAAGTTTTTCTCTTTTTTTACTATTTCATAAAGTTCTTTATATTGTTTTTGTTTTAAGCAATCTTTTATTACATATTTTACATTTTCTACATATTTTAATCTTTTGTTTTGAGTTAGTGCAAATATGTTATTTGGATCAATACCAAGTCTTTCTGATAATTGATATAACAATATACTAGATGGATAAATCATACCTTTTTCAATCTTACTAATTTGACTTTGTGAACATATTCCATGACATAATTCGGATTGTGATATATTTTTTTTAATTCTAAGTTCTTTAATGGTAATACCCAAATCGTTAAATTCCATTTTGCCACCTACTATTTAGCACTTTATTAATATAAGAACATTCTCTAACCTTAATGTAATGTAAAATTAATATAGTTGCAATTATTGTTTTAAAGGGCTTATCGTTTCTATAAGATGGTGAGATTTTTTTATGTAAAAAAAGAAACCAAAAGGTGCCTTTCGCCGACTTGGACCACGTTCATTTAATATAAACCTATCTGTATTTTCACATGCTCATCTAATAATCCCTCTATTTTCCATTTGATAAAATAAAATCCTAATATTACCAATAATTAAATAAATATTTCTGCATATTCAAGATATTTACATAAATTACAAAAGTGATACATTTAAGTTGTAATCAATAAAAACTATTAAAGGGGGATTTATTATGTTCAAGAAATTAGTAGTAGGAGCGTTAGCAACAGGTATTGCATTAACAGGAGGAATTGGTGCAGCTTCAGCTGATACACAAAAAGCTGTGAGCTCTCCGAAGCAAGCAACATGCTCAATTCCTTATGAGTATTCTAATGGGAAATTCAAAAGAACTCTTTATTACTCAAATGGAGTATATGCTAATAGTTTTAATGAAAATGTTTGTGGCGGGACGATTACGTGGTATTTAAAACATGTTCAAAATGGAGTTGCTTTTTACGAAGGTAATTTAAAATAGTAGATTTTTTGAACCTCATTTATTGAGGTTCCTTTATTTTTAGTTTTTAAACTGATTCTCTATAAAAAAGACACCCTAAGGTGCCTTCTTGAGATTTGCTCCATTGTAATATGGTATTGGATGCCAGTCCAATTATTATTTTACCACCTTAAATAGTTTCGGTTATTGAGAAAAAAGACAACTCATTATTTGAATGCAAAAAGTCCTAGGGGGACTAGGACTTTTTGCTAGAATGAATATGATTTAAAAAAGGACTTATATAACGTAACATATGAATGTTTCGTAAATGTATCAAAAAAATGAACAAAAAAGTTATTTTAAATAAAAAAAGCTCCGCGATAAAAGCTGCGGAGCTTCATAAGGTCGAGTTATGTCGTACTCACAAGGGATTTTAACATGAATGTTGTGGTAAAAATACTGGTAAATTTATCCCGTAAAATCCCGATTGGTTTAACTAATAATCAGTGGGGGATGAATAAAACTCCCACTGATTAAAGTTTCACTTCATTCGAAGGAATTCATGTTTTATAAATTAGATTATGAGAGTTGATATTCTCCATATTGACCAGAAAAGAACTAAAAATTCTAGTGAAATTCCAAGTGTTCGTTTCCTAGTTTTTTGAAATTCTTTTATTAAATAGCCAACAGCACTAATTGCTATAAGAATGAAAAGAATAAGTTCGAGTGTAACTGGCATTTTATCTACCCCTAATACATTAATTTATTATATAAAGATTATAAGATATTTTTGTGGCTAGTAGTGAAAAATTTAATAAAACTATCTCTAATGGAGTTTTGTTTGAACTTCTAAAAGAATTTGTGAAAACCATTGTACGTAGAGTTTCTGCGTATGTTTTTAGGAAACAAATTTTAGAAAAAGATAACAAAAAAACCACTCCTCATCGTCGTCGGAAGCAAAAGGGTGGGTTTTGTAAAAAATAAATGAGCCCTAATGAATATAATGTACAAAAGAAAAGACACCCAAAGGTGTTTTACTCCGACTTGATAACAACATTTTATGTATTAAAGGTCATCAAAAAATGTTGTATTTGAAACACGTGACGTTCCATTAATATATTATAAATTTAGTATAATTATATATTGAATATAAAATTTAGAAAGTTGGTGGGAATAATAAAATACATAAAATCCTTATTAAAAAAGAAGCTCTAGGATTAGGGGGCTAGGGCTTCCTGTGTTGGTATATCTCGCACGACATTATAAAAAGAAAAGAACTTAATGAAGATAACAGAGAAATGTTTCGTAAATGTATCAAAAAATTGAACAAAATAGTTATTTTAAAAAGAAGAGCAACTAGCAAAAATTAGATACTGATGTATAAGAAAGGAATAAATTGATAATTTAATATACAAAATACAAGATATGCAATATTGCATATCTTGTATTTCATATTACATTTAACCCAATCATGCCTTGAATGGAGAGGGTTTAAAAGAAATATAATAATCTAAATTATTTGTCGATTGATATGGTAAATTATAGATAAATAAAGAAATTTATGTTAATGTACTTATGGTAATATATTGTTAAAAAAAGGAAGAGGTGAAAAGTTTATATGTTTAAAAAAGGCGTATCATTGCTATTGATTCTCATTCTATCTATTTCTACATTTAGTATAGTAACTCACGCTGCTAGTAGTTCAGAATATGTGAATCAATCATTCTATGGGTATAAGGAGCCATCTTTTAATTCAGCTAAAACAAATGGTGGGTCAGAGTATGGTGCTCAAAATGTAGGAGTCGTGGAAAAAAGAGATAATGGCTGGTGGAAGATTGAAACATGGGAAGGTCCAGTTTGGATTAACTTAAATGGGGAAGAACGTGTCATGGGAGATTTCTATGCATATGATGAACCTTCTCTCTCATCAAAGGTTGCGAATGCTGGAGCGAAGTACGGACG
>NZ_KZ268511.1:0-176976 GCF_002218325.1 Bacillus sp. M13(2017) | reverse complement strand
CTCTTCATATCTCTTGTTTTCCCCCAGGCGAGAATAAAAAAGGCCCTGACCGCTTCTACCCACGGTTCGGGCCTCTCTTCCATCTTAAAAAGATGCTTTTTATTCTTTATCTGCTTTCCCAAGCTCATAAGCTTCATTCATAACTTTCATTAACAACTCTAACACCGGCTGTGCCTTCTCCATATCAAGTGCAATTCCATTATCATCTAAAATTGCCTTTGCTTCCGGTAAATGCTTCATTGCGATTTGTAAAAACTGCATGCTTTTTTCGTTCATATTATGCTCTTCCTCTCCATTAAAACTTTCACATACAATAGTGTAACACGCGTGCTACTCTTCGTATAACTCTTTATATTTTTTCATGTGTGCCAGTTGCTTATTTAAACCATATTCTAACGGAGTATTTCTTTTTATCGAAATTACTTCGATAGCCTCATCTCTTACTTCGTTATTATTTTGATTTACTTTATCATCCGCGCGTAAAAGATTCATACCTTTTTCCCATAATGACTGTTTACCACTAAGTAAATTGTATATACCAAGATGCGCCCCGCTCGTTCCATGTTCCCATAAGTATTCACATACATCTTCAATGTAAAGTAAATCACTTCCTTTTTCCTCACTCGTACAACGGCACTCTTTCTCGTCTAATTCTGATAAAATGAGCTGATGATACATCATAAAAGATGGTTGCCACGGTCCATATAATGTAGGAACTCGAAATACACTATATTGTAAATTCCCTTTCTTCAATCCTTCTTCTACTTTCAAAAATAGGCGCTTATTTTCTGATTCATCTGTACTACCTACTTCAATAGAAGAAATTAAATTTAACTTCACTTTTTGTTCTTCACACATTCTTATGATTCGCTTTAAATATTGTAATATGACTCTTTCATTCCGAAATCCACTTTGCTGATTTGGCTCATATAAGCAAAAGTAAACAGTATCAAAGCTCTCTTCCTCTACTGATCTCCATCCATCTTCATCTCTTATCGAATAATACGTAAATAATGCATTTCGCCCAATTAATAATAACTTCTCTTCATTAATTTTGGTCATACTATCGAATTCATCAAAATCAAGACCATATACTTCCACTTCTTCTTCAATCATTTTATTTACAAGGTGATAACCTACAAACGTAAGTGCACCTATTATCAGCACGCGTTCCATACCACCAACCCTTTCCCTCTGAAACAAATAGCTCCTCATTTATGTATATGGGAGCTTCACAATTCTTCTTCATATTTTTTAAAGAAATCGGTCGTTTGCCTAACCATTTTATATTTCACATCTTGCAGATGGAACAAGACAGAAGTATCACATTGATTGAATTGCCTCATTTTCTCATATTTACGCAATTGCTGTTTTCTTCCTCTTTTTTCTTGGGTTGATACGAAAACTTTGACCGGTACACAAGATGGAAGAAGCGTAAATGATTTCTTATTTATTTTTGATTCTAATTCTTCTTCTTTGGCATCATACGCCAAACTTAATTCCTTCACGAGTCTCTTGTAAAAAAACTTATGCTCTTTTTCAAACTCCACATATTCTGGTAAATCTAAACACGGATTTAACATAATGACAGAGCGTATACACTCAGGGTATTTGTTCATCATTTCGAGTGCTACAAGTGCTCCCATACCATCTGCCATAATGTGCATTTTCGCATTCAATGTCTCTTTTCTCAACACAACGTCATATAAACGTTTTGCTAGACGAACAGATTGGTCGTTTCCCCAATGTCTTCCGTATAAATTAGAAGAAAAGACCGTGTAGCCTTGCTCAATAAGGCCATGTAAAAAATAAGATCTACCCGCATGCTGTGTCCATAAACTTGTACCATTCTCAATAAAGTAGTTATAATCACCGAGGAGCATAACAGAAAATCCATTTGGCTTCTCCGGTAAATAAATGACACATGGTTCTTTTTCTAAGTAAAAAAAACGTTCCGTAATACTCATTTTTCCCCCGCCTTATTTTCTAAACATATAAAACCACTCTTTTATAATGTATGAACGGAATGCAAATTTGCGTTGAAAAAT
Organism: Bacillus sp. M13(2017); assembly: GCF_002218325.1. NCBI lineage: Bacteria > Bacillati > Bacillota > Bacilli > Caryophanales > Bacillaceae > Bacillus > Bacillus sp. M13(2017). The sequence goes on along the minus strand of NZ_KZ268511.1, from coordinate 174,928 downwards.
CTACAAATATTTTTCTATATTCTTTTTTCAATTGTGTTACAATAAGGACAGATTGAACGAATAGAGGTGTAAAATATGCGTTTCATTTGGGCATTAATTTGGTCGTTCTTACTTGTACATATGATGAGCTATGTAATCGGCTCTATGACTGGCGGTACATACGACTTTAACCAAGCGTCTATTTTCTCAGTTGTTCTTGCTGTGTTAGTACTAGCAATTTCAGCTGCAATTCCAAACGAGCCAGTAGAACAACACTAAAAAAAGAGTCCGGATTTTATCCGAACTCTTTTTTATTTTTATTTCACATGAACGACTAGTTCGTTATTTTCTACATCAACAACTACGTGACTATTGTCAGTAATTGTTCCTGCAATTAATTCTCGTGCTAATTTCGTTTCCACTTGACGTTGTACGTATCGTTTTAATGGACGAGCTCCGTACATTGGGTCGAAACCAGCTTCTACAACAAATTCATTTGCTGCATCTGTTAATTCTACTGTAATGTGACGGTCAGCTAGACGACCTTGTAGTTCTTTTACAATCTTATCAACAATGCCTTTAATTTCATTCGTTGTAAGAGGTTTGAATAAAATAATTTCATCAACACGGTTTAAAAATTCAGGGCGGAAATGTCCTCTTAATTGCCCCATTACAAGGTCTCTTGATTCCTCTTTAATCGAACCATTTTCTTCTAATCCATCTAGTAAATGAGCAGATCCAATATTTGAAGTCATAATAATAACTGTATTTTTAAAGTCCACTGTACGACCTTGCGAATCTGTAATGCGTCCATCATCTAACATTTGTAATAAAATGTTGAATACTTCTGGATGTGCTTTTTCAATTTCATCTAATAAAACAACGGAATATGGTTTACGTCTTACCGCTTCTGTTAATTGACCACCTTCTTCATATCCTACATATCCAGGAGGCGCACCAATTAAGCGTGACACTGCGTGTTTCTCCATATACTCAGACATGTCAATGCGAATCATTTGCTCTTCACTATCGAATAAAGACTGTGCTAACGTTTTTGCAAGTTCTGTTTTACCAACACCTGTTGGTCCTAAGAAGATGAAAGAACCAATCGGGCGGTTCGGATCTTTAATACCAGCGCGAGCACGAAGAACCGCGTCTGACACTAAGCTTACTGCTTCCTCTTGTCCAATGACACGCTCTGATAAGATTTGCTCTAAGCGTAATAATTTCTCGCGTTCGCCTTCAACAAGTTTAGCAACAGGAATACCAGTCCAGCGTGAAACAATATCTGCAATTTCTTCTTCACTTACTTCCTCACGTAATAAACGATTTTCTTGTTTATTATGCGCACCCATTTCTTCCGCTTCTTTTAACTCTTTTTCAATTGCTGGAATTTTCCCGTGACGAAGTTCGGCTGCTTTATTTAAATCGTAATTACCTTCTGCTTCTTCTAATTCACGGCGCAGACGTTCTAAATGTTCACGTAAGTCACGAACTTTGTGAATGTCTTCTTTTTCTTTCTCCCATTTCGCTCTCATACCACTTGCAACTTCTTTTAAATCCGATAATTCATGTTGCAATGTTTTTAGACGCTCTTGGCTACCACGATCCGTTTCTTTTCCAAGAGCCGCTTCTTCAATTTCCAGCTGCATAATGCGGCGCGTTACTTCATCTAATTCTGTTGGCATAGAATCGATTTCTGTACGAATTGTTGCACACGCTTCGTCAACAAGGTCAATCGCTTTATCAGGTAAGAAGCGATCTGAAATATATCGATCTGATAAAACTGATGCTGCTACAATCGCACGGTCATGAATATTTACACCGTGATAAATTTCAAAGCGTTCTTTTAATCCACGTAAAATTGAGATTGTATCTTCAACAGTTGGTTCTTCTGCTAATACTTGTTGGAAACGTCTTTCTAGCGCTGGATCTTTTTCAATATATTTGCGATATTCATCGAGCGTCGTCGCTCCAATACAATGCAGTTCACCACGCGCAAGCATCGGTTTTAACATATTTCCTGCATCCATCGCACCTTCTGTTTTACCAGCTCCAACTATTGTATGAAGTTCATCAATGAATAATAAAATGCGTCCTTCACTCTTTTTTATTTCATTTAATACAGCCTGCAGACGCTCTTCGAACTCACCACGGAATTTCGCACCAGCTACGAGCGCACTCATATCTAACGCAAAAATCGTTCTATCTTTCAATCCTTCAGGTACATCCTTTTTCACAATACGCTGTGCTAGCCCTTCAACGATTGCTGTTTTACCAACACCTGGCTCCCCAATTAAAACAGGATTGTTTTTCGTTTTACGTGAAAGAATACGGATTACACGTCGAATTTCACTATCCCGTCCGATTACAGGATCAATTTTCCCTGCTCTCACTTCCGCTACTAAATCACGACCATATTTTTCTAACGCCTCATAAGTTGCTTCTGGATTTTGACTAGTCACTCTTTGATTCCCCCGAACTGTCATTAAAGACTGTAATAAGTTATCTTTCGTAATATGCAATCTTGTAAATAATTGATTTATATCGCCTTTTTCTTCAGAAAAAGCAAGCAATACATGTTCTACTGAAATATAATCATCCTGCAGTTTTTCTGCCTCTTTCCCTGCTCTTACAAGCAGTTGTTGCAGAGCGCTCGTTACATACAGTTTTCCAACTTCTGCACCGCTCCCCGTTACAGAAGGTTTCTTTTTAATTAAACTTTCTGCACCTTGCTTTATTGCTTCTATATCAACATTCATTTTTTGAAATATACGTACTGCTAATCCATCTTGCTCTTCTAATAATGCAAGTAATAGATGAACAGTATCCACCTCTTGGTGATGATGAGATACCGCTAAAGATTGGGCACTCATAATCGCCTCTTGTGTTTTTGTTGTCATTTGATTTAAGTCCATCTTTACAGCCCTCCAAAAGTTTGACTTTCTTTGACCTTTGATTTGATTATACGCCAACTGACTTTTTTATACAATAATTTTGATTATGTATTTTCAAACTTATTATTGGAAAAAGAAAAAGAGAGCATTCATTATACTGCTAAAAAAATACGGTAAATGAAATTACAATGTGTGACGACAAAAAAGCCGCAATAACGATTGCGGCTCCTGTTACGGTTTTCTTTTATATGTCCACTGGCGGTTATGATTCGTGTTATCCGGAAACTTTTCACCGGCAGTTAATTTCACCATTTGCGGATCTTTCACCATACTTCCCGTTTCACCAATTTCTACGTAAATGCCATCATTCGGCGCTTTTTGTCCAGAACGAAACCTGCGATTTTGTCCCATCTTCATTCTCCTTCCATGACGTCTTGCCTCATTAGTATATCCATTTTAAAAGAAAGCTTTTCTGTCATGTTTAGGAAACAGTACTACATCTCATTCTTGTACATATATATGAATGACACGAGCGTAAGCAGGGATTTCTTTCCTACTTGTAGAAAAAAAGAAACCAACCTACTCTAGGCTAGTTTCAAAGGAGAGTCAAACATATACGAGAAGATTACATATTCATTATATGCCTCATTATACGAGCAATGTAACCCTTTTCACAATTTGTACATAATGAAAGAAACATTGTTTGAACTTTCTAAAAAGATGTTGACTTCTCTTGATTTCCAACGATAAATAGTAGACACCACAGCACTTTGAGACGTAAGATGGATATATAGTGAAATTTCCATCTATGGTGATTTCACCAAGTCTAACCTCTTATTTCTGCATATTAAAAACGGAAATACAGATAGATACAAAAAAATTATTATAAGAGGTGAAATTATGAACAAACAACATTTAATCGCATTAGACTTAGACGGTACTTTATTAACAGACAACAAAATAATTTCCACTCGAACGAAACATACAATTGCAAAAGCAAAGGAACAGGGACATATTGTTGTTATTTCAACAGGACGTCCATTCCGTGCTAGTTATGATTACTATAAAGAACTTGCTCTTAACACACCTATCGTAAACTTTAACGGTGCTTACGTACATCATCCTCTTGATTCAAGCTGGGGAACACACCACTCTCCTCTTGAGCTAGCAACAGCGCAAGAAATTGTACGAGCTTGCTTTGATTTCGGCGTAAAAAATATATACGCGGAAGTAATGGACGATGTGTATGTTCGTGAAATTGATGAAGATAAAAAACATATTTTCGAATTCGGCTCTCCTAAGATTTTTACGGGAGACTTATTAAATATTTTAAACGATCATCCAACTTGCTTATTAATTGATGCACATGACGAGCATTCCACTGCAATTCGTCAACATTTAACGGATATGCATGCGGAAGTAATCGACCATAGAAAATGGGGCGCACCTTGGCCGATTATTGAAATTGTGAAAAGTGGATTAAATAAAGCAGTTGGATTACAAAAAATCTCTAGTCATTACAACATTCCACAAGAGCGAATTATCGCTTTCGGTGATGAAGATAATGATTTTGAAATGATTGAATTTGCTGGTCACGGCATTGCAATGGGAAATGCCATCCCTGAATTAAAATCACTCGCAAACCATACGACGTTAACGAACGAAGAAGATGGTATTGCTTTATATTTAGAAGAGGTTCTTGGGTTGTAATCTAAAAATTCCCTACTTATAGTTTCCTGCCAAATGTCCATACTATAAGTAGACGCATGAGACATCGCGTCGATTGTTTTCAGCTAAATAAAGGGGGTTTTTCGAATGGGTAAAAAGAACAAATCAAAACGTTTTATCCAACAAGGAGCCGATGCTGTTATGAAGCATGATGCAAGATTCCCGTACAGAGGTACATTAGCTGAGGCAGAAAAAGCAAGAAGTAACTCTTCTTTTGGAGGGGTTTAAATGGGGAACTTACTATTCCAACAAGCTAGAGATGCTGTTGAAAATGCCGTATCTTGTTCAAGCGGTACTGAGCAACAAGATCTCGTGTATAGAGCAAAAAATGCTTTGCAATCCGCTTACGCAAACTCTTCAACTGCTGAAAAAGTTCAGCTCCGTGAAATGCAAGAGCAATTGCAAAACATTACGAATTTACATTAAAAAAGAGGACCAACTTTGGTCCTCTTTAATCTTTCCGAAACAATCCGAACACCCCAACTGTTTGCAGTATATTTGTAAATGCACCTGGGTCCACTTGTTTAATAATCCTCTCTAATTCGTATAACTCGTAACGGGTAATAACCATCATTAACATTTCTTTATTTTCATTCGTATAAGCACCTGTTGCTGGTATCGTTGTAATCCCTCTTACTAATCGCGAGTGAATCGCCTTTCTTACGTCTGCCCCATTCTTCGTAACAATTAATGCTGTAATCTTTACATGACGAGTATGAATTGCATCAATAATTCTCGTTGACACATATAAAGTCACTAGCGTATACAACGCTTTTTCCCATCCATATACATAGCCAGCAGCGATAATGATAATTGCATTAAAAAAGAAAAAGTATGTACCGACAGGCTTATCTTTTATTTTTGATAAAATCATGGCAATAATATCTAATCCGCCTGTAGAAGCACCCCACTTTAAAGCAATCCCTACTCCAATTGCCGAAATAATTCCGCCAAAAATCGCATTTAATATGATATCATTCGAAACCGCTCTAACAGGGATAATTTCTAGAAACAGAGTCATAAATATAACACAAAGAAAACTAAAAAAGGTGAAGGCCTTTCCAACCTTTTTCCACGCTAAAATAACGACAGGAATATTAAATAAGCTAAACAATACTCCCGTAGATATGTGAATCGATAAAAAATCACCTAATATTTGTGATAATAATTGAGACAATCCAGCAAAGCCGCTCGCATACACTTTTGCTGGCGTTAAAAATAAATTCATCCCAATCGCGTTTAATAAACCTGCGATGATTACAACGATTAACTTCTTTATAAGTTCAGTATAATTCAACTTCAAATCCATTTGGAATCCACCTTTACCCTTCATAAATGCACCGCTATACATAGTCTTTACGAAAAAGGAAATGATAAACGTACAACGTTTAGAAATGGAGTTGATACATATGCCACATACGAGTGATAACGACAAAAAAGCACGCGATAATAACGCAAAACGCACACAAAAAAATGAGCAAGAGCAAAAAAATATTCAGCAAGGTAAACGTGCATACTCTAAAAAGACCGATCACCTTTGATTCCATCGTACATCAACAATTATGTTGATGTACTTTTTTACATTTTAAAGGAAAAAACATTAAAAATTCACTTCATGTTCACTTCTATATTCTACAATAGCGATAACATATTCGGATGAGGTGTTGGCATGAGAGGGAAACATATTTTCATTATTACTGCACTAATAAGTATATTGATGTTATCTGCTTGCGGACAAAAAAACGGCTCAGCTACAGTCGCTACAGCAACAGACTCGACCATTACAAAGGATAACTTCGAAAAACAATTAAAAGATCGTTACGGAAAAGACATGCTATACGAAATGATGGCACAAGACGTCATCACAAAAAAATATAAAGTACCTGATGAAGAGGTAAATAAAGAAGTAGAAAAAGTAAAAAAACAATATGGAGATCAATTCAAAAAAGTATTAGAAAATAATGGTTTAAAAGATGAAGAGGATTATAAAAATCAAATTAAGTTCAAACTTGCTATGAATGAAGCGATTAAGAAAAGCATTACAGAGAAAGACGTAAAAGACCACTATAAGCCAGAAATTAAAGCGAGTCACATTTTAGTAAGTGACGAAAATGAAGCGAAAGAAATAAAGAGTAAACTAGATGCTGGTGCTTCATTTGAAGAATTAGCAAAACAAGAATCACAAGATCTACTATCAAAAGATAAAGGCGGAGACCTTGGATACTTCAATTCAGGTACAATGGCTCCTGAATTCGAAACGGCTGCCTACAAACTAAATGTTGGACAAATTAGCAACCCCGTAAAATCATCAAACGGTTATCACGTTATTAAATTAACTGATAAAAAAGATTTAAAACCTTACGATGAAGTAAAAAACTCTATTCGCAAAAACTTAGAGGAAGAACGTACTGCTGATCCTGTATTCAGCAAAAAATTGTTACAAGAGGAATTAAAAAAGGCAAATATTAAAATAAATGATAGTGATTTGAAAGATACGTTTACTCTTGTTTCTCCGCAAGGAAATTAAAAAAAGCACACCCTTATCTTTTTAGATAAGGGTGTGCTTTTTAATCTTTCATCTTATTTCTTAAAGTAAGTCCAACCTTCTTCTTGGTAAACCTTTTCTTCTTTCATCAACTTACCAAGTGCGCGCTTAAATGCAGCTTTACTCATGTTAAAGCGTTCTTTAATATCTTCTGGATGGCTCTTATCCCAAAACGGCATTGCTCCGCCTCGTTCTTCCATATATGCATAAATTACTGCAGCATCATCTTCCATTCCTTCTTCTTTACGAGGAAGAAGTGAAATGTTAATTGTACCGTCATCTTTTACGTCAATAATACGGCCCGTTACACGCTGACCGATGCGGACTTGTTCTTTTCTTTCTGTATGGTGTAGGAAAGCACGGAAATGCTCATCCGTTAGTATGAATGAACCAACTTGAAGTGAACGATATACACGTCCGTTTACGTTTTTATTACGCATAGATGGCGTTGCATCTACGATAATTTCTTGCATATCACTGTCTCTTGCCGGAAGAGCAATTAAACGATCACGATTCGTTAATTTTAACGTACAATATAATTCGTCGCCTACTTCTGGCCATACTGGCATATAAATCGGGAACTCATCAGCTGGAATTAGTATATCTTTTGACACACCAATATCAACAAACACACCTAAACTAGGAATAACTTCTACAACCTTTACCCAGTTCCAATCATAAGTTGTAATAATTGGTTCCTTCATTGTTGCTGAAATACGATTTTGGTGATCAAGGTATAAGAATACATCAATCGTATCGCCTTCTTCAATTTCTCCAGCTACTTCGTTTTTATGTAGGAAAATTTCTTCTTCTTCATTCCCAACCATATATCCGATTTCCGTTTCGCGTAAAACAGTTACCTGTTCAATCGATCCTATTTGCAAATACATATTTTTTAATTCCCTTCTATATATATAAAATTATCTTTTTTATCATTCCAAACAAAAGTTAATTATAACATGATTTTTCCTATATTTGTCCAACTGCCCAAAATTCACTATAATAAAATGAGGTTCCATGAATATAAGTACGAAAACACTTAAGTCTAGACTCGTTTTCAGCTATACTTTAGTATGTACAGTACATAACAAGATTAGAAATTTATTTGGAGGTGCTAACTATGGCAAAAGATAGTTCTTTTGACATCGTTTCGAAAGTAGAATTACCTGAAGTAACAAACGCAATTAATATCGCATTAAAAGAAATCCAAAACCGATATGACTTTAAAGGAAGTAAAAGTGATATTAAATTAGAAAAAGAAGTACTTGTTTTAACTTCTGATGACGAGTTTAAATTAGAGCAAGTAAAAGACGTTCTTATCTCTAAACTTGTAAAACGTAACGTTCCAATTAAGAACTTAGATTACGGAAAAGTTGAAGCTGCAACTGGCAACACTGTTCGCCAACGCGCAACACTTCAACAAGGTATCGATAAAGATAACGCGAAAAAAATTAACAACATCATTAAAGAAATGAAATTAAAAGTAAAAACACAAGTACAAGATGATCAAGTACGTGTTACAGCAAAAAGCCGTGATGACTTACAAGCAGTAATCGCAGCTGTTCGTAGCGCTGATTTACCAATCGACGTACAGTTCATTAACTACCGCTAAAAAGAAAACTCCTCTTAATTAGAGGAGTTTTCTTTTTTGTCTTGTAGAGACAATATTACGAGAACAAACTATAGAAAAAGGGTATGTGTGGTAAAAATCGCTAAGTAAATTGAAAATAAGGAAAAGACACCTTAAGACGTTTTCCCTTCGATTTGAATTACTTTTCTTAGTAACTACATCCTAGACCAAAGTCATCTTAAAAATCGCTGTAACTCATAATTCCTCTCCACGCCAAAACGTAACAATTTATGAGTATAAGAATATTTCCCGACCTTTAATGTAATGTAAAATTAGTAAGGATCTTAAAAAATGTTAATTAAAAAAGAGTTAGAAGTGGTTATTTGAAGAAATTAATATTATGGTTTTTATTGGCCACATTCTCCCTAAATACTGTAGGATGTTCTAATAATACGAATACACTAACGGATAAGTCTAACTGTATCAACAAAGCTTGGTACAAAAAAAATATGTCATGTAATCATTTAAAAAAACATTAAATAGTTAATGATAAAGGTCATAAAAAAAGACACCTCAAAGTGCCTTCCTCCGACTTGAACCAATAATATTCGGATGGATTTAAAAAGAAGCATACATCGTTAATAAAGATGCAGACTTCAAAATAAAAAGTACACTAAGTAAACTCTTATTCAAAAATTTATATTAAACACTAATATTTTAGAAGAAAGTTTATAAGTTTAGAACCTACAGGGATTTTCCCTGTAGGTTTTATTATATTTCAAGTGATTTCCAAATGAATTATGAGTGACTTTTTTCAGTTTGGTTTTCAAAATATTTTTCTTTAACCATTTTTATCAGATTTTCTTTTTCTGTTAGTTCAAATATAAATAATGCTTTTTTCATGTTATTTGCAACATCTTCTTCATTAGGTTGTTTAAGTTTCAATAAATTCCAAGCTTTTCCATAGTATAATTCACCTAGTAAATATAAAGTATTTAGATTAATAGCTAGTTTGATACCCATATCATTGTATTTTACTGCCTCTTCATGTTGATTTGCATGACCTAAAATTTTTGCTAAATTAAAAATAATTTTCAATTTAATTTCTTTATCTCTAGGAAAATCTAACTTATTAAAATTAGTTAAACACCTTCTTAATATATTAATACTTTTTTCATATTCTTTATTTTCCCCATGGAATATAGCAATTGTCTGCATAATATCTATTTCTCTTTCTGATAAAAAATCTGAATTAGTTACAGTTAATTTTAATGCATTATTTAAAAAATCTAAAGCAGTTTTTATTGATTTATCCACCATAAATATAGCAATCGCTTCATGCCATATTAAAAATTGTTTATCTTCTGTTGATTGGAAGTTATTTTCGTTTTTCTCTTTTTTCACTATTTCATAAAGTTCTTTGTATTGTTTTTGCTTTAAGCAATCTTTTATTACGCATTTTACATTTTCTACATATTTTAGTTTTTTGTTTTGAGTTAATGCAAATATATTATTTGGGTCAATACCAAGTCTTTCTGATAATTGATATAACAATATACTAGATGGATAAATCACACCTTTTTCTATTTTGCTAATTTGACTTTGCGAACATATTCCATGACATAATTCGGATTGTGATATATTTTTTTTAATTCTAAGCTCTTTAATGGTAATACCCAAATCGTAAAACTCCATTTTCCCACCTACTATTTAGCACTGTATTAGTATAAGAGTATTCTCTAACTTTTAATGTAATGTAAAATTAATATAGTTGCAATTATTGATTTTTCAAAGATTCTTCCCTATCGGTGCTAACACAAAAAACAGGTTAGGAAGAAAATCCTCTTCCTAACCTGGCCCTCCTCTCACTAGGGACGTTTTCATTCTCACATCGTTTCTCTTAAGAAATTTCATATCAACAGAATAAACACTATCGCGCCACCGAACAAACTTACATATACAATAAGAAGACATGAACATAGAGCCAGCAACTTCTCATCTTATCTACGCTTCCTTTTAACTGCAATTAAAAACGCAATAAATAATACATTCACCCCAACGATTAAGGAGATAAATAACCAATTCACACCTGTTTCTCCGTTAACTTTATACACGTTTGATTCTTCACGCTTTAAAACGAGATAAAATTCCCCTTCTTCCTCTCTTATAATTTCATCCTCTAACAATCCTCTTAACTCTTGTTTTTCACCAATCATACTTGCAGGTAAGGAGACTTTTTGTGTTTCTTTCGTATTATTAATTGCTACTAAAGTTACTTCATTTTTATATTTTCGTTTTAGTATGCTCATACCGCTCTTATCATACAGTAGCTCAAACGTACCGCGTCGTAAAGACGGTCTCGCCTGTCTAAGTTCACCTAGTTTTGTTATGTGCTGCATAAATTTTTCGTCTGACTTAAAATCCATTAATCGTCTATTATCGGGTACACTTCCTCCATCTAATGCAATTTCAGTTCCGTAATAAAAATTCGGAATTCCAGGTGATGTTAACAAATATGTAAGCGCCAGTTTTAAACGTGATGGCGGATAATACATATTTTCTTTTGCAATACGCGCATATCTTTTTGTTTCTTGATCATCTAAAAACGTAACAAATTCCCCTTCTTTTTTACTCACATCGTATAACGATTTCACCGATACATCTGCTTTAGAAAACGATTCTACTATTTTTTCGTTGTATTCGCTATCCTTCTTTGTCATAATACGAAAATCTTTCTTTATCACTTGCATATCTTTTTGCGCGTTATCCCAAAAGGAACGCGGCTTTTTTTCACTATGTATAACATAACTTCCGTCTAAATCAACTTCTTTTATCCACCATTTCATTGCGTCAATTACCTGTTGTTCGTTTTCTCCAAGTGGAAATTGAAATACAACTTTCATTCCTTTTGCATGAACTTCTTTTACAAGTTCTTTCACATCATTGTCTGTCCCGAAATGTTCATTTACCTTTTTAAAATTTCGCACGTCTAATCCATCGTACTTTCCACTTTCAAAAAGTGGCGAAAGCATAACGGTAGTAAAACCCATTTCTTTTATGTAATCCAACCTTTTTATAATTCCTCTTATATCCCCTCCTTGATACCCTTCTAAATTACCAACTTCTAACTGTTTGTCATTTTTCGGTTCTCCATTATTGAAGCGATCAATCATAATGGAGTATATAACTTCATCTCGCCACTCTCTTTTTTCGTCTGCAAAAGTATGTATTGGTACAAACAAAACAACAGCTAAGCAAAAACAAATGAATAGTTTCCTAGTCCGTATTTTTCCCACACGCATCCCCCAAGCTTTTTAATTGTAAGAATATTATACCAATTATCCGAATGAAACGCATATGTCGATTTTAATCCTCATAAAATAATTCATGTTAGGTTTTATGACATCATGCATATAATTTTCTGAATTTTTAGTTGATTTTTAGTTTAATTTCGAATATGATATGAAACATAACAAATAGATGTTATTTTTTCTAACATTACAGGAGGAGAGATCATGGATATGGGAGATACAGTTTTTATGTTTGTGACGACAGTAATGGTCATGTTGATGACACCAGGATTGGCACTTTTTTATGGAGGTATGGTTCGCAGCAAAAATGTACTCAGCACAACGATGCATAGTTATAGCGCAATGGCTATCGTTTCGATTCAATGGATTGTTATCGGCTATTCTTTATCATTCGGACCAGATTGGCACGGGCTTATCGGTACACTTGATTGGTTCGGTCTAAACGGAGTTACCTACGCACCAAATCCAGACTACTCATCTACTATTCCTCACAATTTATTCATGATGTTTCAACTCATGTTCGCCATTTTAACTCCAGCTTTAATTTCAGGTGCATTCGCTGAAAGAATGCGATTTTCTGCCTTTCTTATTTTTATCCTTCTATGGACAACGATCGTTTACAATCCTGTCGCTCATTGGGTATGGGGCGTCGGCGGGTGGCTAAGGGAACTTGGTGCACTAGACTTCGCTGGCGGAAACGTCGTTCACATCACTTCCGGAGTTGCTGGTCTTGTATTAGCTATTTTCCTTGGAAAACGAAAAAACATAAATGGTTCTTCTCCCCACCATTTGCCATTTACAATGTTAGGCGCAGGCTTATTATGGTTTGGCTGGTTCGGTTTTAACGTCGGCAGCGCATTATCCTTAAACGACGTAGCTTTAACTGCATTTATTAATACAAATATAGCCGCTGCTGCCTCCGCTCTAACTTGGATGCTTTCTGAATGGTTCTTCCAATCAAAACCGACCGCGATGGGAGCTGCTTGCGGAGTTGTTTCTGGTCTAGTCGCTATTACACCAGCTTGCGGGTTCGTTACACCTTTCTCCGCCCTTCTTATCGGAGCAATTGGTGGCATATTATGCTTCGGCGCCGTTTTCTTCTTAAAAACAAAATTTGGGTATGACGATACACTTGATGCCTTTGGATGCCACGGCATCGGAGGAACTTGGGGCGGTATTGCAACAGGACTATTTGCAACTACTACCGTAAACGGGGATGGTGCGAACGGATTGTTTTACGGAAATGCCACGTTACTGTTTAAACAACTTATAGCGATTGGCGCAACATATGCATTCACAATCATCATGACGTATGCCATTATTAAAGCGATCAACTTCTTCCTCCCTGTTCGAGTAGATGAACACGAAGAACACATGGGTCTTGATATTTCAATGCATGGTGAGAAGGCTTATGAACATGCAGAGCGAGCAAACTAAAAAGGGATGCAATCTATTACTAATAGATTGCATCCCTTTTTTTGCGCACGAGGCAACATACCCCACCTAGTATAACTGTAAATATATCAACGTTTTTTTGGATATATCAACGATTTTTCAAATATATCGATTGTTTCTTTCAATATATCAACGGTTCGACACAACATATCAATTTACCAACAAATTCCGACATGAAGAAGATGAAAAATACCCCGGCATAAATTTACACACAAAAAAGACGACCGAAGCCCGGTCGTCTTTTCCTATTTATTTCGGAGCATTTCCTACATATTGCGTAATATCAACATTTAATGCCTGCGCTAAACGCATACCGTATTCTTGATCTGCACGGAAGAAGTTACAAACAGCTAATAATTTTGTGCGTTCATTTACGTCTTTTAGATCATTTGTTAAGTTTGCAATTAAGTTATCTTGCTCTTCTTTAGAGAATGAACGGTAACGCTCACCTGCTTGTTTGAAGTCATTTGGTTTCTCAATTTTTTCACGAGATACATAGCCTTCTACTTTCATAGTTGAATCGCGGTAAGCTTTGTCTTCAACTGGATTTTCAGCATGACGACTAGGTTCATAGTTGATTGTAGATGGGTTTTGTTTCACTTGCATCGCACCATCACGTTGTTGATTATGAACAGCTGCGTATGGGCAGTTTACAGGAATTTGCAAGTAATTTGCACCAAGACGATAACGTTGTGTATCTGGGTAAGAGAATAAACGACCTTGTAATAATTTATCTTCCGATGGCTCAATACCATTTACAGTTGCACTTGGAGAGAACGCTACTTGTTCTACTTCTGCAAAGAAGTTTTTCGGATTACGATTTAATGTCATTGTCCCTACTTCAATTAACGGGAAGCGATCTTCTGGCCATACTTTCGTTGGATCTAGTGGATCAAAGTCTAAAGAATCCATTTCATCTAATTGCATAACTTGTACGTGTAAATCCCATTTCGGGTGATTTCCTTTTTCGATCGCGTCGAACAAGTCACGAGTAGCATGATTGAAGTCTTTCCCTTGTACCTCTTGCACTTCTTTCGCATTTAAGTTACGTACACCTTGCTGTGGTTTCCAGTGGTATTTAATATAAACAATTTTACCTTCTTCATTAATCCATTTAAATGAATGGACGCCGAAACCTTCCATTTCACGATAACTTGCTGGTGTACCGTAATCAGAAAATACCCATGTCATCATATGTGTAGATTCCGGACTTAACGTCATGAAATCCCAGTAACGATCTGGCGTTTGAATATTCGTATCAGGTGCTGGTTTTAAAGAATGTACCATATCAGGGAATTTAATTGCATCACGAATGAAGAAAACTGGTAAATGATTACCTACGATATCGTAGTTTCCTTCTTCTGTATAAAATTTAACAGCGAACCCACGTGGGTCACGTGCTGTTTCAGGAGAACCTTGACCATGAATAACCGTTGAAAAACGAACAAATACAGGTGTTTCAGTTCCTTCATTTTGTAAAAATGCAGCTTTCGTATATGGCTTCATACTATTTTTCGTTACGAATACACCGTGAGCACCTGCACCACGTGCATGTACAACACGCTCCGGAATACGTTCACGATCAAAGTGTGCAAGTTTTTCTACTAAATGATAGTCTTCTAATAATACCGGTCCACGACGACCAGCTGTACGAGAATTTTGGTTGTCTCCAACTGGAGCACCTTGGTTTGTTGTTAAGCGATTATTTGGATTCATCTAGGGGGATCCTCCTCTTTATTTCATAGTAATTATTATTTATTTAAAATTATTATAAATTAATTATTATTCAAAACTAAATCTTTGTCAACTATTTCCTTCACTTTTTTGGAAACAATTTCAGCCAAACAGTCGATAAATGCCGATTGCGCATTCGGCATATTTGGTCTAAAATATTTGGCATTTAATTCATCCGTTACAACTTTACATTCATAATCGTTGTCATATAAAACTTCTAAATGCTCCGCTACAAAACCAACTGGGCAATATATGAAATATTCGTACCCATGCTCTTCATATAAATCTTTCGTTAAATCTTGCACATCTGGACCAATCCACGGATCTGGAGTATTCCCAGCACTTTGCCAACCGATTGTATAGTTTTGAATATTTGCAGCTTCTGCAATTAAATCTGCCGTATGCTTTAGTTGTTCTACATATGGGTCTCCTGCTGCAATAATTTTTTCTGGCAAACTATGTGCTGAAAAAATTACGACTGCTTTCTCTTTATCATCAATTTCTTTAAACGTTTCTTTTATTTGGTCTGCCCAATACGAAATAAATTTCGGTTCATCATACCATTGTTCAATTGGTTCAATAACAGGACCACCGATTTCTTTTGAAAGACGAATAGCACGGTCATTATACGCTTTAATGCTAAATGTAGAATAATGCGGCGCTAATACGATACTAATCGCTTGCCCAATCTTATCACGCTTCATCTCTTCTACTGCATCTTCTATAAATGGAGCTATATGTTTTAAACCTAAGTAACAAGTAAATTCATACTCTATAAATATGTTATTCATTGAATCTGTTAATTTATGCGCCTGTTCTTTCGTAATTTTTGCAAGTGGCGAAATTCCACCAATCGCTTTATAGCGCCCAATTAAATCTTCAAGCGCTTCTTCTGATGGCTTACGCCCGTGACGGATATGTGTATAATATCCCTCTACATCGTCTAATGATTCCGGTGTTCCATACGCCATTACGAGTAAACCTATTTTTTTCTTTGTCATCTATATAACACCTCAATTTTATAAATGAGAATCCTTTTCAGAACGTTTGTTTCCAATTATAACAAGTAATAATAAGTACGTCAAAATAATAATTCTAATTAAATATTATTTACAAGGTAATCTTGAATTTTATATGACAATTTCTTTAATAAAAAGCGACTTACATAATTGTAAGCCGCTTTTCCGTTATTCCTTAATATTTACCCCATATTCTTTAAACCAAATGTGAATTTGTGCTAAATGAGCTAAAAGCTGCGGCCCAGTCATCAATTGACCAAACCATGGTGTTTGAAATGCACTGCCGCCAGACTGAATCAATTCGTTCAACTGCTCTTTATCAAACAGTTCGTGTAAAATTGAACCTTTATCCGTTAATAAACTTTGAAGCCATACTGTTACTGCTTTTGTATAGTGTGGATTGTGAGTTTTCGGATAAGGACTCTTCTTTCTATATAAGATGTCATGTGGAAGTACATCTTCTAACGCTTTACGTAATAGACCTTTTTCGCGGTTTTTATACATTTTCATTTCCCAAGGAATATTCCACGCATATTCGACAAGACGATGATCTGCAAATGGAACACGTACTTCTAAGCTCGCCCCCATACTCATACGGTCTTTTCTGTCTAATAATGTTGTCATAAACCATACCATATTTAAATAAAATAATTGACGTCTTTTTGCTTCTAACGGACTTTCTCCCTCTAAAATAGGAACTTCTTGAATCGACTCTTCATAGCGCCTTTGTACATATTGTTGTAAATTTAATTTATTTCTCCATTCTTTTTTTAGAAGTTGTTCACGTGCCTCTGTAGAACGCATCCACGGAAATGCACTCGATTGTAAATCATCTTCTCTATAAAACCACGGATATCCACCAAATATTTCATCTGCACATTCTCCAGATAAGCCAACGACAAAATCTTGTTTAATTTCTCGGCAAAACCATAATAATGACGAATCGATATCTGCCATACCAGGCAAATCACGAACGAGTACCGCTTCAGTTAAATACTCTGCTAATTTTTCATTCGAAATGACGCAGCGATGATGGGTTGTTTGAAATGTCTCAGTCATTAAATTAATAAACGGAGCATCTGAATTTGGCTGGAATGCATTCGCTTTAAAGTATTTGTCATTATCTTCGTAATCAATAGAATACGTGTGTAATGGCCCTTTTCCTGATCTCTCGTATTCTTTCGCTGCGATAGCTGTAATAGCGCTCGAATCTACACCACCTGATAAAAAAGTACATAGTGGTACATCAGAAACAAGCTGTCTTGTAATGGCATCTTGTAATAAGAAGCGCGTTTTCTCTACTGTTTCTTCAAAAGAGTCTTCATGTTTTTTACTTTCTACATTCCAATATCTCCATATACATAAACCGTTCTTTGAAAATGTCATCGCATGACCTGGACGCAATTCTTTTATACCAGCATAAATACCGTGCCCAGGCGTTCTTGACGGTCCGAGTCCGAATATTTCTGATAATCCTTCTAACGTTACTTCCGCCTTCACATCTGGATGCGACAATATCGCTTTTAACTCCGAACCAAATAATAAGCGTCCGCTATCATATTTATAAAAAAGTGGCTTTACACCTAATCGATCTCTCGCAATAAATACTTGTTCTTTCTGTTCGTCCCATACTGCAAACGCATATATACCGTTTAAATGACTGACACATTCTTCTTTCCATTCAATATAAGAAGCTAATAATACTTCTGTATCAGAATGACCTTTGAACGTATATCCTCTTCTTAATAATTCCTTTCGAATGTCTTCTGTGTTATAAAGTTCACCGTTATAGCAAATGGCGTAATTCGTTTCATCTTTTAAACAAGTCATCGGTTGTTTACCGCCCTCAGGGTCCACAACGATTAAACGTTTATGCCCAAATGCGACATTGCCTTTAATCCAAACTTTATTATCATCTGGGCCACGCTTCGCTAACGTCTCAGCCATTTTCGTAACGACGTCCCGCTCTCCTTCTAATGAGCGTTTATAATCCACCCATCCTGTAATCCCGCACATATAAATCATCCTTCCATCTTATTTCTTTTCTTGAACGTGCAGTAATCCCCACCCTAAGAATGCGGATTAAAAAATGAAAAACTTGACGATAACCTACTATCCACATATGGAATAGCATTTTCACTCAGTAAAACGTGTTTTATTGTATGCCCACCTATGTCTAGATGTGCCTAGTTATAAAGAATGCACGAACTGTCTATAACAGAAATAACTACTTTTCATAAAGGAGAAATCGTGTATGATACAACGTAAACATATTTTATATAATCAACCCCGTGCTCATACAGTCGGTAATGTAGAATATATAAACAATGAGTGGGTATTCTTTGATGATGAAAATGATGAAGCGTTTTTATTAGAAGATATTGCCGAAGATGGGTTTGAAATTTTGTATAATAACAATTGGCTACCAGCCCGTTTCTATGAACAAGATGTATTACAAATCGCCAACGAGCAACACCATTTGCAAAACGGTGAAATGATACGTATTCGAAAAAAGTTACTTCTTAGCTATAATGAATGGCTGGAGGAATTACCTGACTCTGTCTTCACATTATTAACGGAATCATTGCAATCACTTCACTACTCTTTATATGATTGCATGTATTGTCATAATTATTTATCTTTCTTACCGAAAGAGGAGTCACGCGAAGGAGTAAATATTCTTTTGTTTGATAACGAAGAAATGATTTGTACACTGCAGCATCATTTCGTTCGTCACACTACATCAAATAAAAATATGTTCCGTTTTACAAAAGTAAACGGAGAAGAGTTGCATATTGATGCGACATAAAGTAAAACTTTAATTAGTGGGGCAACCCCACTAATTATTAACCTTCACCAATCTGGTGTTTACGGGATAACGTAAAAAACCACCTTATCTCCCAAGTCTTTGAGATTATAAGGTGGTTTTATTTTTTATTAGAATACTTGCCAGCCAATCGGTAATTTCAGTCCAAGGTAAAATACTGCTACTAGTGCAACAATAAATAGCCCCCAAACTGCCCCTGTTGCTTTGTTCTTGCTCATTTTCACAAGAACCATTTCCATTCCACCGATAACTAAAATACCAGCTATCATTTTTAAACCATACCACATGTGCATGTTACTTGTTGCAGTCTTCATAATACCCATGTACAACATGAAACCTGTCACAATAATGATAATATACATTAGGCGAAGCCCCATATGTACACCTTTACCTTTTCTTCCTGCTGAATAAAGTGAATACGCAACGAAGAATAAAATTAAACCTAACGCCCATGCTGTAATATGCATATGTACCATCGTATCCCTTACCTCCTCTTTTCACACTTTTTCACTCTATATGATAACATGTTCATTTATTTTCAGGAAATGTTTCGCTTTTTTACATTTAAATGATATAATATTTAGAGTATTTACAAACTTCTTGTAATAACAAAAGGGGGAACAATCATGATTCAAACTAAGGATATTATCGAACTTACAGACACATACGGAGCAAATAACTATCACCCACTTCCAATCGTTATTTCTAAAGCAGAAGGTGTTTGGGTAGAAGATCCTGAAGGAAACCGCTATATGGACTTATTAAGTGCATATTCTGCAGTAAACCAAGGTCATCGTCACCCGAAAATTATTAACGCTTTAATTGACCAAGCTAATCGTGTTACGTTAACTTCTCGTGCTTTCCATAGCGATCAATTAGGTCCTTGGTACGAAAAAGTTGCGAAACTAACTAATAAAGAAATGGTACTTCCAATGAATACAGGTGCTGAAGCTGTTGAAACTGCAATTAAAACAGTTCGTCGCTGGGCTTATGATGTGAAGAAAGTAGAAGCAAACCGTGCTGAAATCATCGTTTGTGAAGATAACTTCCACGGACGTACAATGGGTTCTGTTTCTATGTCTTCAAATGAAGAATACAAGCGTGGATTCGGTCCAATGCTTCCTGGCATCGTTGTAATTCCTTACGGTGATTTAGAAGCGTTAAAAGCTGCAATTACACCAAACACAGCAGCATTCATTTTAGAGCCAATTCAAGGTGAAGCAGGAATTAACATCCCACCAGCTGGTTACTTAAAAGAAGCTTTTGAAGTATGTAAAAAAGAAAACGTTTTATTCGTAGCAGATGAAATCCAAACTGGCTTAGGCCGTACTGGTAAAGTATTCGCTTGTGACTGGGACGATGTAACTCCTGACATGTACATACTTGGCAAAGCGCTTGGCGGCGGCGTGTTCCCGATCTCTTGCGTTGCAGCAAACCGTGACATTTTAGGTGTATTTGAGCCAGGTTCTCACGGTTCTACATTCGGTGGTAATCCACTTGCATGTGCTGTGTCTATCGCAGCTCTTGAAGTGTTAGAAGAAGAAAAATTAACAGAGCGTTCTCTTCAATTAGGAGAAAAATTAGTTGGGCAATTAAAAGAAATTGATAACCCAATGATCACTGAAGTTCGCGGTAAAGGTTTATTCATCGGTATCGAATTAAACGAACCAGCTCGTCCTTACTGTGAACAACTAAAAGCAGCTGGTCTACTATGTAAAGAAACACATGAAAACGTAATTCGTATCGCACCACCTCTAGTAATCTCTGAAGAAGATTTAGAGTGGGCATTCCAAAAAATTAAAGCTGTATTATCGTAATGATAGAGAGGTTGTCCGACATATTGGGACAACCTCTTTCTTTTTATATTCATTTATATTAAGATAAAATTGTAATTTTCTGTATTTTAAAATCGTAAAGGAGGTGCGATATGCTATTAAGATATGGTAAACATATTAACTATTTAGCTACATCTTTTATTTTAGTTACATTCTTTGGCTTCCTACTTTCCACAACATGGCTTACTCACTACTCAACTTCTACTACATTCACACTACTGAAAGCATCATTTTGGACTGCTGTTATTCTTACTATCATTGGTTTTGGACGAGAAAAAAGCGCACTTACGGTTATACTATTTGGCATTTGTACACTTGCATTCATTGGTCTTTACACTTTTTCCGTTATCGATTACCTCTATAACCCAAGGCCATAAAAAAGAGCTATCTTTTAACAAGATAGCTCTTTTCTTCACTTCACTACATTTCGCAAAGTACCAATTCCTTCTACTGTAATAACCACTTCATCACCAGCATGTAAAAACTTTGGTGGCGTGAAACCTTTTCCGACACCAGCCGGGGTTCCTGTTGCGATAATATCGCCTGGTTCTAAAGTCATTCCTTTACTTATCGTTGAAATAATTTCTTCTATTGGAAAAATCATTTTATTTGTGTTGGAAGTTTGCCTTACTTCTCCATTTACTACCGTTTCAATGTGTAATGAATTCGGCGCATTAACCACCGATTTATGAATTAAATACGGTCCCATCGGACAAAATGTATCGAAGCTTTTCCCAAGGAAAAACTGTTTATGTTTTCTTTGAATGTCTCGAGCTGTTACATCATTGATAATCGTATAACCAAAAACATGCTCAAGCGCTTTTTCTTTTTTAATTTGTTTCCCTCGCTTACCAATAATGATAGCTAATTCTCCTTCGTAATCTAGTTCGTCCGTTGCATGAGGGTGACCATTAATTTGCTCATTTATGCCAATAACTGTTGTTGGTGCTTTCGTAAAGATCATTATATTTTCTGGAATAGACTCTACTCCGCCCATTTCTACCGCATGCTCACGATAGTTTTTTCCAACGCACAAAATATTCTTTCTTGGCCTTGGAATCGGTGCTAATATTTTCACCTCTGTTAACGGATAATACGCCGCTTCCCCGTTCTCTTTTGCCCAATTTACAATTTCACATACTTTCTCAAAGCATTCAGTCCCTCTTTCAATACACTCTAGCATTGTAATAGGGATTGTAACCTTTTCCCCTTTTTGTCTTTGCGCTTCTCTTAAGTGTAATACCTTTTCTTC
Organism: Bacillus sp. M13(2017); assembly: GCF_002218325.1. NCBI lineage: Bacteria > Bacillati > Bacillota > Bacilli > Caryophanales > Bacillaceae > Bacillus > Bacillus sp. M13(2017). Next base: position 152,776 of record NZ_KZ268511.1, on the reverse strand, counting down.
TTCTTCATCCACAATACCTACAAATACCTTTTCTTCTTTTTTCGCCGTTACAAAACGCAATATTTCCACTCTCCATCCTACAACTCATACACTTTAATTGTATTCGCATCCGCAAGAAAAAAACCTTCTCATGCACGCTAATTTTTACAATATTCTTCTCATATCCGATTCGTTACTCCTTTATCATTTGGCATAAAATGTAGAAATTTTACTTTTTTTAGCGAATGCATTTCTTTTTTATGAAGTTTTTGTATAATATGTACTACATATATACTAAAAATTTCATTTAGAGATGGAGCCGATTTCAATGTTTGAGCAAGCGATTGAAAAAAAACGTGAAAAAATGATTTATTTTGCTGAACGCTATGGAATGACTTCTCAAAAAACAGTGGATTGTAGCCAAGAACTGGACAGGCTCTTAAATGTAATTTGTCATGTACCTACGGATTTACACCCTAATCAAACGTTCAAAACACACACGCAATAATGCGTGTGTTTCTTTTATTTCAAAAAAATACACATTTTATTGGAAACGCCCATACAATAGTAGAAAAGAAAATTTTAAAAACGAAGGGTGTTTTGTATGCCAGCTATGGTCGGACATATTCGTATCGTCAATATTGGATCAAGTGGTATTTTTCATATTGGAGATGTATTTGCGATTAGGCCTATTAGTTACTCACGTGCTTTCGCCGGGGCCGGCTCTTTTAACGTTGGAGATAACGTTTCTGTCTACAATTATCAAAGTGCAACGACTGTCAACGATTCAGATGTCGTCGATCAAGCGATAATTGGTTCAACTTAAAGGGGGCGATTATATTGAACTTTTATGTAAACCAAAGTATCGTCATCAACAGTATTAAAATTGATAGCATTACAACCTCTTCTGTGTTCCAAATTGGTACTGCCGGAAGTATTAAAGCCCTATCTAAATTTTCAAATACGGGCGGATTTACGGAGCCGCTTCGCCCATTACAGGCGAAAGGACAAATTATTTCTATCAAACCATCAACTAGTTCTTCTTAAGACATCCTTGTCATAAATATATAGTAGGAATATTTTTACCCTCCCTATTGAAAAGGAGGTTTCACAAATGAATCAAGATATATATACTTACTTACACCAACTTCAACAAGCTCTTCAAACACAACAAGCAGCCATCTTGAATTTAGAAGATCAAGTGCGCCAACTCCAAGAAGAGCTTAACGAATTAAAAAATCGCCCCTCCTCTTCTGTAGGAAAAGTGGAATACAAATTCGATCAATTAAAAGTCGAAAATTTAAATGGTACTTTAAATATTGGTTTAAACCCATTTTCAGCAAAAGGACAACAAATTGAAGATTTTCAAGTGGATACAGAAACATTAAAGGTAAACCCTGAAACCGAAACAAACCCAGACTTTTATCAAGGTATCCTCCAAGAAATGCATCGATACTTAGATGAAGAAGCATATAATCGTATTCTCCATTTTGAACAAGAAGAGAGAACACCGCTTGATGAAATGTATCGACAAATGATGGTGGATGACATAAAAAAACAGATGGAGCATCGACTCCCTTATTATTTATCACAAGCGCAATCATATGAAGGTATTTCAACAGATCCAGATTATTTACGAGATATCATTATTCAGGCAATGAAACAAGATATTGACAAAGCCTTTCTCTCCTTTATTCAGCACATACCAGGAAATTTCCGAAAGGAGTAATTATGTATGAACCTTAACGTTGTAAACCGTGAGTTAAAAGTCGGACAGATTAAAATGAACGGTGTATCGTCGTCCGCACTCTTTTTAATTGGAGATGCAAATCTCCTCATTCTATCTTCTATTCTCGATACACCATTTGAAACAGTTACAGAGGGTCCATTTGTACCATTAGTAACAGATGTCGCTCCTACTCCAGGTTAAGGAGACTGAGAAATTATGTTGCATCATGTGTCCATTGTCCAAAATGTTTCTATTATTTCTTTAGGGATTACTGCCGTATTTCAAGTTGGAGATGCAAACCAAATGGAATTAAAAAGTAGAGCTATTGCCGTCCACCGTGAAATTCCTTGTTATATACGGGGAGAAGGTCGCTTTGATGCTTTTGAAATCTTTACAGATGAACACATTACAATTCCAAAACGAACGACAGATGTAAAATTAAATATTGTAAATGAATGTCCTTTTATTGAAGTGAATAACGTTGAATTGCGGACACTTTTAAATTCTGGTTGCTTTCAAATTGGGAATGTTGATTATGCTTTTAATAACTCTCGTATTATGCAAATCCGCCAATATATTACGGATGAACCTTCCGCACAATAATTCATATAGTAATTAAAAAGCTTAGTAAAGTAGGTGGATGGTATGCCTTCGGTTGTAGGAAATCTCGTCGTGCAAAACAGTAACGGCTCTTTCAACTTAGGAGATTTTTATAACGTATCTCCGAAAGAAAACACGAAAGCCTATAACGGATCTGGAGCTTCTAATGTTGGGTTTGTCGTGAATACGTTTAACGGTGTTAGTGCAACAAATACGTTTGATTCTGATGTGGCAGATCAAGATCAGATTGGAACAGCGTAAAAAAAGTAGGAGATATTCTCCTACTTTTTTCTTTTATCTAATTCAAAATTATTAAAATGAAATTTTAATAAGCAAGAGCTTTACTGTCCACAAATAGTGGTATAAACAAGTAAGTAGTGAAGAAGCACTATTTCATTTTATTTAAATGATAACCCGCTCTCCTCCAAAGCCTTCCTAAGCTTCGGCAAAGACGCTGGTCCCATACCATGCATTTTTAAAATTTCTTTTTCACTATATTTTGAGAGTTCTTCTATCGTTTGAATTCCGTGATGTTGCAGCGCATTTCGTGCTGGTGATGAAAGAAGTGAAAGAAATCCTGTTTTCGGCTTCTTTTCTTTCTCGCAAGTTGGGCAAGTTGGACAGTCGCTACTTTTGTAGTATTCATGTCCTTTTTCACACGTTCTTAACGTTTTTTCCGTTGCCATTTTCAAGTCCCTCTATTCTTCAATTTTTACAATATGATTGCCATCAAAGAAGTATAAGCATTTCTCTTTCACAGGATGTTGTAAGCTTTTCTCCAGTGCTTTTGCATATAACGAAAGCTGTACTTTATATCGATCTTCTAAAATTGGTTTTGCTTGTTCAAATCCGCCTGGGAATTTTCCTTCAATCGTATCTGTTTTGAAGTCGATTAACGTAATGCCGTCTTCCTCTTCAATCATGCAGTCGATAACCCCTTGGACAAGAATCGTTTCTTCACTCTTCCCTTGCCAATCTTGATATGCTTCTTCTGCTGCAAGCATCATCGTAAATGGTACTTCACGCTCAACACTTTTCGCCGCTAATACCCTTTTACCTAAGTCACTGTCGAAGAATGAAATTACTTTTTCAATGGCTATTTCTTCCGCCTGCTCGAATGTTAATAATTCCTTATTTACCATTCCAGCAATTTGTTCTTGAAGAACTTCAACCGTAATCGGCTTCTTCAAATCAACATGCTGCATAACGGCATGGACTGCTGTTCCGCGCTCTGCGTACGTTAACCCTTTTTTCTCCATAAAGCGCGGGCGTGTTTTAATTGGTGCACGTAGTTTTTTAATAAAGGCGTTATCGCTACCTTCTTCAGATTGATAATTTCTCTTTATTTCTGTAACAGATTGCTTCGCGCGATGAGATGTCGCATCCTCATATCCGTACTTCCACATTAATCTGTCGTACACTTCTTCTTTCCGTTCACTTTGCAGGGGAACAGCCTTTTTCTCACGAAGCGCTTCTAACAATTCTTGTTTCTCTTCTTGAACTGGCTCTGGTGCAAGTAGCGTATTACCGTCCACAACTTCTACTTTCCAGCTAGTGTCATACCCGTAAATTTCATCTGGAATACTTCCTTGTCCTAATTCAAGAAGTATTTCACTATCACGGTGTCTATATAATGAAGGTGCAATCCAGTCTAAATAACAAGACGCTCCGGCACGTATATGATCTGGTAATAACCATTCACTATGCTCCCTCGCATCAAGCCATTTTTCCATTTCCTTATTTGCATCCTTAACTGTTCCAATTAAAATTAACTTCTCTTTCGCACGCGTCAATGCTACGTATAGTACGCGCATTTCTTCCGCAATTAATTCCATTTTCATTTTACGCTTAATCGCAAGCTGTGATAATGTTGTATATTTAATTCGTTTGCGCGGATCGATAAATTGCGAACCGAAACCGAAATCTTTATGCAATAAGAAACGTTTCATTAAGTCTTGTGTATTAAAACGACGACCGAGTCCAGCTACAAATACAACTGGGAACTCTAGCCCTTTACTTTTATGAATCGTCATAATGCGAACAACGTCTTCTTGTTCACCGAGGGCCCTCGCCGTCCCCATATCATCACCGCGTTCTAAAATACGTTCAATAAAACGTAAGAAACGGAATAATCCTCTAAATGATGTTGCTTCATATTGTCTTGCGCGGTCATATAGTACGCGTAAGTTTGCCTGCCTTTGCTTTCCAGCTGGTAAACCGCCAACGAAGTCGTAATAACCTGTCTCACCGTACACTTTCCAAATTAAATCAGAAAGTGATTGTTGACGTGCAAATTCACGCCATCCTTGTAGTAAGTTATAAAACCACTCTAATTTATCATGAAGTTCTTGCTCCTCTTCAAGCGGTGCCCCTTTTAAGAATGAGCTCATTACTTCATAAAACGAGCCTTTCTTTCCATGAGCACGAAGCATTGCAAGTTCTTCATCGTTTAATCCAACGATCGGGGAACGAAGTACAGCTGCAAGCGGGATATCTTGCATCGGATTATCAATAACGCGGAATACGTTCATCATAATATTTACTTCCGTCGCTTCAAAGTAACCAGTCGCGAGGTCAGCATATACTGGAATTCCTTGTAATTTTAACTCTTCCATAATTTGCGGGGCCCACGGCATGGAGCGAAGTAAAATAACGAAGTCGCGGTATTGTACAGGGCGCATACTATCCGTTTTACGATCATATACTTCATAACCTGAATCGACCATCGCTTTAATACGCTGCGCCATAAGGCGAGCTTCAAGCTGTGCCTTTTCTACTTCCGAACCTTCTTCACCGTCTATTAATTCTTCTTCTGTTTGCTGAATGCATAGTAGTTCAGCCGCTACATCTTCACCTTCTGGATAGGTAGCACCTAGCTTTAGTTCAGCGTCAACATCGTAGTCAATTTCCCCAACTTCTTCGCCCATAATTTGTTTGAAAATAAAATTCGTACCTGCTAGTACTTCATGACGACTACGGAAGTTTTTCGCTAAGTCAATCTTCATTCCGCCACCCAATCCTTCTTGTGTGAAGCGTTTATATTTTCCTAGGAATAGTCCTGGTTCGGCTAGTCGGAAACGATAAATCGACTGCTTTACGTCACCAACCATGAACAAGTTCCCTGCACTCTCAGAATCTTTCGTTACGAATTTAATAATGGATTCCTGTACAAAATTCGTATCTTGATATTCATCGACTAATACTTCAGCAAATTTATTACGATATTGGAGCGCCACTGCTGACGGATTCATTTCACCATTTTCACTTGGTTCACTTAAAATTTGTAAACAGAAATGCTCTAAATCTGTGAAATCGACCATTCCTTTATCTCGCTTCATCGCTTGGAAACGCTCTGTAAATACTTTTACAAGTTGAACGAGCTTTTCTAATACTGGGTGCATATCTTGAAAATCTCGTAAGAAACTTTCAGGTTTGCGGCTAAATAGCTCTTCTTGTAATTTCTTCACTTCATCTTTCGCTTTATTACGAAGAGAGTCTACTTGTTTTACAATATCCTCGTTATAATCACTTTTCTTAATGCGCTTTAACGTTTGCCACGATACGTTTTGCATCGCTTCATACAAACTTGTCCACGATTCACGAGCAGCTGATGATAGCGTTCCAAGTAAAGCTGCATCTGCTTGCAACGTTTCAACGCGAGGCGCTGGACCGTCAGGAAGCATTGCGAGCTCCGTCGCTTTACGAATATGCTGTTCCGCTGTTTCAAGCTGGAATTTCACATCTTCTAATAAGTAAGAAGCGTACACTAAATCTTCAATTGTCTTTCCTTCTACGTCATATGCTTCTACTAATTTATCGAGCCATTTTTCCGGATTTGGATGCGCTCTTGACTCTGTATGAAGCGCTAAAATCATACGTTGTAAGTCATCATCACTACGGTCACTCGTATAACGATCAACAAGTTCAAAGAAGATTGTATTATCTTCGATTCCGTACTCTTCTTCTAATATGTCATCTAGCACTTCTTCTTTTAACAATTCATTTTCTGTTTGATTCGCAATACGGAAACGAGGATCCACATCAAGCATGTAATAGTATCCTCTAATTACTTGTAAACAAAAGGAATGAATCGTCGAAATAGAAGCTTTATTTAATAAGCTCAGCTGCTTTCTAATGTGCTGAGAGCCTGGCTCATCAATTAATACTTTTTCTAACGCTTCCCCAATTCTGTTTTTCATCTCTTGCGCCGCTGCATTCGTAAATGTTACAACGAGCAGGCGGTCGACATCGACTGGATTCTCTTCATTAATAATCTTTTTAATAATACGTTCAACTAATACTGCTGTTTTACCTGATCCAGCTGCAGCCGCAACTAAAATATCACGTCCGTTCGCTACAACAGCTTTCCACTGGTCATCTGTCCATTGACTACCTTCTGGTTTTTTAGGCCAATTTTCTATCATTCTCCGCCAACCTCCTCTCTTATTTTCTCCATCGCTTCGCTATCTTTCATATCTTTTAACGATCGGAACTGATTATCTTCAAGTGACTCATCAAATTGACAAACAGATTTGAAGTTACAGAACGTACATGCTGCTTTATTTCCCATTTTATAAGGAGCAATATCGATAACACCTTCTGTAATATCTTTTCCGATATTTTCAAACGTATGGTGTACATATTTTTGCAGTACGTTAAACTCTTGCTCACTTGCAATACTTGAACGCGCACTAAAGCTACCGTCTTTTTTCAGGCCAGCAGAAATAATATCTGAACTTCCTGTTGAAAGTTTGTTATCCATTAAACGAACAACGTCAGCATCTCCTAATACGAGTCCTTTCATTTTAAATTTCTTTAAAATTTCTTTTTCAATTTCAGCTTCAGATGCGTCACCTTTCATCTCAACGATTGGGTTATGAATATGAAAATACAATACACCAGCTGGTGATGCTGTGTGACCTTTTTTCATCCAGGTCTGTGCATTCGAAGTAACAACATCTAAATACGTTAACATTTGAAGTGCTAATCCGTAATACACTTCCGTTAAATCTAACGCTTTTGAACTTGATTTATAATCAATAATACGTAAGAACGTCCCGTTTTCATCTTCTGCCTTATCAACACGGTCAATACGGCCGACTACTTCCATCTTCACACCATTTGGTAGTGAGAATTCCATCGGCGGAAGTGGCCCTGTACCGCCCATACCGAACGGCACTTCTAAATCAACTGGTACGAATCCGCTCGACTTCGCATGTTCACGAAGAATGATTGACGTACGGAAAATGATTTGTTGTAGTTTTTGTTTTAAATAGAAATGACGGTTTGAACTTAATAAAATTTGTCGTTGTAATAACGGTGCGATTTCTTCTATTACTAAAACAGAAAGATGCTCACACTCTTTTATGGATAAATCCGCCCAAGTACGGTTTTCACGCAATAACTTGTCCGCAATTTTCTTTAATGCCGCATGGAATAATTCGCCGATATCTGGCGCATCAAGCTTGAAAATATCACGCTCTCTAAGCGATAAACCGTGCTGCGCAAAATGAGCGTATGCACAACGGTTAAATAGTTCCATACGGGAGACGCTTCCTTTAATTATATCTCCATATAAATCTCTACTTACTGCTGTACTTAGTTTCTTCGCACGATTTCGATAGAATAAACTTGATAAGACGCGGCTACTTTTTTGTTTCCATTCATCTGAAGTTACGTAGAAGTTGTATACGTCCCACCAAAAGTCTAAATTCCCTTCAAATCCGTATCGCTTCCACGTTTGTAGTTGCTGCATAACGTAAGATAACGTTACTTCTGGCGTTGCTACGTATGAAATTTGTTCTGAACGTGATAAATCATTTACGTCATTCGTAATAAATGAATCTTTCACATTAGGGAACATTCTTTTTATTTTCTTAATAAAGCTAGACGCAAGTAACGTCTTTCCTTCTTCATCTGCAAGCGGGCATGAAATGTATAACTTCTCAGATGCTCTCGTTACCATTTGATACATAACGAACTGTTCTTCTAACAGAGTTTGTCTCGTCGTTGGCGCTAATTCAATTCCTGCCGCACCAAGAACTTCTCTTTCCTCATCAGAAAGCATACCTTCATCCATAGGTGCTGCTGGAATAACCCCCTCATTTACACCTATAATAAACGTTGCTTTCACGTCAGATAACCTGGAGTGATCAATATTAGCAATTAATACTTGGTCTAATGAAGGCGGAATATTAGCAAATTTAAGTGCCTCAAGACCTGTCGACATAACGTCCGTAAACATAGAAAGAGACATTTTCTCATCACCAAGCATCTCTACAAACGTATCAAGAAGGCTCATTACCTCTTCCCATACTTGTTCATGATCTGTCGCAAATAAGAAATCTCCACTTTCTTCTGCACGTATACGTAATTCTTCTAGTTTCTTTGGAACATCCAGCTCTTCTAAAAATAAGTAAACTGCTTCACACATTTGCATAACTGTTCCTGCACGCTTTAACCTTTTTTGCATGCGAATAACAGGTGTTCTTACAACGTCACGTAGCCTATTTATTTTCTCTTCCATTTCACGTTCACTGTCTGTGATCATCCCGTTCGTATCATCAAGAGAACGATAACGGCGATACATCCATGGATCCTCTGAAGTCCATCTCTTTCCTTGTACACCGTACGCTAAACAGTAATTTTCAAATTCATCCATTTCTTCACGCATCATTTCTTTTCTTACGTCTAATGGATATAAAAGCTCTGTTTTCACGCAGCGGAACACCGCATCATAACGCCAATTCCCACTAATAATCTCGAGTGCAGAACGAATACATTCTACTAATGGATGGTGTGACATCGGGCGCTTTTCATCGATGAAGTGCGGGATATTGTAATCTGTAAATAACGTTCGCATCACATCGTAATAACTTTCCCCATTACGAAGAAGTACTGCAATATCTCGGTAACGATATTTTTCATCCGCAACAAGTTTACGAATTTCACGAGCAACACCTTCTACCTCCGCTCGTAAATTCGCAGCTGTACTAATCGTTACACTCGCTTCATCGTTAAATTTTTCATTCGGACGCGCTTCATAATGAGCTTCTAAATGCGCTAATGCTGGAGAATGAAAACGCGGCTGTTCCATAAGTGGAATTGTTTTTTCAATTTCTATTTTTTCTTCACGCGCTACTTGTTTTATTTTTTCATACGTTACCGTCGTTTCATAAAATAAATCGAGTTCATTTACTGGCTGCGCTAACGTTTTTTCATCTATCGTTAACGTGATCGTAACTCTCGCTCCGCAAATCATAAGCTGTCTTACAATCTCTAACTCTTGCGGGGAGAATGAATGAAATCCATCTATATAAATTTCCGCACCATTTACATATTCAGACTGCGGAAGCTTTTCCACTAGCAATTGCAAGTAGTCTTCTGAATCTAAATATTTTCCGATTAAAGCACGTTCAAAATCATCATATAGTAGTTGTAAATCATACACTTTATTCGCTAATAGCTTTTGCTCGGCACTGCTACTATGCGCATCTAATTGTTGCCACATTTCATATACGTTAGATGGCGTTACATTGTAACGTTTAAACTCTGCAATCATACTGCCCAGATGTTCAAAGAAACCGTTTTGCTCCGCTGCTTTTTGGAACACCGATAACCCATCTTTACGAGACTCTACAATTTTACGAAGTAACATATGTACACCCGCTTCATCAATATGAAGACGACTCGCTCCGCCAACTTCTTGTAGTACCTTCCACGCTAATCGTGAAAAACTAAAAACTTGTGCCCGAATAGAACCTCTTACATCCTCACTTCCAATTAACGCCTGCTGCGTCTGGAATGTCATCTGTTCTGGCACAAGATATAATATTGTTTCCCCTCTCGGGCGCTGTTTTAACTCTTCTTGCACTTCGTGTAAACAAAGTGTACTTTTTCCACTTCCCGCTCTACCAATCACAAATCGAAGTGACATGTAACCCCACCTTTCACTTACATAACGAACGTTAGTTTGCTACTATAATTGTATTATAGGACACGAAAAAAGACAAACGGAGTAGTTTGCCTTTTTTTATACTTCTACCTATTATATCAACCTTTTGAAAAATTCGTTTGCACCTCTTGAATTGGCCAATATCGTAAATCAACTTTACCGACAACTGTATCAGCTTTTACAAATCCAAAGTGTCTACTATCCCAGCTCCCGAGGCGGTTATCACCTACTACAAAAATATATCCAGGTGGCACCGTTTTTTCCTTAGTTAACTCTTCTAGCGTAAAGTCACCTGTTAGTTGTCGTCCATTTATCTCCTTCTTATATTTCTCTAAATAAGGTTCATCCACGAATTGTCCGTTTATATATAATTTATCATGCTTATATTCAATATGATCTCCAGGTAAACCGATAATCCGCTTTACATAGTCCTCTTTTTTATTCGCATGAAACACCACAACGTCAAATCTGTTCAAGTCCCCAACTTGATAACTCACCTTATTTACAACGAGCATATTGCCATCTTGTAATGTCGGCATCATTGACTTCCCCTCTACAACGTACGTCGAAAAGAAAAACGTTCGAAAAAATACAGCTAATAATACACCAATTAAAATTGTTCGTATCCACTCTATGCCTTCTTTTTTCAAAGTTTTCTTCATCTGCTTCTCCCCTTATCCTTTAATACTGAAGCTTTCCTTTACAAAGAAGACTATTCTTAATGCAGTTCTAACTTTACTTCGATTTTCTTACCGACATACCATAAAATAAAAATACCAATCGCTACAATGACTGATTTCACTGGATTATGAATAAATGACATTAAATCATGACCGATATACGTTAAAATAAAAATCATCACAAGTTTTCCGAATGCTAACGCTAGCCCAAACTGTTTTACACTAATTCGGGATAAACCAGCGACAACATTTATTAATGCTGACGGTGTAAATGGAAAACAAAATATAACAAAAATCGGTGCAAATCCTTTTCTTTCAATCCATCCCATTGCTTTTCGTACTCTCTCATGCTTATTTACAAACGAAAAGAAACGACTGCGACCAAAATGGCGGATGATGAAAAAGACAAGTAATGCACCCATTACTGATCCAAGCCATGAATAAAGAAAACCGAGCCAAAAGCCAAATGCAACAGCATTTGCCAGTACAAATACAATAAGCGGTAATGCTGGAATCAACGCCTCTATCATCGGTAAACCAATACCAAGAAGTGGTCCGAACGCTTTATAACTCTCAACAATATGATCCATATTTTCTGGTGAAAAATACTCTTTGATTGTCTGAAAATCCATTCTACACTTTACCCCTTTACTCTAAATACTATCCCTACTGTATCATTGCTTATATGAAAGAGGAAATGGTAGATATGACATATGGAGATGTATTTATTAAAGTTTCCATATCTTTCATAAGAATTCCTTCATTATTTAGCTATGATAATCTATCAATATTCGACAGGACGTGTCGTTCGTTTTGTTATTTAGATTGTTTTTCGATTTTTTATCGGCAAATGAAATTACACTGGTGATTTTCTAGATATATCAATTACAACTCGGTTTCTCTAATATATCGCCTTATCTACAAAGACTGATAAAGTGAAACTTTAATCAGTGGGGATTTTGTTGATCCCCCGCTTAACTTCTTTGCTTTCGCTGAATTTTGAGGTGGGGGTCTTACTGCCCACAAATAGCGGGATAAACAAAAAAAGAATGGGGATTCCCCCCATCCTTTCACACTTCGCCTTCCTTCACAAAATACACACTCTCATAAGCGGGTCTTAATGTTGATTCCTCTTTTTTATCAACCTCTTTAAAACAAGGGCTCCCTTGTTTTTTCCTACGATCTTCATATTCAGTACGTAATTTCGCTGTACGATTTTGTTGATTTTCAAAACTAGTTTTTGATATTTCTAATTTCACAGCAAAACCATTTATAAATCTAATAATAAGATTTCCATCTTTTAATTCTTTGTTACTTTCAATATAAAAATGAGACAACCAAGCGCACTCTTTTCTAGAGTAAGAATAGGTAGGGAAAAAATAAAGTTGATCTGCTGGACTAATCGCAATCGGTGCTTTATGTGTAATATGAGTTAACTCTTTCGTTCCTTCTTTTCTGCCTAAGAAACTAGAGCCATGCTTGCGGCAACTTCTTTCTATAATATCTAGAGGTTTTTGAAATACGAAAAAAGAATCATTCATTTCAACGACTCGCGTAACAATTTTCTTTTCACTTAGAATAACAGGAAGTAAGGCCATCGTATTTTTCGTTACAACATAATTTTCGACATAGCGTTCCACTTTACTTTCCATACTCCATTATCTCCTTTTTTCCATTTATATTAGCAGCTGCATATATAATTTTAGCATCTATGAAAAGGAAATAGCTTACAAGCTCCGCTTTTTTACAGTTTTTTATCATTTATCAAACATTTGTTAAATAATAAAATCACAATATAGTGATTTTTTAATTTTAAAGTTATAAAAACAACATTTATACTACCTATAAATATTTATTATCCCTTCCTATTTTCACATCATTAAAACAATTAACTTTGCTATAATTAAAATGTAAATCCAATATATAGAGGGCCACTATGGAAGAAAAAGAAATCCAACCATCGATTCAAATGAAAAATAGTAGCATCATTATCGTGAAAAACTCAGCTAGTATTATATTCGGTTTATTTTTCATTCTGCTATTCTTTGCCAAACCGTTTCGTAAATCAAAATGTACAGAATGTAAAAAACGTGAGAAGAAAAAATCAGGGCAAGAACAATAAAAGGCCTTCCTTTATGGAATGCCTTTTTACATTTGTAGTATCATTTTATTTATTCTTCTTAACCCTTAAAAAAAACAACTATATTTTCTTCCAAGGTTCTCTACATCTTTTTTGATTTGTAATATGCTCCTTATATAAAACATGAGAAAGAGTATTTGTACTTGTTACCCGCTTTTAATTTTTGTTAAAAAATTAAAATTTGTACATCTTTATCCATCACTAACAATTCGTTAATTAGTTAACTTTGTAATATAAGTTTTGTATATAATTTCATTCAAAAACACAATATATAAGTAGCTAGTTATAATTACATTACTTTTTATCGAATTCCCAAAAGGAGCTGTATACTTATGGATAAAGAAGATCTATTAAGCCAGCAGGTTAATAGCATCCCCTCAGATGCTCTGAATACCCCTAGTAAGGAACAAGAACAACTGTTAGAAACATCATCTCAAAACGTACAAAATTCCAACAACAATGCTAACAAAAAAGATGTTACTCAAGGTCTATCTAGAAAAGATTTCCCCATTTCAACAGAGAAAACAAATTTATAGTTATTTACTATCATACGCAGCAAATGCTCTTGCTGAACTAACTCTTCTACAGAAACTAATACGCATTCCCGATAATTTTTTACCAGTTTTAACATAAAAAAAAGAGAGTTACATATAAAAACAGGCTCTGGAAAAATTTTCTCCACAACCTAAAAAAAGGATGGCATTAGCCATCCTTTTTTCCATCATCAACTATAAAATTATAGTTTGATTACGTTTTTAGCTTGAGGTCCACGGTTACCGTCTTCGATTTCGAAGCTAACTTTTTGACCTTCTTCTAGAGATTTGAAACCGTCAGTTTCGATTGCAGAGAAATGTACGAATACGTCGTTTCCACCTGGAACTTCGATGAAACCGAAGCCTTTTTCGTTGTTAAACCATTTTACTTGTCCTGTTACTGCCATAATTATTTCCTCCTAAGAAAATACAAATTTAAAATTTTTTAGTCTTCCTGTCTAAAAAAAGAATCCACACATTATCAAATACGAAACATAAACTAGTTCTCACATACTTTTTCTCGTTCGTTTTCAGCACTTGATAACATATGGATTGCTTAATTTAACTATTCAACTGACATTATCATAGCACATTAAAATAAAATGTACAATCTTTTTCGAAAATAGAATTTCTAATTTTTAGTATTTCTTATAAAATATAATTATCTCTATTCTAAATAAGGAGGAGTTTATGACCAATAAAATTCCTAAAAAAACATTAAAAAGAATTGAAGAGGATATTGAAAATAATAATCTTGGAAAAGCAAGAGATAGATTGCATGGCCTCATCTTTACATACCCAAATGAATTACATCTTCGAAAACAACTCGGAGATATTTATTATAAATTACAATATCCGGAAATGGCTGGACGTTACTGGTATCTAGAAGAGCATAAAACAGATATTATGCATGAATCATGTTTATTATTTGAAAAATCAATGGGAAATAGTCCTCATCATATTGCACGTGCTTTAAAGTTTAAAGGCGATTCTATCCATATAAAGGGTTTGGATAAAGATAAGCCCTTATCTTCAGTGCAGAAAGAAGTAGTAGAGAATTTAGTTTATGAGTATAAAGAAACATGGCAAGATAAGCTAGTTCCTTTTGGCTGTCTAGCATTGCTTGCTTCCCTTCTCTTTTCTGCCATTATTGGTCTATTCACTATTTGGAATTGGATTTTTTAATCACAGGGGGGAATTTTCACATGTCAAACTACGCTAAAGAAGAAAGACTAACAGGGGGAAACGTCTCAAACGTATATCGTTCTGAAAATACTGTTCGGCGAGAGTTAAAGCTAGGCAGTGAAAAGATTCATAAGCTATTGCAACACTTAGAAAACAAAGGATTTCATTATGCTCCAAAGTTTTTAGGTGTAGATGAAAAAGATAGAGAGATTTTATCCTTTATTGAAGGAGAAGCTGGCAATTATCCTTTAAAAGAATATATGCGATCTAATGATGTATTAAAAGAAATCGCAAAGATGCTCCGCCTTTACCATGATGCCGTAAGTGATTTTCCGTTATTAGATGATTGGAAACCGATGGATCACACTCCAAATAACATTGAGGTTTTATGTCACAATGATTTTTCCATATATAACATTATTTTTAATAATGAGAAGCCAGTAGGGATTATTGATTTCGATGTTGCTGCTCCTGGTCCAAGACTATGGGATATCGCTTATACACTCTATACTTGTGTGCCTTTAAGTAGAGTGTATTATACAGAATCTGGTGAAGCCGTTCATTATGACTCATCGCAACATGCAGATCGTATTAAAGAGAGAGTGAATTTGTTCGTTCAGTCCTATGATAAAAATATGGATGAAGATTACTTAGGAATGGTGTTGCTTCGATTAGAAGGGTTATGTACATATATGAAACGAAAAGCGCAAGAAGGCGACTTGAATTTCCAAAGAATGATTGATGAAGGACATCTAGAGCATTATGAGAAAGATATGAAGTTTATTCGTGATCATAGGGCTGAGTGGAGTTGATTTAGTAATAAAGAAAAGTTAGTATTGTTTTTTGCCGACAACTCAATCTCTCTTTTCGAATCTTTTAGAAAATAATAAGGGGCACCCTTCAAAAAGGTGCCCCTTCCTTTTATTTCGTAAACTGTGCTTCTTCTGTAGATCCTTTTAACGCTGTCGTTGATGAAGTTCCGCCCGTAATCACTTGTGCCACTTCATCAAAGTAACCTGTTCCCACTTCGCGTTGATGACGTGTTGCAGAGTAGCCGTGTTTTTCAGCTGCGAATTCTGCTTGTTGTAGTTCAGAGTATGCTGCCATGCCGCGCTCTTTATAGCCACGTGCTAGTTCAAACATACCGTAATTTAATGAATGGAATCCAGCAAGTGTTACGAATTGGAACTTGTAACCGTAAGATGCGATTTCCTTTTGGAAGCTTGCGATTGTTTTTTCATCTAGTTTTTGTTTCCAGTTGAATGAAGGTGAGCAGTTATATGCAAGTAGCTTCCCTGGATGCTCCTTATGAATTGCGTCCGCAAATCGTTTTGCATCTTCTAAATTTGGTTCTGACGTTTCACACCAAACGAGGTCTGCATACGGTGCATACGCTAAACCGCGCGCAATTGCTTGATCAAGACCTGCATTCGTACGGTAAAACCCTTCTGGTGTTCTTTCTCCTGTAATAAATGCTTTATCAACAGGATCGATATCGCTCGTAATTAAATCAGCTGCATCCGCATCTGTTCTTGCAACGATAATTGTCGGCACTCCCATTACATCTGCTGCAAGGCGTGCAGAAATTAAATTGCGTACTGCTGTTTGCGTTGGTAGTAGTACTTTTCCGCCTAAATGGCCACATTTTTTCTCTGAAGATAATTGATCTTCAAAATGCACACCTGATGCACCTGCTTCAATCATACCTTTCATCAGTTCGAATACATTTAATTGCCCACCAAATCCAGCTTCTGCATCTGCTACAATCGGTACGAAATAGTCTGTATCATCGCTTCCTTCCATATGCTGAATTTGATCCGCACGTTGAAGCGTTTGATTAATTCGTTTTACTACAGCAGGTACGCTGTTCGCTGGATATAAACTTTGGTCTGGATACATATGCCCAGAAAGGTTTGCATCAGCTGCTACTTGCCAACCACTTAAGTAAATCGCTTTTAACCCAGCTTTTACTTGTTGCATCGCTTGGTTTCCTGTTAATGCGCCAAGTGCGTTAATATAGTCTTCTGTATGAAGCGATGTCCAAAGCTTCTCAGCACCACGACGCGCTAACGTATGTTCAATATCAATTGACCCGCGCAGGCGAATTACATCTTCTGCCGAATATGGACGTGTGATCCCTTTCCAACGCTCATCTAATTCCCAGCTTTCTTGTAACTTCTCGATTCTTTCGTTTTTCATTTGTTCCATCCCCTTTTCATTTTTTATAAAATTTCATAACCCGGTAATGTTAAAAATGGTACGAATTCATCATTCCGAACGAGATTTGTAAACAACGTTGTCGCCTCTTGGAATCTCCCTTTCTTAAAGGCTTCCTTACCAATCTCTCTTTCTATTTTTGCTAATTCTTCTTCTTTTAACTCTTCCATTAATTCAAGCGTAATATTACGACCATCATTTAGTTTTCCACCTTCATGACGAATCCATTGCCATACTTGTGCTCTTGAAATTTCAGCTGTTGCCGCATCTTCCATTAAGTTATAAATGGGTGCTGCTCCCCGTCCGCTTAACCAAGATGCAATATATTGAATACCTACGCTAATATTCATGCGAAGGCCCTCTTCTGTAATCGTTCCCACCGGTACCTCTAGTAAATCGTTTTCTGTTACACATATTTCTTCACGTTTTCTAAAAATTTGATTTGGTGTTTTCATAATGTGATTAAACACTTCCATTGCAACCGGTACAAGTCCAGGGTGGGCAACCCAAGTCCCGTCATGACCGTCTAAAGCTTCGCGTTCCTTATCAGCACGCACTTTTTCAAAAGCTGCTTCATTTGCTTCTGGATTATTTTTAATCGGAATTTGTGCCGCCATTCCTCCAATTGCTGGTGCATTACGGCGGTGACATGTTTGAATTACTTTCAAAGAATACGAACGCATAAATGGCGCCGTCATCGTGACTTGTGCTCTATCTGGTAGTAAGAATTTATTATGATTACGGAAACTCTTTAAAAAGCTAAAAATATAATCCCATCTTCCGCAGTTTAAGCCAGCAGAATGATCTTTTAGCTCATACAAAATTTCATCCATTTCAAACGAAGCGTGAATCGTTTCCAGTAACACAGTTGCTTTAATCGTTCCATTTGGAATGCCGATATATTTTTGAGCAAATACGAATACATCATTCCATAATCTCGCTTCTAAATAACTTTCCATTTTCGGTAAGTAAAAGTATGGGCCGCTCCCTTTCGCTAAAAGAGCTTTCGCATTATGGAAAAAGTACAAGCCGAAATCTACTAAACTACCCGACATATTTTTCCCATCAACTTGCATATGCTTTTCCTCTAAATGCCATCCTCTTGGACGTACAATGAGTACAGCTGTTTTCTCATTTAATCTATATTCTTTCCCTTTATCATTTTCATGTGAAATCGTTCCCTTTACTGCATCTCGTAAATTGATTTGACCTTCAACTGCGTTTTCCCAAGTTGGTGCATTCGAATCTTCAAAATCCGCCATAAAAAGATGCGCTCCTGAATTTAAAGCGTTAATGACCATCTTTCTATCTACCGGTCCAGTAATCTCTACGCGACGATCCTCTAAGTCTTTTGGCAGCTTGGCAATTGTCCAATCCGCTTCACGTATGTGTTTTGTTTCTTCTAGAAACTTCGGAAACTCCCCTGCATCAATTCTCTTTTGTTTTTCTACACGTTTTTGTAAAAGTTCTATGCGGCGCTCATTAAAATTCTCATGTAGTTCCTTCAAAAAACTAAGCACCTCAGGTGTCAATATTTCGTTGTACGCTGGTAACATTTCTCCAACGAGTGTAACCCGTGAAGTTTGCGTCGACATATTAGCATCCCCTTCTTAAACTGTTTTATAACAGATTTGATTTCATGTTTTATATTATATAACAAATCTTCAGAAAAGGAAGTTTTTTTTGAAAATTCATTTCATTTTTTTTCAAAACGTCATTCTTTCGCGCTTTATTTTATAAAAAAAAGGCCGCTGTTATACAACAACGACCTTTTTGTATTATTTTTAAATTTCACTTTGACTAGTTAAACTTTATTACTGCCCTTGTTCCATATCATGCAATATTGCTCTATGTAAAAACTGTGCGTATTGTTCTCTCGTTACCTTCATAGACGGACCGAATTTACCTTCTCCGATTCCCATTGTAATACCATTTGTTTGTACTGCACTAATTGCATTCGTTGCCCATGAATTTGCTGAAACATCATTAAAGTTATGAGATCCTTTTGCCTGTAAGTCAAAAGCATTCGTAAGAACTTGTGCCATTTCCGCACGCGATAACGTTGCCTTCGGTCTAAAGTTTCCATTCTCGTCTCCCTGGAAAATTCCGATTTCCGTTAAAGCCAATATCTCCTCGATAAAGCTTGTTGAATTTTCATCGATATCTCCATATGGGTTTTCATATTCATCTTGTTCTTCCATATCAAACACACGGTAAATTAAAGCTGCAACTTGCTCACGTGTTACATTATCCCCAAAACCGAATATTCCATCACCATATCCCAAAATGATTTCTTGCTCCGCTAATTCATGAATTGCCTCATATGCCCAATGTCCTTTTGGTACATCTTGAAATACAATTGTATTTGTTTTTTGCAACGGTGCACTTTCCGCTTTTACACTATCACTCTCTGCTGAGAATAACACCCCACCCATAATTGTTAATGCTGTAGCTGTTTTTAATAATTTTTTGCTCATCCAATTATCTCCCCAATATGCATATGTTTTTTTTAAAATATACAGAATAAATGGTATAGAGACAATATATTTTTCGACACATTTCGTGACGGTTTTGTGAATCATATTACACATCATGTCTTTTTCATCGGGTTGATTATAAAGCTTGTGTATAACCATAAAAATACATAAATACGAATAATAATTCTTTTTAAACAAACAAAAAAGCACAACTATTTCTATTTGTGCTTTCATATTTCACTCTACTTCCAATCCTCTTTCAAATGATAATTAATAATCGCATTATTAATAAACTGAGCATATTGTTCTCTAGGTACAGGGCGATTTAATTCATACATGCCATTCCCAGTTCCTCTCACAACATTATTAGATTGTAACGCACTAATTGCATCTTCTGCCCAGTGACCTTTTGGAATATCTTTAAATGTATGTTTTTGTTTCGTTTCAAAATTAAATGCTCGTTTTAAAATGACAGCCATTTCCGCTCTAGAGATTGGTGCTTTCGGCCTAAAATCCCCTTGGCCATCCCCTGTAAAAACCCCACGTTTTGTTAACGCTAAAATTTCCTTTTTAAAAGTGGTTGTACTATCAGAAACATCTTTATATGGATTCGCTACTGGCCCTTCTTCTTTTATCTCAAGTGTTCTGTAAATAGTCCCAGCTACTTGTTCACGTGTTATAAGATCGCTAACACCATACTTCCCGTTTCCATACCCTAATATAATTTTATGATACGCTAAATCCATAATAGCATCATATGCCCAAAATCCGTATGGAACATCTTCAAACACAATCATTTGTGGATACTCTTCCGCTTTTACAGGTGTCACATTCGCCCCTGCAAATATACCTACTGCCATTGTCGCAATCATCATTACACCCAATATTTTTTTCTTCATTATCCTCTCTCCCTATTTCATTCAAATAAAATGAACTTCATTGTTTCAGGAGTACTATTTTTTGGTGAATGTAAGATAAAATGCAAATCTTCTAGAAGAAATATTTCCACTACCTTTCTGCTTTATGCCTCCTTCTTTCTTTTTCAAAAAGGAAGTTGTTACATCTAAGGTGTTATATACTAAAACATTCTACAATTTCTTTATAAACTCCTTTTCACTTTATAACTTCCCTTTATTGGCACCTAAAGGAGATACCTAATGGAGGCTACTATATTGATAGTTTATATTTCAAGGGTAGCATTTTTCGCTGAATTTTGAGGTGGGGGTCTTACTGCCCAGCAAATAACGGGATAAAAAAATCATCCTTTTTTCTTAAAAGAGGATGATTTTTTTATCTTTATTAACACTCAAATATGCTACTACTTTTGAAGAGTAAATTGGGCAACTATTTGTTTTAATTTTCCTGCTGCGTTATGCATATGTTCAATTGAAACCGAAATCTCTTGAACAGATTTTTCTTGCTGTTGAATAGACTCTTTTACCCTATCAGTTCGGTCAGATGATCTTTGGGAAATTTGAGCCATGTCTTCTGCAGAAGCCGAGATTTCCTCACTACTCGCTGCAATTTCATCTGTAGACATAGATACCGTTTGAATTTGCTCAGATACTTGCTGTACTTTTTCTGTAATTGTTCCAAATACTTTTTCTGTATGCATTACTACTTGTGTACCTGCCTGTACCTCATTATCTACTTTCCCCATCATATGTACCGTATGGTTCGTTGTTCCCATAACTTGAGTAATAAGATTCTCAATTTGTTTTGCAGAATCACTAGATTGTTCTGCTAATTTCCGCACTTCATCTGCCACAATTGCAAATCCTCTACCACTTTCACCAGCACGTGCAGCCTCAATTGCGGCGTTTAATGCTAATAAGTTAATCTGGGAGGTAATACCTTGCATAACATCAATGATTTTAACAATTTCTTCTGATTGTTCTTTCATAGTCTCTACTTGTTTCACACCGCTATGTACCGAATTTTGGATTGTATCCATCTGTTGAATCATTTGTTTCATTAATTTGTTACCATTCTCTGCATCTAATGCTGATTGAGCAGATAATTCATTTACAGAGGATGATGTATTGACTATACTCTGCATTCCTTGTGTCAACTCTTCCATCGCACCCGCAGTTTGTTCCATTGCTTGCATTTGACTTTCTGCACCATTTGCAACTTCTTCAATATCCATAGTGATTTTCTTCGCTGCACTACTAGATACTTCTGATGCAGATACTACTCCGTCTGCATGTTGGAATAAAAGCTGAATATTATTCTCTACTTCTTGCATATTTGTTCTTAGCCCTGCAATCATCTCGTTAAAATTACTTACTAATACACCTAATTCATCCTTAGCAGTATAATCACCATGTACGGTTAAATCTCCTTCTTTCGCTCTTTCCATCATACGACTAACCGTTTGTAAAGGAGCAACTATAAGCTTGCTAATAATATAACTTACTATACATATAACGATTGTAGTAACTACTACAAGAATGATAAAGGTAATAACGGATCGATCAATCATTTTTTGAGAATCTTTAAATACTTGATCAGCTAAGTTTGAAACATACGATTCTAGATCCACTGCATAACCAGCTAACTCTATTCCCTTCGGTTTTAATTCCTTCTGAAATTCATGTACCATTTGTGGCTCGTTTGTTGCCTTCGCCTTTTCAAATATTTTTTTATATGTATCTTTATAACTTGGTAAAGATTTCTTCATCTTCTGAAACAGTTCATCCTCTTGCTTACTTAAATTAAAACCATCATCATATTCTTTTAATAAAGAATCATATTTTTTAAGATCCTTTTCAATATTATTAATTATTCCCTCTTTATTTGCTACTTCATTTTGTGATGCCGTAATTAATTCTAATAAATTATATTCTAGTGAATTTTGTGTGCGAAGCATTCCTTCTAATAAAATTGCAGAATATTGATAATCATCTACTACAACCTCTGTATCATGCTTAATCTTATTAATAGAACTAATTGCTACACTGCTTATAATTACCATACCTAAAACTGCTAATGAAATAAGCGACAATAATTTATATTTCACTTTTAAATTTTGTAAAAAATACATTTTTTCACCTTTATTCCTTTATATATAGATTTTTAGAATTTTATAGCTTATTATTTACAAAATCACAATAAAAAGCAATGATAAATATTCCCAATATGAAACTTATATCTCTATAAAAAAAGAAGTAGCTATCATGCTACTCCTTTTTGCTTTGTTTCTCATATTGTTCAAACGTATGAATTCTTTCAAAAATTGGTGGGTGCGTGTATAAGAAAAATTTCACTAACGCAGGCGGATTTACTTGGCTTAAACTTGTTTTTGATAAATATTGAAAAGTTTTCACACCAGATTTCCCGTCCTTCGTCATATTTAAAGCATATTGATCTGCGGCTCTTTCTTCTATACGTGAAACGTAGTTTGTTGCTGGTTGTGCTGCAAAAGAGAGTATAGAAGAAATTAAGAAAAATAAAGGTAAAATGGAGAAACATGCCACTTTTGAAATTTGCAATGTATCTCCCCATTTGCGAATACACATATTTATAATACGACTAATTAAAAACATACCTATAAACGATAGCAACACATAACTTGCAACGCCAAAATATATATGTTTCATAACATAATGCCCCATTTCATGGGCCATTATAAATAAAATCTCTTTATCTTTTAACTGCTTAAGTGTTGTATCCCACATTACAATACGGGCGTTAGGGCCAATTCCTGTTACGTAAGCATTTAATGCATTCGTTTTTTCTGACATATTTACTTCATATACGTGTTTAGCAGGAATGTCCGCTTTGTCTGCTATCGCTAAAATTTTCGTTTCTAATTCTTTATTTTTCAGCGTCGAGAAGTCGTTATACAGTGGATCAATAACGACAGGCTGTATGAATGTTAAAAAGATTGTAAATGGAACAGAGAGCGCCCATCCTGCTAGCCACCATCTCTTCGAAAATTTACGGATAAGCCATAATAGAACGGTAACTACGATTAACATAGTCGCATAACTTTCCCAAAAACCGATAACATGATCTTTTATCCAGCTTTGTGTACTTTGTGTTGAAATGCCGTAATCAACGGACACTTTCCGGCCAATCCATTGCATCGGTAAGGCAAGCACTGTTGTCAATAATGATAAATAAAAGAAATAAATCGCAACTTGCAAAACACTTATTTTAGTCGTTTCCTTCGACCATTTCTCAAACTTTCTTGAAATACCTAGCACAAGTACAAATAATAAAATAATCCATTCAAGAGGCGTCGCTAAAAAGTATAGTAAATTTTTCACGCGCGAATAATCTTGGCTTAGCGTAAGCTCTCTAGCACTCATAAACGTTTCTGGATCTGCACTCGTTCCTTTATACATGTCCGGAATAAGTTCATGATTCCATCCAAATAAATACCAATATATAAGTAACGCAAATCCAACGTACAAAAAAAGCGACCAACCGATAACCTTCCTCACGCTATTCCCTCCTCTATGCTGCCTGTCTATTATTATTGTAAGTTCGTACACGCTAAATTAGAACAAGCTTATTATGTGAATTGCTCTGGATCTTTTTATTTACATAAAAAAACTCTTCTACATAAGAAGAGTTTTACCTATCTTTAAACACTTTCTTCGGTTCACAATCCGTAATAAGGATCACACTTACAAACCAACACGTATCCTACTTACTGTTTAGATAACATAAAGAGCCTCTTTAAGGAAGTACATCTATTAATAAACTAAAATCTTGTAAAGAGAAAGAACTATATTTCATAATACCCTGTACAGCTAAAAGTAAAACAAGACCGATCACACACATATAGTTAACGCTTTCTTCACTCTTTTTTTCAGTAACGACTCCACCACTTATACATAAAATCCCCAACAAATGGAGCGCTAAATACATGAAAAAGTAAGCTTCCTCCCAGCGCAAAATAACATTCACTGTCGTTATTAACACTAGACTAAGCAAAATCAAATAAAAAAACTTATTTGATGATATCGTTTCATTCATATGATTTTATACATCCCTTTCAAATTTCGAATTAATGATGTTTCAAAGCTATAAAGTAAATGATTGTTTTTATACCATAAAACAAAAGGAAAGCCACCATTACTTTCTCGAATACTTTATGAATCCACATATACTTCTCTTCATTCTTTCTGAAGATGCGCTTCATCATTTCTTCTACAATTAGACCAAATATTAGTAAAACCCCGAACACAATAAGAAGAGAAATAATATTTTCTTTTAAATGAGTACTAGAAAATAAGTAATACTCTGGAAACACAATCGTATCTACTACAGGTTGAAGCCAATGACAAAAGCTTTTATCACACATATCTGTGATAGACGTAGCATCTATAATATCTTTTAATATTTTTTCAACCGTCTTCTTCATCTTATTTACTCCCGACTACATCTGAAAAGCTCTTTTCCTGCTCTGCATATATAACTGGCACTTCTTTACTCCAATACTTGCGATTAACAAATAAAAAGATAAGTACTAAGTTTAATCCTGTTATAAAAATAATAAGTCCAGGAAAGAATGTCGTATAATTTGAGAAATCGGCAAAACTCATAATTTTTTCTCTACTTATTAGAAAAGACGCACCTATTACAAATGCATTGTTTAACATATGTATTGCAATTGGCATGAGTAAACTTTTCGTACGAATATATACAATCGACAATACGATGCTGAATATGGCTGCACCGAGGAAATCAACATGTAACAACGCAAACAATATTGCTACAACGATGGTCGCTATGCTCGTTCCCCATTTTGTGGCAAAACGTTGAAGTAAAAATCCGCGAAAAACAAATTCCCCAATAACTGGTGCGATGAATACGACCCTAATGACTTGAGATACATATCCCCCAGTACTATCTACAATCGGTTCATGCAGGGCATTCATAATAAAGTCCGGTGTAATCCATGCAAAACTATACATATACAAAATAAGATACCCGTAACTAAACATGCATAACATAACCGTAATGTATAAAACTTGCACCAAGTTAAATGTTTCATTTTTATTAATAAACAATGAAAATGAAATGTGATGCTTTCTATACTCATAAAAAATCCATACCATCGGAAGGATATAGAATATAAGGGTATTTATAAAAGAAGAATTTTGTATATGAAATATACTTGTTAGCAAATCGCCACTACTTCTCGCTATTAAAATTAATAGTGCAAATACAATTAAAAAATATCTAGCTCGCATCACTTGAAACGGATTCACACTCATCTCCTCCCCTATGTTACTTTTATCATATCATTTGATTCTTAATTTTTTGCGAAAGAAAACCTTAAAATTTCCTTAAAAATTCCATAAGTTACAAAAGGATGATATGATATTCGAGAAAATTAGGAGGGATGTTTATGTACCAAGCAAATATTTTACTCGTTGATGATGAAACTGCAATTTTACAATTACTAACTACCATTCTTGAAAAAGAAGGTTTTTCTCATATTACAACTGCAACATCAGCTGAAATAGCTTTATCTCTAACTAAGGAAAACAATTACGATTTAATTATTTTAGATGTAATGCTTCCTGGACAATCTGGTTTTGATATTTGTCCAATCATTCGCCAACAAACAGATTGTCCCATTTTCTTCCTATCAGCAAAAGCATCTGATTTAGATAAAATATCTGGATTTTCATACGGTGCGGATGATTATATTACGAAGCCCTTTAATCCATTAGAAGTAGTAGTACGCATGAAAGCACAGCTTCGGAGACATATGAAACAAACCGTTCCACACGAGCAAAAATCACACTCGATTTCATTTGGAAGATTTGAAATTGATCAGCACTCTGCAGAACTAACAGTAGATGGGCATATTGTCGAATGTTCCGCTCAACTCTTTCAACTACTACTCTTCTTTTGTGAGAATCCAAACTACGTATTTTCGAAAGAGGAAATATATGAAAAAGTTTGGGGAGCACCTGCCTATAATGGCGATGACAACACTGTTATGGTCCACATTCGAAAACTACGTGAAAAAATTGAACACGATCCAAGTAAACCAGAATATATAAAAACCGTTCGCGGGCTTGGTTATAAGTTCGTTACAAAGTAGGGTGACGATATGAATTTTAATAAACGACTTATTATTCAATTTATCATGCAACACGTTTTTGTTTTAGTTACATTACTTATCGCTGTAGTTGCTGCTTTTACTTATTTAATTTTTCTTCTTACTAGTACTTTATACGAACCTAATATTCCAGATTCTGATAGTTTTACAATTTCAAGATACATCTCTTCAGAAGATGGGCATATTTCATTACAATCTGAAGTGCAAGATTTAATAAAAGAGAAAAATGATTGGCTCCAAGTTGTAGATGAAAACGGAAAAATCCTCTACCACTTTAATACACCAAATGATGTTCCGAATGCTTATACGAAGACATCTTTAGTCGCATACATACAACATCATATCGAAAGTAATTATAAATTTACATATTGGGAAATTGAATTAGAAGAAAAGAAAGTACTTGTTATTTATGGTGGTATGTTAAAAAGCAATGCGTTACTGACAGCAATTCAAAAGGATCATTCCTCTTTAACGATGGATTCGTTCACATTAACAGATCAAGAAAAACAGTTACTGTCTAAAGAAAAAGCAGCACTTCAAATATTTAATCAAAATGGCGAAGAGGTTTTTTCCTATCCAACTGGAAAGAAAAAAACATTTTCAGCAATACAAATTGCCCTTAATGAAACAGAACCGTGGAATCATAAAGAAAACACGTCTAGCTTTTACGATGCAAATAGTGGCAACCTTCTCGTTGTAACTGCAAAAAATGAGCACTACTATCCAGATGATGAAATGGAAGATGTATTTACTAAGAAGTTTCTCATCGGATGCGGATTAATCCTTCTTATCGTATTTGTTTATTTAGTCATTCTTTCTATTTGGTACGGTAATAAATTCGGGAAACCGTTATTACATGCGATGCGCTGGCTTAAAAATATCGCTGGTGGAAAGTATGAAGAACCTATTAGTAAAAAAGGAAAACCTGTCAGGTTCCGGCGATCTGGTAAAGAAAAATGGTCATTCCGTTTGTTTAGAGATGTGACAAGTTCACTAGAACACCTTTCTATTACACTCAAAAAAAATGATGCGATGAGGCAAGTACTCCAGCAAACACGAGAAGAATGGATTACTGGTCTAACGCATGATTTAAAAACACCACTTAGCTCTATATATGGCTACGCATTATTACTTGAATCGAATCAATATAACTGGACTGATCGTGATATTCAGCAATTTGGTAGTGTTATGAAAGAGAAATCTCAATATATGACGACATTAATTGATGATTTAAGCTTAACGTATCAATTAAAAAATAATAGCCTTCCTGCACAGCACGTAAACGTTGAAATCAATCAGTTCGTTCAAAAAGTATTATTGCAATTTATTAACAATCCAACACTCCAAAATCAAAATATTGAATTCGTACCGAGCTCAAATAAAATTCAATATTTCATTGAAGAAAAATGGTTTCAGCGTATTATCGAAAACTTACTCGTAAATGCTGTAAAACATAATAACGAAACGACTAATGTCATCGTAAAACTATCACAAAACGCTAATTCCTTTACACTCTCCATTTCAGATGATGGAAAAGGAATGGATGAAAAAACGAAAGAACTTCTATTTGAACGATATTACCGCGGAACAAACACAGAAGAAAGCAACATCGGAACTGGACTTGGCCTAGCCATTACAAAACAGCTCGTTCATGCTCATAACGGGACAATTTCCGTTGATAGTGCACTCGGAAAAGGAACGACGATTATTCTTGTATTTCCGTTTCGTTCGTAGGAAAGACGCTATGTGGCGTCTTTTTTCTTTTCTGGGAGAATTTTATGGTAATTGAAATTATGTGGATCGTTTTTTTGAGGTGTTTTAGCGGTATATGAAATTATATCGGCGATTTTTTGAATATATCGGCGCAACTCGAATTATATCAGCGATTTCCGAAATATATCGACTTACCGACAAAAACCGACAATACTAACCTACCTCCCTACTATACAAAGTAAAAATAAAACTATTAACAAATACATTTCTAAACTGTTATACTATAAATAGAAGTATAAACTAACTAAGTTTTGCATAAAATGAAGTAGACGAGGTGCTTCCAACACCCCGTCACTGCAACTAATTACCGTAAGGTGGAAGGTTGCAACTAAAGCTTATTTGCGCTTAGAAGACTTCCCACGCTTCGCAGGCAGACGGGTGGTCTTCTTTTTGCGCTTTTTTGCCGTTAATTTCTTAAATCCCAAAACTATACCTTCTCTAGCTATAGTTTTTGTGATTTCCAACAAAATTTGCAAAAGAAATTCCATACGATTACACCTCCTTTCTTCACCAAATGAAGAAAGGGCATAACCTTCCACCCGCAATATTTAATTGCTATTTTATTTTACCATTTTCATATGTATTACAAATAAAACAATACAAATTTAACAATCCACTTATAAAAAAAGCGAACCATCTCTCAATGATTCGCTCTTACCCTATTATTTTTTCTTCACCGGTATCCAAAGCTCTACTTGTGCAAACTCACTCTTATCTTCGTGGCAACGCTCATCGTACAGTTCAAACTCTGTAACTCCGCAATGTTCATATCCTGAATGCGGGAACCATTCTGAGAATACTGCATTCCAAGTTTGGTGAATAGACGATACCATTTCTTTATGAGGAACTTTCGGCGTTGTAAATACTGCATATGTTGCTGCAGGGAAAGTACGCTTTGCAATTTCATTTGGTACATTTTCAAAGTCTGTAACTTCCATTCCAATAATATAAGTGAAGTCCCCTGTTTCTAAATTAAAATCAGTACATAATCCAAGCTCTACCCATTGGCTCGTATCTTTACGATTCGGAATCGTTGTTCCAAGATCTTTTTGTAAATATTCTTGCCAAAATGCTGGGATGTCTTGATGGTTTTTCCCTTCTTTACTTGTCGTCTTCAGTTCATAACCTGCCATTAAAAATTCTGGTTTATTTACAATACGATATTCCATTTGTATGCCTCCTAAATACGGATTTAATTTTCTTTGCTTTACATTCACGCTGTAATACATCGGTGTTTCAATTTCTTGTTTTCGATATTCACTCGGTGTCATTTGAAATAATTTCTTAAAGGCTCTCGTGAACGTTTCGTGAGATTGAAAGCCATGCTCAAATGCGATATCAATAACTTTTTCATCCGTATGAGAAAGTTGATAAGCTGCCCGGGCTAACCTCCTCTTTCGAACATACTCCATTACTGTATCACCTACTAATGCCTGAAATACACGATGAAAATGCGACTCAGAAAAACCTGCAATACGTGCTAAATTACGCAGCGTCTGTTTTTCCATTACATCTTCCTCAATATAATCAATTGACCTTTGAATTTGTGTTTCATAGCTTTCCATCTCTGTTCACCCGCCTTATATGTATTATGATAAAAGAGAATCCTATCCAATTCTTGACGTTTTTTACTATAATTCCATAAAAAATTGTAACTTTTTTATATGTATTTCGTTGTTATGTATGAAGGGAGGGAAATGTAGTGAAACGCAAACAATCATTAGAAGACATTTACTCCGAGCATATGCAAGATTTATTTCGCTATCTTCTCTCCCTAACCGGAGATTCCCACTATGCGGAAGATCTCATGCAAGAAACCTTTTACCGAATGCTCGTCCATATTGACTATTACAAAGGCGAAGAAATTAGGCCGTGGTTATTTACAATTGCCTACAATGCCTTTATCGATTGGTATCGTAAAGAAAAGAAATATAAAACAACAGAAGTTGCAGAATTCCATTTACCAAACGTTCCAAGTACAGAACATGCATATTTCGTAAAATTTGAGATTGCTAGTTGGTTAGAAAGTTTATCCATTCTTCCGCTCGAACGACGAAATGCCCTGCTACTACGAGATTACTATGGATTCTCCTATAAGGAAATAGCAGAAATGACTGGTCTCTCATTAGCGAAAGTGAAAATTGAATTACACAGGGGACGAAAAGAAATAAAAAGCATAAAGGAGTGATACAGATGGGCTGTACAGAATTAAAAAAACTATGGAAGAAGTATGAAACCGGAACGCTCACGTATGATGAACAAGAACTGTTAGAAAGTCATATTGAGTCATGTGAAGAGTGTGAAGCTTACTTAGATGAGCTGTTAACAAAGACAGAACCAATTAAGAAAAAGTTACCTCCAAAAGATCTTAAAATTCCTTTTTGGAGAATTAAGTGGAAACATCGTTTACAAACGTTTGGTTTTATATTATCAATTTGCATCGTTATCTATATAATCGGCGGGGTATTATCAGCCTTTTATTTTCAAGCTAATAATGATAAAAGGCTAAAAGAAATTAGAGAGGTTCCTTCTCTTGCACTTGAAGCAACTATCCCAAATAGCCGCGTTATGGCAGGCGGAACAAGTGTAGAAGCTTTTTTCCGTACGAATAGCCAATTTGATTTAGTAAGAACCGTCGGTAAAAAAGAAATGCCCCTCGGTACAATAGAAACAAAAAGCTTCTTATCATCTGTAGATATCACGAAGCAAACTTGGATGAATCCGTTCTATCAACCAAAACTCTTCTTTGTTCATCCAAAAACAGAGCAGGGTGATTATTTAAAGGATTCATCAAAAAAAGTATGGGATACACTTGCAAAAGTACATGATGGAACCGTTGCAGAAGTAGCAATTTCTTTTGATAAAGCTTACACTTTAAAAGAATTAGAACCGCTTTTATATAGCATATTCGAGGCACAAGAACTCCCTCCAACTCCTGTATGGTACGCTTTAGATACAGGACAAGAAAGAAAAAATGTAGATGACTATATCCTACATGGCGGAGAAGCTATAGGGTTTCCAGAACATGTAAGATTCCTCGATAATGAAACTGACGGGCAGAAAACGCAAGAAGACAAAGTAACCGAAATGATGCGCGTCCTTTCTATCCATAAAAAAACGGTAAGCAAAATAGCAGCGCTTTCTGAGAAAGAACTAAACTTAGATAAACGTTATCAATATGTAAAGGGTAACGGTGTAAAAGTATACGGAATTGTTATTACTGGCCCATCGAAAGAGTTATTAAAATTACAAAACTCCCCGCACGTACGTTATGCGACTCTTGGAGATATTGAGATTTGGAATTGGTTTGATCATTAATAAAAAAGAAGTAGCGCTCTAAAAAAGATGCGCTACTTCTTTTTTATTCCGAAATCAATTTCACATACATCCCTCTCACCGCTTTTTCATAAGCAATATCACTCATCTGTCTTATGTTTTCTGACACAACAGACGACTGAACGATTTTTCCTTCACGAAGTAACGGCGGATCAATAAGACGCACTTTATTTTTCTGATGTAAATCATAATCGTTTCTATCTTCTTTTACTTTTACATTTCGATGAACTTTGCTTAATAAAGCTTCTACTTCGGGGTCATTACATTGTTGCAATTTCGAAATAAGCTCCTCATCTTCAAGAAGAAAATCATCTGCATGAATAATCCTTTTATGAAGAGCTACCTTTAACGTTTTCGCTAACATATCATTTCCGTAAATATTCATTGGTTCCATAAAGAAATCGATTACTTCCTTGTAATACGTTTCTGTAAACCATTCTACCATTTCGACACTTTGAACAACCATTTTCCCATCTACAGCGATGACATCTTCTAAAAAACTGTGAACTTCTTCTAAAGAAACATACCCATATGTATACATATCTCGTAATGTATAATCCACTCTGTCTGCGCATAATTCTGGTGCTGACCTTTCGAGTAACGTCCATTTCGAATCATCTAACAAAATATCTTCATAGTTATAACCATACTTCGCAAGAATCGCTGGAATTTCTGAGTTTTTCACAACAGAACTAAATATCTCTTCATGATAACTTTCATCTTCATTATCAAAAACGTAATCAATCACGTGGGAAAAAGCAGTATGCGATACGTCATGCAGTAAACCAGCAATCTGTTCTTTTACTGAACCACCTAGTTTTTTCACTAATAACATAACACCAACTGAATGATCAAAGCGCGTTACATTCCATTTCTCGTTCATTAAGTAACTTGCGCCTGCTTGATGAATTCCCTTTAGTCTTTGCACAGACTTACTTAAAATTAATTCTTCTACTACTTGATCCACTTCAAATTCTCCGTATAGTACATCTGATATGATCACTTACAATCCCCCTTTATTTTAATTGAGTCTCTTTTATGAAATTAGCACCAACATAAGTATTTATTGTTATTTGTTTTTATTGAAAAAATAGAGAGCCATCAGCTCTCTATTTCATAACACCTATTCAAACGTAACCTCAACCTGCACAATCTCCGACCTACTACCAAGTCTAAGCGGTGGTCCCCAAAATCCAAATCCAGAAGAAACAATTGCATGGAACGCGCCTTTTTGTGCGTATCCCCAGTCTAGCTCGTACATTCTTCTCGTTACAATATGATTGGGCGCCATTTGTCCGCGGTGTGTATGACCGGATAATAATAAATCTACGCCAGCATCCGCTGCTTGTTTTAACTCAAATGGCTGGTGATCCATTGCGATAACAGGCATCGATTTATCTACCGTACTCATTAATTGTTCAAAGCTTTGACGATCTCGCTCTGTTTTATCTCTTCTTCCAACGAGATAAAAGTCATCTTCAATTGTAATTACTTCATCTAAAAGAATACGAATATCAATCTTATCCATCTCTTGTAGAAACTCTGGAACCGCTCTACCGTAGTATTCATGGTTTCCTAATACGCCATATACGCCTAATGGTGCTTTTATTTGTTTCATGATTGGTCCCATATTCTTTTGAATGAACACACCTGGATGATCATCGATAATATCACCTGGTAGCAAAATAATATCGGGCTCCATCTCATTTACATGACGAACAAGTCTTTTTAAATGCGAAACGCCAGACAGTTTACCGAAATGCATATCAGAAGCCATCGCAATGCGTAAACTTTTACGCCCCTCTACCTTTTTCGGTATGTGCACCTCGTACTTTCTTACTACCGGGCTATACGCATTAAATACTCCATACGCAAAGATAAAGATAAATGCAGCTATCACAGCCGCCCCTGTCCAAATAATTGCCGCTTCTTTCTCTACTGAAAACTGTAAAAGAAAGACCATAATATTAGCTAATGGCAACAGCATAAGCGCATATTGTATAACCGCAAACCAAATCGAACCTATCGTTCGCAGAAATGGCAAAAACTTAAACACTTGCACGAGAATGTACGCATATGAAATAAATGCAACTATAAAAGCATAATATCCCCAAGATTCCCAGCCAAATACCGCATGAAGCCAAATCCATCCGTTCCAGCCGATGTAAAACATAAGTAGTGTGTATATAATTAATATGGTAAATATATTGAGATAACGAAGATTCTTCACAGCCAGCCTCCTTATTGATTTCTTCTATTATAACTTGTTATGCACTTATAACGTAAATATTAAGCGCTTCAATCTTCAGAATAAGAACATTGATAAACATATTGTCTTAAAATTTTTAAGAACGGCTGTAATGGACATTTTTGAGTCTTAAGTGTTGGATGAAATTCTATTATCTTTATCCTTCAAAACTCATCTATGCAATTATGCATAACCATCCATTCCGTTTTATTTTCATGTTACGATATAAATGTAATACGACATATATCGACAAAGATAAAAGGAAGTGATTGTATGAAACGTTCTAAAACATACTTAAAATGTTTAGCATTATCCGCTGTTTTTGCTAGTAGCGCTGTAACTCTTTCAACACCTGCTGCTTATGCTCAAACAACATCGCAAGTTGTAACAGATATCGGGCAAAATGCAAAAACACATACGAGCTATAATACATTTAATAATGATCAAGCTGATAATATGACAATGTCTTTAAAGGTGACTTTTATCGATGACCCAAGCGCTGATAAACAGATTGCCGTTATTAATACAACTGGTAGTTTTCTAAAAGCAAATTCTACTATAAGTGATGCACCTATTGATAACTACCCAATCCCTGGCGCTAGTGCAACATTACGTTATCCTTCACAATATGATGTTGCATTTAACCTTCAAGATAACAGCGCTCGTTTCTTTAACGTAGCACCTACAAATGCTGTAGAAGAAACGACTGTAACATCTAGCGTATCTTATCAACTTGGTGGCTCTGTTAAAGCTTCTGTAACGCCTAATGGCCCTAGCGCTGAAGCGGGTGCAACTGGTCAAGTCACTTGGTCGGACTCTGTAAGCTATAAACAAACTAGTTATAAAACAAATTTAATTGACCAAACAAACAAAAACGTAAAATGGAACGTATTCTTTAACGGATTTAACAATCAAAACTGGGGTATTTACACACGTGATTCCTACCATTCTTTATACGGAAACCAACTGTTTATGTACTCTCGCACATACCTATATGAATCTGATGCAAAAGGTAATTTAATACCGATGGATCAACTTCCAGCATTAACAAATAGCGGTTTCTCTCCTGGTATGATCGCTGTTGTTATCTCTGAAAAAAATACAGATCAATCTAACTTACAGGTCGCTTATACAAAACACGCCGACGACTACCAACTTCGTCCAGGCTACACATTCGGAACTGCAAACTGGGTTGGAAACAACGTAAAAGACGTTGATCAAAAAACATTTAATAAATTGTTCACACTAGATTGGAAGAATAAGAAATTGGTAGAGAAAAAATAGATAAAGAAAACCGAACCGCCATTTAGAGGGTGGCTCGGTTTTTATTTAAATAACAAAATTCTTTCGTTCTTTTCATGTTATGGAAAAGATTTTTTTATGTGCCTAATTCTCTGTTCTTTGTAATAAAGGAATCGTATTATATATTATTAATATAGCGATATAATATTTATTAAAATACCTTTCGTATCACTTTTCAAAACATTACCCACGCATCTTCATACGTTGCTACAACTTCTCTGCTTTGATCTGTCATCGCAATAACATCACCACGAGGATTGTAGTAGTAGTATAACGTTTGCCCTTTTGATTTTATAGCTAAGCGTGTACCACTTGTGGAATATACATATTGACGAAGAACATTTCCACTACCATCTGTCTCATATAATGGGTTAATGCTGTCTCCATCATAGAAGTAGCGTGTTACTTGACCATTTACACTCTTTTCAATACGACGATTATTTTCATCATATTTATACGTTGCGAATGCATTGCTCTCACCTTGTTTTGTAATCGCTACAAGTTGGTCATTTTCATTCCATGTATACTTGTACTTTCCATCAGATGTACGATTTCCATTCGCATCATACGTTAACGATTCGTTTCCGAATTTGACAAGTTGATTTCCTTCATTAAACGTTGCCGCTATAGACTTTGTTTCTTTTCCATTCTCTACAACTTTCACACTTGTACGGTTTCCAAATCCATCATATGTATAAGATTTACTTGTTCCGTTTGGTAGTGCTTCATTTAATAATTGGTTAATCGGGTCGTATACAAAGTTTGTTTCTGTTACTTTTCCGCCCGCACCTTCATGTTTAATCTTCGTATTGAAGTTTAAAGATAAACACATTTAACAATTGATAAAATAAGACAAGGGCTTTTTTGGAATCATCGGTTAAACTTGCAATTTAGTTGAAGAAGGCACAAACTGATGATGCGGAAAAACGTAGTATATAGAAGACTATGTAAGGAGTTTTTCATATGATTGATAACAGAATTTCGAAAGATTATGATCATGAAATAGATGATTCTTTAAAAGAAATTACAGATACAACCATCTTACTTAATTTTCAAAAAGCGATTGTAAGTTTATATCCTCATCTAATACCAATTCATGCTTTTGCCTATGACGCATGGGATGATATTGTAATGCCATTGTTTTATGAAATGGTATATAAAACCTTTGCTTTTAAATACGGGATAGATATTAACTTTAAAGAAACTCATACCTATATGTTTTCGCTTAATAGTTA
Organism: Bacillus sp. M13(2017); assembly: GCF_002218325.1. Lineage (NCBI taxonomy): Bacteria > Bacillati > Bacillota > Bacilli > Caryophanales > Bacillaceae > Bacillus > Bacillus sp. M13(2017). The sequence continues at coordinate 116,298 of NZ_KZ268511.1, read as the reverse complement.
TAAAGGGATACATCACATCGAGTGTGTTCCAAAGTGCACGACATTTAAGATTTATATTAACGAAGAATGGATTGAAATGGATAATAAAAGTTTGAAAGAAAATGTATTTGTATTTAAGTCATTTGGGGATGGATTGCATTTTCTAACTGGTGGAATTGAAATTGAAGATGCTTATCGTGTAGGATTTGACCTTGTTGAGGTTGATATTGTTTCTACCATAACAGGTCTTCCATCTAAAACAAGTATTTTTATTGATAAAGAGCATGTAGACTTTGTGTTTGTTGCAGAAACATATGATACAAATATCCAAAATTAAAAATTTTATGTAAGAAAGTAGGAAGAATATCTTCATTACTACTCATATCAAATAGTTGAACACGCTCCGCTATTATATATACAAATTTCCTACTACATTTCATATGAGAAAAAGTTATTACGATAAACAAAGAAAAGGTCTCCTAAAATATCTTTTAGGAGACCTTTTCTTCATTACACTTGCATCGCTTTCTCTCTCAATGCTCTTCTTAACAACTTACCCGTCGTATTCTTCGGTAATTCTATTAAAAACTCAATGCTTTTCGGCACTTTATATTTCGCTAAATGTAACGTGCAGTAATGCATTAGCTCTTCTTCTGTTACGTTTGCTTGCTTCAAAACGACGTACGCTCGCACAGCTTCTCCTAAGTTTTCATCAGGAACACCGATTACGACAACTTCCGCTACTGATTCGTGCGTATATAATACTTCTTCTACTTCACGAGGGTATACGTTATAACCGCCAACTAAGACGATATCTTTTTTACGATCCACGATATAGAAGTAACCTTCTTCATCCATTTTCGCCAAGTCACCTGTATATAGCCAGCCGTCTTTCAATGTCGCAGCTGTATCTTCTGGTGCATTATAGTATCCTTTCATAACGTTAGGTCCGCGAACGATTAATTCGCCGACTGCGCCGACAGGTACTTCTTCCCCAAGTTCATTTACAATTTTATTTTCTACATGCCAAATATTTGTGCCAATTGATCCTGGTTTACGAGGACGATCTAGCGGATTGAAACAAGTAACTGGTGATGCTTCTGATAAACCGTATCCTTCTGAAACAATAACGTTAAAACGTTTTTCAAAGTTTTGCAGAAGAGCAACAGGCATCGATGCACCACCGGAAATACAAAGGCGAAGCGTCTTCACATCTTCTGCACTTGCTTCTTCAAATAAATATAAATAATTGTACATCGTCGGTACGCCAGCAAAGATCGTTGGTTCGTACGTGCGACAAATACGGAATACTTCTTTCGGACTAAATTTCGGTAACATTAAAATCGTTGCCCCGTTCACAATCGGTGCATTTACCGCAACTGTTAAACAGAATACATGGAACATAGGCAGTGCCGCAACAACGCGGTCATCAGCCGTATATTGTAAATACGACGCCACATCGTTCGCATTACTATATAAATTTTTATGTGTTAACATAGCGCCTTTCGGTTTTCCAGTTGTGCCCGAAGTGTATAGAATAACCGCTACATCTTCTTCATCTAGTTCAGGACCTTCGTAAGTTGTATCTCCAGTCCCCACAAAACTAGTAAACGTTTTCATTTTTTCGGTTTCTGTATGGTTAAAATCTGATGAGGTTTCACATATGATGATGTTTTCTAATGAAGGAAGTCTTGTTGTAAGAGATTGTATAACAGGTAGAAGGACGTCGAGTACGATGATTGTTTTTACATCTCCATTTTGTAAAATATAATGCATTTCGTCTGCTGTATAAATTGGATTAACTGGAATAACAGTTGCTCCGGCTTTCATTGTTCCGTATAAACCGACCAAAAAATGTGGTGAGTTCCCAACAACTAATGCGACATTGTCCCCTTTTCCAATGCCCATTTCTGCTAAATTGCTAGAAAACCTTGTGACCATTTTGTTTAATTGGTCATATGAGACCGACTGATCCATAAATATATAAGCCGGTTTTTCCCCCTTCTTTTTTGCCGTTTCAGCCAAAGATTGAACGAGATTCACAAAAACCCCACCTTTATAAAATTTAGAATATTTAAAAATTCTAAATTAATTATATTAAAAGAAAATTAAAGTGGCAAGTGATATTCTATTAACTGCATATAGACAGATCACCTTCTCTTAGTTTACTTTGGAAAAATAAGGGGATTTTATTTACAAGTAATTTATAACACTAGACCAAAAATCATTTTAGGATAATATGCACTCATCTTTTTTCTGAGATTTTCAAGTTCCTCTTTATTTAAGCTCGTATACTCCCCATACAAATTCAAAACGTCCGCTCCATTTTCATGAAAATACACGGTAACATATAATGCCGGTAACCCTTTGTTGTCTTCATCTATTGATAAGACGACATCTGGTGTTTTATTAACAGTGCTGAATGTTTCATTTCTTTTCCACTTCTTATTTTGAAACATGTCTTGTATATCATGTATCTTTCGTTTGTTATCTGTATGCGTAAAATATATAACATTATCCTCCGCTGGTTTTCCGATAGACAAAATTGTACGACTTGAGGGCAATCCACTGCTACACGCTGTCATTCCGACGACGAAGCTGAGTAATAATACAACGTACATTACCCTTTTCATTTCGATTCTCCTCCTTTTGAATATATATATTCCTTTATAAGAGGCAAATGTCCTGTGATTTTATGTTTTGTGGTAAATGAAATTATATGAGCAATTTTTCAGTTATATCAGTGCAGCTCGATTTATATCGGCGATTTTTCAAATATATCAGCGCAGCTCGATTTATATCGGCGATTTTTCAAATATATCAGCGCAACTCCATTTATATCAGCGATTTTCCAGTTATATCGACTTACCGACAAAATCTGACAATCTACACAAAAAGAAAGAGGCTACCCATTATGGCAGCCTCCCTCATTTTTAGAAGAATAAATGTAAGAAATCTTCTGTTGTAATGTTACCGAAGTAGCGTGCGATATCTACGCCTTCTAAAGCTACAGTGAATGCATCTTTATCGAATTGAACGCCTGTTAGACGCTCTTCGATATCATGCACATCTAGTGAACCGAAGAAGTCACCGTAAATTTTGCATTCTGTTACTGTTCCTTTTTTCACCTCAAGACGAACGTCAACTTGTCCAACTGGGAAGCGGTGTGAATGTTGTAAGTTGAACTTCGGTGATTTTCCGTAGTTCCAATCCCAATTTTGGTAGCGTTCTTCAGAAAGTTTGTGGATCTCTTTCCAATCCTCTTCTGTTAATTCATACGTTGGGATTTCTGTTTCTCCTTCGAAAATTGTTTCTAGAAGAAGTTGTCTAAACTCTTCTGTCGTCATTTCTTCGTTTAGGAACTCTGTAATGTTCGCAACGCGGCTACGGATTGATTTAATACCTTTTGATTGAATCTTATCCATTTTTACTTTTAATGCTGATACGACGTGATCGATTTCAGAGTCAAATAGTAACGTACCGTGACTGAACATACGACCTTTCGTTGAGAACTGCGCGTTACCTGAAATTTTTCTACCTTCAGCTAAAATGTCGTTACGACCACTTAGTTCTGCATTTACACCTAATTTACTAAGCGCTTTCGTTACAGGCTCTGTGAATTTTTTGAAGTTGCTGAAACTGTCTCCATCATCTTTCGTAATAAAACTGAAGTTTAAGTTTCCTAAATCATGATATACTGCGCCTCCACCTGATAGACGACGAACGACATGAATACCTTTTTCTTTTACGTAATCTGCATTAATTTCTTCTACTGTGTTTTGGTTTTTACCAATGATTATCGAAGGCTCATTAATGTAAAACAGTAAATATGTTTCGTTAATATCTAAATTCTTCACACAATATTCTTCAATTGCTAAGTTTATTCTAGGGTCTGTAATTCCTTTATTATCAATAAATAACATCGTATCACCTCATGAGTTCCATACGTAGCCACTATGCGCTAGCGTAATATGGCCACTGAAAATTTGTTTTGCTTCTGTTACTAAATCAGCTGGGTTGCCTGTATGCGGTAAGTGCGTTAATAAAAGTTCTTTTACATTTGCATCTTTCGCAATACTTGCTACTTCTGTACTATTCATATGCCCTGCTTTTGCAGCCTCTTGATGTGCATACATATTACACTCACAAATGAAAAGATCAGCATCTTTCGTGAATGGAATGAATTCAGGAATATAACTTGAATCAGCGCTGTATACTACAGCATCATCTCCAGCTGTAATACGCATCGCAAAGCATGTAACAGGATGAACAGTTTTTAAGAATGAAATCGAGAACGGTCCAACTTGAAGTGTTTCTTCTGGATTGTACGCGATTCCTTTCGTATGTGGTTCATGCGTTAAAGAATGGAATCCATTCTCGTCAAAGGTATGGCCGTATATTGGTAATTCCGGTAGTTGCCCCTTCGCCCCGCTCATAATTAATCTCGCATATTGCAATACCCCGATATCCGCAACATGATCATGATGATAGTGTGACAGTACAACTGCATCTATATGAGATGGTGTTATATATTTTTGAAGCTGTGCTAGTACACCACTACCACAGTCTACAAGTAAACGAAAACCATCGTGTTCAAACAAATACCCCGACGTTGCTTCTCCCGCTTCTGGAAAGCCGCCCCAAAAGCCGACAACAGTCATTTTCATATGTATCCATCCTTTCTAAAACCGAGTAGAAATGCATGTTTTACTTACATCCTACATTGTTAACTATAATCCATTTCCTAAACTTTTTCATTAATTTTCAATTTTGTTATAAAACAGTTGTTGACTTTTATTTTTTGTACTAATACAATGATAGTAAGAAATGGAAATGGAGGGATTGACATGATCGATCAACCAATGGAGTTTTTCAGAAATTTACCGACGAAAACTTGCGCACACTGCGGGAAAGAAATTGATGAGCAGCACGAAGCATACCATAACAAATGTGACGATTGCGTTCACGAAGAATAGTAGTTTGTGAACATAAAAAAACCTAGCAGACATAGTCTACTAGGCTAATAACATCTTATCCTTCATCGTTGAACCTTTCACCAAGAGCTCCAGTTCAAACTCATACAATTCTTTTTTTCGATAATTTTTCGTATGGATTTTATCCATCATTAGGTCGACAACTTTTCGGGCCATTTCATCAATTGGCTGTTCAATTGTCGTAATACCTGGTTCTGTAATCTGCGATAATATTTGATTATCAAAACCGATAACAGCAAGATCATCTGGAATGCTCCAGTTATGGCGTTTCGCCTCTGAGATAATTCCAGCTGCTACCTCATCGCCTCCTGCCAAAATCGCGGTAGGATTTTTTTTGTCCTTTAATACTTCATGGAATATTCGTTTTCCATCTTCCCAAGAGAAAGCGTTTTCAAGAAAGTCAATCGCTTCTACTTGGCGGCTCTTCTCAGTTATTGCACGTAAAAAGCCCATTTTTCGCTGCTGGCTAACGACTTTGGTTTCGTTACCACGGCAAAAAATAAGATTACGATATCCTTGATCTAACACATGCTTCGCAGCTATGTATGCTCCTTGCGCATGATCAAACTTCACTGTTGGAATATTTGCTTCCTCAATATATTCATTACACAACACGATTGGACCGTGCTGTAAGTATGGCTCTACATCTTCCCACGGATTTTCTAGTGAACATAGAATAATCCCATCTACTTGTTTCGTAGATAATAATTGTAAATACTCCATCTCTTTTTCCGGTAAATATCTTGTTTGACAAATAATCAGTTTATATTTATGTTCAGAAGCAGCAATCTCGATTGCTTCAATAAATCTACTGAAGAAAGGATTTGTAATCCTTGGAACTAGCACCGCAATTGTTTCCGTTTTTTGTTTACGAAGCCTTCTCGCCGCAGAATTAGGAACGAAGCCTAAATGCTTCATTGCTAATTGAACCCTTTTTTTCTTCTCATCTGAAACATATGGATGATTATTAATCACCCTAGAAACCGTTGTCCTTGATAACCCCGCTAATTTCGCCACGTCCTCTATAGTCGACACGAAATTCTCCCCCTTTGCATGAAAACGTTTTCTTAAATTGATTATATAGTATATTATTGGAAACTGCAATATCGGTTGTTATGATTTTACTATATTAATATTATACATAGGAAAAAGTCTGTTAATGCAGGAGCAATATACTGCTTTTAGAAATTTACGTTAGGTACATTCCTTTTCTTAATACCATATATCCTTTATTCAATATAAAACCCCATCAATACGTCATCTCCATATGATCCATCTTCATACTTTATTTGCTTTCTTTGTCTGCCTTCCTCTACAAATCCCATACGTTTATACACCTTAATCGCCCTATCATTAATAGAAACTACGCCTAAGCAAATTTTCTCTAAACCTTTCTGCTCTTTAGCCCAACGAATAAGAAATTCAATTAACTTCGTACCAATGCCTTGATTACAGTACGCCTCTTTAATTCCCATTCCCATTGTACCTGCATGTCGTAAGCGGTCTAATTCATATCGATTGAAAAGTAAAAAGCCAACCACTTTTTTATCTACTTCATAAACTATGTAAAGATTGCCTTTCTCATTAATTTTCCGTATCTTTTCTCTTTCTGCATTCGTATCATTTTGTAATTTCTTTGGAGATACTATAAAAAATTTTGTAGTAGTTTCCGATAATATGATTTCTTTTCTAATATCCATAATTGCTTCTGCATCAGTCTCTTTTACTAACCGTATCATTGAATCACCTCGTACTTTTTCTTTTTAAAAATAATATTAAAACTATAAAACGTCCAATATGCAATATTGCATATTGAGAATCTTTTTACTCTTGATACAATATTCATACATCAAAATAAAAGGAATGTATGCAATGAATCCAATCTTAACAGCTGCAAAACAACTATTACATAAAGAAGAAAAGGTTTTATCTACTTTAAAATGTTCACTTACTGGCTATATGATTACGCATAAAGTCCCGTATCCTGGCATGTTACTTGCTACTAATCAAAGACTTCTCTTTTTTAGCCAATATAAAAACACATTCATTGCCGAATTTGATTATGAAAAAATTCTATCTATAGAAACGAAGAGAAGAATCTTTGACAAAAAAATAATATTTTACTATGAAGATGAATATATAACGCTTGGATACATTACAAGTTCGAATGTTGAAGCGTTCATAGACTTACTACAAAGAAACAGCAAGACTAGCACAGGCTTATAATCAGCGGGGATCCCCTCGCTGATTCATTATTTTAACTCCTCCCACTTCGTCCAAACTTCTCTCCCGTTTATACGGTACATATTATCCTCTCTATCCATAAACCCCTGTACAATAAATTCACGTCTAATTGTACAAAAATCATCATGATATTGTTTTATAAATGTATTAATTTCTTTTTCTGTATATTGATTTTCAGCATTTAACTTGCTAATTAAATGCTCTAACAATACTAGTTTTTTCTTCTTTTAACCTGGAATCGATTTTAAGCGATCCTCTTTATCGAAAAAGTTACGAATGGTCGTATTACGGAATTTCATTTCACTTCCAGTCATTTTTTATCCTCCATCACTTTTTTTCTTTATCTTTTCACTTAAAATATCAATAAAGTAATATCCACCCATTAACACATAGTAGAACGTAAGTATTCCAAATGCATCTTTCATACTTGTATATACTTCTTTATCAAACAATATAGGTGAAAGGGCATAAACAAGAAAGATTATTAGCGGATTTAGGATAAAATAATAAGTAAGATTGCCTTTCATCATATCAACTCCTCTACCCTATGTTTCTCTGTAAATTGTTGAAATTCCTTTTCTTTCGTTTTTATAGGTTTTAGAAAGATTTATAGATGAACTAAGGAAAAGATGCCCTCTATTAAAATAAAAAAGCACCAAAAAGGTGCTTTTTTTTACGCTTCAACCGATTGATTTTCAGCAACATTTTTAAATTTTCGTTTGTGCATCAAAGTTAAGGAAGCGATCGTTCCAAGTGATAATACAACGATAAAGATCATGAGCATTCCTATGTTTTGCCACATGAAATTAAAGTCTCCACTTGATACGACTGCTTTCAATCCTGATACAGAGTATGTCATCGGTAACCACGCATTGAATGGTTGTAAAAACTTCGGAATCAACTCTAATGGGAATGTTCCAGCACTTGTTGTAAGCTGAATAATTAATGTGATGATAGCAATGAAACGCCCTGCATCACCGAATGCTGTTACTAAACATTGAATTAACGCGATAAACGCTAAACTTGTAACGATGCTAAAGAGTATGAAATACGGAATACTTTGTACTTCTACACCTAATCCGAATAGTAATATAATATCTGCTACTATCGCTTGAATAATACCGACTGATAGTAAAACACCGAACTTACTAATAAACCAGCTAAACCCTGATTTTGGAACACCGACTGTATCACGTAATGGATATACGATTGATAATAATAATGCCCCAACAAATAAACCAAGTGATAAGAAATACGGCGTAAATCCAGTCCCGTAGTTTGGAACTTCCGCCATTTTCTCCGTTTTCACTTTTACAGGGCTTGCAAACATATCATACGTTTTCTCCGTTCCTTTTACTTCACCAGTTTTCTCTGCCCCTTCGCCAAGTTTCTCTGCAAGTTCACCTGAACCATCATTTACTTTCACTAGTCCATCAGTTACTTTTCCTGATCCGTCTGCTAGTTTATTTACGCCGTCGATTAGCTGGGTTGAGCCAGTTGATAATGCACCTAAGCCTGTTGTTACTTGACCGGAGCCATCTGCTAATTGATTTACTCCACCTGCCATTTGGTTTGCTCCTACAGATAATGTTCCTAAACCACCTGTTACTTGGCTTGAGCCATCTGCTAATTTCGTTACACCTACAGATAATGTCCCTAAACCGCCTGTTACTTGACCAGACCCATCTGCTAATTTGGATACTCCTACAGATAATGTTCCTAAACCGCCTGTTACTTGACCAGACCCATCTGCTAATTGATTTACTCCTGCAGATAATTGACCTAATCCTGCTGTCACTTTTCCAGAGCCACTTTGTAATTGCGTTACTCCATCAATTAATTGAACTGATCCATCTTTTAATTTATCGGCACCTATTTTTGCATTATCTAATCCCTCACCAAATCCATGAAACTTACTAACAAATTCATTTTGTGCGCTCGTTAGTTTCTCAATACCACCTGCTAGAGTTTTTATCCCTGCTGGATTTGGTAAGTTTTTTTGCAACCCATTTGTTGTTTGATGTATTTCACCTTTTAATTGTTTCACTTCTTCATTTAATTTATTTGTTCCACCTGCTACTCCGGCAGCTTTTTGCTGAACTGTCGCTGTACTTTTTACAGCACTTGTTACGAATGGCTGTAACTGCTCTTGATATTCTTTTGGTAAACTTTCAATTTGCTTTTGTAAATTCGCTACATCTTGCGCTGCAGTTTTAGCATCTCCTGCTGTTGATTGCGTAAGTTCATTTAACTGATTTACATTCTCCCCAGCTCCATCTATTTTTTCATTTACTGTATTCAATATAGAAGGAACTTTCGACTGCATTTCCTCTAAGCCTGCAGCAGACTTTTGTACGTTACTATTTAACTCTTGCAATCCCTTTTGGATCGCTTGAGAACCTTCCTCTAATTGGCTTTGCCCTTCAACAAGTTTTCCCATACCATTTGATAGGTCCGTTGTTCCTGTTTTTAATTCACCGGATTTACTTATTAATTTGTTCAAGCCACCGGTCACTTTCTCAGATCCATCACGCAACTCACCCGTTTTACTATTTAACGTATTTAAACCGTCTGTTACTTTGCCCGATCCGTCTACTAATTTCCCAATACCTGCATTGCTATTTAGTGCATGTAAACCGTCTGTTACTTTTCCGGAGCCATCTACTAATTTTCCGATACCTGTATTACTATTTAGTGCATGTAAACCATCTGTTACTTTTCCTGATCCATCCACTAATTTCCCGATACCTATTTGCATTTCACCGTTTTTGCTATTTAACGTATTTAAACCTGCTGTCACTTTCCCTGATCCATCAAATAGTTTTCCAACCCCATCCTTCATCTCCCCAGACTTCCCTTGCAGTGTATGAAGGCCATCTGTCACTTTACTTGAACCATCATGCAGCTCACTTGATCCGTCGTGTAGTTTATTTGCACCTTCCGCTCCATCTGCTAATCCTTTTGAGACGTCTTGAATGGAATCAAACATTTTCTCTGCATATGTTTTCGTTAACGTACTTGATACTTCACCTTTAATTTTTTCAATGGCTGTTCCGCCAATTTGTGAAGATAGGAAGTTTAAACTTTCGTTTGGAATGTATTCTAAGTTTAATGGTTTTGGATCATCTTTTAATAATGTTGTAGCGTTACTTGAGAAGTCATCTGGAATGCGCACTAACATGTAATACTTTCTACCTTCCATTCCTTTTTTCGCTTCTTTTTCACTTACAAATTCCCATTTGAAACTTGTATTATCTTTTAAGTTATCAACGAGCCCTTTTCCGACCTCAATTGGTTTCCCATCAAATACTGCACCTTTATCTAAATTGACTACCGCAACTGGTAAATCATCTAACTGTTTATATGGATCCCAAAAAGCCCATAAAAACATACCTGCATATAAAATTGGTACGAATAAAACCGCGATAATTGGAATTAATATTTTTTTACTTTTTATAATTTCAGTAAACTCTTTCCGAAGTAACTGATTCCATTTCATCTTTACTCCCCCTCTTTCAAATGACTAAAATGTTCATTTAGTCATTTTCACCCAAATAAAAAGGCTATATTTATTCATACATATGCCTTATCCCCGAATTTATACTATGCAACTTTTACTCAATATGAAATTATTTTCCCTCCTTAAATTAAATATATGACCGTTTTGTTCATTTAGTCATATTTTATAATATTAAAAGGATTATCTTAATTTGACAATCCTTTTAATAAATAAAGTTCAAATAATTCTGCAATTTTTTCTTTTTCTAGCGGTTTGTGATTTTTTTCCCAATCAAAAATAAGCGATACATATAGACGAAGCATAATAAATGCTGTAATTTCCGGATCACATTTGCTAATTTCACCTTTTTCAATCGCAATCTTTAAATACGATTGAATAACAGAAACGATTTCCACATCAACTTGTTGCATAACTTCTTGTACTTCTTTCGTTCCCATATCGCGCTCTTCTTGAATTAATTTAATCATGAGCTGATGTTCTTTTCTAAATTCCAAGATGCTATATAATGCTCTATGTACATTTTCAAAAAATGAAACATCTGAACGAATTGCATTTTCTGCAACTTGCTTCATTTCTGTAATTAAATTAGAAATAATTTCACCAAATAGCTCTTCTTTATTTTTGAAAAAAGTATAAATCGTTCCTTTTCCTACATTCGCTAACTTCGCTACTTGATCCATCGTTGTTGCTTTATAACCGAACGCTGAAAAAGACTTTGTTGCAGCCTCAATAATAGAACGTTTTCGATCTATTGCCACATCATCACCTCCAAAAATGACCAATTGGATAATATAGTCAATCGGTACATCTTTGATATTACCACACGCTTACATTCTATACAAGTTCTCTTTTTATTATTTCCAGTATAAAAAAATTTCAGTCATTGTATATCATACTTTCCATAGTTTATCAGAAGAAAAGAGAAAAGGAAAAGATGTTCTAGAGATATACATCTTAAGAACACCTTTTTACTATTTCAACATAGAAAGCATAATTTTCTCTAATTCTTCTTTATTTACATTTTTATCGAATACTGCTTCTCCTGGGTTCTCTAAACTATGATTAATAATAACAATTTGATATGCACTATCTTTCCCTTTTGCAGGAACAATCATCTTCATACCTTGTAAATTCCTATCTGAGTTATGAGTCGCATAGAATATTTGATTACCTTCTAATTCGTACTGTTCAATATTTTCTTCTACAACAAATAAAGCATGGAACGGATCTTTACTTTCTCCAAATACTTGTGATTGATAAGTTGTATAGTTTCCTTTTCCGTTTGTATACTCTAATTCAATAATTAACTCAGGTCTTCTCTTAATAAAACAACTTACCTTTTCCTCCTTTAGATCGTAGCCTTCAATTGTGTAAGTTGGCTTCTTAATTTGAAAATCTACATGTTCCTGCGCTTCCTTTACCGTGTAATTTAAAGATTCTTCCACTTTGTCATTAAACGGTTTTGATTGATCATAAAGTGCATATAATTTTTCACGATCAGCTTCTGTTAAACGTTCTTCCCTAAAAAATATTGACTCGTAGTCAGAATCTCTCGGAGCACCTTTTTTCTGTATATTAATAATTTCTTTATACAATTTTATGTACTGTTGAAACTCATCTTTTGTTAAAGCCTTTTCAGCTAAATATAAATAATCTGTCTTATTTTCATACACTCTTGCTGAATACCTATATTCTTTTTTCGCATTTTCTTCTGTACCAAACAGCATATCTACAGCATTTTGGAAAGCATCCTTTGACTGCTCCACTTTATCCTCTTGCTTTTCTTTCCCTTCCGTTGCACGTGCATTGAATAAAAAAAGGGATGCAATAGCAACTATAGCAATCACTCCAAGTAAAGAAAGACGATACGATTTCTTTTGGAATTTTTTAATCATAACGATTCTCCTTTTTAGTGTTCGTTTATTTCTACTTAAATTTGCTAGGCTTGGTACTTGATAGGAATAGTGTTCTAAAAGGGTAATAATTGTATGTCCGTATGCAATTTGCTCCTCTTTATCTATGAAAGTAAGCGCATATGCATCACATGCCAATTCTTGATCTTCTCGCATACAAAAATAGGCGTACCAAAGAATCGGATTGAACCAATTTAATAGGATTAAACTGTACATAATCCAATTTACAGCTACATCTTTTCTCTTAATATGAGCTAACTCATGGTAAAAGACATATTGTAATTGTTGCTCATTTAATACTTTCATATGTTTTTTTGATAGTAATACTTTCGGACGAAAGAAACTAAACACAGTTGGGCTCGCAATCTTTCCTGCTAGACGTAATGAAACTGCCTTCTTCATTTTCATAGACTGCTTACAGCGATCAAACACTGTAATGACCTGTTCATCCGTAATATCCGGTTGTTTCTTTATGTACGAATATAACCGTCTATTTGTAAGAAACGTGATGGTTGCTAATATGATTACCCCAGCTAGCCAAACATACAAAGCAAGTTTGTATAAAGAAAATGTAGTCTGTTTTTCCAAACTGACTTCTACTTCCGGTTCGCTAGTTTTTGTCACCATTTTAGGATTTGATTCCAATTCCACTTTACGGTCGCTTTCTATGTTCACTATATTCTCAGTAGCCGGCATATTTTTTGGAATCACTTCCGATACACTAGAACGATAGGAAAGTAATGAGTAAATGCTATAAGAGCTATCTGGCGACCACGGTAAAAGGAGTCTTATCATTAATACGATCCACAGCATATATTGCCACCGGGGGGTTAATTTATTTCTAAATAGAACTTTTATACATAAAATAAATCCAACTAATATGCTAGCCATAAGTGACGTTTCTATAAGCCAATCAAAAAAATGAGGAAGGTATACATTTATAAGCGTGTTTATCATTTTTATCGACCCTTCCTCTTATTCTCCTCTGTCTTCTCATCTAAAATGCGTTTTAATTCATTAATATCTTCTGAAGATAATTTCTCCTCTTTTAAGAAATTAACAAGTAATGGTTTAAACGCTGCACCGCAAAAACGCTTTAGTAAAGATTTCGTTTCCACTTGCAAATAATTATCTTGTGATACTAACGGATAATAAGCATACATTCGCCCTTTATCTTGATGGTAAGAAACGGCTTCCTTTTGTACTAATCGATTAATTAATGTGCGGATTGTTTTTGGTTTCCATTCCATTGTATCTTCCAGTTCTTCTATAATTTCATTCGCTGTTTGTGGAGAATTCGACCAAAGTACTTTCATAATTTCTAATTCTGCTTCAGATATTTTAGGTAATTGATTTGTCATCGTATGTTTCACTCCTAAGTATTACATTCGTAATCTACAATTAAGATTACAAATGTAATACTTAATTGTCAACCATATTTTAGAAAAAATTAATTCCAGCTAACCTTACTTCACAACAACAAAATTCCTCTTTTTTAAATAATCAAATAAAAAAACAAGAAAATCTTTACAATTAATAGTAATATAGAAAATAGAAAAGTTTATCAAAACAGTGGAGGCTTTTTCATTCATGATGCGTGCACTTCGTTTAAATATAAAGCAAGCTTTTTGTAGTCGTATTTCTTTCATTATGATGCTTAGTGGATTCGTTCTTATTTGCATTTATCACTATTATTATGTAATTCGTTATTTAGGAGACGCAGCAAATGGTCCTATATCAACAGATTTAAAATGGATTGGATTTCGCGACAATGAAATGGATGTTTATTTATTATTAATGCCAGTTATTGCGAGTTTCCCCTTTAGTACAAGTTACAATTCGGATAAGTCCGATGGTTTTAAACCGTTTGTGAGTAAGGGGATTTCTATATTTCCTTATTCCGTAGCGAAATATATCGTTACGTTTTTTTGCGGAGGATTTCTTTATACACTTCCATTCATCTTATCGTTATTATTTTGCAAATTAACCATTCCAGACGGAACACCTACGGTTGGGTCAGGCATCATAAATGCTGATGGAATGTTCGCAAACCTATATTTTGATGCGCCTCTCACTTACATTACTGTATATATCGGAATTAATTTTTTATTTGCAGGTTTAATGGCCCTTTTAGGACTTGCTGCATCTGTATGGTCACAAAAAGACTATATGGCAATTCTCTTTCCATTTGCAGCCGCCTCCATTCCGTACGTCCTGCTAAATACAATACTTCCTTCAATAGGCGGAGCACCTTTTCATTTATATGATCCGAAACAACCATTGCAAGGCATGTCACCATATATTTTAATGACGCAATGTGCTTTCTTCCTTTTCGTTAGCTTACTTATGTATATACAAGGAGTAAAGCGGGATAGAAAAAAATATAAAAGAAGACTGCAAAAAAGAGAGCGGTGTAGAAAAGCGTTTCAAGTATAATAAAACCCTAATTTCCTTACTATATTGGAAATTAGGGTTTATTTACTATTCACTTACGGTGTACCAGCCACCCCCCATAAAATAACGACCGCTACAAAATAAATCGCTTTAATACCTACAACTAAACATAATGAAACAATTGCATATTTACTTAATTCTCTTCTTGCACCTATTAAAGTGAAAATAACCGCCAAACTAAATGTTATATAAGAAGCTGCTGTATGTATTAAGTTATACGTAATATCTAGATTGCTTGTAAGTCCTGTTATATCAGCTACAAACTGAAGCATGATGATCGTACTAAAAAAAATTGCAAACTGATTCATTACCTTTCCATTTATTTGTAACTGCATTGTTGTCCCCCTTGTTAAAAACTAAATATTCAATCAATTTTATCATTAGATTACAAAAAAAGGAATCATCTCTTTATACTATTCTATAACGATGCAAAAAAAGAACGCTTAGTCACCTAAGCGTTCCCCACTTTAAGAAGCCTTCTTCAAATCAATTTGAGCAAGTACTGGGTCGTGGTCACTTACACGTCCGTGCTCTTTCATTATGTTTGAGTTTAAGTGCACTGGATCTACAATTGTGTGCGGTGCGATGTTGTTTGTTACTAAAATATGATCTAACACTTGCGCATTTCCTTCGTGAATGTACGTGTAACGATTCTCTTTCGGTACTGTGTTTAACATATCTTTTAAGATTGTTCCCTCTAGTGTTTTTAGTGGTTTAGAGAATTCGAAATCGTTCATATCACCTAACACGACAACTGGTGCATTCGTATTCTTTTTCTGAATTCCTTGTACGAAATGATTTACTTCTTGCGCTAACTGAATTCGTTTGTCTTCACTTTTTAATACGAGCGGCTGCACTTTTCCAAATGGCGTTGCATCTCCTATTTTTGAGTTTAAGTGATTTGCAACGACAACAATGTTTTGTCCTTGGAACGTAAATTCTGCCGCTAACGGTTTACGTGTACTTTCAAATAATGGATTTTCGTCTCCAATACGAACGACATTTTTATCAAGTAACTTCGGTACCGTCGCTAATTTCACGCGTGATGGATTATAGAAGAAACCGACGCGAATATTCGCTCCTGGTGCTCCTCCGTCTTGATTATTGTTTGGAGCGATTTCTACATACTCATACTTTGGCCCGCGAATTTCTAGAACTGCATCAATGATACGTTTTGCGCTTAATGACGCATCTGTTGTACCGTCATTAATTGATCCGTTATTATCTTGCATTTCCTCTACACCGATAATATCTGGCATTTTTAAATTGTATTTAATAGAATATGCTAACGCTTTTACCTTTTCATCTGTTGTTTCTTTTTTATTCGCCGAGAAGTTTTCAATGTTATATGTAGCAACTGTTAACTTATCAAGACGAGGCTGAATATTTGCGCCTACTTGCTTAAATCCACCATCCACTACAGATGGTAATTCCGTTATTGGCGAAATGCGGAACGAACCGTAATCATATCCGACTACCCCTGTTATATCTCCAGTGAAAGTATCTCCTACTTTTGCTACATAATCGCGAGGTACTTTTACAGAAAGGCGCTCTGGGTTTAATTGATTTTCATCTAATAGAGGTGTTCCATATTGTGTTACTATTTTATCTCCACCATTTTTTACTGTTACATATAAATTTCCGTTTTTCTGAGGTGTAATGATTTTTGGTGTTGGCATCGTAACACGCATGCCTTCTATACTTTCATAGAAGTCGATTGCATCTTCAGTTGGATCAAATAAACCAAATGCATCATTATCAATAATCTGGTCCGGGATTTTCACACCGTTTTCTCCAAATATGATCGGTGCTGGTAAAGGTTGATCTTTTGCGACTACAGCAACGCGACTCGCCTTAATTTCTGTCGTCGTTAAGTCTGTTTCAAATCGCTCTGCATATCCTGGTCCAACATATTCTTCTACTACTCCATCAACTTGAATAAGATCTCCTACTGCTACATTCGCATCTTTTTTATATACGTACATACCTTCTGAAGTAGCTGGATCATTATCTGGTTGATTATCTTCTATATAAAAGCCATTTTTATCAAGCGCTGTGACAACGCCTTCCACATTGTATACTTTCTTCCCGTTGTAAGGAGACATATGTGATTTTCCTTGAATGTCATGAATACGAACCTGTTCATTATTTACGATAATAAATGAAAATGTCGAAATTGCTGAAGGAGTAAGTCCTTCTTTTTCTGCGATTGCTTTCACTACACTATTTTCATTCACTATAATTTGTCCATTATAACGAACACTTTTATTAGTAGGATTAGAGCCATCTAACGTATAGTAGATTGTTGCGCCTTCTATATTCGTCGTTAATGTTACCGCTGTTCCTTTAGCAACTTCTCCACCATTCGGTGAAGCTACTACATCGCTAACACGGTTTTGTCCTTCACCTTGAAACTTATAAGCTGTTACTGATTTTAGACCTGGGTTACTAAAATATAATTCAAGGGTCCCAGTCAAACTAACTTTCTTCCCGATATTTTCAGGGTGATCTTTTACATTCACTGCCGTTCTCACATCACCTTTCGGTAACTGAACGGGCATGATTTTGTCTGGATTCGTTTCGTTTGGCGAATCTGCAATTGCTACGTTTGTATCATCAAACTTAGCTGGATCCTTCGTATATTTAGAAGAACTTTGCGTATATCCAACAATATATCCTTCTACTATCCCCTTCATTTTCCCTTGCTGCTTAAATACTTGAATTGCTTTTTCTACTGACATAGAAGCAGTTTCTTCTGCTTGCGCTAAAGTTCCAGTAAATGAAAGCAATAGCAAGAATGATAAAAAGACACTTAACAATTTCTTCACAGCCATTTTCCTCTCTCTATTTCATATTTTCTCAGCATTTCTATCATAACAAATGATTCGTTATATAGAACTATATTTCGACAAATTTTACAAAAGATTTATTTAATTTACAAGCTTTCAAACTATAATACAAAATAATAATTTTACACCTTCTACAAATACACTCTATAATGTTAGAGAGAGAAAACAGAAAATATCGACATTTAATTGGCATGTAAAATGGATTCATTTGAATAGGAGTGATTGGATGGAAGTGCAAACAGAAACATACCGCGCAGCTATGAATGGAACATTAGAACGTCATTTTTCAGATATGATTGCCGTTATACCAACTAGAATTACAATTGAGCAGTTAAAACAGCGACTAGAAACGATCGCTACTAAAGTTGATGATTTAAAAATTGTTTATAGTGATGAGACAAGCCTTATTGTTGAATTACATATGGGTGAAACAGTCATACCGTATGAACTGCATATTGATGAACCGAACGATCCAGAAGGATATAAAATGTACAATAGACAAGATACTACAATCGTAGATCGTAATTTTGAAGATGCAGCTTTCGGCACTGAAATTTTCACTCGTACGCTATTTGTAGGCGATGTACTGGACTGCTTTTTCCAGCAGTTACAGTTCTTATGGAATCTCGCCCCAGATTTGTTATTTGTAATCGATTCAAGTGCAGCAATGAAAGTGATATCTAGAAGCTATATTGAATATCACGTTGAAAATGAATTATTACCTGACATTCCTGACTTATACGTTATTCATTCCGTTTATGAAGACGATAAAGACGGTGAGCCTACGCAATATTGGTTTCATACACATGGTCTTTTAAGAGCAGGCGTAACTGAAATAGAGTTAATTATTCCAAATCGCATTTCTTCCTACTACGGCATTAGCGATCTCTTTCAAACATTTGCTAATAATGCCGTTGAGAATGGACAAGTCCCTATGAATGAGCCTATCGTTATCGCGCATAGTCAGCAAGGTTCTATACATACAGTCGCTGTTCCGTGGGAAAAAGGATTATCTTATATAGGGCATAAAACGAGTATGGACCAATTATCTTCAATCGAAGATGAGGAAGTGAGTCTACAACCAATAGATTCACAAAATGCATTCTTAGGCGGAATGGATGCCCGAGATGAATACCATCAATCTCCATCCGTTCTCTTATTCAAATTTAATACTTCAGAAGAATATATTGAAAGTTTTTTCAAAGAACACGAGGAAGCTACAGGGCTCATGTTCTATAAAACAAATAGTGAAACCGATCGTATGGCTTACAATGCGAAAAATACTTTTGGGTATTTCAGCAACATTTTTCACATTGAACAATCAAATGAAGATTTTCGTTTCCTTGCTAAGTTTGGTGTCTCCTACGAAGAAGGAAAAAGTGAACATATGTGGTTTGAAATGCAAAACATTACGGAAGATTTCATTCAAGGAATACTCATTAATGAACCATATTTCATAGAAGATATGAGTGAAGGAAATAGTTATCATTTAGATTTTGATAACTTAACAGAATGGGTTATTTATGCAGGAGATGCTGTTATAAAGCCAAATAACTTATATATGTTTATTGGCGAATAAGTATTTTATATAATAAACGAAACGCCTTCAATATGATTGAAGGCGTTTCGTTTATTGTGCGATTAATTCAGCATCTATTACTTTCTCCAAATGAGATAATACACGCTTTGCAGCTTCCTCACCTTGATTAATACAATCTGGAAGTCCAGCACCAGCATAGGAGCTACCTGCCAAGTATATACCAGGCAACTCTTTCTCCATAAATGTTGTGAGCTTTTTCATTCGCTCGTTATGGCCTACTGTATATTGAGGCATCGCTTCTTTCCAGCGGCTTACGATTGTAAACTCTGGATCCTCTGTAATATCCATCGTCTTTCTTAAATCTTCTAGTACGAGCTGAACGAGCTCTTCTTCAGTTTGTTCTACAACCGCTTCATCACCAGCACGTCCAACGTAACAGCGAAGGAGTGTTTTTCCTTCTGGCGTTGTATGTGGCCATTTTTTATGCGTCCACGTACATGCTGTAATGGTGTAATCGCTATTTCGTGATACGACAAATCCTGTACCATTAATATCGCGCTGGATTGCAGACTTTTGGAAAGCAAGTGCGACATTCGCAACGGATGTGGATGGAATATTACGAAAGAAACGAAACTGCTTGTATTGAGCAAACATGGACGGCAATACTTTATGCGAAGTTGCCACTACGATAGCGTCTGCTTCTATTTCTTTTCCGTTACTAAGAGTAATCGTATAACCATCACCCTGTTTTGCAACTTTTTCAATGCGAGTTCCCTTTATTATCGTACCTTCATGCATCTTTGCTTCAAGAGATTCAACGATAGATTCTAAACCTGTTTTCACTGTTTGGAAGATTCCTTTTTTCGGTTCAGCTTTCTCTTCTTTCGGAGCGAGCGTACGCATACCGAGTGAAATGCTGCGATGTTTCTGCTCAATCTGATACATTTGCGGGAATGTTGACATTAAGCTCATTTCATCAATATCCCCTGCATAAATACCCGATAGTAACGGTTCTATTAAGTTTTCAACCACTTCGTTTCCAAGACGATGTCTGAAGAATTGTCCGAGTGATTGGTCAGATACTGGCTTTGACCTTGGCATTAATAGATCAAAACCAGCTCTTAGTTTACCAATTGGGGAGAACAGCCCGGAAAATAAAAACGGCGTAATTTGCGTTGGAATTCCCATCATTGATCCATTCGGCATTTTATGTAATCGATTGTTTACGAGGATAAATGATTGACCGGCTTGATTATTTACAAGTTCATCGCCAAGGCCTAATTCTTTCACTAATCTAGCTGCACTTTCTTTTCGTGCTAAGAAAGAATCCGGTCCGCGCTCAATTGTAAATCCATCTTTTCGAACGGTTTGAATTTTTCCGCCAAGTTTACCCGATGCTTCTATAAGTAATGTATCAATCGGCAAGTTTTTTTCATGAATATTTTTTTGTAAGTTATACATTGCTGTTAATCCAGTAATACCTCCGCCGACGATCACAACTTTTTTCCTCAAGCAGGCTCCCCCTTTCTTCTTACAGTACAGATTCTTTTTTCTTTAATACAACATCTGTTAAACAATCAATAAATGCGTCCGATGCATTTGGCATTTCTGGACGATAATATTTCGCACCAATTTCATCCGTTACAACTTTACACTCAAAGTCGTTGTCATATAAAACTTCTAAATGTTCCGCAACAAATCCAACTGGTGCATATACGAATGAAGTATAACCGTGCTTTTCATTTAGTTCTCTCGTTAAATCTTGTACATCTGGACCAATCCAAGGATCTGGTGTGTTTCCTGCACTTTGCCAGCCTACTGCATAGTTTGCTACTTCAGCTCCGCGCGCGATATAATCCGCTGTTTCATTTAATTGATCTGGATATGGATCGCCCATTGCAATAATTTTCTCTGGTAAGCTATGTGCAGATACAATTAATACTGCTTTTTCACGCTCTGCATCTGACATACCGTTATATATACCTTTCACTGCATCAACCCAGTACTGGATGAATTTCGGCTCTTTATACCAGCTATCAATGCCATGAATTGTTAAGTTTCCAAGTTTCTCAGCTTCTTCTTGTGCTCGTCCAACGTATGATTTCACGCTAAACGTAGAATAATGAGGTGCAAGAACAAGTGCGATTGCATCTTGTATTCCGTCGTTATGCATATCTTTCACTGCATCTTCAATAAACGGTTCAATATGTTTTAAGCCAAGATACATATGGTACTCTACTTCATCTTGTACTTCATTTAAGCGCTTCTCTAACTTCTTAGCTTGCTCTAATGTAATAGTAGCTAAAGGAGAAATACCACCAATTGCACGGTAACGCTCTGTTAAATCTTCCAACATTTCAGGACTTGGCTTTCTTCCTCTGCGAATATGTGTATAGTAACGTTCAATATCTTCTTCTTTATATGGCGTTCCGTATGCCATTACAAGCAAACCAATTTTCTTTTTCATACAGCAATTCTCCTTTACTTCGCTAACTTCCCTTTAGAATATTCATGAATAAATGTAGTTAAACGTTTTAATGTATCTGGATTTACTTCTGGGAACACACCGTGACCTAAGTTAAAGATATAACCCGGCTGTTTCATCCCTTGATCTAAAATACCTTTTACATGTTCTTCAATAACAGACCATGGTGCAAGTAAGAATGAAGGGTCCATATTTCCTTGTACCGCCTTAAGAACGCCGCGTGCACGTGCTTCTTCAATCGGTAAGCGCCAGTCTAAGCCGACTACATCAAGCGGTAAGTCGTGCCACTCATTCACTAAGTGTGCAGCTCCTACGCCGTGCATAATCATCGGTACACCCATCTTACGAACTTCTGCAAAAATACGCTCCATTGCTGGTTTAATAAATACGCGATAATCTGCTACATTTACTGTTCCAACCCAAGAATCGAAAATTTGAACTGCTTTTGCTCCTGCGTTAATTTGCGCTTTTAAATATGTGATAACCATATCTGCTAGCTTATCCATTAAAGCAAACCAAGCTTTTGGCTCTGCATACATGAACGCTTTCGTATTATGGTAGTTACGAGATGGACCGCCTTCAATCATATAGCTCGCTAATGTAAATGGAGCTCCTGAAAAACCGATTAACGGTACGTCTAACATTTCTGTCGTTAATAAACGAATTGTATCTAGTATGTACGGTACATCATCTTCTGGATTGATTTCCCCTAGTTTTTCTACGTCTTGTAAAGAACGGATTGGGTTATCGATAACTGGGCCAATACCTGATTTAATTTCTACATCCACACCAATTGCAGGTAGTGGTGACATAATATCTTTATAAAGAATTGCTGCGTCTACGTTATATTGATCAACCGGCAATTTTGTAACGTAAGCACATAACTCTGGATTGTGTGTAATTTCAAATAAAGAATACTTTTCTTTTATCTTTCTATATTCCGGCTGCGAACGACCTGCCTGACGCATATACCATGCTGGTACATAATCAGTACGTTTCCCCCTACATGCTTTTAAAAATGTCTCATTTATAGTTCTTACCAAGACCCTTGCTCCCTTCCTTACCAATGCTTCGAATACGTTCGATATTTATCTTTTTTTACTATACAGCTTGTAAAAACAAAATGCATAATATTATGTACGTTGTTCATTAAATTGACACAAACATTCGTAAAAACGCTTACTATTTTCACAACATTCTTATTATAACACAGAGAAAAACTATGGTTTAGCTACTTTTGACTTTTCTCCTTCGCGATTCGTTTGTGAATTATATGGTACAACGTAAAAGCTCGGTTTTGAAAATATGTTAACGAACTTTTCCTCATATTCTCCAGCACCATTTACAGTGCTAACATGCGTATGAATTCCGTTCTCCACTCTATAGATTCGGTACATAATTCTGTTATCTGGAAGTGGCGTCCAACTTAATTTTGCTTTAAATAAACCGAAAGGGCTAAATGATAGTTTCATTTTTACATCTTCAATTTTGCGCAGCCGAATCGGAGCACCGATTGTTTCCACACCTTCAGGCTTCATAAACTTCTCTTTATGTTCTACATTTGCCTTCGTTAAAATTTTCTTAAACAATTTTGTCGCAGATGCACTTTCTCCTTGCAACTGATGTTCCTTATCCGTACGGTCATAACCAATCCAAACAGCGCCTACTAAGTTCGGTGTATAGCCGACGAACCACATATCTCTTGCTCCCTTATCGTCATTTGGCAATGAAGTTGTACCCGTTTTTCCAGCTAGCGCACCGTTATATACACCTGCTCTCGCTGTCCCCTCCTTCACAACTCCTTCTAACATTTTCGTCATATACCATGCTGTCTGCTTCGAGAAGATTTTCGTCTCTACTTTTGGAGATTCCCCAATGACTGCACCGTGTCTATTTAATACTTTATCAATAACGTGCGGCTCGATAATATTTCCATTTGCTAAAAATGAACGATACATTTTTACAAGATCAAATGTTGAAACGCCATTTTTCAATCCGCCAAGCGCTGTACTTAAACCAGCATCTGCAATATGGACATTTCCTTTTTCTAAATATTGCTTTCCTTCTTCTACCCCTAACTCATTTAATAAAGAAACTGCCGGTACGTTTGCCGACTCTAAAATCGCATCATACATCGTCATTTCTTTTGAATACTCATGATTATAATTTCGAGGTTCATACCCTTCAAAAGAATTTCTTTCATTCGTTAATAAAGAATACGGATTATACTTTTTCGTTTCTAGTGCTGGTGCATAAACGATAAGTGGTTTTAAAACAGATCCGGGCTGCCTTTTGGCAAAAACACGATTAAATCCTCTCGGGACGTACTTTCTTCCCCCAATCGCCGCTTTAATCCCTCCCGTACGATTATCCATTAATAAAAATGCACCTTGTGCCCCTTCTTCTTTCCCAGGAAAATTCCTTGCATCTTGAAACTGGTTATACGCTACCTTTTGAATTTTTTCATCCATAGGTACGACAAACGTATATCCTCCGCGAAGTACTTCTTGATGAGACAATCCGTATAAACGAGCTGCTTCATCTATGACCATATCAATATACGGCATATATGCGAGCTCATTTTCGTCTAAGTTTTTATATAAAGCAATCGTCTTTCCTTGATAACGTACGCTATCTTCGGCAGTCAAATAGCCTTGTTTATGCATAAGTGACAATACTAGATCGCGGCGTTCCTTACTCTTCTCTGCAGAATAGTACGGTGAATATCCGTTTGGTGACTTCGGAAGGCCTGCAAGCATTGCCCCTTCCTCTACTGTTAAATCCTCAACATTTTTATTAAAATATAACTTTGCTGCTGCTTGAATACCGTAAGCCCCATGACCAAAATAAATATGGTTCATATACATTTCAAGAATTTGTTGCTTCGTATATTTTTGCTCTAATTGAAGAGAAATTGCGACTTCCTTCAATTTGCGCGTAAATGTTTTTTCACGAGTTAAAAAGACGTTTTTAGCGAGTTGCTGCGTAATGGTACTACCGCCCTCTACCTTTTCTCCAGCTAACGTATCTTTATAAAGAGCACGGAATATAGAGGGATAATCAATTCCTTGATGCTCATAAAAACGAGAATCTTCCACCGCAACAAATGCCTGTTGCACATACTTCGGAATTTGCTCGATCGGTACGAGCTCTCTATTTTCTACGTATAATTTCGTAATTTCTTTCCCTTTCTGGTCAACGATACGTGATGAAGAGTGGAAAACGAGCTGCTTTTCATCCATCATATAGCCACCAGCTAACACGATAAGTTTATAGAGTACAATCGCTACTACGAACGTTGCGACGCCGCCTAATAAAGTCCACTTTACTTTCTTCATACATCGTCCTTCTTTCCAAATGATGGTACATTTATTATTTGAAAAAGAAGTATCTTTATGTATATTATCTTCGAAGTTTTTTAAGAGAGTTGATATAATAGAAACAAACTATTAAGGGGGCATTAAAATGAAGGCTATTATTTCATATGAAACACCTCTAGAACAAGCACATTTCACTGCAAAAAATGATGAAAAAAATATGTTTTATAAAGAAAATACAGAAGAATCTGTAGAAGGCTCACTTAAGTATGACGTACTAGATGCTGTCGGTGAATTTAAAGGACAACCTGGCTATATCGTTTGTAACAACATTTCTGTCACAGACGAAGGTCGCCCTGTATTTGAAAACCGCTTTAAAAACCGCGCAGGCCTTATCGAAAACGAACCAGGATTCCAAGCGATCCGTGTTCTACGCCCATTAAGTAACGATACATATGTTATCTTAACGATGTGGGAAACAGAGCAAAACTTTAAAGACTGGACAGAATCACGTTCATTCGAAAACGCTCATAAAAAACGTTCCACGCAAGCAGAAGGACAAGCTCCGGCACATCCACATGCGGAACAGCAAAAGAGTATTTTCTCACGTCCATCTTTTGTGACTACTTTTAATGTGTTAGTTTAATTTTTTGGAGTTTGGAGTTCGGAATTCTCGGTATGTGAAATTATATCGGCGATTTTTCGAATATATCAGCGCAACTCGAATTATATCAGCGATTCTTCGAATATATCGACTTATCGACAAATCATGACATAAAAAGGAAACACCATTACACACCGGTGTTTCCTTTTTCTTTGTACCAATTATATATACGAAGTGAATCTTTTTTTCTCATATGCTTTACTTCATAACCCCGCTACCGCTACAAGAGTTGTACATAATTCATCCTTTCTTTGAAAATACGATTGATTATAACCTACTGCTTGAACATGTCTTCTTCGCATTATTCCTGTATATTTCGAAAAATCACGATATACAACCGTTAGTTGATTTTCTCTTAATTCATAACCGCCGCTTTTATATCTAGCATACGCAAGTAACGAAAATACGATAAATAACGGTAAAATAACAAACAATGCAATATATTGTTTTAAATATATACTAACGCTGGCAATTAAAACTGTTAGTATGATACTTATTAACCAGCCCATAATGAAATAACGACGCAACGCTGTTTTTGGTAAGTGAACGATCTCCGCTTCAATTTCATAAGGTAACTCTAAATATGTGAGCAGTTGCCGTACATCTTTTTTCTTCATAAACGGATGCAGCATCACTTCATTACTTGCTGCTCCAATACTGTGAATTGCTTCCACTTCAACAGCGCAATAACCAAATGGCTGGCGAAGCATACATTCTTTTACAGTAATCGCTTGAATTCGGTGCAATTTTAAGACAAACTCTTTCTTTTCAAATAAACCTTGAACGATACGAATTTCTTCCCCTTTTCGCTCAATTTTAAAGTTTGCATATTTCAACACATATCCAGCCGTGGAAATAATCCATGAAATTGCCATTAAAATTAATGCTATTACAATTAGTTTATAAACACCGTTTCCCATCACATACGCTTCTACTTTACTTGTGAATCCTTCAGGAAGAATAAAATCAAACTTTGTGTAAAGAAGTACTAGTCCAGAAAACACTAGTCCGAACCGACCAGAGGTAATCGCTGCTGCTAAAACCTCTTTCGCTGTTAACTGATAAACCGTCTTGCTTTCTTCCTCTTCTATTTCTTCTTTTACAGTAGTTTCTTTCTTATGTAATAAAGCGATTAAATGTTTTGCCTCGTCTTCTTTAATACCAGCCAACATCACTTCTGGTTCACTACCACCACCCGCTACTTCTATATTTAACTTCATAAGTCCAAGCATCTGATAAATAACGTTAGAAGACGTACTAACATTTTGCACACGTTCTTTATTTAAATAACTTTCCTTCTTTACAAAAACACCGTGCTTTATATGTAAAATATTATTCTCAATCCAGTACACTTTAAAATACCATTTAATTGCTGAAAAAATAGCCATGATGAATAAAACAACCAGAAGAAAAAGATAAAATAAATACCAAGGTTCCACTTGTTCATCAGGTTTAAATAAAACAAGAATAATAAGTGGCAACAAACTCGCAACCCTAATACCTAACAATATCGTAATCGGATGTTGCCTCTTATACATCCTCATCACTCACTTTCGCAAGTTCTCCAATTTGTCTTTTCAGCTGTTCTGCTTCTTCTTTCGTTAAACCTGGGATACTATGGGAAGTTGCGGCTGTTGAAATATGTAATTCTGCTAAATTATACTTTCTCATGATTGGCCCTTGCTCAATCGTTACGTGCTGCACACGGATCATCGGAATAAGTACGCGTTTTACAACGAACATTCCCTTTTGAATCTCAATCTCTTCTTCATTTAATCTGTAACTATAATAGCGCTGACGTAAATTTGGAAACATAAAATAATCAAGTGGAATAAATATAATGGCTCCTGTTACTAATAGTCCAAACAACCAGCCCCACCAGTTAAAATTAATCATAAAAAAGAAATACGCAATTACGACTGTTAGTATAACTGCCGCCCCAATTAAAGCGTGAATTCGCCACACTTTCAGCATATTAGAATGAATCTCTCTTTCTAACGGCTGCATCTCATCACTCCAATTCTATGAATTTATTACTTATATATTATCAAAAAATATGAATCAAAAGCATATTAAAGAAACACATACCTCAGTTTTGAAAATTATATATTATAAATATGAATTATTTTGAACTAAAATAAACCTTACATAATTCATGCAAGGTTTATCGTTTTATGCACAATATATTTCATTATTGTTGAGATATACTAGCATCGCTTTCAATTTGATTTTCTTTTTGGCTCAGTTTTTTATCTTTAGATTTTTTTAATGTTAAAGTCATGCCAATAAAAATAAAAAGAATTCCTGTTATTTGCATTAAAGTTGGACGGAATCCAGTAAGTACAGTATCTAATAATATTGCCACTGCCGGATCTAAAAAAACTAATATTGAGATTGTTTTTGTAGATAAATAACGTAGACTATCAAAAAACAGATAATATACTATCCCTGTGTGAATAAAACCAGTAGCTATAATATATGTCCAATTACTTTGAGTGAGGCCACTAAAAGCATCTAAATCTATAAATGGTATTAAAAGAAATATCCCCAAGAATGTTTGTAAAAATGTCATTGCATACGCACTCATTTTGTTAATCCCTTTACCAAATAAAGTTGTAAATGCATAAAAGAGAGCTGCAAGAAATCCCCATATCATACCTGAAGACATTAATGAGCCGACAGAGAAGCTTCCATCGATACCAGCAATTAATAAAGCTCCTGCAAAACACACAACTATTGAAATGATAGATATTAATGTTAATTTTTCTTTAAAGACGATACTTCCAATTAACAGTACAATTACTGGTGCAAGATGATAAACTGAGATAGCAATTGTAACTGACATATTTTCAAAGGCTTTAAATAAGAAAACCCAATTAAATACTAAGAAAAAGCCACATATTAAAACTTGAATAACTTCTTTTCGTTCCCATTTATCTTGTTTATATTGCCCTGTAAGCAACCAGCATACACTTAAAAATATTGTCGCAAAAATACACCTTACAAACACTAATTCAAACGAAGGTAAGTTTGTTTGAACCGAAAAAAATCCAACTGATCCAAAGATAACCATTGACGCTATCATCTTTAAGGCCGGTACCGTTTTCTCTTGCTTAAAACTTTTTTGAAGCAAATTAATCCCCCTCCAATAAAAACTCGGTTTATAGTGAGAAAAACACCAGCCTAAAAAAGGACAGGTGCTTTTCCTCAAAAACACTCAATTATAAATTTTTCCCAGCAGTCCAACCACCATCAATTACAAAATTAGAACCAGTAATAAAGCGGGCCTGATCAGAAATCAAGTACTCAATACATGAAACAATATCCTGCGGCAACCCCCAAGTATCTAAAGATTGATTACTTTTTATCATAGACATCAAGGCTTTATTACTAAAGTATTCTTCTGTAAGTTCAGTTCTAATAACACCAGGAGAAATGCTATTTACCCTTATATTTTGCTTCCCAAATTCCATAGCCATCTGTTTAGTTAATCCGATTAAAGCATGCTTTGATGCAACATAAGCAGCTCGCTCTGGTTCAGCCATTAATCCAGAAACCGATGCTATATTCACAATACAACCTTTTATTTTCGATTCACACCATCGCTTCGCTACTTCCCTAGAAAGGATAAATGGGGCTACTAAATTTACATCAATTACTTTTTTAAACATATCATCGGATAAATGTAAAACAGGTGTTATCTCTCGAATACCAGCTGCATTTATTAATATATCAGGAGAAAGCTTTTCTAAATCTAATTGAGTAAAAAGATTATGAATCGCTCCGCTATTACTTAAATCAATTTGCACTACTTTCAAAGGCATATCTGTTTTCATATAATCTATTAAATTATTATTATTAATATCAAGCGCTATTACATGAAATGATTTTTCTAAAAAGTATTTTATACAAGCATAACCTATACCGCTATTGGCTCCAGAAATCATAATTATTTTATTCTCTCTCATTTTGTCTCCTTATAAGAAAATGTTACTAATAAAATATCGCGAAAAGCCTCCGTACTACATTCTGTTCCAAGTGGCGTTACGGCATGGAAGACCTTTTGTCCAAATACTAAAGTTTCTAAAGGCTCCTTCAAACTTATAAACTGATTAATTTCCCGAGGAGAATTAGCTATTAAATTATCTCCGCCAATAGCTGTATTACTTAAATTCATAAGGTGTAAAAACACTACTGGTTCATCATCTTTATGTAACCAAATAGGTGAACTAAAAGATGGTCTTTCTTTAGTAGCTTTATATCTTACTTGATGTAAACCTATAATTAAGTCTTTACTTGTATCTATTATATTTGTTTTAAATGCAAATTCAGTATCGAAACGCACGATATTTTGAATTAAAGGATTACATAAAAAGCTATCATTTATGCTATTGAACTGTCTAACTTTCCCGCCATCGTCATAGTTATATTCTTTAGATTGGAAGTAATCATTACTATTATCTAAAATATAATCTGGTGAATCAACATACTTTATATACCTTGAATAAGATCTAGCACGGCATTCACCGTACGCATCATCTTCCAAATTATAATAATCTAACTGTGCTTGTGTTAATAAACGATGATTCTCTTCCTCTTGTAAAAAGATTTCATTTGAGATTTCAAGGAATCCTTTAGATTCAAATTCATGTACCTTTTCTTCTATGCTAAAGCCACTCATTTTACTAAGAACAAACGTCATTATAAAAACCTCCACACTATTGTATTTTTCTATCTCACCCTATGTTAGAAATGCAATAAGTAACCGAGATTCTTGCTTAATAAAATTTAAAATTATGATATTCAATTAATACACCAAATGAAATATACGTAATTCATTAAAATTATTTATTAAGCAATATTATATATCCTTTCGGGTATTTTTTCTAATTATCTGAAGATTTATCAACATTAGTCTTAATATTCAAAAATAAAGAAATAGATTTTTCAGAAAGATAAAACTGCGTGTATTGCAATTATTTATGTATATAACTTTTTTAAAAATTATATTTGAAATATAGCTAGTTTTTTATAAATTTTTTGATATAATTACATACGGGAAAAGGGAAGAATTTTGTCTTCCCTTGTGTTTTTATTTGCATCTAGTACTTTTGCTAGATGCCTTTTTTTATGCTAAAAAAGGTATCCTCAAATACTTTGAGGATACCTTTTCACATTTATTATCTCTGCTGTTTTCTACCTAATACGAGTAATCCAAAACTCATCATTACAAGAAGTGCTCCCATATATGGTTCCACAGGCATTTTCTGCCCTGTCTTCGGTAATTCTTTTTCAGGTTTTTCTGGATTTTGTGTTCCAGGTTTCTCTGGATCTGGTGTTCCAGGATTTTCTGAATTCGGGGTTCCAGGTTTCTCTGAATTTGGTGTTCCAGGATTTTCTGGATCTGGTGTTCCAGGATTTTCTGGATCTGGTATTCCAGGATTTTCTGGATCCGGTGTTCCAGGATTTTCTGGATCTGGTGTTCCAGGATTTTCTGGATCTGGTGTTCCAGGATTTTCTGGATCTGGTGTTTCTGGATCTGGTGGTGCTAAATGATTCAATTTGTTTAATACTTCTAATTGAACTGCATTTATCATTCCATTTGTAATTTCAAATGGAATTGGATTAGTTAATTTTTCATATCCTTTTGGTGCTTCTACTTCTACTAGTGTGTAGTTACCTACAGATAGATCTGCGATTTTTGCCTTTCCATCTTTATCTGTTGTTACTTTCACTACTACTTTTCCCTTTTCATCATGAACTTCAAACACAGCTCCTGATAAGACTTCCTTGCTTTCAGCAGCCATTTTTGTAATTTCTACTGAACCTTTGTCTAACTGTTCATTCTCTACTTTCAATGATAAGACTTTCGTCATACCTTTTTTGATTTCGAATGAAACTGGCTTTTCTAGTGGTTTGTAGCCTGCTGGTGTTTCTACTTCTACTAACTCATACTTTCCAATAGATAAATCTGAAACGTCTGCTTTTCCTTCTTTATCCGTTGTTACTTTCGCAACTACTTTGCCTTTTGAGTCACGTACTTCAAATACAACATTTTCTAATGGTGCTTTACTGTCTTTATCTATTTTTGTGATTTCTACATTCCCCGTATCTACCATTTCATTTTCTACAGTGAACGCTAAAGATTTTGTCATACCTTTTGTAATTTCAAATAGTACAGGCTTTTCTAATTTTTTGTAGCCTGGTAAACTCTCTACTTCTACTAGCTTGTACTTTCCTACTGATAAATCTGCAACTATTGCTTTTCCAGCTTTATCTGTCGTTACTTTCGTTACTACTTTGCCTTTGTCGTCTTGTACTTCAAAGACTACACCTGCTAACGGTGCCTTATTATCTTTATCTATTTTTGTAATTTCTACATTTCCCGTATCTACCATTTCATTTTCTATTTTTAATGATAGAACTTCTGTCATACCCTTTTTAATTCCAAACGATACTGGTTCTGTTAATTTTTTGTAGCCTGGTAAGCTTTCTTTCTCTACTAATTTGTACTTTCCTACAGATAAGTCTGAGATTTTTGCTTTACCATTTTTATCTGTTTTTACTTCCGTTACTACTTTACCTTGTTCGTCCTGTACTTCGAAAACTACGCCTTCTAATACTTTTTGACTATCTTTATCTACTTTTGTAATTTCTACTGAACCTTTGTCTAACTGTTCATTCTCTACTTTTAATGATAGAACTTCTGTCATACCCTTTTTAATTTCGAATGATACTGGTTCTGTTAATTTTTTGTAACCTGGTAAACTTTCTTTTTCTATTAATTTGTACTTTCCTACAGATAAGTCTGAGATTTTTGCTTTACCATTTTTATCTGTTTTTACTTCCGTTACTACTTTGCCTTGTTCGTCTTGTACTTCGAAGACTACGCCTTCTAATACTTTTTGACTATCTTTATCTACTTTTGTGATTTCTACTGAGCCTTTGTCTACTAGTTCATTCTCTACTTTTAGTGATAAGACTTCTGTCATACCTTTTTTGATTTCGAATGATACTGGTTTCGCTAGTTTTTTATATCCTGGTAAGCTTTCTACCTCTACTAGCTTATATTTTCCTACTGATAAATCTGAAATTGTTGTTTTTCCTTCTTTATCTGTTGTTACTTTCGTTACTACTTTATCTTTTTCATCTTGCACTTCGAATGTTACGCCCGCTAATACTGCGCCACTTTCTTTGTCCACTTTTGTAATCTCTACTGAACCTTTGTCTAACTGTTCGTTCTCTACTTTCAATGATAAAACTTTCGTCATACCTTTTTTAATTTCAAACGATACTGGTTCTGTTAATTTTTTGTAGCCTGGTAAGCTTTCTTTTTCTACTAATTTATACTTTCCTACTGATAAATCTGAAATTGTTGCTTTTCCTTCTTTATCTGTCGTTACTTCTGTTACTACTTTGCCTTGTTCGTCTTGTACTTCGAAGACTACACCTGCTAATACTTTTTGACTATCTTTATCTACTTTTGTGATTTCTACATTTCCCTTGTCTAACATTTCATTTTCTACTGTTAAAGCAAGAGATTTTGTCATGCCTTTTTCAATTTGGAAAGTAATCGGATCTACTAATTGTTTATATCCTTTTGGTGCTTTTACTTCTACTAACTTGTATGTGCCAACTGATAAATTAGTAGCTTGTGCTTGTCCTTTTTTATCTGTCGTTATTTTAGCGACTACTTGTCCTGCTTCATCTTGAATTTCAAAGACTGCATCAGCTAAAGCATCTTTCGTTTCTTTGTCTACTTTTGTAATTTCTACATTTCCTGTATCCACTAATTCATTTTCTACTGTTAGCTTTAGCGCTGTTACTCTACCCTTTTCAATTTCGAATGAAATTGGCTTTTCTAGTGGTTTGTATCCTGCCGGTGTTTCTACTTCTACCAACTCATACTTCCCGATAGATAAATCTGAAACGTTTGCTTTTCCTTCTTTATCCGTTTTTACTTTCGCAACTACTTTTCCTTTTAAATCACGTACTTCAAATACAACATTTTCTAATGGAGCTTTACTATCTTTATCTATTTTTGTTATCTCTACATTCCCTGTATCCACCATTTCATTTTCTACTTTTAATGATAGGACTTCGGTCATGCCTTTTTTTATTTCAAATGATATTGGTTTTTCTAACTTTTTATAACCAGGTAAACTTTCTACCTCTACTAATTCATACTTTCCTACAGGTAAATCTGAAACATTTGCTTTTCCATCTTTATCTGTCGTTACTTTTGTAACTTCATTACCCTTTTCATCTTGGACGATGAATGTTACTCCCGCTAACGGTGCTTTATTATCTTTATCTATCTTTGTAATTTCTATATTTCCCGTATCTACCATTTCATTTTCTATTTTTAATGATAGAACTTCGGTCATGCCTTTTTTTATTTCAAATGATACTGGATCTGTTAGTTTCTTATAACCTGGTAAACTTTCTTTCTCTACTAATTTGTACTTTCCTACTGATAGATCTGAGATTTTTGCTTTACCATCTTTATCTGTTTTTACTTCCTTTACTACTGTTCCAGCTTCATCTTGCACTTCAAAGACTACGCCTTTTAATACTTTTTTGCTGTCTTTATCTACTTTTGTAATTTCTACTGAACCTTTATCTAACTGTTCATTTTCTACTTTCAACGATAGGACCGTTGTCATACCTTTTGTAATTTCGAATGATACTGAATCTGTTAGCTTTTTGTAGCCTGGTAAACTTTTCGTCTCTACTAATTTGTACTTCCCTACTGATAAATCAGAGATTTTTGCTTTACCATCTTTATCTGTTTTTACTTCTGTTACTACTTTGCCTTGCTCATCTTGCACTTCGAAGACTACGCCTTCTAATACTTTTTGACTATCTTTATCTATTTTTGTAATTTCTACTGAGCCTTTGTCTAACTGCTCATTTTCTACTTTTATTGCTAAAGCTTTTGTCATACCTTTTTTTATTTCAAATGGTACTGGTTCTGTTAGCTTTTTATAACCCGGTAAGCTTTTCGTCTCTACTAATTTGTACTTTCCTACTGATAAATCTGAAACGTTTGCTTTTCCATCTTTATCTGTTACTACTTTTCTTACTACTCCATCTTTCTCATCTTGGACTTCAAATTCGACACTCGCTAATACTGCCCCGTTTTCTTTGTCCACTTTTGTAATTTCTATATTACCTTTGTCTATCATTGCATTTTCCACTTGTATTGGAAATATGCCGTCCCCTGTTACATTTACTTCGAACTCTATTTCTTTTAATTGGTAGCCTTCAGGCGCTTTCGTTTCTTTTAAAATATATTTTCCTAGTGCTAACGGTTTAGAAGTTGCCTTACCATCTTTATCTGTAACAATATGTTCGACTACTACACCGTCTTTTACTATATCAAACTCTGCATTTGCTAATGGTTTTTCACCATTTTCCGAATCAATTTTCTTTACTTCAATTTGACCCTTTTGCATAGTATTTTTAATTTCAATTGTTTTTGTTTCTCCAGCTTGAAGTGTAACCTCTACTGGGCTTGTTAATTTTTGATATCCTTCTGGTGCTACTGTTTCATAAACTTTATACGTCCCAGGAGCTAAAGTTTGAGGTACTGAAAAACCTTTTTCGTCCGTTTTTAGTTTTGCAACAACTTCATTTGCACTATTTCGAACTTCAAATTCGGCACCTTTTAACCCTTTGTTCGGATTCTCAGAATCTATTTTATGAATCGATACTGTACCATCTTTTGGAGCTTCAGGCGGCGTAATAGTTACTTCTTTTGATGTTAATGTTTTATCATCAAAATGTAATTCCGCTTTATTAGGAATCTTCTTATCTACGTAAGAAGATAAGTCTGCATCATTTTTAATTTTCGCCTTGATACTGAGATTAATTATCTGGTCTTCATATGACTTATAGTCAAAATTCTCACCAAACGTAAATGTTACTTCACTTCTTTGTTTATCTATATTTAACGTTCCTTTAGATGTAATATCTTGGCCATTTTGATCATACACTTTTGCCTCTAATACTTCTAAAACATCTTCTAAATCATCACTAATTACCATTGATGTGTATTTAAGAGGATCTTTTGGTATATGTGTACCAACTTGGTATTGAATAACTTGATCCATTTGTGTTAGCTGCTCATTCTCTACAAGCTTGCCATTCTCATCAACTATATTTTTTTCAATACTAGGTGGATTATCGTCACCTGAACCGGATCCTCCCCCACCACTTACAAATACTTGTCCTACTTTTTCTTCAGTTACAATATTTTTACCTTCTAATTTCACAGTATTTTTATGAGGCTTTGCAGCAGGATTTGTAACCTTTGTTTTATATCTTAAAATATAGCCTTTTGAACTGTCTGGAAATTCAATTGTAAATCCAGTCTTTGTTGCATTAATTTTAATGTTAGATAAATCTGCTGGCTTAATATTTGTTGGTGCATAACCATCTTCAAATACAGCCTCTTCTAATACTACGCTGTCTGTAATTAACTCATGCCCAGGTCCTAATGTATCTGTTAATTTAAGATCTTGCATTTCTGTTCCAGTTGCATTTACATATACAAGCCAATCAGCAATTGAAGGATCTTCTTGATTATAAGAACCCCATTTCAATAAATTTTCCGTATTGGGCTGTGGCTTCGGTCTCTCTGTCGTATTATTTACACTTACTTCTTTATTGACGATTTGACCATCAACGTTAAATTCTAATGGAATTTCTTTAACACCATCATATGCTTCTAGACCAAAGTAGAATTCTACGAATAAAGAACCTTTAATGTTATTCTTTCCTTCTACGTAATCACCCATAGTACATGTTAATAAACCCTTTTTCATCTCACATGTACCAACTGTTTTTCCTTCAGCATCTTTTAAGGGAAAACTCATATTCATAAGGTCTTTTCGAAACTCTTTTGGCATATCAATTGTGAACTGATCTCCACTTTTTATTTTTTCTTTAGCTGACCACTTCACTTCTACTTTCATTCCATCTGAGGCTTGATACGGTTCAGATGTCGTGCCATCAGTACGGGAAATATTAATTTCGTCCACTGGACTTTTCATCACAGCAGCTTGAATAACTGGAGCCCATACATTCAGCACTGAAAATAATACTAGAAAAACTAATGAAACCATTGAAATGTGCCTTTTAGTACTTTTCATTTGCATAGTTCCCTCCTAAATTTTTATATTTATATAACAAAAAAAGATCGTCCGGTTGCATCAAAAATGTGCAACCAGACGATCTTAGTAACCAATATGTATTACCGTAGACTCTAAGCTTTGCGGCCTATCCTTTCGAATAGTGTGCTAAAAATATCTTTTATTCTTTTTTTGTTTCATTTTCCTCTTAAACCAAATATTACTATACCGTCTGGACGGTTATAATTCAATACTCTATAAAATTGTTCTATTTTTCTAATAAAAAAAACAATTCACCACTACATTAAAGAAGCAATGGTGAATTATTTTAAAATTATATAGTTCGTATATTCTATTTATATGAATTACTAATAAGAGCTTGAATCACTTTTTCTCTTAACTCTGGCCTTAGTCTTCCAACCCCTAAATATTCCGAATACCATAATCCATCTGCTGCTAATCTAATAATTGTTGCACACACTGAATCTATCTCATCATTTTCTATATTCTTTTGCAGTTGCTGAAATGATTGTTGTAACGGCTCAAGTAATTCAGGTTTTAACATGAGTGCTGCCATCATACTGCTAGACAACTCTTCTGTTCTTCTCTCATTACTTAATCTTTCCTCTACAAAAGAGCGAACCCATCTCCCTTTCCTCTCTGAGTCTTCCGCTACTTTATTGTAAATGGCCCCTTCATAATCCTCTACCCCTCTGACTATCATACCTTCTATTAAAGCTTCTTTATTTGAAAAGTGATACAATAATCCACCTTTACTTAAACCCGCCTCTTTTGCCACTGCTTCTAAGGTTAATTTAGCAACCCCTTTACATTGTACAATTTGAGAAGCAGCTGCTAAAATCTTTTGCCGCGTTATGCTTATACTCATTCCTTTTTAAAACCCCATTTCTACTAAATTTATATAAATACGAATCTTATTTTTAATATTGTTGATTACTACTAAGTATTTTCTTTATACAACAAAAGCTGCATTACCTTTGAATTTTTAGTTACTTATTCTATTAAAAATTTCCATATCATTCAATATGATAACATTAAATACACAAAGTTGACTATACATCTATACTTTTGTATTTATTGAAAATATATCCATTAATAAAATTTACCGATTTAGTCCTTCTTATTACTTTAAGACGGCAGTAATTCTTTCAGCACTAAATAAAAAATGTTATTACCCCCATTGAATTGAGTAATAACATTTTACTTAACAAATTCGCTGCCAACTAGCATCCTTCACTAGTCGGTTTTCTAACTGATCCAATAAAACATTCCTCGCAAGCACCATATGCAATAAAATTTTTCTGTGCTTGCCTTAACGAGACTTCATTTGCCCCACCTTCATAGTCATGATTTTCAAATTGAACCGGATCATCTTCCCAATAACATATATTACAAATTTCATATGTACCTGGTGGTTCTTCTTCTAATGTTTTACCCCGCATTAACGGGCAGTAAAACTCCCACCTCAAAATTCAGCTAGAACAAAGGAGTTAGGCGGGGGCGGGCTGCCCATAAATGCCCGATTGGTGAGAACTAATAATTAGTAGGGAATGAACAAAATCCCCACTGATTAAAGTTTCACTTTATATTCGCAAAATAGATAAGTATATTTCATTTCTGTTACTCCTTTTATTTTTCCTAAAAAGAATTATACCTATTTATTAGACGAATTCCTCAAAAAAGAAAACCACCTATCCCCTAAAGAATATAGGGAACAGGTGGTTTATATGTTTTATTAGAAAGTAGTGCTCACTTTTTTATAATATTCTTTTGAAATCTCTTCATAAAATGCTGCCGATGTCGAGTAGAAATAAGGTACTAACCATAAGAAACCAATTCCTACAGTAAGAATACTTAAAATGAACCACCCTAAGAAACTTAAGCATAGTAAAAAGTAATCCATTTTATGTCCATTCATCATATGACGACTCTCAGTAATCGCTTGATTCGCTGTATATTCTGGATGATCATTCAAAATAAAATATGTCATAGAATAAGAAAATGATTTAATAATACCTGGGATAATAAGAAGTAATGTCCATAGAGTCAAGTATACATACATTAGTAAATATGTTAAAAACGACTTCATCAACTTACTTCCATCGCTAAACCATCTAAATATATGACCAATGCTAGCATCAGTCCCACGAATTGCATTTAAAACAAGATAATAGGCACCTATTGTTAATGGACCTATAACAAGCATTACAATAATACTTACTGTAAATGAATCACTTGCTTCTTCCCAACCCCAAAATATCGAGAAAATACCTGTTGTTAGCATTTCAACAACGCCAATAAGGATTCCAATTAATAAGGTTGCCCCTACCGCTAATCCCCATCTTCCTTTTAATGCATCAAGTGCTTCTCTTTTCAACTGACTTATCATATATAACCTCCTAATACTATTTCCATTTTATTATACCATTTATATCAAAAATCCCACATATTTTCCTAAAACAGAAGCATATTACCTTTTTTCATACGTATTGGTACATGTGTGCTGTAGTTGTACTGATATATGGATTAAACCACTCTTTTCCCTATAACCAGAGAAAGCTTGCCCTTCATAATAGGCAAGCTCTCTCTGGTTATTTCTCATTTATTTTCTTCTTATACCAATCCTGCATTCTCTCCGCATCTTCTACTCTCGTATGCTCTATTTTGTAACTAGATGATGCACTCGAAAACTTATACGTACATAAATCCGCACGGCGCTGGAAATATGATTGTGTCTTCTCCATTGATTGGACGTGTCTTCTTCTAATAAGTCCTGTATATTTTCCGACGCTACGATAGACAAGTGTAATTTGTTCTCCGTTAACACTGTAACCATTTGTTTTAAATGTTGCGTAGCCAAGTGTAAAGATAAGGATTGCGAGCGGTAGTAATGCCCACATGATGTAATACTTTTCAAAGTATATGCTTATTCCAGTAAGCGGGATTGCGAGCATAGCGAAAAAGATTAAACTATCAATGAGATAGCGGCGTAATGCTGCTTTTGGTAATGAAATAATATTTGTATCCAGTTCGTATGGTAGTTGTAAATGCGCGAGTAACTGTTGTACTCGATCTTTTCGAATGATTGGATGCAGTGTAACTTTTTCTTTTTCATCATCCGTTCCCTTACTTTGAATCACTTCTACTTGCACAGCACAATAGCCGAATGGCTGACGTAAAATACTTTCTTTTATGGTAATACCTTGAATACGGTGCAATTTTAGTACGAGTTCTTTTTTCTCAAGTAATCCTTGCGAAATGCGGACTTCATCATTTCTTCGATTCACTGTGAAATCTCCATGTTTTAGCGCATAACCGATTGTAGATATAATCCACGAAAGGACGAGCAAAATAGCTACCATGAAAATCCAGCCATATATATCATACTCCATTACATATGACTTTACGCTATTCTCTATCCATTTCGGAATGTACTCCTGTACTTGGTGATACACGAAAAAGATTAACGAGAATAATAGTCCAAACTGCCCCGATGTAACAGAGGCTAGTAAAATTTCTTTCCAAGTCAATTTATATTCTGTCGTTTGTTTTTCTTCTGTAACGATTTCTTTTTCTACTTCATGTTCCGTTTTTTCGCCTAGCGTTCCTTCTGCTTTCACTTCTGGAGTTGGCTCATTTAGCAAAGCAATAAGCTCAGTTGCCTCTTCTACTGTAATACCGGCTAAGCTAACCTCCGCATCATCGCCCCCACCAGCTGTTTCAATTTGGATTTTCTTTAAGCCAAGCATTTGATATAACACGTTAGAGCTTGTATTGATTGTTTGAACACGTTCTTTATTTAAGTAGCTCTCCTTTTTCACAAAGAGACCTTGCTTCACATGTAATACGTTATTTTCAACCCAGTATGTTGTGTAATACCATTTTTCAAACGCTGAAAAGACAGTGAGTAAACCAAATGCAGCGGGAATTAAGTACCAAAACGGGAATTTTCCATTTAAGCTAAACATGAAAATAAAGAGTGGTATAAAATCTCTTATTTTTAATTCCAATAACATCGTGATTGGATGCTGCCTCTTATACATCCTCATCACTCACTTTCGCTAATTCTGCGATTTTTGTTTTCAACATTTCTGCTTCATACATCGTTAAGCCTGGGATGCTGTGAGAAGTTGCCGCTGTAGAAATATGTAATTCTGCTAAGTCATATTTTCTCATAATCGGTCCTTGTTCAATTGTCACGTGCTGCACACGAATCATCGGTACTAATACGCGCTTTACGACGAAAAGACCGTGCTGAATTTCAAGCTCTTCTTCATTTAATTGATAACTGTAATAACGTTGACGTAGTTTCGGGAATAAGAAGTACGAAAATGGTGCGAACACAACTGTTAGCCCAATCATCACATACAAAATCCATGCCCACCAATCAAACTTTATCATGAGGAAAAGGTAAGCTAAAATGACGAGAATACCGATCCCTTCTTCAATTACAGCACGAACTTTCCACACCTTGACCATGTCAGGGTGAATTTCATTTTTCAATGGCTCCATGTAACCACTCCAAATCTAGTAATCTAATATATGAATACTCTTAATCTATATTTTACGTAACTTTACAGAAAATTGAAATTCAATCTTCTTTCTTCTCAGGAATAAAATATCCGAACCAAAGTAGCCAAATGAAACCGATTAACTTCATCCAATTTCCATCCGCTTGAAAAGCTTCAATCATACCTGGTATTTTATAAACCCCAATAAATCCAAGAAAACCGAGCCACCAGTTTTTTTGCATTTTCATTTTTACTCCTCCTTCATTACGTTTTTCACATTTCGAATCCAAATTTCTTTATACTTTAACTGGAATCCCATGAGCATATAGTTGCTCATATTATCGATCACGAGTGCTAGCGTATGAGCATTTTCTTCCGTTTCATGTTGTAACACAACGCCCAGTCTCGCGCCTTTCTTCAATAAATCGTGGAAACCATGTAAGAAATCCTCTTGTATTTCAAATAAACGTTTCTGGTACTTTTCATTTCGCGATGCAGTTACGATAAATTCATTGATAACGCGTAGTATTCCTTCTTGCCCTTCATACTCAGAGAGCATATGTAAACCATCTGTGATTAGCTTTTCTGCAAAGTTTTCTTTCGTATACTGCTCTTCATCGAAGTAATTTGCGAAATGATAATCAGAAAAAATCTCTTCAAATAAAAAATCAACTAACGCTTCTTTAGAAGAAAAATGATAGTAAATAGCCGGTTTTGAAATACCTACCTCTTTCGCAATCATGGAAAGACTCATCTTCTCAATGCCGTGTTCTGCCATAAGTTTAAATGATGCCTCTACAATGTTCTGCGATGTTTGTAAATTCTTCGTCATACTGTACCTCACTTATTTTTACTTACCGGTCGGTAAGTAAATTATAAAACAAAACGAAATGATTTTCAATTTAATTAGTACTACATAAGGTATTTATAGGAAAATACCGAAAATTATAAAGTAAAAGCAATATATAACAATAAAGAGGATATCGTATGGGACTTGGTGGTAATGGGGTAGTGGGGGTAATGGCGGCGGTGAAGCGGGACAAGCTGGTAAGAGCGGATTTTCATTAATCATTGTACTTTTTATCGTATTGATTATAGTTGGAGTTAACTATATCGGACTTGGCTTCTAAGAAAAGGCGTCCCACATTACACATGTAGGACGCCTTCTTTTTAATCCCTATTCAGCAATCGCATACGATAACAATTCATCGTCACTTCTCCAAGTCTTTGCAGCAATTGATAGTTCGCATATGCGCCGACTGGGGCACCGATTACTGGTACGAGCTGAAGCATTTTCGCTAAATCAATATAGTCTCGGTACTCTGTTTGGAACTTTTCCCAGTCCATATGATTTTCTTTTTCTGTATCCCACGTTTCAATTGCTTTCCATATTTCTTTTCTATGATCATCACTTGAAAAGGCGAGTTGGAAAACGTGAAGGATAAAAAGACGTTCTTCTTGTTTACTCGTATCAAATCCGTACAACGTTGCTGCATCGAATAAAAATTTAATTTTAATTGTAAGTAAAAGCGGAAAGTCAGCAAGACCGAGGAGAATACCGCCAGCCCCCGTCCCTGCTCCTTCTGCCGCTGCTATTTTTTTGTACTCATCCATTTTTTTACGCACTTCATCGTCACGTCTTTGCAGTGACCATGTCGTCTCTTTTAGCTTCGGCTTTATAAAGTTTGACCCGGCGCTGATCGTTTGCACCATCATACGAATCGTCTCTGTTAGTACCTTTTGTACTTTCGCCGGAATGAGCTGTTGCACTTTCGTCTGCACTTTTTTGGAGAACCGTGTCATCATAGAAGAATCTTTCATGAATGTAGCTTTCCACTGCTCCAATTCTTTTATAACCTTCTCTTCGTATGTAATCATAGGTTCATTCCTTTCAATTTAAACGCTCAATGCGCTTCGCCCCGTATTGGTAAACGAAACCGATACTAAATAATATGCTTAGGATAAGTAAAAT
Source organism: Bacillus sp. M13(2017) (assembly GCF_002218325.1). NCBI lineage: Bacteria > Bacillati > Bacillota > Bacilli > Caryophanales > Bacillaceae > Bacillus > Bacillus sp. M13(2017). The sequence continues at coordinate 72,700 of NZ_KZ268511.1, read as the reverse complement.
TCCTGTCATCATGAAATCTTTCGTTGCTAGTGCAAATATAACTGTAAAGATTACGCTCCCGATGATTAGAATCGCATTTAATAAAGTAAGAAAATCTTTCTTCTTTTCATCTACCTTTACTGGATACAAATCAAGCCAAATTTTCATACGGTGATGTTTCCATAAAGTTAATAGCTGATAACCGATTAAGTATAGGAAAATAAAACTTACGATAAATCGCCCGTATAAAAATGGAATGAAGTACAAAATAACTCCTCCAAGAGCGAGCAGACGCACATATAATCCAAAATAGTTACCTGATCTTAAAAACGTTCTCGTATATAAGTATAAATATGTACGCTTTTCGCCGATTATCGAAAGAATGAAATCAAGCCATTTTCGGCGAGATACTCTTTCTTTTAATGCTGGTACATCAACGAACATATTCGCAATGCGGTACAGCAACATCATCTTCTTACCTTCTTCAGAAATTAAATACTCCCAGTTTAGCGGCTTTCCCTTTACCATTTGATGCATGATAGCCAGGTATAAAACCATGAGAAGGACGATTCCACCAATGAAAAGAACTGAAGTACGTTCTACAAGGAAATATACAAATAAACCGTTTAGGATAAAACGAATAAACCAATCAGCCCTTTGTATATTTTGATCTGTTAAAAATGACTTTTCCCACGCTACAAATAAATTCCACGCTTTTACAATGACAAATGCGAGTACGATCCATATGTAGCCAGCTCCTGTTTGCTTCATTTGTTGGAAGTATAACGGAGCAAGCGCAGCTGCTACGATTGCGATTATGTATAACTGAATCATAAATGTAAAAAGAAATGCCTTTGTGAAGTAAGGTTTTAACTTTTCTTCAACTGGCAGTAAGTAAACGAGATCCGCTTCTTTTAATAATGTTTGAATGGATCCAGCCGTTAACACGAGTCCAATTAATACTGCCATTACGAGCGCAGTTGGAAACGAAGTTGTTAACGTTTGTAACCATTGCTGGTAATAATACGCTCCCGCACCGATGATGAACACGAAAATAAATTTCAAATGATCATTAAATACGTATTTACTATATGTACGAACTTCTTTTAGAAAGTGACGAAATCGTTCTTTCCATAACGCTGTGCTATTCATAATCTTCTTCCTTTGTTAGCGCGATGTAAATATCATCTAACGTTGCACCTGGCATATGAAACTGTGATTGCAGTTCAGATAACGTTCCCTTCACCCTTACTTCACCTTGATGCAAAATAATGAACGAATCACAGTAACGCTCTGCCGTCGCTAAAATATGTGTACTCATTAAAATACCCGCGCCACTCTTTTTCATTTGGTCCATCATTTGAAGAAGCGATTGAATCGCTAACGGATCTAATCCAACGAAAGGTTCGTCTACTATGTAAAGAGATGGCTCCACTAAAAATGCGCTCATAATCATTACTTTTTGTTTCATCCCTTTTGAGAAATGAGATGGAAACCATTTTAAACGATTTTTCATACGAAACTCTTGTAGTAGTTGTCCTACACGTTCTTCATATTGTTTTTCATCAACACCATACGCCATAGCTGTTAATTTCAAATGCTCTTCTAACGTTAATTCATCATATAATACCGGCGTTTCTGGAATGAATGAAAAGCTGGAACGGTACGCTGTCATATCATCACGAATTGTTTTCCCATTAATTGTGACAGTTCCTTTTTTCGGTTCCATTAAACCGATAATATGTTTAATCGTCGTACTTTTACCAGCTCCATTTAAACCGATTAAGCCGACAAGTTCGCCTTTATTAACAGAGAACGAAACGTCTTTTAATACAGGTCGTTTCGTATATCCTCCTGTAACATTTTCTACACGCAATAACTCGCTCATACGACACCACTTTCTTCATTAGTATTCATTCTATATTCATCTTACCAAAAATTATGCCGTACTACATAGTATCCATGTACTCAAAAAAATTTTTAAAATTTATTAGCATATATTTTTCCGAAAGCGGACATCATAATTATTGAAGAAGGAACACATTGAAAAAGCAACCACCAATTGATGAGTACAACAACATAGTGAAGTCATCATGAAATGGGGTGTCCAAGTTGGACAATGAAATTTACACATAACCAGATCATTTGTTTCATTTTCGAAACGGGGTGTCTCTGAAAGAGCATATACTGTTTTAAAAAATAAACAATTTCATTTTAAAAAAGATTGCAATTCATTTCACTTGAAAATGGGGTGTCTACGGCAGAAACTTTAGCCGATTTACCGTGCATTTCTTAAATAAATGAGGTGTCTGCGAAACGTAAATTACGATAATGCTTTTTCAATCCCTCTTCAGAAAACAGGAAGCTGAGTCAGCTTCCTGTTTTTCGTGTTTGTTCTCTTATGTAATTATGGTAAAATACGGCTAAGGATATTTGAAAGGATGAGATCAATGAATCATACAGCAGACAATTGTATTTTTTGTAAAATCATTGACGGGCAAATCCCTTGCTCAAAAGTATACGAAGATGAACATGTGCTTGCATTTTTAGATATTAGTCAAGTAACAAAAGGACATACTCTTGTTATTCCGAAAGTTCACAAACAAGACATTTTTGCGTTAACGCCAGAAATCGCATCACACATTTTTTCTGTCGTTCCAAAAATCGCAAATGCGATTAAAGCAGAGTTTAATCCAGTTGGCTTTAACCTACTTAACAATAACGGTGAAAAAGCTGGACAAACTGTGTTCCACTTCCACCTTCATTTAATTCCACGCTACGGTGAAAAAGATGGTTTCGGTGCTGTTTGGAAATCACATCAAAATGAATACACTATGGAAAATTTACAAAACATCGCAAGTACAATTGCAAATAGTGTGAAATAATGACACTATAAGAAGGCGTAATACATAACAAGCCACTTCCCTGAAGTCATCAAATTCCGCATGGCTTGTTTCTTCACTTAAAATGCTCAGGGATGATTGTTTGTGCATAGCACAGATAAGAAAGATATGCATATTTTTTCCATCATGAATACGAACAAAAAATAAGGAGGTCTCCTTTTATGTCAAAAGCTAAATCCTTTATTACAGGTGTTATTTGCGGCGGAGCAGTTGCTGGACTAGCTGTTCTTTTCTCAACTCCTTCTTCTGGTAAAGACATGCGCGGCAAGTTAAAAGAAAAAGGAAATGATATTAAAAAGACTTTAGCTGATATTACAGCTGATACGAAATTATTAAAACGTCAAATCGTTGAAACTGCTTCAGAAGGTAAAGAAGTGTTTCAAGAATTAAAAGACGATATGCACGATACACTTTCTAACTGGAAGCAAGATATTTCTCAAAACAAGCGCCATATTGAGAAAGAAATTTTGGACATCCAAAAGTCAATTGAGAAACTACAAGAAGCTGTTCCAGAAAAAGCGTAAACAAATTCCTGCTTAGTTTTTTGCATATAACAAATATTTTTTATATAAATTGACCTTGACACGGCATATCGTATAGATATGCCGTGTTTTTATGCATTTACAATATATGTTATCACTTAACATGTAAGGACAACGTATGTATTCACGACTCATAAAACGCTTCCATAGTTATGCATGATTTGTATAGAATGTCATTTTTCCGAAAAATTTTCACAATTCTCACAAAAAGACTTTATTAATTTTTATTTTACTGGCATAATAGATAGTAATGAAAAAAGAATGTTAAAGTGGGTGAGTAAATGAAAAGTGGAGAAAAAGATTACTCGGTAAAAGAAGCGATGATTTTCAGCCAACGCATTGCTCAATTATCGAAAGCGTTATGGAAATGTGTAGAGAAAGATTGGCAGCAGTGGATTAAACCTTACGATTTAAATATTAATGAACATCATATTTTAACAATCGCTTATCATTTAAAAGGGGCTTCTATTTCTGAGATTGCTAAGTTTGGAGTTATGCACGTATCAACGGCGTTTAACTTCTCTAAAAAGCTGGAAGAACGCGGCTATCTTGTATTCTCAAAAAAGGAAGATGATAAACGAAATACGTACATTGAAATTACAGACAAAGGGGAAGAATTACTACTTCGCTTAATGGAGGAGTATGATCCTGAAAATAATTCAGTGTTTAATGGAGCTCTTGCACTTCGTAATTTTTATGGGAAGTTCCCAGAAAATATCGAACTGATTGCAATCCTGCGTAATATTTACGGACAAGACTTTATCGATATTTTTGAGAAATCATTAGAAGATATTGAAGAGAACTTTACAGAATCCGATCAAAAGTTAGTTAAGAAATAATCTATTTATTTTTTCGCAATCATGCTTAAGAATTCATTCATAAGCGGCTTAAATAAACCTTGTTTTGCTAGCGCTTCCGCAGTTTCGTGTACTTCGAGCTGATGTGGAAGCGCTTTTTCAAATTGATCTAACAGCGCATCGAACAAAAGAAGCCCTTCTGCTTTCTCCACTACATATTGCTCGTTCAGTTTTTCACAAAGATTTAGTATACGTTCAATATCTTTCTTACGAGCTTTTTTCTTTATGATCAAAGAATAAAATGGACACTTCTCTTCATCAATCATTTTAAATAGTAGGTCTACATAGTATTCAGCTTGTTCTAATCTTCTAACAACGTCCATTTTCTCCCTCACTTTCTAACACAAAGTCTTCTATTTCTGAATTTTGTAACACGAACAAAATATCGTGTGATACAATATATGTATATGTATTTTAGCCAAAAGGAGGTCTCGCCTCATGACACTTATAACAGTTGTTTTTGTCGCATTCGCACTTCTTGTTATATTTTACACGAATTTCATGACACATACACTGTGTGAACGAAAACAAATAGCTGCGAGCCGCCAGCCCGGTGTCTTTCGGGTTATTAATGTATGTATAACAATTTTATTAATTTCTAGTTATATAGAAATTATATTTCATGGAAAGTGAGGAAGGAAAGCCCCTTCCTCACTTTTTTCCTCTATAAGCAAATTATACCTACAATAACCAATAAAATAAACAGTACAAGTAATAAAATAAGTTGAGAATTCATCCCCATCCCCTCCTCTATTCTGTATATGCGGCATGCGCCCAATATGGCACACTTTCAAAATCTGACACGTGCTAGTTAATTTTTCTTTATCAATATGAAAACGGTTCGAAATATGATATATTAAATTTTGTACATATTGCTTATACTATAGAACAAAACATTCATCAAAACTTTATCCTCAGCCACGGTAAGCCCTGTTAAGCGCGCTTTACCAATATAAAAAAGCAAAAGTATCAGTGAGACTTAATCGGGCTCTTATGAATCAAAATTCATTGGTGTAGGATAAATTAAAAATACATAATAGTAGGAGTGTTTATTGAATGAAGAAAGCTATGCTTGCCTTAGCCGCAACAAGTGTAATCGCATTATCAGCATGTGGAACATCATCATCAGACAAAATCGTTACATCTAAAGCTGGTGACATTACAAAAGAAGAATTCTACGATCAAATGAAGACACAAGCTGGTAAACAAGTACTAAACAACATGGTTATGGAAAAAGTACTTATTAAAAACTACAAAGTTGAAGACAAAGATGTAGACAAAAAGTTCGATGAAATGAAAAAACAATACGGTGATCAATTCGATACACTATTAAAACAACAAGGTATTAAAGAAGAAACTATAAAAACTGGTGTGCGTGCTCAATTAGCTCAAGAAAAAGCTATCGAGAAAACAATCACTGATAAAGAACTAAAAGAAAACTACAAGCCTGAAATTAAAGCAAGCCACATCCTTGTAAAAGATGAAGCTACTGCGAAAAAGGTAAAAGAAGAACTTGGACAAGGTAAATCTTTCGAAGAGTTAGCGAAACAATACTCTGAAGATACTGGTTCAAAAGAAAAAGGTGGAGACCTTGGCTACTTTACTGCTGGTAAAATGGTTAAAGAATTCGAAGATGCTGCTTATAAACTGAAAAAAGATGAAGTAAGCGAGCCTGTAAAATCACAATTCGGTTACCACATCATTAAAGTAACAGACATTAAAGAACAAAAACCATTTGATGAAGTAAAAGGCGACATCAAAAAAGATCTAGTTCAGAAGAAAGCACAAGATGCTGCATTCATGAATGATCTTATGATGAAAGAAATCAAAAAAGCTGACGTAAAAGTTGACGATAAAGATTTAAAAGATCTTTTCGAAGAGAAAAAAGCTGACGCTAAGAAAGACGAAAAGAAATAATGAAAAGCTCGGGATTAGCCCGAGCTTTTTTTATGTATCCTCTTCATTAACGAAAGTTTATTTTGTCATTCATTTAACTAAAACCATCTTTTATGCATTTCACTTAAAAACGTTTCTGTTATTTTACATCCAGAACTTTCTCCGATAATAGAGTCAATCCCGCAATGCGGACAAACTGCTGTGTTATCATCATCCCACCACTCTGTAATTTTTTCTGGATGGAAAATTTCTAAACAATAGAAACAACCACATATAACATCCTTTTCTAAGTGCTTCCTATTACGAGAACAAAAACGATGTGCTTCCTCAAAATATTTTTCCATCAGTATCCCCCTATTCCTGATTTTCTGCTTTGGTTTACTTACATTCTCCTTAATAAAATTACAATTCTCCCTTAAAGAAAAACAAAAAAACCTCGATTCACGCCACACGGAACCAAGGTTTATCTTATTATCATTGATTAAATGAAAAAACTATGTTAAATTAGTACAGAAACACGTTTTACAAAATGCAAAGAACGTATTTATCCGTATCTTAATTGTACACCAAAACACATCTTCAGTCAACCTCTATTTTTCACTTTTAAAGGAGTGCTTACCGTATGAATAAAAAACTTGATTTAGAGCAAAAACGATTGGATACCGTAATCGAAACGATTACGCAGCAAATTGATAAACTGGAAAACGAAACTGGCAGACGCCGGGCAGAAGTAATCAATATTCGTAAACACTTTTGGGATGACGTAAAAGTGAATACTGATACTTTTGATGATTACCTTGAAACAGTTATCAACTTAAGACAACAAGCTCAGTCACTAGCTGTTACACAAATTACCCATAAGCACACCTTTAATCGACTTGCCGCATTAAGACGTATGCATAAAGCACCTTATTTCGGAAGAATTGATTTTAAAGAAGAAGGAGAATCTGCCGCAGATCAAATTTATATCGGCGTCGCTACACTTACTGATGCAAGCGGAGAAAACTTTCTTATATATGACTGGCGCGCACCTATTTCGAGTGTGTACTACGATTATCCACCAGGACCGGCTGAATACAGTACACCAGGCGGCGTAATCCACGGTAATGTGGAGAAAAAATTACAATACATTATTCAAAATGGCGAGATTGATTCTATGTTCGATACGAGCCTTACAATTGGTGATGAAATCTTGCAACAAGCGCTCGGAAAAGGTACGAACAAACATATGCAAAGCATCGTCGCTACAATTCAGCGCGAGCAAAATGAAATTATCCGTCACGATGAAGGCCGACTTCTTATCGTGCAAGGAGCTGCTGGTAGTGGTAAAACGTCAGCTGCCCTGCAACGAATCGCCTACTTACTATATAAATATCGCGAATGGCTAAAAGCGGATCAAATTATTCTCTTCTCCCCTAACTCTATGTTTAATAGCTACGTTTCTAACGTACTACCTGAACTTGGTGAAGAAAATATGCAGCAAGTGACATTTCAAGAATATTTAAACCATAGACTAAGTAAGTCATTTGACGTTGAAGATCCTTATGAACAATTAGAATATATGTTAACTGAAACGAATAGCCCTATCTATAAAACGAGAAATGCGAGCATTCGATTTAAAGCATCTACTCAATTTTTCGAGATGATTAGAACGTACAGACAATCTCTTGAATCTTCAGGCATGCTATTTAAAGGAATGAAATTTAGAGGAAAGTTAATTGTCTCTGCTAAAGAAATTACAGAGCAGTTTTACAATACTGATTCCTCCCTCCGCTTCCATAATCGAATTGAAAAGTTAACAGATTGGCTAAATAAACAAATAGATGAGATTGAAAAAACAGAACTGAAAAAACCTTGGGTAGAAGAGGAAATTGAATTACTTAGTAAAGATGAATACCAAAAGGCTTATAAATATTTACAGAAAAAGGGCGAGTTTGACGACAACTCCTTCCATGATTTTGAGAAAGAAACGAAAGTACTTGGACGTATGATTGTCCGTAAAAAATTGAAGCCCCTTCGTAAAGGTGTTCAAACTTTACGTTTCATCAATTTCACAGGCATATATAAACAACTCTTCACAGATGCATCATGGGTTACTGGGGAAAAACCGAAAGAATGGGATGACATTTGCTCATTAACAGTAAACATGCTTGATGAAGGAAAGCTATATTACGAGGATGCGACGCCATTTTTACTTTTAAAAGAGTTAATTGAAGGCTTCCAAACGAACAGATCGATTAAACACGTACTCGTAGACGAAGCGCAAGATTACTCGCCGTTTCAGTTCGAGTTTTTAAAACGTCTCTTCCCTGCCGCGAGAATGACAGTACTCGGCGACTTTAACCAAGCGATATTTGCTCATGCGAGTGAAACAGTTAATTTCGATACACTTACAAATTTATACGGTCCAGACGAAACAAACGGCATTAACTTAACTCGTAGCTATCGCTCCACAAAACCGATTATTGAATTCACACGCGCTCTCGTACCGGAAGGCAAGAACATTCACGCCTTTGAACGTGACGGCGAGAAACCCACAGTGACGAAAGTAGCGAATGAGAGCGAACTGCACGAACATATTACTGCCAAAGTTGCTGAACTACAAAAAGAGCAGCACAATACAATCGCAATTATATGTAAATCCGCAGCTGAAAGCGCCGCTGCATACGAAGCACTTAATCATATCGATAATATTAAACTCGTGAAGAGTAACTCAGCCGAGTATGAGCAAGGCATTGTCGTGATCCCTGCTTACTTAGCGAAAGGTATTGAATTTGATGCTGTTATTATTTACGATGCTTCTAAAGATGTGTACAGCGATGAGAGCATTCGTAGATTGTTCTACACTGCTTGCACACGCGCAATGCATGAATTGCAACTTTATAGCGTTGGCGAGGTTAGTCCTTTTATACTTGGGGCTAATTCGGAAAGTTTTGAGCTTATAACGAAAACACCTTGATGATTCAAGGTGTTTTTCTCATTCTAAACGACATATCTTTACGACGATATACACTCAGCACAATCCCCATTATAAATGCATGAAACAGAGTTGGTATCAATCCGTAGCTAATAAAAGGTAATGATATAGAAACACGTGGTAATATCCCGAGGGTCATGCCAACGTTACAAATAAAATGGATTACAAAAAGAGTCACTCCGCCAACGAGAAGCAATTTACCATAACCATCATTTATTTTATAAGCTATGTTCATTATTCTTACTGCAAAAAGAGAAAGAATCACGACAAGAACTAGCGCAAGTACATATCCATAATAGTAAGTCAAACTTGCAAATACAAAATCAGTATGGGCAGCACGGATAGACTTTATATTTTCATATGTACCAAACCAACCTGCTGAAGACATCGCCTCTTTTAAACGTAAATACCATAGATCATGCTCTGGATTTAACATTCCTAAAATTCTGGCCATACGGTATTCTTTTACAGCAGACCAGGAAAGTAGATCCCTAATAATCAATGGTACAATAGGTAAAATCGTAATGAGCCATGCCGTTTTCTTTCCTAACTTACTCCACCAAAGCATAACAAATACCATCGTAATATAGATGAAAATTGGTAAAAGAATTGATGTAGTTGAAAATAGATATAAAGAAAATACGTACAACATGAGAAGATGCATAAGCTTTAACCTACTATTATTGAAAAAAGAAGCCCAAGCCAGAAAGAAGAATGGTATCGTCATTAAACAGTCAATTGTGATGGGACCAATTTTTATGATTGCCTCTCCAATCACGTAACCAGTCGGAAAACATTTTATCATTAATAAGATCAGTACCCCAATTGTATAAAACAACCATCCAAACCTCTCTAACTTCCGATAATCAATCAGCATTATCCCAACAGCTGTTACAACACCGAGAATAACAAATATCACCTTATTCATGAATAAGTCAGCATGTCCAAAAGTTATAACCGGCAAAAACCCTAACCCCATCGCAGCCACTAATAAACCAATTAAAAACCAATCCACCTTTGGTTTATACAGTTTGTTAAGTTCTTCGCCAAGTTTGACCGGACTTCCCATTTGTTCAACGGCCTTATCTTCCGCAACTGCCTCACTTAACCCTTTCCCTATCCACATATTCTTCGTCTGTTTTAAGTGAAATTCTAGTTCCGTTACCACCAAGTCCTTCGCTTCTTTTGATTTAATATGGTTCGTAACTTCCTTTAAAAAACGCTCCCCTTTTTTGTTCAATTTTTTCTCACTCCTGTACTAATCCTTTTAATATAAATCGTGCCTTCGTAGCATTCTTCTCTGCCTTTCGCAGCATTTTATTTCCTTTATCATTTAATTGATAATATTTAGCTCCCGCGTGATCCCAGCTAGATTGGATAAAGCGATTCTGTTCTAGACGATGTAATAAAGTGTATAGAGACCCTTCATCACCTTCGAATTTTTGAATCCCTCTCCCTCTTAGTAACTGCATCAATTCATAACCTGTTTTTTCATTCATAAGAAGTTGTAACACTGCTAAAAGGATATCTTCTTCCTTTTCGGACGATTGCTTAATTTTTTCGCGCACCTGCTTCTGGTGTTGATCAGAAAAACTCAAATGTTTAAACGTTGTGTTCTCCATTGATTTTCGCAAGCCTTTTAATCGATCTTCCATTTGATTATCCCTCCAATCCTTTCTTCAAAAGCTCCTTCGCTTTTTTCAGTCTCGTTTTTATCGTGTTTTCTTTCACGTCTATTACAGTAGCAATCTCTTTAATTGATAATTCTTCATAATAAAATAGATAAATGACTTCTCGGTATTTTATCGGTAAATTCATTACCGCAGAAGCGAGCTCACGATCCTCCGCATTTTGCATAACAGTTTGTTCGACACTATCATTTTGAACCCCCATATAAGCAGATTCATCCTCTGTCACGATCACCTTTTTGTTATACCAACTTTTTATATAGTCCTTACATTGATTAATCGCAATTCTCCATAACCACGTTTTCACATTCGACTTCCCTTTGTATGTATGAAGAGACTTATAACATTTCACAAATATATCTTGCGTTACATCCTCAGCGATTTCTTTATTGTTTACATATGAATACACAAGCTGCAGGACTTCTTGTCCATACTTGTTCATGATTTCATCGATAAGGAGTTCCTTATCTTCTATTTCAAACGCTTCTACCGTTAATTCATCCACATCATTTCCTCCTTCCCATATATTAGACGACGCACTGTATAGAAAAGTTTTATAAATGTATAAAAAAATACGGATGGCAATAACGTTTTTTTATAAAACACTTTCCAGCCACTTACATATAATAAACCGAATAGTCGTTACAATACATTCACTGAAAGAGCGCCTCTCTCCCAAGGCGCTCTTTCAGTTTGTGATAAGGGTTTTATCGTAGTGCTCTAGTAGTTCTGGATCTTCATAAATGTTTTTATCAAATTCATCATCCAAAAGCTTCTAGGTAATTTTCTTTGAGCAGGGTGTATCCTCCGCTAAATTAAAAAGAGAACTCATTTAATTTAAGAGTTCGCCTTTTAAATATTACCGCAATTTTCTATGTTAAAATTAATGTTGGAGGTGTTTCTTATGGAGGAATTGCAAGAAATTTTAGAGAAAAGCAACTATACATATGCAATAATTCAACACGAAAAACCGATACACTCAAGACAAGAGGGCTCAGAGTATTTTGGGATTGAAGTTGGGCAAACAGCTCCAACGATGATACTAAAAACCGATAAAGGCTTCTTTGGGTTAATTGTATCTGGAAGCCGTAGTAAAATTAATTTTGAGAAAATAGCTAATATTTTAGGTTGTAGTAAAGTGAAATTAGCATCTCCAGAGGAAGTTCAAAAAGTTACAGGCTTTCAGGTAGGAAGTGTTCGTATGGTAGGTCTTGATTTACCTTGTGTGATAGACAAACGACTTTTCCATTATGATTATATTTACGGAGGTACTGGTCAATCAACATTTACTTTAAAACTTGAACCACAGGCCTTAAATGAATTAAATCAAGTGATCGCAACTTTCGATTAATAGGGAATACTACATTTTCTTGTTTAACAAACGGGTGCCATTTTTTGAATAAAACCTAAATTTCCAAACCACTTTATTGTTATATTTTTTTAGTGTAGTAAAGTATCTTACATCAAGATTAAACAACTATATTTTTAACCCCGTCCTAAATTTAGAACGGGGTTATACTTGTTTGGGCTTTTAAATTAAATAACTTTATTGTCATTTTACAATATCTACATTTAGTTTTGGATTTTCTGCTAACTCTTCAGTCGATTCAACCTCAATTTCTGAAGTGAACGGAATTACATACAGAGATACCATCTAGATTTTAGGATCATAAGTAATTAATTTTTTTATGATACACCTCATATCCGTATTCATTTGTCTTGTTCCCTATTTTAAAACATAATACAATTGAAATGTAACTTAATAAGCTATAACTAGTAGGTGTGGTAATCATCTCTTCCATTTTGAAAAAAGGGGGGAGGTGATAAAATGATCGCGATGTTTGTCATTAAATTAGTGTACGGTATCCTAACCGGAGCTGGCGTTGTCATCGGTAGAAGATACGTCGGTCCGTGGCTAATTTCTGTATACAAAAAAGCGAGAACCACCCTGCTTCGTGGAAAAGGTAAGGGCGTTTCTCGGCTAAAACGTTAATGTAATTGTCTTATAACCGCACCTACTACCACCACAATAGCAAGTTAGGTTACACAAGGCAGAAGTTTCTCAGGCTTCTGTCTTCTTTATTTTATGCAAAATTCATACTACATACTCTATCATCATTGTAACACATTTTATTTATTTTTAGTCAAGATAAAAAACACCTGAAGGGGTTCCCTTCAGGTGTTTCTCTATTTTACGCTAACGCAGCCGCCTGCTCTTGTTGATCTACAGGAATGACAGCGTCTGTTAATGCTTTTTCTAATTCAGCTGTGTATTTCATTTGCTCTTCTTTGCTCCAGCCTAGTTTCGCAGCCATGTAGTTGATTACTGCTTCTTTCCACTCGTATACCCAGTGGATGTTGAAGAATACAGCGCCTCTGCGGCGTACGAAGAAGTCAACTGGTTTTGCTGTCATTTCGTAATCCATTGCGTATACAAGCGGGATTAGAACGTCAAGCGGCATGTTGTATTCTTTCGCTTCGTCTTTATGTTTTTTCGCTAAGTCAAATAGTACGTCAACGTTAGAACCATAGAATTTCGCGAATTCTTCTGCTTGTGCTGTTGTTAAACCATATTTCGTACCTTCGCCAGCTTTTTTCGCAACGAATGCTGGGAATCCGTGTGAACCATCTACATGTCCACCAGAGATTGGCATATGTTTCGTGTCGCTCTTCGGATATGCGCTATGACCTTCTTTTTGTAGTAAGTTCGTTACGTAGTCTACTACCATTTCAGCCATTTTGCGGTATCCTGTTAATTTACCACCTGCGATTGTAATTAAACCAGATTCAGAAGTCCAAATTTCATCTTTACGAGAAATTTCAGATGCACTCTTACCTTCTTCATAAATTAACGGACGTACACCAGCCCAGCTTGATTCAATGTCTTTCTCTGTAATTTTCACGCTTGGGAACATGTAGTTAATCGCATTAATGATGTATGTGCGATCTTCTGTTGTCATTTGTGGTACAGCTGCGTCTTTATCATAGAACGTATCTGTTGTACCTACGTATGTTTTTCCGCCGCGAGGAATCGCGAACACCATACGTTTATCTGGTGTATCGAAGTAAATTGCTTGACCTAATGGGAAACGTTTTTGGTCAATTACTAAGTGAACACCTTTTGATAACTGAAGTACTTTTCCTTTTTTCGAGTTATCTTTTTCACGAAGTGTATCTACCCAAGGGCCAGCTGCGTTTACAATTTTCTTACCGTACACTTCATATACTTCACCGTCTAGTAAATCGATTACACGTACACCGCATACTTTTCCATCTTTATATAAGAAACTGTCTACTTTTGCGTAGTTAACAGCTTTTGCGCCGTGCTCAATTGCTTCTTTCATTACTTCAATTGTAAGACGCGCATCATCTGTACGATATTCTACGTAGTAACCGCCGCCTTTTAATCCTTCTTTTTTTACAAGAGGCTCTTTGTTTAATGTTTCTTCACGGTTAAACATCTTTCTGCGCTCGCTTCGTTTTACACCTGCTAAGAAGTCGTATACACGAAGACCAATTGATGTACTAAATGATCCGAACGTACCGCCTGTATGGAACGGAAGTAACATCCACTCTGGTGTTGTTACATGGGGACCGTTCTCATATACGATCGCACGCTCTTTACCCACCTCTGCTACCATTTTCACTTCAAGTTGTTTTAAATAACGTAGACCACCGTGTACAAGCTTCGTTGAACGACTTGATGTACCTGCTGCAAAGTCCTGCATTTCAAACACAATTGTTGATAACCCGCGTGTTGCTCCATCTAATGCAATACCAGAACCAGTAATACCTCCACCAATTACGATCACATCTAACTCTTGTTTATTTACTCCGTTTAATACGTCTTTACGTTGTTTACTTGAAAATTTCATGGTAATTCCTCCCTTTGATAACGAAAAAAGAGACCACAAACTCCGCTATAGATTTCGCCTCTATAGCGCGTTGTGGTCTCTCCAAATCTCCTACCGAATTATTAACTTGTCACCATTATAACACTGTTTATGATTATTTGAAAGCTTTTGTTGCTTCAATTGCTTTTTTCCATCCAGCATATAGCTCTTCGCTTGTTTTCGCTTCCATCGTTGGCTCAAAGCGTTTGTCCATATGCCACTGTTCTTTAATTTCATCTTGGTTTTTCCAATATCCAACTGCAAGACCAGCTAAGTATGCTGCACCTAGAGCCGTTGTTTCGTTGATCACTGGACGCTCTACAGGAACATCTAAAATATCACTTTGGAACTTCATTAAGAAGTTATTTTTAACCGCTCCGCCATCAACGCGTAATGTTTTCAGTTCAATACCTGAATCTGCTTCCATTGCGCATAATACATCTTTCGTTTGGTAAGCTAAAGATTCTAGCGTTGCACGAATGAAATGCTCTTTCGTCGTACCGCGTGTTACACCAAACATAGCGCCGCGTACTTCACTATCCCAATAAGGTGTTCCTAGTCCAACGAATGCTGGTACAACGTATACACCATCAGTTGATTCAACGCGATTCGCATACACTTCACTCTCACTTGCATCTTTAAACATGCGCATTCCGTCACGTAACCACTGAATTGCAGAACCTGCTACGAAAATACTTCCTTCTAATGCGTAGTTTACTTTACCATCTATTCCCCATGCAATTGTTGTTAATAGACCGTGCTCAGAAGCAACTGCTTTTTCACCTGTGTTCATTAACATGAAGCAACCAGTTCCGTAAGTATTTTTCGCCATACCTTCACCGAAACAAGCTTGTCCAAATAATGCTGCTTGTTGGTCACCAGCTACACCTGCAATCGGTACATTTTGACCGAAGAAGTGGTAATCAATTGTTTCTCCGTAAATTTCAGATGATGGACGTACTTCTGGAAGCATGCTCTTTGGTACTGTTAACATTTCTAGAAGCTCATCATCCCACTGTAAGTCGTGAATGTTAAACATTAACGTACGTGATGCGTTTGAGTAATCTGTTACGTGTGCTTTACCACCAGATAGTTTCCATACAAGCCACGAATCAATTGTTCCGAATAATAGATCGCCGTTTTCTGCTTTTTCTCTTGCACCTTCAACGTTATCTAAAATCCATTTTACTTTCGTTCCAGAGAAGTATGCATCAATTAAAAGACCTGTTTTTTCGCGAACCATTTCACTATAACCTTTTTCTTTTAACTCATCACAAATTTCAGCTGTTTGGCGAGATTGCCATACGATTGCGTTGTAAATTGGTTTACTAGTCGTTTTATCCCAGACAACCGTTGTTTCACGTTGGTTCGTAATACCGATACCAGCGATTTGTTCTGGTTTTACATCTGCTTCGCTTAAGCAAGTTGCGATAACTGCTAAAATAGATCCCCAAATTTCTTGTGCATTATGCTCTACCCAGCCCGGCTTTGGAAAATGTTGTGTAAACTCTTTTTGAGCTGAATGAACAATTTCACCTTTTTTATTGAATAAAATTGCGCGTGAGCTTGTTGTTCCTTGGTCTAATGAAAGAATATATTTTTTCATATCGGTTTCCCCCTTATGCTACTTTTCTACTATTTGTATTGCTTCCGCTTTTTTTACTTGTCATATAAGAGATTGCTAGTACAATCACAGTTGCGATAATCACATAAATAAGTGCTGAATTTTGTTTTCCTTCAAATACAACTTGATGGAATAAACCTGCAAGTGATCCACCTAAAATTGGACCAACTACTGGAATCCATGCATACTTCCAGTTTGAACCGCCTTTTCCTGCAATCGGAAGGAAGAAATGTGCGATACGCGGACCTAAATCACGTGCTGGGTTAATTGCGTATCCTGTTGTCCCACCTAATGATAAACCAATACTTACAATTAAGAAACCTACGATGAATGGATTTAATCCATCTGCAAATTTATTTGCACCAATTGCTAATATACCAAATACTAAAACGAATGTTCCAATCATTTCACTTAAAAGGTTTGCAAATGTGTTCGGAATTGCTGGACCTGTTGCAAATACGCCTAACTTTGTTCCTGGATCTTCTGTTTCTTTCCAGTGTGGTAAGTAATGTAAATATACGATAACTGCCCCGATAATTGCCCCAATCATTTGTGCTACGATATAACCTGGTACGTCACTCCATGGGAACGCTCCCTTAAATGCTAGTCCTATCGTTAAAGCTGGATTCAAATGTGCCCCACTAATTGATCCAACCGCATACGCTGCAACCGCTACTGCTAAGCCCCAGCCCATTGTAATAACAATCCAACCTGAATCTTTCGCAAACGATTTCTTTAAACTTACACCAGCACAAACGCCGCCACCAAGTACGATTAACAACGCAGTCCCTATTAACTCTCCTAAAAATGCTGACATAGTATCCCTCCACAATCAATTTAAACGCTTCCAAATGTGATAGAGGTAAAATGAATGGCCATTCGTTTTTGTCAAAAGAAAAAGACCCACAGCTTTGCACGCTTCTATATAAATTTATATAGAAACAATGAAATGTGGATCTCTACTTTTCTCCGTCACGTTTATTAACTTGTCTATAATGTTAACCGTAAATGAAAGCGGTGTCAACGAAAAAATTCACATTTCCGTCACTTTTTTTGGTAATGTTTCCATAGTTCGCGTTTTGATGTCGTAATTGCTGTCGCACCAGCGTTTAAAGCTCTTTCCACATCTTCTACAGTACGAATAAAACCACCTGCTAAAATCGGTACACCAGTACGCTCTTTCACTTCAGCAATAACATCCGTTAATGCTCCAGGAAGTACCTCAATATAATCCGGTTTCGTCTTATCTAAAAGATTGCAGCTCTTCTCCATTGCACTCGAATCGATTAAAAAGATGCGTTGTATTGCCACAACACCTTTTTGCTTCGCCTTCATAATAACGCTCGCCTTTGTTGAAAGTAACCCGTACGGTCTAAACTCCTGACATAAATATTCCGTCGCATGCCCATCACTCTGCAAACCATGAATTAAATCCACATGTAAAAACACCTTTTTACAATATTGCTTCGCAAGTGATATAACACTCTTCAATTGACCGACATGAATATCTAAAATAACGATATATTCATACGAACTATGTAATAGCTTTTCCAAATCTTTAATTTGCCTCACTGCCGGCAAAATTTTCTGTTCATGAAATTCCATTCTATATGTCCCCTTCTTTATGTCATCCTATCCTTTATAGTACACAATTTAAGTGAAAAGAACAGCTAGTGTTGGGGATTTCTTTCAAATCTTTCTCTTATCTATATATTTTCTTCAACTTATCGGAACCTATACCACCTATAATCATTAGTGCAAGGGGCAAAAGATTCATTACATATGGCGCATCTGCTACAATTGTAATACTTGCTCCAGCAAACTTATTTAGCATCCATACAACGATTTTTGCAATAAACAAAAATACTCCTATCATAAATAGACTATCAAAAAACACCTTCCATTTTGGATACGCCAATTGCTTACTATCTTCAATTACTTTCTGCGTCAATTCTTCATCACTCCTCAGCAGTTCATCAATTGTAATACCGAACAGATCACTTAAATGAATAATAATTTCAATGCTCGGATAGTTCTTTCCCGTCTCCCATTTCGAAACAGATTGCCTGCTCACATGAAGTTTTTCAGCCAAATCATTTTGCGACCAATTTCTTTTTTCCCTTTCTTCTTTTAAACGCTCACTAAAAATCATACTGTGTTTATCACCTCTCTATGCCCATTATGTTCAAATAAATGATGAAGAGTAAAGCGAGTTATCGTTGCATTTCCTGCGCAACTTATGCGTTACAGCTTATAATGGCGCTATTTTATATGTATCTTCCCTATACTATGCTCCAATAATAATTTCCCGAACAATAATACAAAGGACGGATACTAATAAATTGAAACTTTAATCAGTGGGGGTTTTGTTGATCCCCCACCTAACTTCTTTGCTTCCGCTGAATTTTGAGGTGGGGGTCTTACTGCCCGGCAAATAGCGGGATAAAGACTAGATTAGGCATAAAAAATACGCCATCCCTTCTTATCAGTCTCCAGAAAGAATAACGCAAATTTTCATTTTTACTCATCATTTTTCGGACTATATAAAAACTCCGGATATTTCACAACAGGCCACTTCTCCTTACGCAGGGAATCCATTACTTGCGGGCCAACATGTATATTACTCTCCACTATTTCTTTAGGAGTCAGTGCCATCCATTGATTTAACGATACATCTTCAAAACGATTACTTCTGAACATCTCTAAAAACCATAATGTTTCGGTACCTGTATTTTGAATATAATGCCCCGTCGCAAACGGTACATATCCGACATCGCCAGCTCTATAATCAAATGTACGAGCGGTACCATTTCCAAGAAACACAGTCATTCTCGCTTCCCCTGTCAAATAATATTGCCATTCATCATTATTCGGGTGCCAATGAAGTTCTCTCATTCCGCCAGGCTCAACCTCAACGAGCGCTGCTGCGATTGTTTTGGAAATAGGGAAATTTGTAGAATCTACAATTCGAACGCTACCACCAGGAGTCTTAATCGGCTTTTGTTTTAACAATTCATGTTTAAATGTTAAAGGAACTTCTCCTTTAGGTGATTGAATTTCCTGACTTTCAAGCGAACCTGGCACCTCTCCTTGATAAATATAAACTTGATCTGAAGGAATAGAACGAAAAGCACTCTCAGGTACTCCGAAATTAGCCGACAACACTTCTTTTGGCGTATGCGCAAACCAATCAGAAATAGCTAAAGTAGATAAATCAGAAAAATGCCCATCATCGAAAACGAGTAGAAATTCACAATGTTCCAATCCTTGAATGGAATGCGGAATACCAGGAGGAAAATACCAAAGATCACCTGGCCCAACATCAGCAATAAAATTACGCCCATTTTGATCAACAGCCGTTATGCGCGCCCGTCCTAAAAGCATATACGCCCATTCTGCCTCTTTATGCCAATGTAGTTCTCGTACTCCACCGGCCGTTAAACTCATATTCACTCCCGCAATCGTCGTCGAAACCGGTAGTTCCCGAGCAGTAATCTCCCGAGACCACCCGCCTTGTTTCAAAATCATAGAAGTGTCCGAGAATGAAAACTTCAAGTTAGGAACTAACCCTGCATCCGTTATAGGCGGAACAAGCATATTCGGATTTTGAATATCCCTCATAACATTACGAGGTCCAGAATCAATCGCACCTGCTCCGTCGCTGCGGATTGGTTGTGGCACATTCCCTCCCGCTTCATTAACAGTACATTTCTTCATGATTACACTCCTTTTTCATCCGATTAGTAAGTAAAAAGCCTCCATCATAGTGTATGAATTGGGCTTTAGATGGTTACAGTTACATCGTGAGAAAGGTTTGCCTATCATTATCGTTTTGTTCATTTCTCAACTTATACTAGTATGCTTAGCGCTTAGGAAGACAAAAAAATAAACTAGAACTAACAAAAAACCCTGTAAAATTTATTACAGAGTTTTTCACCAATTATTTATTGTTTTATATATCGAATACGAACATTATCGTCCATTTGATAAATTTGTAATGTGTTTCCATAACTAATTCCTAACTCTTCACTTGCACCAACTGCACCCACAAGTACCCCTTAAAATAATTTATTCTTAGTTGGTTTTACTACCGATACTCTTCGCTGCCTCTTCAAACAGTTTCGAACCTTCTTGTGCTTTACTTAGTGATTGATGCATTTTACTTTCGTCTTCTTGATCTAATGCATCAAATAGAAGTTGAAAACAATCCGCATATAGTTCCATCGACTGCTTTATCTTCGCCTGTTCTCCCTGTAACTCAGGAGGCGCTTGTAGATTCTTCAGTTTCGTTGCAGTTGCCTTTGCTCCACCTAAACTCAGTTGTACTTCACTTTTCTTTTGTTTGTATGATTTTACGTCTGAATCTGCTATTCCTTCAATTAATTTCATTGTATCTTCAATTTGAGTAGCACTATTTATGATATCTGCCTTGTACCTTTCAACATCTGAACCAGTTACCTTACCAGTTGAAGAACTAGAAGAAGTTGAATTATTTGAAGAAGAACTTGGTTGACTACTTGATGAGCTACTATTTGTACCTTCACCTTTCGCTACAGATGAGCTATCCTCTTTCTTGCTATCAGTTGACTTACTCTCTTTTTCAGAAGTCTTATTCTCTTTCTCTACCTTTTGCGTTTCTTCTTTCTTTGGTTCAGCTTTCTTACCATCAGTTTCAATTGTAATACAACCACTCAATAACATAACTGGTAGCGCTAAACTTACTAATTTCTTTGCTTTCATGATTACTAATACCCCTTTATTTGTAAAATGTAGTGCAAACAAGTTAATATACTTAACTAATAAATTTCCCTTGAATAATTTATTAAAATCTATTATCCATAGATTTCCTGCATATTCATAATATTTCCATATATAACATTTTACAAAGAATTACATATTTGGTCAAAGGGATTTATGTAGTCCTTAAAAGAAAATTTTAATCACAAAGAAAAGAAGCTAACAATAAATTGTTAACTTCTCAGCTTAAGGAAAAATAGTATCTTTCCTTATCTTCTAATATCTAGGTTGTGATTGAATATTTGTAAGGTGAACATCATACATATCAATGATTTCAAGAAATCTATCAGCTTCACGGAAAACATGGTCTGCTAATAATGGATGAATGATACTCTTTATTTTACATTGCTCAATTAAATCACGTGCTGTTTTCTTAAAATCCCGAAGAGATACAACCGACACGCGATTTTGATCTAAAAATTGATCTAAAAGAGGAGCTGTTTGGGATTGTGGTTTCATAGATTCTAAGTCAATTGCTTGATACATCAATTCATCAAAATCATTGCTAAAATTTCGTGCTGTATCTACAAGCTTTCTTTCCGATGGATCAAGAAGATGACCAATAAATTTAGCATGGTCTGCCATAATCCGTAAAAAGAAAACATTTTCTTTAATAATAGCATCAGGAAGCGCATCTAATTTACCTTCATTTAATTGTATTAAACGTTTTCTAAAATAATCAGCTTCCCTACTTGTATGGTCAACTAAAAGTGGAAAGTTATTTTGTCCTGGCAATTTACATGTGAGAATTAATCCTAAAATTTTTCGTTTAAATCCCCAAATATTAGTTGCGGCTTGTTGTACTTCTGCATTAAATCTTTTTATTTGCTCAGGATCTGTTTCATTTGTATAGGAATGCGCTATTTGTTCAATATGTTCAAACAATCGATAAAATTGATTCGCCTCTTCGATTAATTGCGTATCCTCGCATCTAAACCCTAAGCGAAGAAAAAGAGAATGCTCTTTCATGATTCTAGACCAAAAACGAATTTCATTTAATGAACGCTCAACAAACATTACAGATGTAACACCTGTATCAGGATGTAATGAAGTTTCATCCCTATGCATTGTTAATCCCCCCCAGTAAAATCCCCACTAGTTCCATTCTTATGAGTAAAAATATATATAAATACCATCAATAAAAGTTTATGATGACTCTCTTATACATGTAAAATTAAACTAATATAACCTTAGCTTGATGAACATATACTGCTCCCGCAGAAGAAAAAAAGCTACCACCTAGATGTAAAATCCTACTAGGTGGTAGCCTTTCAAAATTTTTATTAAAGCAATACCGAATCTTTATCACTATCCTGATTACGTTTCTCGCGTTCTTCTTCTAAGCGCTTCATATATACTTCGCCTTCTTTTTCAATAAACTCATTATCCATATCTTGCTCTTTTTTCGAAGTATATAAAACCATGTAGCCACTTAGTACAATCCCGACAATTACAAGATACACCCACCATGGTAAAGTTTCCAAATCACTTCATTCCTTTCCTTAGACAAGCCTTATTAGTTTCACTTTATGAGGAAAGAAGTGGATTTATGCTTAAAATTTTTATTGTGGATGCTTCGCGAAAAACGCTTGTACATATTCCATAAACTCGATTGGTTCCTGACGAAACGGTGCGTGGTATCCTTTTTCAATAATATGAAACGTACTATTTGCAAATAGCCCATGATACAGTTCACCATTTTTCCAAGAAACACTCTTATCATGTCGTCCCCATATAATTAGAGTTGGCACCTTAATTTTATCAGCTTCCATCGCAATGCGGCGCTCTCTCATTTTCGTAAGCTGATCATAATGCTCTTTATCATCACGACTATTTTTCACTTCATTTTTATTATACTTCGTAATCTCAGTTACAGTTTGTAAGTCCGTCGATAGCGGCGGCACTTCATAACTGTCTTTTTGCTGGAAAGACTCTATCCCTGTAGCATCCGCCAAGATGAGATGCGTCACTGCATCCGGATATAAATACGCTAAATTAAGGGACATCTCTCCGCCCATCGAATGACCGAGCACCGCAAACTGATCGTATCCGAGCTTCTTCATTAACTTATAATATAAATTCACTTGCGCAGGAAACGAATACTGAAAATCAACTGGCTTAGAAGAACGCCCAAATCCTAAAATATCAACCGCTATAATCGTGTGATCCTTTACAAGTTCCGGATAAATATCACTAAACCCATCAGATGAACCACCAAACCCATGAAGCATAAGTAAAGGCGGCTTCCCCTCTCCAATTTGCTTAAAATAAATTGTCTGCCCATCAATTTGCGCCATACTCTCTTTCGTATGCAGCTTCATCATAACAGTATCTTTCACTTCTCCAACCTTCGCAATCGGCTTATCGACGAAATTACAAACAATTAACAAAACGAGCACAATACCGCTAATCATATAAAACTTAAACCTTTTCAAAGTTCCCGTCTCCTTTCTCGAATGGCTATTTAAAGTTTTTACATTTTTTGGTTATTTTATGTTCTCTTTTTAATTGTAACTAAAACAGTTACAATTATACTAAAAAAATATAACTCACTTCTATTACTAATGGTTATTCTGTAACTATTATAGTTACATATTTAAAGTAAGTCAATTCTTTTCTCTACATGGCCTGAAAATAGAAAAAGGGACTTCATGTTGAAGTCCCTTTCTTTGTTATTATAGTTGGCTTACTCCGCCGCCGTCGCCTTTATTATCTGCTGGTGCTCCTCCTGTGTCGCCAATGTTAACGTAGTCTGGTCTTGCTGGTGCTCCGCCACCATCACCTCTATTTAAAGCATGTTGTTCAGACTCTGTAAAAGCAGTAAGCCCTAATGAAAGTAGTATTACTAAACCTGCTATCAATACATTAATTTTTTTCATTTATTTTAGCGCTCCTTCTTTTAAAAGTTTTTTTCGAGCTTGGCTACTAATATAAAAGTATTTACTAGCCTTTTCATGTTTTTCTTCTTGATAAAATTTATAAGCTAATATTTCTGCGTATTCCTTAACACAATCTAAAAGGGAGTGTTCTTCAAAATACGAAATACTTTCCACAGTTACTTTCTCTAACTCATTAGCACTCGAATTAATATTTAATTCCTTCAATATCATAAAGCGATGTTGAAATTCTTTATTTTGCAACTCATTACAAATTTTCAGCCCTAGTTCTATTAAGTTATTAGCAATTTCTATTTTGCCCAGTTTATAATTTTCCTCTGCTTCAGTAAAAATCGCTTTAAAATGCTTAGGCATTTTCTTAGTCACTTCACTTAAATGTCTAATTGCCAAATCTGATAAATTCTGACTACTATATAACCACCCTAAGTTACTTCTAACCATTAAAATATGTTTTTCTTCTTTATCATGTTGTTGAAGTAAATGGATTGCGGTATTAAAACTTTCCTCCGCTAACTCAAACTGTTTAAAATCAATACAACATAATCCTATGAAGTTATGACACAACGCCACGTTTCCTTCGTAACCTTTATGTTCACAAAATATTTCTTTCGCCTTTTTGATATAATCTAAAGCTAACATTTGCTGATATACTTGATAGTAAAAATATCCCATCCGATAATTAAACTCCGCATGTTCTATCGGATCTGCAATATATTTCAATAACTTCTCAGCTTGCTCATACTGTTCTTTCGCTTCGTTATAATTTGAAATTAATGTGCAATGAAACCCTTTAAAAAAGTGATAATAATAAGCTAAAAAGCCCTCTGTTGGAATTTCGAAAGATTCCACTTTATCAAAACTATCTTCTCTAACTGAAATCCAATCAACTAATGCATCATATCTAAAATTCAACAACGCATGATAAAGTAATACATCCTGATCCACATCCAACCCACTAATCTTACTTTCAATCTCCTCTTTCATTTCTGTGGCCTTCTCTATATTTTGCTGCAACATTACACGATACCAATCATCTAAAGAATGTTTCATTTGCTCCCGCGTTACTACATCTGCTCCCATACACTCGCATCCCCTTTTCTCCAAAATTACAAAATTAGGATTTTTATACAATTATTAAAATTGTATATTACCACTCCTTTTCTATGTATTGAAAAATAATTATCAGAAAATTTAATATTTTAATTAATTATACCAAAGTTTTCCTTTTTAATAACTTGAGAAATAATTGTCAGAAAACTTACTAGAATAAATAAAAAAGCAAGCAGTTCCAGCACTCCGCTAAAACTACTTGCTCTCCTACTTACTATCTCTATTTTTACTCTTTAATAAATTCCTTCGTACTTCTCACTGTATCAATTGGACGAACTAATTTTTCAATTTCTTCACGTTTTGGCTCTAGGAATGGAGGTAAAGATAATTTTTCGCCAAGTGTTTCGTATGGCTCATCTCCCATAAATCCTGGGCCATCTGTTGCAAATTCAAATAAAATTTGTGGTGCAACTCTTGCATATAATGATTCGAAGAAGTGACGGTTTACATATCCAGATGAAGGAAGTCCTACGCTACTAATTCTCTCAATCCATTCTTCTAATACAGCGCGATCTTCTACGCGGAATGCCGCATGGTGCACTGTACCAAAACCTTGTTGTGCTTCAGGAAGAACTGTATTATGTTCTACGATGACAGAGGCACCGTTTCCACCTTCGTTCACTTCAAATAAATAGAATTCTCCTTCTTGCGCAATCTCTTTAAATAATAAAACTTTTTCTAACACTTCTTTAAAGAAGCTAAAGTTCGCGATACGAATGAATACAGGTCCTAAACCAGTAATTGCGTATTCTAATGGTACTGGCCCGTTTTGCCAAGGTGTACCTGATTCGATCCCTTTATCTAATTCATCAGAGATTAATTGATATTGTTGGTCATCAAAATCAATGAAAGATAGAGTTTTCTTACCAAATTGCTCTTTAATTCCTGTATGTTCTACTTCCAAACGGTCAAAGCGTTTCACCCAATACTCTAATGCTGCATCAGTCGGAACACGGAATGAAGTTTTTGAAATTTCATTTGTACCGTGTACACCTTTCGGAACACCTGGGAAATCAAAGAATGTCATATCTGTTCCTGCACTACCTTTATCATCTGCAAAGAATAAATGATACGTTTGAATATCATCTTGGTTTACTGTTTTCTTAACTAAACGCATTCCTAAAACGTGAGTGAAAAACTCATAGTTTTTTTCTGCACTACTTGTAATCGCTGTAACGTGGTGAATTCCTTTTAATTGGTTCATTTTATATTCCTCCAATGTTTTTTAATTTATATTTTCTCTCCTATTACTTCTCTTCAATAGGTGCTAAATTCGCTTCAATTTCTGCTCGCTGATCTTCTAAGAACGGTGGTAAATCAAGTTTTTCTCCTAAATGTTCCACATCTCCATCAACTGTAAATCCTGGTCCATCTGTCGCAATTTCAAAAAGGATTCCGTTTGATTCACGGAAATATAAGCTTTTAAAGTAGAAACGGTCGATGATTCCTGAAGAATGGAAGCCTCTTTGTTTCACCTGTTCTTCCCAATAAGCAAGCTCTGCATCGTTTTTCACGCGAATTGCTAAGTGGTGAATGCTACCGCGGCCCGGTTTTTCAGTAGGACCATCTAAATATTTCACAACGATTTCTCCAAAGGCTTCTCCTTTAATAGACTGAAAAATTGCTTCCTCTTCGCTTCGGCTAACCTCTGTATAACCAAACATCTCTGTAAGTGTACTCGCCATTTTATCAAGTCTACGAACTGTCATTTCTACAGAACCCATTCCTTGAATTTGATGCTTTGCAGGAACTTCTGATTTCTCCCAAGTTTCCCAGTGCTCTACTTTTTCTCCGTTTGAAACGAGTAGTACTAAGCGAAGACCTTCAGCATCCTCAAATTGTAAAGCAGGACGATTTGCATATGTTGTCATCTCACTATGTTTCACATCAAATTTCTCAAATCGTTCTTTCCAGTAATGTAAGCTTTCCTCTGAAGGAACGAGTAATCCAATTCGCGTAATCGCATTTGTACCGCGATATGTTCTTCCTACTAAAGGAATTTCAAAAAATGATAACTCTGTACCCGGACTTCCTGTTTTATCTCCGTAAAATAAATGGTACATTGACGGATCATCTTGGTTTACTGTCATTTTCACACGACGTAAACCAAGTACATTTTTATAAAAGTGATTATTCTCACTTCCGTTTTTTGTAACCATTGAAATGTGATGGTGCCCTTTAATTTCATACATTGATAATTCCTCCGTTTCATTTTACTAGTCAAGTGATAACTAAAAAATAATATGCTTCTTAGCTTTTCAATTTATTCTCATTATGTTTTTGTAAATTCATCTTAATTTTTACTAAATAAGTTACTTCGTTTTTTAATCGAAAGCAACTGAGTATATGTTTTTCATATGACTCAATCGCTGTCGTTACTATCACTTTACAACTCAAGTGATTAAAAAGCAAGTAATTTATCTCAAATTCGAGATATTTTTTTATTGGATAACATTTTGAACCGGAGAATGATGAATTTCTATATGAAATAGCGTCATAAAAATGTAGATTTACAACGCTAAGTCCATTTCCTTTTCTTCATAAAGTGAAACTTTAATCAGCCCTCACCAATCGGACTTTAATGGGCAGCCCGACCCCCACCTAAATTCTTTGCTTTCGCTGAATTTTGAGTTAGGGGTCTTACTGCCCATTAAAGCGGGATAAATTGAAATTTAATGACTTAACATTATGCTTATCTTAGGAGCGAGGTATTTTATCGGTGAGTGTATACAAACCATGTAATGCTTGCTGTTAATAATGCTGACGAAATCAAAGCTGTAAGAACACTATATGTTTGCCACATAAGTATTGTTGACCAATCGAAAGCGCAGCACAGTATACCCAGAGCAATCGTAGCGATCAGGAAAATAACTGTTACGGTTATTCTCTTTTTTGTCATTGGCTGTCGCTCATTCGTTCTCCTTCTGCGTAATCCTAAGAGAAATAGCAAAACGGCCAATAGGCAAAAAATAATTGTGATAGACGACAAAATGATATCCAAAAGCTGTGTGCCGCTTATTTCATATGACTGAGTTAGATTGCCTTCTAATATATCTTTAACTTTTAGTACCATGTTTGTATTGGTATTTGTGCCGTTGCTCAGCAAGGAGACGGCTGTTCGTTCATTTGGCAGTATGACTACTTCGGTTCTGAAATTTGGATTGCCCCCAGTGTGTTCTATAATCGTTTGTTCGTCATTTACGGACCAACCTGCCGCATAATACATACCGTTGACAGCCGAAACAGACATATCACCCCTATGTGATTTTCCGATAACCGTGTGAAATATTTCGGGTATGTCCTGCACGATACCCATCTGTATGCCCAGCCAACGAGCCATATCTTTTGTATTAGAAATGATGTAGCCTGCGGGTTTATTCCCAGCATAATCCGGAGCTTTAAATGGAGTTGTCATAAAAAAGGAAGAACGGTAGCCCTGTGCCAACTGTCCAGTAGCTTGAGCATCTTCTTTATAAACATACGTCTGGTGAAGACCTAGCGGCTGAAATACCTGTTCCTTCATAAAGTCTTCATAGCTTTGTCGCGACACAATCTCAATAACCAAACCCAATACGTCATAATTAACGGTTCCATAGTTATACTGTTCACCGGGAGGGAACGCCAATTCAGCATCAACGAGCATTTCCACAGTCTTTTGCAACATATCCGGTGTATTGCCTTGTGGAATATTTTGAAGATGCCTAATATTTGTTAGACCACTGGTATGGTGAAGAAAGTTATTTAGTGTAAGACTTTGCATATCAACAAGTTTCCCTTGATACTTTAATGTAAACCAAGGTAAATATTTTTGGACAGGGTCAGTCATTGAAAGCAGCCCTTGCTCTTCCAATAGCATAATACCCATACCGGTAAAAGCTTTACTGACCGACGCTAACTCATAGAGTGTATTTTCACTTGCAGACAACCCCTTTTCACGGTCTGCATACCCTGAAGAAAAGTAGAACACTTCATCATCAGCAAGTATTGAGATTGACATTCCCGGCACACCTGATATACGACAGGCATCATCTAGCAACGCTTGTATTGCCGCAGATTGAGAATCTGACAACGCATAACTTTGTGTTGCAAATCCTGAGAATAATATAAATATCGTTAATACAAAAACAATAATCTTTTTCATAAACTCTCCTTTTTGGAAAATTATAAGAGAATAATATAAATAACCTCCTTTTACAACTACGAAACTAAATTTTAATTCATCTTTCTATTCACCTGTATAATATCAAATAATTACGAATAGTTACACTTGAACGAACAGATGGATTTAATTTGAAACAACTTTAAAGAGCCTTGCTACGTAGAATGTAGTAAGGCTCTTAGCTTTTTAATAATCAAAATTCAATAACTTTATTATCATTATACAACAGCCTCACTAAGCATATTAACACTTAATGAGGCCACTTTATTCACACTATTAATTATGGAACGACGGCTTATAGAACGAACGATTATCAAGCGCAAAGACACGCTCTGTATATTCGCCTGGTTTTGTGCGTCCTAATGCGCGGTCCATCATGTTCATTTTTGCATCTAAGTTATCGATGTAATGCAGAATTTCTGCTTCTTTTACTAATGGTGGTTTTGGACTACCCCATTCTGCTTTTCCGTGGTGAGAAAGGACGATGTGTTGAAGAATTAATACTTCTTCTGCATCAATTTGCAGCTCGTCTGCTGCTTTACCAATTTCGTTTACCATAATAGAAATGTGGCCTAGTAAGTTTCCTTCTAACGTATACGTTGTAGAAATTGGGCCAGATAATTCAATTACTTTACCAAGGTCATGTAAAATAACACCTGCATATAGTAAGTCTTTATCTAACGATGGGTATAGATTTGAGATAGCTTTCGCTAAATCAAGCATTGATACGACGTGATAAGCTAGTCCAGATACGAACTCGTGATGGTTCTTTGTCGCTGCTGGATAGTCTAAAAATTCGTTTTGATGCTTATTTAATAAATGTCTTGTTAGACGTTGAATGTTCGGGTTTCTCATTTCAAATATGTATTGCGTAATTTTCTCAACCATATCTTCTTTTTTCACTGGTGCTTTTTCTACGAAGTCTGAGATATCTGTTACTTCATTTTCATTCGCAACACGAATTTGTTTCACACGTAATTGAATACGTCCTTTGTAGTTTAAAATATCTCCAGCTACTTTCACGATTGTTTCCGCTACATATTGTTTCTCAACTTCTGGTGATACGTCCCATAGCTTCGCTTCAATATCTCCACTTGGATCTTGTAAGATTACTGTTAAAAATGGCTTTCCATTGCTTGCGATACCTTTTGTCGCTGTTTTAATTAACAAGAAAATATCGACTTGTTCACCAACTTCATATTCTGCAATTTTCTTTTTCATTCGAATTCCTCCACCAAATCAGTTACTTTTAGTATAGCACACTACAACTCATTTTCTTTACGCATATGTGTTAATTTTATAATCTGTTTTTCTGTAAAATACGCGAGTAAATGCGCATGACATGTAAAGAATATGACTTGTCTATCCTTTGCAATTTCCTTTATAAGTTCAATCGTTCGATTCGTCCTTACCGCATCAAAATGCACGAAACTATCATCAATAATAAATGGATAATCATGTTCGAATGTTTTCGCGAGTGCAAATCTCAGCGATAAATATAACTGCTCCGCTGTCGCTTGGCTTAGTTCATGACTGTAAAAACGCATACCATCGTTACGTTCAACGATAAACGGTTCTGCCTCTGACGGTGAAAAGATTTTACTATATCGTCCGCCTGTTAAATAGACGAAATACTCTTCTGATTTTTGTAAAATACGAGGAAGATGTACTTCATGATAATATTGCTTCGTTTTCGTTAACACTGTCTTTGCGGCCGCATAAGCAGCCCACTTCTTTACTTGTTCACGCACTTGCGCTTTTTTCATTTCCCATTCATGCATTAAATCGCCGTACGTACTACCTTCTTCTAAATTCGCAATTTCCATACGATGTTTCGCAATACGCTCTGTCAGTTCTTTTTCCTTTGTAAGACAGTTTTGCACGGCTGTCAGTTCTTGCTTTAATTTTTCATCATACCCGTCAGCCTCATAATGTTCAGCTAATGATAAGTTCGTTAAACGCTGTTCCAACAGATCAATTTGCGGTAATAAACGCCCCACTTGTTTCTCAGCATCTTCACGTTTTTCCGCTAGTTTACCTACTTCTAAAAACATCTCTTCATCTGTAGCCTCTGCAATATGCCATAAACCATCTCGTTCTACTAACAGATGTTTCAATCGTTCTTGCATAAACTCATATTCTTCTTGCCATTCCGCCAGTTTTTCTTTTAACTGCTTACAAGTTTGGCGCTTCTCTTTCTCATTTTGCATACGGCTTTGTGCCTCGTGTAGCTTACTATACTCCGCACTACCGATAACAGTTTCTAGTTTATGTTCAAATTGCGAAATCATTTCAAATAATGAAGATTTGCGCTCACTTTTCTTCTCTAAATCACGATATAATTGCTGCATTTTTTCAATACGCTCAAACGCCGGCAATATGTGTGCATACGTATAAAATTCAGGAAACATATAGCGCGTTTTATATGCATCGACTTGTTCTCCCGCCTGGAACGTTTCTCTCTCCCATTCCTCATACGATGAAACGACTTTATCATACGCTCGTTCCATTTGCTGTAACTTATATGACTCACGCTCAAATAGTTTACGTATCTCTTCATCTTTTTCTAACTCATAGCGCACAGACATCGCTTCTTCACTTTGTCTTCCGCCAGCACTTTGCTGAAGTGTAAGGAGCTCTTCTTGTAATCCACTTGATGGATCTTTATATAAAACAAGGGCGAGAACAATCCCTACAAAAACAATGACACTAATAAATAAGAGCGCTCGGTTATCTATAAATAAGCTTGTGAATAAAACGCCTGTGTTAATAAGAAGTAATAGAAGACAAACTCTTTGCCACTGCTTTTTCTTTTGCTTAGCTGTTCCTGCTTTTTCCTCATACTTGCGCTTCATTCTCTCTGCGCCTATACCGATAAACGCCGCATCTTGGAACGATTTCTCTTTCTCAACTAACACATTTCTCTCTTCATCCACTAACATTTGTTTCTTAATTTGTCTTATATTTTCTTCTTGTTCTTCTAATTGCTCTTGCGCTACTTTAAAACGATCATCGAGCTGTGCTTTTTGCGTTTCTAATTCGCGCGCCTTTTGCACTGTTTGCGTAATTAACTCTTTCGTTGCCAAACTCATATCAAATGAAAGAACTGTTTCCTTTTCAAAAGTAGCACCAATTTGTTGTTCCAGTTCTGCGATTTCTTCTTTTATATTCGTAATCGTTCCTGTCAGATCACGCATTTCTTGGCGTGCATTTTCGTAAGACATATGCTGCATTCGAAGTTCTTCTACATAACTTTCTTTTTGCAAAAACTCTTCATCTATTTGAATCGATTCCATTTCAGATTGCACATTCTCAATTTTTTTATGAAGTGAGTCCACTTGTAATTGAAGCGGCTCCATCTTCGCCTTAATTGCTTCATAACGCGCCATTCCGTTTACAGGAAACTCCCCGCTCTCGTTCTCTAACACTTTCTCATGCGCACGCTTTTCAATAACGAGTGGCTCAAGCGCTGCTAATATTTCATAATCTTGCTTTCGTTTTTCTGCACTCTCTTTTTCCCCGCGAACAGAAGCAAGCTTCTCTTCACTTTCTTTTAACTGCTCCACTTGCTTTTCATACGTGCCAATTTTCCCTTGCCACTCTTTCATCTTCTCTTCAAGTTTCTTCATCTCTTGCAATGACACGTTAATTTCTGGTTTACGACCACTCGGCTTAAAGCGCTGGTCCATTTCTTTTTCTAGCTTTTTATCTAACTGCAATAGCGCATCACTTCCGACTGCGCTTGCTGAAAATAAATAATTGCCAATATCCGCTTCACCAAGCTGATGAATGTTTTGAAGGCCATGCATATCAAATGAAAAGACAGATTCAAATAAACTTTCATTCATCCCGCTTAATATATCGTGTAAAATTTCCTCGCCGCCCGTTTTCCCGTCTTCAAAATAAACGGTCACCTCGCCAGCTGCCATCTTTGGCAATCGTTCAATTTTCAAACGGCCGTACTTCTCTGTTTGCACAGTCATCGCACCGCCATACTTGCCGCCTTCTTTCGGCTCATAACGGCGCTGTCCTCTCGTCGGAAAACCGAATAAAATACTTTTCATAAATGAGCGAATTGTTGATTTCCCCGCTTCATTTTCACCATATAACACTGTCAGCATTGACAGATCCATTTCCACATTTTCTAATTTTCCGTACCCATAAATATGGAGTTTTTCAATTCTCATTTCTTATCCCTCTCTTGCTGGAATAATTGTTCTAAAATAATATTTTCTGCTTCCTTTTGAATCTCTTTCTTCTCTTCCTCTGTAAAAGATTCAATACTATTACGTGCTACAGGAGATGTCCAAATCGTGCGCAACACGCCGTCCATATTGGTGAAAGCTTCTAACTCCTTCAGCACACTACCGACGAAATGATTTTCTTCTTTCAAACGCTCGATTTCTGCAAAAGAGACTGTCTCATTTTTCCACTTCATCGTATATACGAAATCTTTTCGCTCTTCACCAGATGCTAAAATATGAAAAATCTCTTCTACGCGCTTTTCATCACGTAAATAAGGAGAAAGTGGCCCTTGTCCTGTAAATACGACAGTAAGTAGCGTCCCTTCCTCTTCTCTTCGGCATTCATTCATCGCACTCGATACGCTCGTCATCAGTTCATCAACAGTTTCAAGTCCATCAATATTCACTTCTATCTCATCCCACACAACATCCGCCGTATGGAAAAATGAACATTGCGTTCCTTGTTTTGTAAGTTCAATAAGGTACGCACCCTTTTCCCCTGTCTCCTTACGATGACGACCTTGTATATTCCCCGGATAAATAATATACGGCTCTTCTGATAAAATTTCACGTTTATGTATATGGCCAAGAGCCCAATAATCAAACTGCTTTTCTTTCAGCTCACGAATTTGAAACGGCGCATAGCGATTATGCTCTGCATCCCCTTCCACACTTCCGTGAAGCATACCAATATGAAAAGGCGCATCACTCATTTTCGTATACTGCGCTGTCATATTATCCGTTACCGCTTGCTGCAAATAACTAAAACCGTAAATAGAAGCTAACAACTCACCATTTTTATAAAATGATTTCTCTTCTACATAAGGCTCCGTAAACACGTGAACATTTTCCGGAAACTCAATTGCTGCCCAGCTTCCCCCTAAATGATCGTGGTTACCGTGAATAATAAAAACAGGGATATCGTACTGCGAAAGTCTCTTCATTTGCTCGCGCACAAACACTTGCGCTCTCAAACTTCTCGTCTCCGCATCATACAAATCCCCGGCTAGCAATAAGAAATCAACGCGCTCTTGAATCGCTTTATCAACAATACGCTCGAACGATTCAAACGTACTCTGCTTCATTCTCTCCCAAACAGACTGCGGTACATTCATCTCCATCCCTTTAAATGGACTATCCAAATGCAAATCAGCCGCATGTATAAACTTTACTTGTTTCACAAATAACGATCCTTTCTATGTTTCAAAAGTTTCACCTTATTGTAACACGCAATGTCATATATTTCTTTGCATATTCTAGTGATTTATGCCAAAATAGTTATAAGATTCTGATTTTATTATTGGAGGGAATTTTCATGGGAGTATACGTTCTAACAGTCTTTGAAAAAGATGGTTCTAAAGCATTAGACGAATCATTCGAGGCGGCAACTGAAAAAGAAGCGAAAGCAAAAGGTGAATCTATTTTAAAAGAAAAAGGATTGTATGAGAAAACACATCGCTGCACATCTTCTGCAGGTAAGCTCGTTTTATTCCAGCGCTAAAAAAAGAAGCGTCATCCGCTTCTTTTTCACTCTACTATATCTTCGTCACACCACGTAAACACCACATCTAGAATGCGATTACCGATACGTACGCGTTTATTCCATTTACCTGTTTGGATCTGATGTTGCAATTCTGCTTTCATCTTTTCCGTCCAGTCGTGAATCGTTTCACTACCGTCGTACGGATATACGCTCGGAAACTCTTTCTGCAATAGATGCAAGCTCTCTGCATCAAAATGAAAATGGAAGAAGTAGTTTGCTGTAAGCGATGGTTCTTGTAATCGTAAAAAATGATCATCAATTTGCTTTCTATTTCTATAGAAAGTAAAGATATTCACTTTACCACTCGTAATTTGGTCAATTTGAATTTCGTGCTTCTCTATAATCACGTCTTGTCCACCTCGTTGTATACTATCTTTAGTATATATGTCTTTTGCAACAAAGTTAACCATTTTCGTGCGAAATTCATTTCCTTCATTATAATTCCTGTACCTCCATATGCAATCAGGATAAATAAAAACAAAGTTGAAGGGGAGCGATCACATGTATTTCGGAAGCAAAGGTTGGTATGTAAAAGAACTTAAAAAATTAGGTATCCGTACTTATGAAGGTAAAAAACTAGAATCTTATCGTACGCATGTGTTATCTAGTTTACTTGAGAGAATGAAGAAGGCTTCGGCTTAATTGATGTAGGAAGCAACTACGGTTGCTTCCTTTTTATATAGTGGAAAAAAAGAAATAATTCTATCTTAACGTTCTATCTTTACCGTTATACTCTCTTGATAAAAACCACCCATTATTAACTGAATCTCTATTACCAAATCTCTTTCTAGATAATCATTCGTACATACTTTAAATTTCCCATACTTATTAACCCGTCCGCTTCCAACATACATATCACCACTTGTTATGACAATTGTTGAATGAGGTTCTGCACGACCCAACACAAAATTATGACCATATTCCACAGAAGCTATCGTTATTTTTTGATGCATATTATTAATTGAACCTATACATTTCTTTTTACGCAAATTAGCATTACTTTCTTCAGCCATCGAAAACGCTAGATTCCTGTTAATCTTTTCTGAAGACGAAGCAACATTCCCCAGCCAAATAAACCTATCAAATGTAGTAATAAGTAGAAACATCTACGCTAACTCCCCCATTCTTCCTTTCCCACATTAAAAACGTCTGTGTAATGCAATTAGAGCGTTCTTAAATCTCTCATACTTTCTAAAGCATAACATGAGAAAATAATAAAAAAATCGTACAAAAGGGCAAGCCTATAATGTACGATTGGGCATATATAACGTTTTAAAAATGAATTAACTTCCTTTCAATAGATACAGCTACTGCTTCTGACCTTGAATTAACACCTAATTTATTATATATATTTGTTAAATACGCTTTTACTGTTCGTTCAGCTATTCCCATATCGAATGCAATTTCTTTATTCTTATTTCCACGCGCAATAGCTTTCAACACAAACAATTCTTTTTCTGTTAAATTATTTTCTTCAACCTTATCAGCATATACTTCTTTCCTTTTATAATTCACTATCTTTTCCATAATATTAGGTTGTAGTAAAATCTCACCTCGAATAGCCGCTTCCAATGTTCGAAACAAATTCTCACGATCCGTATCTTTTAGCAAATATCCTTTTGCTCCTAGCTCAATTCCCTTTAACATTAATTCATCTTCGTTATAAGTTGTTAATATAATAATCGGCGTATGATTTTGTTTTTTATTTAAAGCCTCAATTGTTTCTAAACCACTCATTTTAGGCATATTTAAATCCATTAAAATAACATCAGGTTTCTTTTTTTCTATGAAAGAAAGGGCTTCTTCTCCGTTTGCAGCCTCACCTATAATTTGAAATGAATCACTCGTTTCTATTATTAATTTCAGACCTTCCCTTACAACGAAATGATCATCCACAATTAATACGTTATACTTCATCGCTATCTCCTTCATTATTAATAGGTACTTGAATACACACTTTCGTACCCTTCATCTTTTCACTCAATATATGTATTTCTCCATTAATCAATCGAACTCGCTCATTTAAGCCAATTAAGCCGTAATGTCCAGGATTCTTACCGATATATCCAGTGTCAAAACCAATTCCATTATCTTCAACTTCAATAGTAAGTTTTTCAAGGTTATCACTATATTCAACTTTCAAATTTACATCTTTTGCCTGTGAATGTTTTGCGATATTCGTTAAACATTCACTAATTACATATAAACAATGTTCCTTTACTAATCTTGAAATATGCGGGGGACTTTGAATAGTAAATCTCACATGTATAGACGTAGCCTCAGAAAAACGTTGAACTTCTTCCTCTACAGCTTTATTAAATGAATTAGTAGTATGACGCAAATCATCAATAACCAGCCTTGCGTCATGTAAAGTTTGTCTCGCTCTTATCATAGTTTGTTTCATAATCTCTTGCGATCGCCCTGTATTCCCTTTTTGCATATGGGCTTCTATTGCTTCCAATTGCATAATTAAGCTCGCTACACCTTGCGCTAACGTATCATGTAAATCCCTTGCCATTCGTTGCCTTTCATTAGCTAATGTCAATTCTTCTACTCTCATATATGCAGACTCTAACTCTTGAATGTAGCTCTGTATACGATTACGTGCATCATATTGCTGCTTATTAATATAAGAAAAAGGAATAATAATTGCTAGTACTAAAAGGAACATAGAGATAAGAATAGCTACTTTATTCACACCATAATTCATACTAATCGCAGTACAAAATATGGCATACATGAGAGTGAAAACCGCCATTACTTTAAATATATTGTTATAAACATATAAACTTTGGGCAATTAAAATAGGGGTTAATCCAACAAAAATAGCTATTGAACCATTTGGTACAATAAATGCAGCAAGAAACACAATGAAGAGTTGTACAAAAAAGAAATACAACAATTGTCTATTCTTTAATGAACTTGCATACCAATGAAAGATAGTATGAATAACAATAATTATTGTGAAGAAGAAACTATCCATTGAGAGAATATTATTACGAAATTCTAAAAGCATTGAAGCTATATATACGAGTGTAATCCATAAAACAATAAACCTTCTTGGAATAAATACCGCTTCCAATACATTTGTATCCACGTCTATATTTGAATTCATTTTTTTCATATTCGACCTCCACCATTATATTATACAAGATGCAGCTTACATTTTGATAAAGTGAAACTTTAATTAGTGGGGCTTTCTCCCATCCCCATTACAGAATACAAATATGAAATATTGCATATCGAAATGCATTGATATAATTGTAAGCGCTCACTATAATAAGCGTATAAAGATTTATTGTATCTTACCATTAAAAAAGGAGGCACTCATATGGAAATCGCAATGGCAGTTTTAAAATTTGTAGGTGGAGTAATTCCATTAGTTCAAGAACTTTTAAAAGCATTCATGTAAGGTTATCATTCAGCAATTATCTATAATAATTATCATACAAATGATCTGTATATCAAAAGCAAATTGATATACAGATCATTTGTGTGAGAAAACTTTATACGAGAACTATGTAACCTAGTAGAACAATAATAATGCATCTATCTCAAGTTAGAAAAAGACGCTCACAAGAGCGTCTTTTTCTTATATTACTACGTATTCAGAAGAAACCGATTTTATCAAATAGATAAACGAAGAATTTCTGTTCCCTTTTATTTTTTGATAACCAAATAATCACTCCAACCAAAAATGCTATAATTAATCCTATCAAACCAAGGGGGAACATTTATCGTGCACGGAAAACACATTCAATTTCACAAGTTTGGCAACCCAAAAGATGTATTACAAGTTGAATATAAAAATATAGAACCACTAAAAGAGAATGAAGTTTTGGTCCGTATGTTAGTTAGACCGATTAATCCATCTGACTTAATTCCAATAACCGGAGCGTACGCTCATAGAATTCCTTTACCTAACATACCTGGTTATGAAGGTGTTGGTATTGTAGAAGATGTAGGTGCGGGCGTTACGAGAGACCTTATCGGTAAACGTGTTTTACCGTTACGCGGAGAAGGTACTTGGCAGGAGTATGTGAAGACGTCAGCTGATTTTGTAGTCCCTATCCCTGATTCCATCGATGATTTTACAGCGGCGCAAATGTATATTAACCCTCTTACGGCGTGGGTTACTTGTACAGAAACGTTAAACTTACAGAGTAATGACGTTTTATTAGTGAATGCTTGTGGATCCGCTATTGGACATCTATTTGCGCAGTTATCACAAATTTTAAACTTCCGATTAATTGCTGTTACAAGAAATAATAAGCATACAGAAGAATTACTGCGCCTTGGTGCTGCATATGTAATTGATACTTCCACTGCCCCGCTTTATGAAACTGTTATGGAATTAACAAACGGGCTCGGTGCGGATGCTGCAATTGATTCTATCGGGGGATCGGCTGGAAATGAATTAGCTTTCTCCTTACGTCCAAACGGGCACTTTTTAACGATCGGTCTTCTATCAGGAATACAAGTAAACTGGGCAGAAATTGTCACGAAAGCCAAAGTACACGCGAACATATTTCATTTACGACATTGGAATAAAGAAGTGTCACCATATAAATGGCAAGAAACGTTTCGTCACTTAATTCGCTTAGTAGAAAATAAGCAATTGTGTTTTATGACGGTACATTCTACGTATGACTTAGCAGATGTGAAAGCAGCAGTTGATGTTGTGCAGTCCGCTGAGAAAACGAAAGGGTAACTAACTGTTACGATTTATTTAACCAATTATAACGAAAGTTAATTAAATATATCAGTAAGCCCTGCTAGTCAAGTGATTGGCTAGTAGTGAGGGTTAACTGCGGGCAATCCCTAAAGCTGATTGAACTACAACGTGGCTAGAAATAGTGAGCGTGAATGTCGCGAAAGCAGAAAAAATCAATCAGATCGTGCAAGGTTAAATCCTAAACACTAGAACAATGGGTCTTCCGCCTCGAATCATCTAAGTCAAAATGGATAAGATGAACGTTCAACGACTATCTCGTATAACTGACGAGAGTACATCACAAGCCTATGGTGGTGGAAAAATCCTCTATCTCTAAGTAGATAAACATATAGTCTGCGCTCATGTGAAAACATGAGAAGTTCATAAGAGAACTGGCTAAGGAGTTGCGCCCTTAGTTGAACGAGATAAATTTTATTGAATCTATCAAACTTTATTGATTTTATCGAACGTACGTGCTGTGTTTGATTCGATGAGGTGAGAATAATAATGAAATTTTCACGAGTTAGTCAAGTATCGGAATTAACAGGTTTGCATCCGAGTGGTCTCAGGAGAATGCTGGTGGAACACGCTACGATTCAGAAGAACAAATCTTTCATTAAAGGAGTTACATTCTGATGATATTGGCGAAGAAAGTTAGACTAATTCCAACGCCTGAACAAGAAAAAGTGCTTAGAAACCATGCTGGTGCTGCAAGATTTGCTTATAACTATTGTAAAAGAATGAGTGATAGATATTATAAGCTATTTGGAAAATCTGTTTCACAGTTAGCTTTACAGAAACGATTTACAAAGATCAAGAAGCGAAAGAAATATGAGTGGTTAA
This sequence comes from Bacillus sp. M13(2017), assembly GCF_002218325.1. Classification (NCBI taxonomy): domain Bacteria; kingdom Bacillati; phylum Bacillota; class Bacilli; order Caryophanales; family Bacillaceae; genus Bacillus; species Bacillus sp. M13(2017). The sequence goes on along the minus strand of NZ_KZ268511.1, from coordinate 32,034 downwards.
AAGACATTAATGCACAAGTTCCTAAACAGGCTTCAAGAGATTTTGATGCGGCGAGAAAAAATTCGTTCAAAAAGTACAAAAATGGTTCTCACACTTCTTATAAATCCAAAAAAGATGTAATCCAAGGATTTTATGCTAATTATGAAAGACTGATTATAGGAAAGAAAGTAGTTCACATTCAGTCTATTGGAGAAGTGAAAACAAGCCAACAACTACCAAGAAATAAAAAACCATCCAATCCAAGAGTTACCTTTGATGGTCGTCACTGGTGGATTAGTGTAGGGTTCCAAGAAGACTTTGAATTACAAGAACTAACGAATGAGTCGATTGGTGTGGATGTTGGTTTAAAAGAGCTTTTTGTAGCTTCTAATGGTATGAAAGAACGAAATATAAACAAAGATGCCAAGGTTAAAAAACTTTTGAAAAGGAAAAAGTCAGCACAAAGAGATATGTCTAGGAGATTTAAAAAAGGTGCAAAAATTCAATCTGCCGGATATGAAAAAGCGAAAGCTGAGCACCTGCGGTTATCTAGGAAAATTACGAATATCCGAACTAACCATATCCATCAAGCAACAGCTAAATTGGTGAAAACCAAACCAATCAGGATTGTTGTGGAAGACTTATCTATTTCAAACCTGTTAAAAAACAAAAAACTATCGAAAGCATTTTCATTTCAAAAATTAAACTTCTTCTTTCAATGTTTGTCATACAAGTGCGAGAAGTACGGCATTGCGTATGTAAAAGCTGATAAATGGTTCGCTTCAAGCAAGATTTGTTCATGTTGCGGCGTAAAATACGACCATTCAGTTCAACCAGAAGGACAGTGGAGTTTAAAAATACGTGAGTGGTGTTGTGTTTCATGTAATAGCCATCACGATAGGGATGTAAATGCTACGATAAATTTATCAAGATGGGTAAAATAAATGCTTGATAATAGGAGGTAACGATACTGCCTCGTGTGGAGTGTTATACCCCTCGTCCCTTTGGGGCTGCGAGAACACTTTGAAGCACTAACTTGTGTAAATTTGATTGAATTGTATAGATTTAGTTAAGTTTATCGTATCGGAAAGTATTTTTGACGAGTTATTAAATGCAAAAGAAGAAGTCTTTTGCATTTACCTTTTAAATAGACTAGATAGTACGTTTAGCAGTCTATAATTGTAATTTTTTGGTACAATTATATTGAAAGGTGAAAGGAGCTTCTAACATGTGGCTAATTTCGGCAATTTGGCCTATTATACTAGTCGGGGGGATTGTAGTATTTGTAATAAAAAGATTGGAACATAAATATAAGCACGGCAATTTGGGTAAGAAAAAATCAAAAGAGGCTCAACTGTTATTAGACAGTTTCATACCTATAGGAATGCTTGTCGGCTGTATAATCGGTTTGATTTTCGGCATGTTTTCCCCCGATTTCTCACTGCTTTCAGTTAGTTTAGGAGCTGGAATAGGCTATTTATTTGGATTTTTCGCCTATGAATTTTATAGCAAGACAGCAAAAGATTTTTGTTAAGCCACAAGGAATAAGCGGGACAGTACATAGTGATCATATAAAATATGTAACTGTCCTTTATTTTTGCATCAATGTTATCAATTTTTCTTCCACATCCTATACACCTTTTTTATTGATGTTTCTCTCCTCTTTCTTTCGCATATCCGCTTTTTTGTTCTTCTCGGCTCTATAACCAAAGTAAAGTAGCGCACATGTAGTAATAGAACCTACAATGTATCCTAAAAAGCCTCCTAACCAAAACATAAAAATTGCCCCCAATCCATTATAAATTTTATGTAGTAGACATCTGTAAACCGCTCTCGGTACCTCGGTTTTTTATTACAGATTGGAAAATCCCCTTAACCATTCCATCCATGAACATTCTGTCTTCTCTATTTTGATTATTATCTATAAAGTTATTTATACCACTAATTCTTCCATTATCTCAAATAACAACTTTATTATAAAGTTTGCACTCACATTACATATATGTAGCATCACTGTTTCTTTTTTCATCTCGCCCTTACAACTGAATTTCACTTCTATAACTTAAAAACAAAAACCCCCTCAAAGCATAAACTTCAAGGGGTGAGCCTGTTTTTTATTTACTTATATACGTACAGCTGTACCACTTACAGCAACCATTAACATTCCATCACGAACAACTTCGTAATCTACGTCAACACCAACGATAGCGTTCGCACCTTTTTGTTTTGCAAGTTCTTTCATTTCATCCATTGCGATATCATGAGCTTCTTTTAGCTTGCTTTCATACGAACCAGCACGACCACCGACAACATCACGAACAGAAGCGAATAAATCGCGGACAATATTTGCACCCATAATAGCTTCACCATTTACAATATCGATATACTCAATAATTTCTTTACCTTGAATTCCAGACGTTGTTGTTACAATCATGACTGACACTCTCCTATAAATTATAATTTTTGATTAGCTTTCTTATATCTTTATTATGACATGGAAAAAGTAACTAATCTATTGAATTACCTTACAGGAGTGTGACAATTTTGTAATAATAAAACGCGCTTTATGTTTCATTTTAATAAAGCGCTTTAATATTGGGATACATAAACGATTCTCTATTTTCTTTCCAATCCTTTTCTACTTCTTTAAAAGTTGGTCGCCCTAATTCTTTATTATTTTCATGTTTACTAAACCATTTTTTCACATACTGATCTCCATTTTTATTTTGAACTGTACAAAGGAAACTATTACTACTATCCTTTAATATTTTTACAATCACGAATAGACACCTCTTCCCTGCTCAATATCATAATAGGACTTGATCTTTTACTATAAGCCCTTCCTCTCTTATAGTCATACGACTCCTCGGTCGCGCCAAAGTTGTAAGATCAAAAAACGATATTCATTATGTTTAAATATGTGACGTACATATTATTTAAAGAAATCAGAGTTATACGCATTGTGCTTATCGAATATTTTATAGATTTCTAACTTATCATCTAATTTTGCATCTACTAAAATTAATATATTGCCATCGTAAATGTATTCTTCATACTTTTTAGCATGTTCTTCTGGAATTCCTAATCCTATAAATGCTCCTATTAAACTTCCAGCTCCTCCGCCAATACCGGCTCCTCCAATAGCTGCTGCGATTGGTCCTGCTGCTACGATTGGACCCATTCCAGAAACGGCAAGTATACCAAGACCTGTTAATAAACCACCGAGTCCGCCTGCTACTCCTCCAGCTACAAGCCCTGTCGCTGAAAAGATATCTGCTTTATGTGCAGTTTCGCTATTCACTTTTTCACCCGATTTTTCTTCCAGATGTTCAATTTCCTTTTGATCCTTTGCAATAGCTGAAATGTTATTTGCTGAGTATCCTTTATCATTTAATTCATTAATAACGAGTGCCGCATCATCAATTGTTCTAAAAACACCTACTATTTTTCTATCTACATTCATAACTATTAACCTCCTAAAGTTTTATATAATGTATCTTTATTTTTCTTCATTTCTGTATACACTAATCTTCTTATTAACATAACCATTTACGAAAAAAGCGAATAGTAAAAGCACTACAAGTGAACTACTTAACAAGTAAATTAAATCAAATGTAATATTAATCATCATTTCATTCATGTATACCAGGCTCCTTTTTATTTAAAGTAAAAGTATATTTTGATAGACTAATCTACTAAACATAGACATCTTACAATTCATCTTCAGTTAATCTCTTTGTAGTATATGTATACCCTTCCTAACCTTTTCTAAACGTAAAAAAACTATAATTATATTTTTCTTATTTATATGTTTAACATTTTTTAAAACGGGTATGTTTATATTGTTATGCTTACTATATGGAAAGGAATATTACGATGAATGTCATTCAATCTACTACTATTTCTTATAATGAAACACCTACAATAACGCAGATTCATCATTTTTATGCTTTAATGACAACATTTCAAACGAATGTATTTATAGGTAAACATGGAGCACTTACTTCTATTAAAAACTTAAGCACATTAGTATCCTTTTTCCTTACTGTCAAAAAGAAAGAACTTGTATTATTTATCTTTGAAGGAATAGATGCAAAAAAAGCTTTAAGAACACTTTTTCCTGCTTAAAAGTTTTATGATCCCCCTATTCCCTCGATTGTTACTTTTCATATATAGTTTTATATTTCAACATGATTTCCTCTATGAAAAACGAACCCCCTAATACAATAGGGGGATTTCTAGTTTGGCCTTACGAAAACTGATATAATATATATTACGTTTTCATTCTTTACGATTGAAAACTTTTAATAATCTTGAAGGTAGGAATTTTTGATGAAATCGAAAGCAAAATTTAGTATTCGTTACAAAATTATGGCTGGTTATTTAGTTATCATTTTGTTCTTACTTATTTCTTTCATTATGCTAAACAATGAGATTTCCAGTTTACAAAAATCTCGTAATTTTATTATTGAGCACGATTTTAAAGTTCTTAATTTAACGAATCAAGTGGAGAAAGATTTACTCACAATTGAAAATAAAACGAAAGGATTTATCACTTCTAATGATGCAAATTACGTTCAATCCCTTAACGCTGCGGAAAAGGATTACGAAAAACATTATCAAGATCTTTTCTCATTATTAGAGGATAACCCATCTCAGCAAGAAAAATTAAAACAGATTAACGAAAACATTACTAGTTGGATTAATAAAGAGATTCACCCACTCATTACAAATAATAATAGTAATAATGTACAAACAATCGACACGACTCAAATTCAGTCCTTACAGTCACAGGTAACTAACTTCCGTAGCACTGAGGAGCAATTAACGAAAAAAAGAGCAGCACAATTAGATACTGAAAATAATAAATTAGAGATTTGGTTATACAGTTTATTGTTCTTACTTTCTTGTATTTCTATTATCATTTCACTCTATATTTCGAATTCCATTACAAAAACGATTAAAAATGTAATTCAAGCTATTAAATCCATTTCTTCTAAAGAAAAAATTACGGAAAGAATTCATGTAAACACACGTGATGAAATAAAAGATCTAGCTCACACAACGAACCACTTACTAGACGAAATATCGAAAAGAGAGTGGTTGCAAACCGAGCTTGCAGAATTAATTTTAATGTATCAAGGTGTATCTTCTATTGAGATGTTAGGTAACAAAATTCTTAGTGGGGTTATACAAAAAACGCAAACTTCTTGCGGTGCATTTTATGTTCGTGAAGAAATTGAAGACACTGTCTACTATGTGAAGAAAGCTTCTTTCGCTGGTCAAGGTCCTGATGTTGGAAAACAGTCTATTAAAATGGGTGAAGGTTTCATTGGACAGTCTGCTTTAGAAAAGAAAAGTTTTATTCTCAGGGATATACCTGAAGAATTCCGTTACGTTACTACTGGATTATTAGAAATACGCCCTAAAAACCTACTAGTCATCCCTATCTTATTTGAGGATGAAGTAATTGCAGTAATGGAGTTAGTAAGTGTAACTGAGATTTCAGACTTGCATCAAGATTTAATTCAACAAACTGTTGATAATTTAGGTTTGACAATCCATAGTATTATGGGACGTATGCGAATTCAAACTCTTTTACATGAATCACAAGCAATGACAGAAGAGCTGCAAGTTCAATCAGAAGAATTACAAACGCAAGCTGAAGAACTACAAATGCAAGCCGAAGAATTACGAACAACGAATGAACAACTAGAGTCTAGAACGGAAGAGGCGGAGCAAAAGACAGCTGACTTACAAATTACTAAATCAGAATTAGAAGAAAAAGCAAGTGAGTTATTACGTAGCTCAAAATACAAATCTGAATTTCTAGCAAATATGTCACATGAATTACGCACACCGTTAAATAGTATTTTACTATTATCTGAAATGTTAAAAGAAAATCATGATAATCATTTATCCGACGATGAAATTGAATTAGCAACCGTCATTCATTCATCAGGGAAAGATTTACTTACTTTAATTAATGACATACTAGATTTATCGAAAGTAGAAGCTGGGAAACTAGATGTAATTTTTGAAGCAACAAATATAAATGACATGGCAGCAAGTATGCATCAAAACTTTTTACATATAGCTGCACAAAAAAATGTCGAATTTACGATTGAAGATAGTGATACAATTCCTGATTTATTTTATACAGATGCAAAACGGATTGAACAAATTATTAAAAACTTATTATCCAATGCATTTAAATTCACGGAAACAGGATCCGTTTCTTTACATTTCGATTCAATAGAAACAACTAATTTAAGTCCTGATATGCAATCTATCAGTAATGATTGGATGAAAATTTCGGTAAAAGATACTGGTATCGGTATCGCTAAAGAACAGCATCAACTTATTTTTGAAGCCTTTCAACAGGCAGATGGCGCAACGATTCGGAAATATGGTGGTACAGGCTTAGGATTATCTATTTGTAAAGAATTTGCTAGATTGTTAGGTGGTTGGATTACGTTAGAGAGTCATGTAGGAGAAGGCAGTACTTTCACTGTATATATTCCTAACCTTCCAAATGGATTACATGATATACAGTTATCCAATTTAGAAGTTGCAGCAACGATAGAAGATGTTATTCCTGCTGAAGTTGCGGAAGAGACTATCGTGACTCCAGAAACAAATAACGTCTTCCAAGAGAAAACTATTTTAATTGTCGATGATGATCACCGAAATATATTTGCATTACAAAATGCATTAAAAAAACAACATGCCAACATTATTACTGCACAAAATGGTATAGAGTGTTTAGACATACTAAAAAACAATACAAATATTGACCTTATTTTAATGGATATTATGATGCCGAATATGGACGGTTATGAAACGATGGAACATATCCGAATGAACTTAGGGTTACATGAAATACCTATTATCGCATTAACTGCGAAAGCAATGCCAAATGATAAAGAGAAATGTTTATCTGCTGGTGCTTCAGATTATATAAGTAAACCATTAAATTTACATCAACTTTATTCGGTAATGAGTGTATGGTTAATAAAATAAGTGAGGTTTAGTTTAAGTGGAAAATAAGTATTATAATTTTGATCCATCTGTAGATATGGATAAGCGTACGAACTTAGAAATTGAATTACTATTAGAAGCGGTATTTAAACTATCTGGCTTCGATTTCCGCCAATATGCTCGTACATCTATTTATAGAAGAATTTGTAATCGAATGCAGATCTCTAATATCCCAACCATTTCAAAGTTAATTGAAAAAGTAATTCATGAGGAAGGGTTTTTAGAACAGTTATTAAATGATTTCTCCATTAATGTAACTGAAATGTTCCGTAACCCTAACTTTTTTAAAGCGCTAAGAGAGCATGTCATTCCTGAATTAAAAAAGTATCCTGAAATTAGAATTTGGCACGCTGGATGCGCAACTGGTGAAGAAGTATTATCCATGTCCATCTTACTTCACGAAGAAGGATTAAGTGAAAAAGCTGTTATTTATGCAACAGATATGAATACAAATGTGTTAGAAAAAGCAAAACAAGCTATCCTTCCGTTAAATAAAATGCAAACTTATACGAAAAATTATTTACAAGCTGGCGGTACACAAGCATTTTCTAACTATTATTCAACAGATAATCGCTTTGCTTATTTTAATCCGTCACTTTTACAAAACATTATTTTTGCGCAGCATAATTTAGTAACTGATCAATCTTTTAACGAATTTCATATTATACTTTGCCGTAACGTTTTAATTTACTTTACGAGTAAACTTCAAAACCAAGTACAACAACTATTTTATGAAAGCTTAGGTCACAATGGATTCCTATGTTTAGGAAATAAAGAAACTCTACGTTTTTCCGATATAATGCCGCATTATATCCAATTTAATCCGAACGAACAAATCTATCAAAAAATACAATAAAAGCGTATGAAATCCTCTGTTTGGATTTCATACGCTTTTTATTTCGCATTCGTTTGTATCATAATTAGACACATATCATCTGATTGCGCTTTCTTTTGTTCTTCCTTGTAAAACCCTTCTATCTCTTCTTCTAAATCTCCCCATTTTCTTTCTGTAAAAGTACGTAATTTCTCTTCAGCCTCAAATTCATCATTTGCAATTGCTTCAAGAACACCATCTGTAAACAATAATATTTGAGCGTTCTTCTCAAAAGGTATAACTGTCTTTTTAACTTTTATTTCATCAAAAAATCCTACCGCACAACTCCCGCGATCTAGTTCAACTACATTTGTTTCATCAACTAAAACATATCCAGAAGGATGCCCTGCATTTACATATTCAACTGTTCTATCTTCTGTATTAACAACTAAGTATATAGCCGTAAAATAATAGGGAATATTATCATTTTCATTATGTAAAAGGGTCATATATTTATTTAATTCTTTAATAACGAGTTCTGGATCAATTAAACATTTAATTGTTTCACGTAATACAGACGAAATAAACATACAAACTAATGAAGCAGATACACCATGTCCCATCACATCTAATAATATAATACCGTAGCGATTTTCATCGATTTTATACCAATAATACATATCTCCAGCTAGTTTAAATGAAGGTAAGTAACTTGCTTCAATTTTTATATGATCTTCTCTTAATGGGCTACTTAATAAGTTTCTTTGTACTTGCGTAGCTAAATCTAATTCATTCCGAAGATTTTCTTCTTGTTCTTTATGCCAATTTAATTCCGATTTCAAGCGTAACGCTACACGCATACGTGCTAATAGTTCAACTTTATTTATAGGTTTGGTAATATAATCCATTGCCCCCATATCAAGAGCTTCGGCCAATTTATTTGCATCCTCTAAAGCTGTAACAAAAATAATAGGAATATCTTTAAACTTCTCCTCTTTTTGTAATCGCCTACAAACTTCAAGTCCATCAATTTCAGGCATCATAATATCTAATAGTATTAAATCAATTTCATTATGCCTGGAAGAATCTTTTCCAAACTGTATGTATTCGAAGAGCTCTTGTGCAGAATTGAGCGATACAAGATCATGATATCCGGCTTGTTTTAAAATCTTCTCAATTACAAATATGTTAACCGGATTATCATCAACAATTAAAATGGACACAAGTTATTTCCCCTTTTCTTATTTAAAATGTAAATCTATTATCATTTTCTATTTTTCTAGTATTACATACTCAGTTACAAAATGAAAATTTCCTACTCATATATATTTTTTATACAACAAAAGAACAAACCCCTAGAAATAGGAATTTGTTCTTTCACTCTATAAATTTCTACTTTTAATTTAACACCATTGCTTTATCATTTAAAAGACGATCTAATTCTTCCATATGATTTGTTTCATCTGCAATCATATCTTCTAGCTTTACAACTAATTCTGTCATATTTAATTTCGCTGCCTGTTCTTTTCTCGTTTCATAACGCTTAATTGTTTCATATTCTGATTGTCTAGCGGATTCTAACATTTCTCTAACATCTTCTACTTGTTTCACTGGTAAAGGGATCGTAGTAGGTGTACCACCTAACGTCTTAATTTTCTCCGCTAAATATAGGGCATGTCCTTGTTCATCACTAATTTCAGATTCAAAGAAAGGTTTTAACACTTGTCTATATATACCAGAAACTGTAGCTGCATTATGGTTATACATAATAATTGCTGAGTATTCTCCTGCTAAATCTTCATTCAATCCTTCGATTAGTTCTTTCACATCGTGTGACATTTTTATATCTCCTCCTATACTTAATAACTACCCCTTTTCTCATGTTTTAAACATAATGATTTTAAATTTTTATGTATCTAAAAATGCTGCTTGCTTCAATTTACTTATCGCTTGTCTTTTAATACGAGAAACGTGCATTTGTGAAATACCTAACCGTTCCCCTGTATCTTTTTGATTTAAATTTTCTCCAAATATATAATGAATAACACTCTTTTCTGTCTCATTTAATACGTTAAAAATATCCTTTAAAACGAGACGCCTTTCTGTCTCTTCATATCCTTGCTCTACTTCACCTACAGATTCAATCCTCGCTACCGAACTGCCATCAGATGAATTTTCAACTACATCATCTAAGGAAGATACGCGATAATTATTTTTCGCATCCATAATTTCTAGCACTTCCTCTTCGGATAGTCCTAAATGATCTGCAATCTCTATAATCTTGGGTGAACGCTGCAAACGATCTGTTAGCTCCTCTATCGCAAGTTTAATCTTCCCGCCTAAATCTTTAATTCGCCTTGGAACGTGAATACCCCAAGTTTTATCACGTAAATATTTCTTTATTTCGCCTACTATTGTAGGTATTGCAAACGGCTCAAAAGCATTCCCTATCGAATAATCATACCTTCTTATTGCACCTAAGAGCCCTAACATTCCTACTTGTATAATATCTTCATGCATCGGCCCACCTTTTGAATAGCGATATGCAATGGAATATACGAGATTTTTATAGTGATTAACCAATCTTTCCTGTGCTTCATCACATTGGTTTTGTTGGAAGTCTGCAATTAGTTTAATAACGTCTTCTTTAGTAAGATTTGTAGGTTGAGATTGGATTTCCATCATTCTCCACCTGCTCTCTTTGTATATATTTTGTCATTAAAACTGTCATGCCCTCATCATGCATAATTTGTATATCATCCATTAACGTATTGATTAAATATAAACCTAAACCATTTTCTGGCAAATACTCTACTGGTTTATTAATATCATACGGACCAACTTTACTTTTTAAGCTATTAAAATCAAAGCTAACTCCATTATCCGCGGCCATAATTTCTAATCGATCTTCATATAGGCCAAAGACAATTGTAATTTCTCCAACGTCTTCTTTATATGCATGTTGTACAATGTTTGTACATGCTTCACTAATAGCAATTTTCATATCTTCTATATCGTCATAAGCAAAACCCATTCGATTCGCAACACCAGCCATTGTTAAACGAATAATAGCCACATATTCTGCTTTTGCAGGAATTTTCATTTCTATCTTTTCAAATCTCTCCATCATCCCTAGTCACCTTCTTTCTACTTTTTCAAAATCGGAATTCAAATTTAATATTTCTGTTAGCCCTGTAATATCAAATAATCTTTTTAGCCTTTTAGACACACCAGTAAACTCTAGCTTCCCATCATTTCTCTTAACTGCTTTTAATAAAGCTATAAAAACTCCTAAGCCTGTACTATCCATATAATCTACGTTATGAAAATCTACTACAATATGAACCTCTTTTTCACTTGCAATAGGCATGATCTTATTTTTCAAATCTGATGCTGTATATGCATCAATTTCACCATTAAGTTGTACCGTATAACCTACATCATTTTGCAAAATATTTATTTCCAAATTCATCATTTCCGCCCCCTTATCTCAAACTACTACTATTTAATTACCCTTAAAAATTAGTTTTAAACATATTTTTTCATTTTAATTATAAATAAATTTTCTACACCTTTCTCAGCTTAATACTAAAAAAATACTACCAAATGTTTAAACTTTATAAATTTGTGTATGTATAATGTATAAACATTATTTTTAGGGGGATCTATCTATGGAAGAGCACAACTTTAAAAAGGGAGATTTCGTTCAATTTTCTTATCGACACGATCATGCTACAAAATTAGTTGGTTCCATTATTAACATACTAACGAATACAATTGTAGTTGATATAGGTAATAACGAGGACTTATCTCATATAGAGCCACGGCAGGTCGTAAGAATAAGCAGTTGTAAAAAAGTAACGATGGCTTAATACATAATAGAAAGTGTAATTTTAATGAGTGGGGGGTTCTTCATCCTCCACTCATTTCTATGTAGATTACATTAAAAAAGCATCCAAATTAGTTTAATTGGATGCTTTTTTATGTATATTTATCAGTTTATTCACTTTATAGTTATATATAATAAACTCAAGATTACTATTCATTACCATACTTACGCTTTCCGTAGCATTCTAGAAAAGAATGTAACGATTAAAATAAAGACGATTGCACCTAATAACGCCGGAAGAATAAAGATGCCTCCCCATTCAGGACCCCAATGACCAAATAACGCACTACCTACCCAAGATCCGATTAATCCGGCAATCACGTTACCAACTATACCTAACGGAAAGTCTTTTCCTGTAATCATTCCAGCTAACGCACCAATAAGTCCACCTACAATACACGTAATAATAAGTCCCACAATTAAACCTCCTATATTCGTTTTATATTGGATTCATCAAGCTTTAGTATGTAACCAAAGCTTGATGAACATATATTATTCTTTATTATCCAATTCATCGCTTATCTTTTGTTTCACTTTTCCGACTTTTTCTTTTATCGTTCCCTTCGTTTTTTCCCACTTCCCTTCATTTTTCAACTCTCTATCTTCTGTAACTTCACCAATTCCTTCTTTTACTTGTCCTTTTTTCTTTTCAACTTTACCTGTAATTTGTTCTTTTAGTCCGTTCTCACTCATATTTACAATCTCCTTTTCGTAATAGATTTATAGATTTACAGGATACAAATTTAAATAGAATACATGCATCTTCTTTCTTGTAACCATTCACCGACTCTTTCTAAATCTTTAACGAATAACAAGATTTTTCCTTCATCCAGCTTTTCTTCATAAAAGTTAGCTTCTTCCTCATTAAGTCCTAACTCTTGCATCTTATTTCTTAACTGATCTCCCGTTTTATGAAAGACATTAATAATACTTGTCCCAAGTCCCTCCTCTTTTATTCCAATCGTGTTCACGTCTGCATTATCTGCGATTCTATCTGTCCTCTCTTTCTCATGTGTTAACACGTAAATATCTTTTTGGTCTATTCCTTTCTTCACTAGATCATTCGCCGCATTCATGACCTCTTTCTCCGTAATAAATTCATATACAAAAGGTTTACTATACTTCGTTTCCATCTTTAACTTCCTCCTTTAAAATGAATTATTTGTTATATTATATGTAGTACACCTATTTTCGAAATGTTAAACATAAAATATGAAAAAAGTTATGTGAATTTTAATTTTAATAGAAAATGAACAACATCATTTACCACTTTAAAACATCTTCTTCTTACAATAACCACCTAAAATAAAAGAAAATTGTTATAATTAAACTTAAGGAGGGATACTATGAAAAAAACCATATCTATATGCGCTCTAACCGCTCTATCTTTCACTTTAATAGGTTGTACAAGCACCTCGGCTACAGATAAAGCTTCACAAGTTAAGCAAGAACGCACTCAACATACCTTTCAATTAAACTCCGCAAATATTTCAGATATTGAAATACTAAAAACAACAAATCATACTACTTCCAAATCTCAAACAGATAACGAAGAAATGATAAAATCTATCGTTTCAGCAGTTCAAAATGGAACACCTAAAACAATCACTTTAGATCAAAAAAAGAGAGAATCTGCACATTCTACTATTACCGTTACATATAAAGATGACTCAAAAGAAGAATTTCTTGTGTGGGTTGATAATAAGGAACAAATTACAATCACTAAAGATGAGAAGAAAGATAAGGTAGAAGGTGTGATAATGAATATTAAAGATGCTAAAATGATGAAGGATTTCTTTTAATAATGTAAAAAGGATCTCCTTTAAGGGGATTCTTTCTCTCTTCATACAGCCTCTCGAGTTCTGCTCCTTATCATCCAAAGCAGAAATATTAATGATATATTATGAAGACGTTTATTTACGCTTTAGTTATATACCTATTGTTCCTATTGCAGAAAAGTACAACAAGCTGGACAACCTAGATTTCAAACTGTAAGATTAGATGTTGGTGAAATCGGGCAGCAAAGCATATATAGAAAATAGGTGTTAATTTTGAAAATCAATAAAAAATTCGAACCATTAATTTTTAATATCTTTATGATTTTAGGTATATCTAGTATTATCTCTTTCGTCATGGTTTCAATGAATGTTGGATATACAGCTTTATTTCTCAAATCATGGATGAAAACATGGGGAATTGCTTTCGTACTTGCATTTTTAGCTTCTAAATTACTACCCTTTGTAGTGAAAAGGATAATGAAAATATTCACTTTTGTTGAGAATGATGCTTAAAAATAAAGTGATGTACTGCGTAGGTTCATTCCAATTAAAAGCGTTTATTATCACAAAAACTTAACTTAGTAAAATGTTTCAAATCGAAGGAAGACACCTTAAAGGTTGTCTTTTCTTTATAAGTAAAAAAAGCCCGCCTATTTCCGTAGGCAGACTTTATCTTTATTACACAATACGAAAGTATACTCTCTTTTTCACTGAAATTTCATGTAATTATACATATTCATGAAAATAGAAGAAGTAAAATATACATTGTGGGCATGTTCCATACCCATCAGGCTCAGATTTTAACATGTGCAAAAATAAAAATCCCCTAAATAGCTATATAGAGATGAAGTTGTTATTACAACATATTTTCCACTTTCAACTTAGTTATCATTAGAATGCTTTTCTACAAAATCAAGGATCCTAGCATTAACTGCGTTAGAGAACTCACCATTGATTGCGTGAGATGCATTTTCTCTTAGACCTTCTAAATTAGGTACCCACATTGGAGTAGATGCACCACGTCCAGGGAGTAAGAGTATTGGTTCCTTATGTTTGTTTTCCTCTTTAGTAAAATAATAAGCACAAATTGTGCCATATTTCTTTTCTATATCTTTCGTATCGTTAGGTTTTGGAAGAAGTGCCATTGATTCATCGTAGGCACTTTGAAAATCTTCCTTTCCTTTTTCAAATGTAAAGTGACCAATCTTATTATCATCCCTCTTCATTTACTTACTCTATTGCTTCAATTTGGGATCCTAATTGATGTATATCTTAAATCATTCGAATCTTACCTTTATATATAAAATAAGCTTCCCATTAAGCCTCCATGTGCTATGTTGTTTACAGTATTTTTATCTTTTGAAATACCTCGTATTAATGTTCCAGAATACTCATTATTAAAAATATAAGTTGCATAATTGATTTCAGTATCTAAATATGACACCTTATCATCTTCAACATACGGCATTAAAATTTTTGGGGATTCTACCCTTTCTTGAACAAGGTATTTTCTATTTGATTGAAAAATATTTGCTAGCTGTAATTCCCATGCATTTTGATTCATTCCTTTTCCTATAACAACACCATCTCCCCCATATCCTCTTAGGGGTTTAAGGACAAAGGTATCTTTTTTATTTATAAGCAAATTATGCAGTAAATAATCTTCACCTTCATAATTAACTAATTTATCTTTTTCAAGAAATCTAGACCAAGGAATACATCTATTTATAACTTGTTTTTCTTCCTCATTAAACATATATTGATATTCTAAATCGGATAAATAAGCAAAATTACCCTTATTGCTATATAAATCCGTATGAATACCATTGGTGATTATTAGATTATCTAAACGACATAATTCTAAAATTCTCTTAATCTCCCCTTTATCGCCTTTGATATCATCTAATAAAAAAAGTCGAAATAAAATATCAATTTTCTCGCCTTGAGTAAATAAGTTTCCTTCTCTAATTTCTATATTTTCTTGGTGACATATCACGGCTTTTAACCCTTCAGCTATAAATAATTGCTTCATTTCCTCATGAGCATATATATATTGCATCATGTCAGGGTACCAATCCATTATCCCAATTGTCACTTGTTTTTTATTTAGTTTATTTTTATTTATTATATCTTTAAATACTTTTACTATTTCTTTGTTTGGATCTTTAAATTTCCAATTATCAGAATCAAAAAAACCCTCTTTTAATATCATGTTGTTCAAATTGCCAATTTCAGTACCACCAACACTACTTTCAACATTAAACTCTATAATTTTATAGCCACTGTTTTCTAAAATCATATCACTTCTTGCTAACATACCATCATTATTATGAAGTGTTGTTTCTATCAACTCTCTTTCTTCTACGCTGTACCCTAATTTATCAAATAATTGAGCGTTGTCTTCCTTGGACAAACGTTGATTAAGCGATACAATTAAATCCAAAATTGTTTTACAATCTACATTTATCTTTTCTAATTCCTCTTTCTTTTGGACAATTGGAACTGAAAAAATAGGTGTTTGTGTATTAAAATAAAAAAGTCTTTTTTCTATAATCTCTGAAAAAATTTTATTATGATATTTTATAGCATTTTCTTCGTTTTCCTTGAAATATGAAGTTAAATCTTCAGCTATTTTTATCATTTTAGTACCAACCTACCTTTTGCTAAGTTAATACTATATTCAATGATTTCCTTGCATATTTCTCTACCCTCTTCAACAGATAAAGGATACCATCCTGGACAATTGTTTACTTCAAACACATAAAATTGATTATTGTACTCAATAATATCTACTCCAGATAAGGATAGACCAATAGCATTAGAAGCTTTTAAAGCTATTTCTTTTAATAATGTATAATCTTTTACAACTTCAATATTTGCTCCCATTGCCACATTTGCTTTCCATGTTTTTTCATTAGGAATTCTTCTAAATGCATAAAATACTTCATTCCCCATTGTAGTAACTCGTATATCCCCATCAGGATGAGGAATATATTGTTGTACTAAAAGGTTTTTGTACTTTGATAATAAATTTTCTACAATAGGTAAATAACTCTCAAAATCTTCATTAATTCTTTCTACATCAGTCCCACCATAACCAAATGACGGCTTTATAACTATATTTTTATATGTCAGCCATAAATTTTTTATCTCTTCTACTGAATGAACTAGAAAAGTATCTGGAACATTCACACCACATTTAGTTAATAGTTTTTGGGTAATCATTTTACTTTCCGACATATAGTAATTATCGAAATTCTCATTTATACAATCTGTATACTCCTGAATACTTTTCAATAATTCTAAATCCTGTTGATAGTATTCTGGCCTAATTTGCGCTCTTGATATAATAGTGTCAAATTCTTTTAAATCTACATTAAACACTGTTAATTTAAAATCATTATTTATTACAGTCATTTTGACATCCTGTAGACTAAATAATAAACTATCATAACCCAATTCCTTTGCTATTTCATCTAGTTGTTTTGATTCGTATTCTTCATGATCCCAACCCATAATTCCAATTTTCATTTGTTATCCCTCCTAATATTATTTTTTTAGCATTCCTATAATCTAAACTATTTTAATAAAATTGATGTGTTACCTCTGTAAAAGAATAAATCAATACAGACGAAGTAATTACTAATGATATAACCATTATTTTCAACAAAAAAATATTTTCACAATAATAACTTTCTATCAAACACTTACCTTTGATTATAATCTCTGAATAAAATCCTACTTGTTAAGGCTTTCGAATAGATGAAGTGCCTTATCTTCTATTTTTTTTGCATTTATATCCCCTTTACCCACAACCATATATTCAATAGTTTCAGTTCTTGCAAAATCCTCAGTTAAAATAATTACGCCCTCTTGATACTCCTTCGTTACCAATAAATTATCCTGCTGTAATAAATCCAATAATTTTGCAAGGCTTTTCCCAGCTTTAATTTTATTTCTGGTAAGGATTTTGTAATCTTTAGCGTAATTTTCCCCGTATAATTTTTGAGCTAAATAATGAATATGACTGCATCCACCATTTCTACCATTAATTTCACTAATCATTAGCTTCCCATCATCTGTTAATAATCCATCAATATTAATATTACCTTCATATCCACGTTCACGAGCAACATTTGCCAATGCAGTAGAACTTGAAATAAATTCTGCTAATGTATATGGGTCCATGTTTGAAGTAGGAATTTCAAAACCATTCCATACTGGTTCCATTCTCATATCTCCAAAATTTAACAACAAAGGTCGTAAATTTTGTCTTGAAACGGCAAGTTCTGAATAGTAAACTCCCACCGTTTCATAATATACTTCTATTACTAATGCTGTGTTGCGAAATCCTATTAGTTTGCTCCATAAATAAGAAACGGTCTCTTCTATAGGTATATTTGGATCGTAATAAATTGTTTCAAAGGCACCTTTAGATTCCTTTTTATCAATGTTTTTCGTTAAAACTATATTTCCATCTCCCCCTGCATTTACATCTTGCTTTACAATTACAGAACCTGTTTTTGTTATTAGGGCTAGAATGGCCTTTTGAAGCTCATTTTTAGAATAACAATTCATCCCTTCTGCTACAGGAATATTGTGGGAAGCTGCAATTCTTCTAAACTCTACTTTACTATTTAGTACTTCAGACCCACCTTGTAATAGAAATTCAACTGTATGTGGATAAACGTTTGTATTCATATGTTGTGCAAATTGTGCAACTGCACGGTCAAAATAATATGGTAAAATCCCTATGGAATCATTACTTCCTGCTAATCCCCTTACTTTTTCATATAATCTCTCATCTGTTAATATATCAAATGTTAGTAATTTTGTTTTCTCCTCCTCAGAATCAGGTGGAGATAATATACTAATCTTGTCCGGATTAATCCTTAGAAGTTTACACATATATTCTTGAAATTCTCTTGAAATAGAATAAGGAAGTAAAAGAATATCACCCTCTTCCACAAACCAACTTAATCTATTTGCGACTATAGACGCACTTGCTAACATGTATGGAGTGTGATTTTTTGTTTCACCCACTAAGGATTCTCCATCTACGTTACCAATAATAATTTTCCGACTAGCTTTTTTTTGATGTTCTAGATTATTATCTTTTTTCATTAATATTTCCACTTATTAAACCCCCGTTTCTTTTTCCATGTTTAAGGAAATGACATTTTGTTTCGTATTTAGCCTACTAATTAACCAACAAGTAAAACATGTAATGCCACAATAAATAATCCATGGATAAATAGAATTCATTTCCATAAGCCACATTCCAATATAATTTCCGATTAGGGTTCCTCCTGCAAAAGAAATTTCAAACAATCCAAAATACCCTCCAGTATTGTTTCCTTGACTATAGTCTGCAACTGCCATATCTGAACTTGGTAAGATTAATGTTTCTCCCAATGTAAATACAACTATAATTAATACTAGCCACACTAAGGATTGAGTTAGTGGGATTAATATAAAACTAGCAGCACAAATTAACATCCCTATTTTTATTAAGTTTAGTGCTTCATGTTTTTCAAAATATTTTCGTAAGAAAAACATGAATATTAGACCCGTTATTCCATTTGCAATAAATATAAAACTAATATACTTTTCACTTTGGGTAATATTAAACACATGTATCGGGATCGATATTGTTAATTGTGCAAACATCGCCCAAAATAACATCATTGCAGAAATATATTTTAAATATGCTTTATTACCTATAATTTCTTTTATACTTTTTAATACATTAGTAGTTGTAGTCTGTGTTATGAAATGTTTATTAAACATAAATAATGTAACAAAAATACAAACTAATACTAAACCACTAATTATAAATGGTGTAGTAGCATCTATTCCGAGTAATAGGGCAGCAAATAACGGACCTAAAACAGCACCTGCATTTAATGCTTGATTTAAATAGGTAAAAATTCTTTTTCTATTTTTTGAATCTTGTGTAGCAAAAATTGATGTAACAGAAGGATCATAAAAAGCCCCTCCTATCCCAGTTAATGCAGATGCAAATACAAGCCCCCAAAAATCTGTAAATAGTCCATAGCCAATAAACCCAAATGCTCTAATCGCTATGCCAATAAACAAGGTGAGTCGATGACTAATTCTATCCCCTAATAGACCTGTTACAATAGGAAGTGCTCTACCACAAATCAGATTCGCTGAAATAATAGTACCAACTTCTATTGGCGTGAATTTAAGATTAATTGATAGATAAACTACTAAAAAAGGACTCACCATGAAAGTACCAGCATTCATTAGGAATGCTGATACAATCAAAATTTTTATATGGAGAGGAAGTTTTTCTTTATGTTCCCTCATTTGACCAATTCTTTCTGTGCTAAATTCTTTAGGAATTTTTCCTTATCAATAATAAAACGAGTATGATATCCCTCTACTACCTTATCGTGAAAATCATAACCTACAACTTTAAAAATCAGCTTTTTTCCACTTACTTCTACAAGCTCACTTTCAATATTTATAGTATGCCCCATTGGAGTAGCAGCTAAATGTTTCATCTCATGCGCATATCCTACTGTCATTTGGTTTGTGCTTAATTCGCTTTGTTCAATTGTTTTCATGCAGCTTAATTCAGTCAGCCATAATAACACTGGCGTCGCTAATACCGGTACATCATTCCTCCAATTGGTAGCAAGTTCATTTTCTGATATCTCATGGGTAAACTTACTTTTTAAACCCGCAATTAATTCCATACAACTGCCTCCCGATTTTGATATATTTTTTGCATTTGATTAAACATATTAACTCTTTGAATATCACTAGTTCCCCCTGCTATTCTAGTTCCTGCAGAATCTTGGAATAGTTTAGATATTTGACCTACCATATACCCACTATGACCATGTATTTGCATTACATGTTGTGCTGTCTGGAAAAGAGACTCAGTTCCAATATATTTAGCCATTGAACACATTAAAGACGCCTCGTCATCATTTTTTATTAATTTTTCTAAAGCAGAATAAGTAATTAATTTTGTAGTTTCTATGTTCATTTTTATATCTGTTAGCTTCTGTTGTATATATTGATGATTTGCAATTGGAGTTTTAAACGCTACCCTATCGTTAGAATATTCCAAACTTTTAAACATCAATCCTTCCATAAATGCAGCAGCAACCAGTCCATATAAAAGTCGATCCAAAGAAATCATATTATATAAAGTTTGTAAGCCATCCCCTGGGTGACCTAATATAGATTTATTCGTGATACTCACGTTATTTAAATAAATATCACCTGTTGGACTTGTCCGATTTCCGAACATATCTTCTTTTTCACCAAAACTTAACCCTTCCAGGTCTTTTTCTAGGATAAATAAAGTAATATCTTGTTTCCCCAATTCTGGAATTCTTCCAACTAGAACAACAATATCCGCGATTGGTGCATTTGTTATATGCGATTTTTTACCATTAAGAATAATTTGGTTTGCATCATATTCACCAGCTGTACGGATTCGTGCTACATCGGATCCACCTGTTGATTCTGTAATAGCAGTTGCACCAATCTTACCGTTCATCAACTCATTTAAATAATAATGTTTTTGTTCTTCTGTTCCATGTAAAAGAAGAACTCGTAAGCAACCAATATGAGCAATTATAGATAATAAAAACCCTAAATCTGTAGAGCGTGATGCTAACCCTTCAAGGGCTGCCGAAAATTCCCACCAAGACATTCCTAATCCTCCATACTCTTCTGGTACGGGAATTTTCCAGATTCCTTCTTTAGTAATTTGATTCCATGTTTCAAAATCAAACGATCTGTTCTGATAACATTCTGCTGCGTTTTCATTTAATGTTGTGCTAAACTGGGTATATTTTGTCTTCATTGCTTGCTGAACACTATTCCAATTAAATTCCATTAAAATTCCTCTTCTCTATTTATAATTTATTATTTTAAAATACAGAATATTAATTCCGTATCATACTATAATTCTTTTTTTATGCTAAATAAAACATTATGTTAATCATAATAATGTTCAGTACCTAAATGTAAATCTACTACTGCAGCAAGTGACTGTAGTTGCGGACTAGCTTCTGAACGGTGGACAATTCCACTATCGTAAAAAGTCTTGTAAAGTCCAGTTTGGAACGAAATGATGGGAATGTTCATATTAATACAGTTATAAATTTCTATATAGTAATTTATAACTGTATCGGACTCAATAACAACAATATATTCATTGTTTTTTTCAAATTCTATAATGGCATATTTGTTACCCCTTATCCGTACATACTCTTCTATACGTTCCCCAATTGAATAAACCATCTCCTGTAACATTTTTTCCCTCCAATGCTTTTAATTTTAGTGAAACCACACATTAATTACTTTAACTATTAAATTCCACAAAATTTTCCTCTTATACATGTGTACCTGGATAAATAATTCAATGAAATACAGGATAAGTGAATCATCTGTAGTCCCATTATGTACCGAGATTATTAGTAAGAATTTAATGTTTTTCTCTAAAATAATACAATGTATGATTTCAAATACATCATATAATTATTTCAAAATAACTTTTAAAAAACTAACTATCCACTATTATAGTTAAAAAAAGATATTGATAGCCTAGTTAATTAGGTTAACGACATCCCAATCACTATCTAGTTTTCAATTTAGCCTTTTGGGTTTGCTATATTAAAATTTTTACCACAAATGTAAATTTATTTAAACAAGTTTTTTTAGGATACTATCGTTTTTCAAAAATTTTCTGAATATAAAGAAAAATATTAGAATCCTATCATATATCATGTTCTGTATCTAAAAAACTACTTTAATTTTAGTATTAGCATAGAGGTATTATTAAGAAATTTTTAAAAATAAAGTTCTCAAATTAAAAAATTGTGTACATATCTCATAAATTTTTCTCAATATTAAAAACGAAGTGATTTCCATATAATGAAAAATGTATATTTACGAATATATATATTTCGAATTAAATAAAGTTTATTGACTAACAAGATAAAGATAAAAAAGAATGCCCATATATCTATCAATGGACATTCTTACAAATTAAATACTCATAATTGAATTTTATTTTTTTTACGGTGCCGCTGAACTTTTGCAATGGTGCCACATGATCTACCTTTAGGTTCAGATGCATACATTCCACACCAACGTTTACTTGCATTGCGAGAATTATCATAAAAAACCCAACGACAGTCTGGACAGGCTTTAAGCCGTTTCCACTGATTTTTTGCAATACTTTCGATGATAATTATCAATATCTCACTAAAAAAGTCTTGTTTATTTTTAGGATTATATTGAATATTTTCAGGATTAACAATAGATATTTCTATAGGGTACTGAGTTAACCATTTATTTAAACTATTAGTTGTATTTAACTCTATTGATATTCGTAAATCCTTACGAAATTGATGCAGTATCTCTAAATCTCTAGAAAAATGAATATCTCCAAAATACTTAAAAATAAAATCCTCTACATCTTTTTTGGTATTCAAACGATCAGTTGGTTTACGAGTATCATTGGGAATTTCCCAAGTATTTAAGAAATCACGAATGATCTCTAATCTTCCTGGAGCTATTTGATTATTAATCAATACCACTCACCTCATAATTTTTAGGATTGACTTTATTATACAACTGTTGATAACATAATAAAAGATAGTTGTTAACCACTAAAATAAGTAGATGGTTAATAAATGTCTTTCTATATTCCCAAGTGCTTGAAAGGTGGTGATTATTACCGTTGTAGTAGGTAATTATGTTCAGTGTAATAAAAAGAACGTTTTAGTGAAAAATGCGAACATAAAAAGCTGTCTATCAAGATTACTCTATATAAACAGTCCTACATATTATCATTTACTATAAATTTACTTTTTATTAAAAAAATCAAACCTGTTTTGTTTCGGTGTATTGTTTGCATTGATAACAATTTAATTTTATTAAACAATATTAAGGAGGTTCTACAATGGAAATCAGTTTCACTTCAAATACACAAAAAATACCTACTAATTTAAATAAATCACCAAAACTTATTATTGGTAACGTAGGGGCCGAATCTTTAGTTGGTGAGCCTGATAAATTAACTGAAAAGGCTGGATCAATGTGGTCATCATTTTCTTATCGCTTAGCTTGGTTACTTGAAAAGGGTGATATTTTACTAATACCTAGAGAAATCTCTAATGATTTTTTAACTTATATACTATCCATTAAAGGATTACAACTGGATGACATACATGTAATAGTACCTGAAAGTGTACATAAAAAAGATTTATTAACTTATGAGACTTTAAATAGCCCTAAATTAAAAGAAAAACTCTTAGGTCTAATGGGAGGAGCTGATTGGGAAGTTATACCTTATTTTTTTGACAGGTCTGTGGCTCAATTAGTAAAAAACTTACCAGTTAAAATTAAATCTCATACTTTGGATTATTTTCGACAAGGTGGATCAGAAGTTTTAAATAGTAAGATTGAATATCGTAGAATTGCGGGAGCATATAATATTCCTGTGCCAGAGGGAATAAATTGTTATACATCAAAAGAATTGAATCAGGCTATGAGAGAACTTATTGATATAACAGGGTCAATAATTGTAAAACAAGACACGAATGCAAGTGGTCAAGGCAACATTGTCATTACATATGATAAGAGAACTGAATCACCTGGTGCATACAAAACATTATGTATTAATCAAGAATCCGAATTAGAAGAAATATATTCAGGCATTTGGATGCAATTGATAGGTGAATTAAATACTAAATTAGTAGTTGAAGCTTATTACGAAACATTTTCAGTGTTCTATGCTGAACTAGAAGTTAAAGAAGGTGTCCTTAGACCTTATTTGTTGAATTTTGGAGATATGAGAATGGAGCCAGTATGGAATGGATTTGAAATACCAACCGTATCATTAAGACCATACGCTATAGGTGAATTTATTTCTAATTGTACAAAACTTACTGAAGTTGTTATGCAAAGAGGGTATATTGGATTGATAAATATTGACGGTATTTTAACTAGTGATGGAAAAATCATGATTTCCGAGATTAATGGACGTACAGGCGGCTCTACCCATGTACATGTCGTTGCTCATCATTTATACGGAGATAATTATGGAGATAATTACACAATTTTGACTCAAAATAAAGTTAGTATAGGTAACAAAACATTTGGTGAATTGTTGAAAGAACTTGAAGTAAATAGCTTATTAGCTTCAAAGAATAAAGAGGGTGTCGTTCTTTTAAATGATGAAAATCAAAGCAAATCTATCGAATATATGATTATAGGTGAGACAAGAGAAAAAGCTTATGATTTAGAAAAATCTTTCAGGGCATTTTTAAGTGAATTTATTATTTAATATCTATAGAGGAGCGTATTTCAATGAGTACATTCAGCCTTTCAAAATCATCCGTCTTAAAACCGAATATTTCCAAATCATATCCTATTGTAAAGTATGGAAAAGGAGTTTACATATATGATCAAGAGAATAAGAAATATTTAGATGGCTGCTCTGGAGCGATAGTGGCTAATATTGGTCATGGTGTAAAAGAAATTGCAGAAATTGCATACAATCAGCTCTCAAAAATTGCGTTTACATATAGAACACAATTTACTAATTCGCCTTTAGAAGAGCTAGGTAATAAAATTACGCAACTCTCCCCCAATCTCAATCATATCTTTTTTTCTAATAGTGGATCAGAAGCAACTGAAACGGCATTACGTTTAGCTATTCAATATTGGCAAGAACTTGGAAAAGCAAAAAAAAACATAATATTATCAAGAAAGATTAGTTATCATGGAGTAACTTTAGGTGCCCTTTCGATGTCGGGGAGTGATCGTAGAATAAAATTTGAAGATATTCTAACTTATAAACCAGCTATTCCAACACCATACTGTTATAGATGCCCTTTCTCTAAGGATCCTGAAACTTGTAATTTAGAATGTGCAACCGCTATAGAGTCTGTAATTAAAGAAATGGGAAGCGAGAATATTGCTGGGATTATCATGGAACCTGTTGTAGGAGCATCAGGTGGAGCGATTACACCATCTGAGAGCTACTTTAAGATAGTTAAAAAAATATGTGATAAGTACGATATTCTGCTAATATGTGACGAAGTGATGACGGGTTTAGGTCGAACTGGAGAGTGGTTTGGAATCAACAACTGGAATGTTGAGCCAGATATTATTGCTCTTGGTAAAGGGATGAGTGCAGGCTATACCCCAATTTCAGGTGTTTTGTTTAATCAAAAAATTTATGATGCAATACATGCTGGTTCTGGAATAGCAGTATATGGGCACACATACAGTGGAAACCCAGGTTCTGCTGCCATTTCATTAGGGGTATTAAACTATATTGAGTCTAACGATCTTATAACAAATGTTCGTAAAAACGAAGCAATTATAAGAAAAAACCTAAATGAATTAAAGAATAGATTTGAATTTATTGGCGATGTAAGAGGCATAGGTTTACTTTGGGGGGTAGAATTAGTCTCCAATAAAGAAAAACGAAGTCCTTTCCCACGGAATCTTAATATTGCAGATATTATTGTAGATATTGCTTTAGAAAAAGGACTATTAATATATCCTGTTAAAAATATGATTAACTATTCAGAGGGTGATGCTTTCTTAATAGCTCCCCCATTTACTATCACAGAAAATGAATTAGAGGAATTATTTAATATATTGACAGATTCATTATTAAGTTTAGAGCAGCACATATTAGAGGTAGAGAAAAAATAATAGAAATAAATCTGAGCGACATTGAAATTAAATACATTTAAAAATTCCATATTTAACCTACTATTTTATACGTGTTCCAGTTCCATGTGGATTGAGACAAAGATGGTGGTAAATCTAATACACAAAAAAATTAACTCTCTAAATAGGAGGAATTAGATTATGAACTTTCAAGTTGATTCTTTAGGAAAATATGAATATGTAGTTCAAGAAAAGGACTTAGCAAACAACTGGGAAAATGACGTAGAAGTATTAGCAACCCCCGTTTTACTCTGGTTAGCAGAAGTATCTTGTATGGATGCTATTAAAAACCAAATTGAAGAAAATTATATGTCTTTAGGGCTAGGTCATTATGAAATGAAGCATTTGGCCCCATCTCTTTATAATGAGAAAGTAACAATTCATTCAAAATTAATTAAAGTTGATAAAAATAAATTGCTTTTTGAAGTTGAGGCATTCGATGAAAGTAATAAAATATTAAGTGGTTTTCATGAAAGAGCTGTAGTAAAAAAAGAAAAATTCTCAAAAAAATTAGAAGAAAAAAGAGAGGCAATCAAAGTCAATGGTTAGCGAAAAAATTCCTGTTCCCATCAAGATTTTGCTTACAGCTGTTTTATTTATGAATACAGGAAGTTTTATGATAATGCCTTTTTTAGCAATACATTTAACTAATGATCTCCACTTCTCTTCTTGGGAAGTGGGGACCATTTTAACTACAATTCTTATTTCACAAAGAGGGTTGCCAATATTCACGGGTTTTATAGGTGACCGAGTAAGCCATACAATAAATATTCTTCTAGGAGTTGTAATAAGAGCGGTAGGATTTGGATTATTTGTTTTTGCTAGTGATTTTTGGTCAGTAAGTATCGCCTCATTTTTTATTGGTTTTGGAGGAGCATTATTTGATCCATCTATTACTGCTTTCTTTACTACTCAAAAAGAGGCGCTACGAAAGAAAATATTTACTTATTTTAACCAAATGCTTAATGCAGGCGTAATTGTGGGGCCTTTAGTTGGGGCCTTATTAGTTCAATTTGATCCAGTATATCCATTTACGATTGCAAGTATCGCTATGCTACTTTTAGCATTTGTTCTTTTTGTATATCGTAATAAGTATCCTAAGACGTTTAAAGATACTAAAAAAATATTGGCAAGCTTAAAGGATACAGCTTCAAATAAGTTATTTTTACTATTTATGTGTATTATGCCTTTATTTTGGATTATGTTTGTTCAATTAAATATTTCTTTTCCAGTCAAAGCATACAATTTAACTGACAATAAACAATTAGTAAGTTCTATTTTTATTTTAAATGGTGTTTCCGGATTATTATTAATGTTCTTATTAAGAAAAATATTTATTAGTAAGCATCCCTTGATTATGGTAAAACTAGGCGTTTTGATTATGGGACTCTCAATTGGTGCTATTCCACTAATTTCATCAATTTATTGGATGTTATTTTGTATATTTCTTTATACTCTTGGAGAAACACTTGCCCTTCCAGGTGCTGAAATGACTGTTGCCCAGTTTAGTAACAATAAACCTGCAGGCTTATTTTTCGGTATTTTCCAAGCCTTTTGGGCCTTTGGAGGCACTATTGGTAACTATCTTGGAGCTTGGTTAAATAAATTTAATCACATATCGGTCTACTGGTTAATATTTTTAGCGATTGGAATTCTAGCTTCTCTATTGTTCCATATAGTTCATCAAAAGATGGAACAACCTATTTCTTCTTCTAAAAAACATAATATGAGTATTTAAATATAGTTAATCAAAGGAAATCAGTGCTTCAAAACCTTGAAGTACTGTGTTTTTAGAATAACAGATCATTCAGTACCCTTACCACTTTTAGTTTACTATAAAATAAGTATGTATATCAAAATGATTTAATAATCCATACAATTAACAAGAATGACGTAGATACAATAGACATAAGATTCAAATTTTATAAGTAAGTTACCTAAACGATAGACTTTCAATAAAAACTATCTTTTTAAAAATACAGCTCATAATAAGTTATTTTTTCCATTGTTATAATAAACAAAATTCGTTAATTGCATCAATTCATTCACCAGTTATTCAACAACTGTCTGGTAAAAAAAGAAAAGGTATAATGTCAGCTATATCCTTTGGTTCCCTCAACCTATTATCGGTCGATAAACCTTCAGTATGTTTCTGACTGGCTTTATTTTCAAATATCTCAGTATTCAATTCTATATTAATTACACATTGAATTATTCTCTTTATATATTTTACGTATCTGTTCCCTTTGAACCCTACTATTATAGGGTTCCTTTTTTTATAATCATATATTTATTAATTAACTTATCAATTTCCTGACTTAAATGGAGGACTTTCGTATGACTAAAGCAAAGTTTATTTACCAGTTCTACTAATTCTAATTTTCTATTAGATCATTTAACTTCGCTGTCATAAAGTCGTTAGAAAAATCTTTCAATGCATTCTTCATTACATTTAATTCTTCTTGTGATTTAATTTCAATACTGTTTAAGAAATCAAATACTTTTGATTGTTCCTCTGCAACAAAGTTTTGTGTCATATAATCATCTTGGAAGTCTTTCTTCGCCTTTTCTTTTACTTTATTCATTGCCTCTGTTTTGTTTATGCTTTTCATTGGATTTTCGAATGCTCCAGTAGGTTGTTCCGGTTTTGGCTCTTCTTTCTTTTCCGGCTGCTGCGCTACTTGTTGCTCTTTTTTCGCTAACTCATCTTTTAACTTCTTCACTTGCTCATCAAGAGATTTTTTTTCAGTTTCTAACACACTCATATCACCTTTCAACTTTTGCGTTTCTTCAAAATGTTCATCTACTAATTTATTATATTCTTTCTCAGAGTACATTTTTTCACTGGTTGATGTCGTTTTCTCTTTCGTAACAACTACATTAATAATTACAAATAAGGCTACAATTCCTATTAACGCAGCGAAAATCTTATTTTTATTCATGATTAATCCTCCAAAATGTAAAATTTCAAAAATTATCATAACAGACCAAAGCCCTTTCACTTGGCACATTCTGTCGAATTAATACAATAAAAAAAGCATCTAAAACAGATGCTTTTTTTCATTCTTAATACGTAAACGTAATCGTCACTAAAGAATATCCTTCTTTCGCATTGTAAGGCTCCGCTTTATAAGAAACTCGATTTGCCCCTTGCGGATAACCGATTTCCCCAATTGCCTTTTTCACATCTTGCAGTGCACCGTTCATTGATTGCTTATAAAGTACTTCTATCTTTTCTGGCTTTGCACTATAGCGCTGCTGCATTTTATTTTTTAATTCAGTATAGTTATTTGCGATATATTCATTTCCTAAATAATTTAACTTTGTATCTTTTAATATTTGCTGATATGCAGGCGTTTTCGTACTACCTGCCGCAATTTTATTTGTCAGTGTACTATAATAATTTGTTGTAGCTTGCGGGTAGTCTCCGCGGTTCCACTCATGATTTTTTGCGATTTGTTCATCTGATAAATTGAAATACGAATACGTTACGCGGCCCTGCTCATCTGGAACCGGATCATCGAATGTTGTATCAAGATGATACCATTTGTTTTCGATTTTCACTAAATTCCAAGCATGGGGTTGTCCGTCCCCAGTTCCTGTCACGAAATGATTTTCAATTCCTGCTTCTTTTAATAATTGATAGGTTAATAGTGCGTAACCTTGGCAAACTGCAGAACGATTTACAAGTGCTTCATATGCTGTGTAAGCTTTATAAGACGTATCATAAGAAACATGTTTTACTACATAATCATGAATCGCCTTCACTTTTTC
The DNA here is from genome assembly GCF_002218325.1 of Bacillus sp. M13(2017). Lineage (NCBI taxonomy): Bacteria > Bacillati > Bacillota > Bacilli > Caryophanales > Bacillaceae > Bacillus > Bacillus sp. M13(2017). Next base: position 2,018 of record NZ_KZ268511.1, on the reverse strand, counting down.
GTGATCATCCATTCCAACTTGAGTAATAGAAGAAACGATTGCTTTCGCTTGTTTCATGACATATTCCGTCTGTTCTTTCGTTTCACGATATGTAATCTTAAGCGTAAACGTATAATTTCCAGGTGATCCAGAAAGTCCATATGAAACATTCGATCTATTATTATTTGTATACTCATTTTTACTTGCCACTTCTTTATATGCGTTAAAGAGTGTATTCATCACTTCTTCTGTATTATTATTTTTCGTTTTATATGGAAGTGTAATATTCGTTTCATACATATTAATACGCTTTTGTACTTCCTCTTTAAACCCTGTTAATAATGCCGCATCTCCTGTATCTTTCACATTAGCATTTTTATATTTTAAAGTTTTATATAAAAATTGCGCATACTGTTCACGTGTTACTGTACCATACGGTTCAAAATTTCCGTCTCCTGTGCCATCTGCGATTCCATTTGACTGCACTGCACTAATTGCGTTTTCTGCCCAAAACGGATTTGGAACATCTTTAAAGGTATGTTTTTGTTTTGCCGCAAGATGGAAAGCATTTGTAAGAATTTGTGCCATTTCCGCACGACTCACAGAAGCTTTCGGTCTAAATTGACCATTTTCATCACCTTTAAAAACTCCTAAATTTGTTAAAGTTAATACCTCTTCTGGGAACATTGTAGAACTTTGATTAATATCACCGTAAGGATTTTTAAACGTAGACCCATCCTTTAATACGAAACGAGTTCCATCATTACTAAACGAACCGCCTTGTTTATTCGGTACTAACACTCGATAAATTAAAGCCGCAACTTGCTCCCTTGTCGCAACATCTCCAAAACCAAATATCCCATTTCCATAACCGGAAATAATATTCTTACTCGCTAAATCTTTAATTGCAGGATATGACCAATGTGATGTCGGCACATCAGAAAAAACACCCACTTCAGCAGCTTTCACATCACTGCCATTTGTATATAACAACGCACCACCAATAAGTGATAATGATGTAATTGATTTTAATAATTTTGTATACATAATGTCTTCTCCCAATACGTTCTCTATTTTTGTTGGTTTATGTCGAAAAATCTAAAAATATGACAAAATATATTATACAATTAAAATTTTTTGAGGGATATATTGAATTTTAAAATATGCAAAAATTCATATTAATATATTTTTCCGTATTAATATTATGTTGTTTCGCTTGTGAATATATATAAGTAGTCAAGTCAACACAAATAATAAAAAGACAGCTATCCATAGATAACTGTCTTTTTATTGAATCCAATTTAATTATTTTGAAAATCTAGCATACCCCAAGAAGTGCTTTTGAGTGTATGAACTATTTATCTTACTTTTAATTACACCTGTTGTTTCGTCAGCAGCATGAATATATTCACCATTCCCTAAATATATTCCTAAATGAGAAGGACCCGCTTTATATGTATTCTGTAAGAATACTAAATCTCCTGGTTGAGGATCACTTATTTTTGTAACCATTCCCCAATATCCAGCTACGCTTGTTCTTCCAATATTGTATCCATTATTTTTAAATACATAATAAATAAAACCGCTACAATCAAATGAATTAGGTCCACTATTTCCAAATACATATGGTTTTCCTAATTGTTTTAAAGCAAGATCAACCACTCCAGAATTACCAGAATCTGTTTGGTTAAGATTAATCCACTTGTCGCCTTCCCATGTTTTAATCTTCAACCATCCACTAGTTGTCCCATCTATTATTCTAAAATTCTGCGGACTATATAATGCTCCAGCGTTTGCTTTTGCTGAACTAAATGAAGGTTCATTATATGCATAGAATGATTTATTTATAAATCTTTCTTCTCCATCTAGATTCAGCCATTTCTCGCCTTCCCATGTTTTAACCTTTAACCATCCACTAGTTGTCCCATCCACAACTCTAAAATTCTGCGGATTATATAATGCTCCAGCATTTGCTTTTGCTGCATTAAATGAAGCTTCGTTATACGCATAGAATGATTTGTTTATGAATCTTTCTTCTC
>NZ_KZ268510.1:0-179713 GCF_002218325.1 Bacillus sp. M13(2017) | reverse complement strand
TATAATCATTATAGATATCAATGGAATTTAAAAAAGATGACTCCTGTTGGATACAGAAATCATCTTCTTGATGTTGCCTAACTTTTTTCAAAATGTCCTTTACAAAGGGTACAGATTATCTACACCGTCCATTTTTAGAATGGGCTGCTTCATTAGCCATTATAATTTTTTATATGATATTCTTTTTTATTAAATCTATTTTGACTGGTATTTATGAAACAAATATTAATAATAAAGAACAATTAAATGAAAAGTTAAAAGAAAAAATGAGTAATACCTTTATTTTATGTTTTGTCGCAATAGGTGCTACCACATACAAATATAACTTACCTGAAGATTTCGTTGGATGGTTATCAGTAATAGCAAGATTTATTATACTTTTCGCTTTCCTATTTGGTATTCAATATCTTATTACAGTATTAGCATGGAAGAAATCAAATAAAATTTAATAAGTATAGACAAAAAAGCTTATCTTTTAGCACTTAATGATAAGCTTTTTATTATTTTTTCATCTTTTTTCGTTTTGGTGTACAATGAATTTCTTAGCTTGATAGCGATGGGATAGAACCACATCGCCATCAAGCGGAAAATTTATAGTACCCCAGAACAAAAATTCGTGCTAACTTGTAATAAAAAATGTGAAATTGCCCATAGACAACTATCTTATATTAATTACATAAACTAGTGTGTGATATAATAATATAAAGATATTACATTTAAAGGAGGATTCAAATTGGTTAAAAACTTACCTTTACTAATAGTGATTTTAATACTTGGTATAAGTTCTTCTACGTTAAGTACGAATGGATACTTTTCTCCAGTTATAGAATGGTCTTTAATGATTATAAGTATTATTTTAAACATTACTGCAGTGATAGGTTTATCACTACACGTTCTTGTATACCAACCTATGAAAAGATTTGAAACAAATTTAAAAGAAACATGTAAATAAAATAATTATATTTGAGGTAACACCCCATCGTTATCGAGCTAAAAAATGTATCCATAAAAAGAAAAAATACGCTATTCTTTCTGTAGAATCATAAGAAAGGATGGCGTTTTTTAATTTTATAGATACTTTGTGGTAGCCTCAAGTAGGAGGATTTAGCACAGGCAAACAATAATATCTTTTGTCTAGAAAGGAGAATGTTTTTTGAAATACACATTAAGAAAAAAATTAAGGGTGTTTTTTATAGGATTACTAGTACTAGTAATAATCGCTTCTATTTTCGTTTATTACAAGTTTTTAACACCTTCAGCAGATATGCAACAATACAGGGAGTATTATGCTCCAAAAACAACACAAAAAGTATTGAATCAAGGTGAGGTAAAGGTCACATTTTTAGGAACATCATCTTTACTATTTGATGATGGAAATACACAATTAATGATTGATGGTTTTATTTCTAGGCCATCCTTACCAAAAATGTTGTTCAGCAATATAAAAACAGATAAAGATACTGTGGATAAAGTTTTTAATCAAATAGGGGTTGATAATAATAAACTTAAGGGATTATTTATTGCACATACACATTATGATCATGCGTTTGATTTAGCTTATTTCGCTAAACGAACTGGAACACATGTATATGGTTCAGAATCAGCAATTAACATAGGTATTGGTGGTTATATAAATAAGAACCAGATGTCTGTATATGAAGTAAATAAGGCTATGAAGTTTGGTGATTTTAATGTTACTGTCCTTCCATCGAAACATTCACCAACCTTTGATGAAGGAGAAAAAATAAAAAAGCCACTTAAACAACCTGCTAAAGCCCTAGATTATCATGAAGACTCTTCTTATGATTACTTAATTACACATAATAATAAAACTTTCCTTGTTAAACCAAGTGCTAACTATATAGAAGGGGTATTAGATGATATTCGAGCTGATGTCTTGTTTTTAGGAATAGGGGTATTAGGAAAGCAGGAAAGTACTTTCCAAAATACGTATTACAAGCAAACTGTACGAAAAGTACAACCGAAGCTTGTTATTCCAATACATTGGGACGATTTCAACAAACCATTGACAGATACTCTTGAAGCGATGCCTAAATATGCGGATAATACCAAAAATGGATTAGATTTTATAATTCAAAGGACAAAAGCAGATAAAATTGATTTTCAAATACTTCAAGGTTTTAGAAGTATTTACTTCTAAAAATGGGATCCATCACAGCTCTATCAAGTTAAGGAACATAAAAAACGATAATAATGAACTTCCGCGCTAAAAAAGCCACAAAATTTTCGTTTAGAGGGTAATCTGTTCTGTTAGCTTGATGGTGATGTGGCGGTACCTTATCACTATCGATTTAAAAGAATGACTTCCACGTTTTATGCGAAGATTAATTTGTTTTGATTGAAAATAGATTATAAAATTAATATTTAAATACAAAAATTTGAATATTAATATGTTATCATTTAAATGATTCAGATATGTGGTACAAAGTTAATATTTGTAGCTGAGTTCGTTTATACAGATGAAAGAATTAAATTATGAAAAGGCGGTATTTATTATGAAAGCAATTAAATTAGCAGGTTTAACAATTGCAGCAGGTTTATTATTGGCAGCGTGTGGTACTGAAGAAGCGAAAATAGAGCAAGAGGTGAAGAAAGAGGAACAAAAAGAAAAAGTTAAAGCATTTCAGGCAGAAAAGCAGCAAGAAGATAGGAAAGTAACTGTGCAACAATCGACGAATAAGTCAAAACAGCATGAAAATGTGGCAAAAGAAACAGTTAAAGAAGAACAAAAAGCGGAGTCAACGCCTGTTGAACAACCGAAAGCCAGCGGGTTAAATGAGGCACAAACACAAGAAAAAGTGGAACAATCGATGACAGCACAAGGCCAGGGAGCGCGTAATAAAGATGTGAAATTAAGCCAATTAGGCATCCAAACAGCAAAGGATGGAATAAAGGTAGCTGCACAGGCGCAAGACATCCATATTGAAGCAAAAGACAGTCTAACTCGAATTGTTGTTATCGTTCCAGCTGGAACAACGAAAGAACGAGCGCAACAAGTAGGCGACATAGCAGCGCGCCAAGTGGCAAGTTTTGGGGCTATGGGATTAAATGTAGATTTGAAAGCACCATCAAAAGACTATTTAGGGGAATATTGGGAAAATTTCTCTGGTGATATCGGTATCTATGACAGTAACGAAAAACAATTAGTACGTGGATATATTTCCAAGTTAAATCCAACAAAAATTAAATGGTAAGAAAAAAAGGTCCCTACACAATGTGTGGGGATTTTTCCATAAAGAAAAAAACTTAAGGGGTCTTCGGATGACTCGAATTATCGTACAGTAATGCATATTAATTAATAAAATTAACTATACAAATAATTTATTATATGTCCATGTACTCTAGCTGATATAATGTGTAAGGGAATTATTGGTTAATTAGTAATGCATATATGTAATATTAGGGGGATACATAAGTAATGTTAGATGCTATTTTTGCAGTTGTAGAAATACTCTTCGGTTTTTTTGCATTTATAATAACTTTATTTGCTTATCTTTTTTCAACAGGAGAAGAAAAGCAACAAGCAAAGGAGGATTTAAAGGAGCTTTCTAAAACTGCTCTCATCCCATTTGTAGTGTTTGTAATCGTAATATTATTTTTTGTTATTAAGGTAATTGATCATGATAATAAAGTTGAACAAGAACAACAAAGGCTACATGAAGAGAACTATCAACGTTATCATAATGATGGTGATTCTAATCTTGATAAAAGCCTGGGACAAGATAATAAATAATATAGATAAGAACCTCGCCATCTTATGGAAATGGCGAGGTTCTTACGCATAAAGAAAAGACACCCTAAGGTGCCTTTTCTAATAGTTTTTTAGCAGAAGCAACTGCATCCGATAATGATTAATAGTATAAAGAGTACAACGAGTAAAGCAAAGCCTCCAGCAAAACCGCAGCCTTCGCCGCAACTACCACCATATCCCATAATAATAGTTCCTCCTTTAGATAAGAGAAAAAGACTAGGGGTCATTCCATGCGCTTTAATGGGTTCACTTTACTTTATGTTTTTACGTATGACTTGAGCAGGTCCTTTTGAAAATAAGGGAAGACAAATTAATGTGTTTCCCTTGAACGTTGATAAATTACACATTTTCTAAAAAATAAACTATTTAATTATATCAATAATAGGATTGTTTAATATAATGTATTAATCCTAACAGAAGGGAGGATTAGCCATGCAATTAGTTTGTTTTAAAGTAGTAAATGGACAATACTTTTTAGTTGTAGAAGGTATCGAGATTCCTGCGCCAATTCCAGCGTTTGCTGCAGCTTTATTAATTGGTTTAGGAGTAATCCCACTTTGTTCTTAATTTAAAGAATTTCAAACAGCTCTATCTTTCAATCGATAAACCCTTAAGTAAATGAATGCTTAAGGGTTTTTTTACAATAAAAAAAGAAAAGACGCCATAAGGCGTCCTCACAATTAGGTAGATAAGACTTTAGTTTTCCAATCTAAAGAAATTTTGTATCAGTTCTTTGAAAATATATCATAATATCCAATTGATTTATTATGCATTATTACATACTTCTCTCAAACCTTCTAGTTTCTATTTGATAAAATTGAATCCTAATATTACTAAAAATCAAATAAATATTTCTAAAAACCCTAAATATTTATAAGGATAACAAAAGTGATACATTTAAGGTGCAAATTATAAAAAATATAAAAGGAGGGTGAATAAAGCGGTATTTAAAAAGGGCTATTATAAACGGTGAGCAGTTATACAGGTTATATGAACCTGAATCTTGTTAAAAAATGATACTCATTTGAGTGTACTTTCTGATTTGAACCACCTTGATTAAAATAATGAAGAATCATCATTTGTTTATTCTGATTTCTTGAAAAGTTTTAATAGATTCATGTTGAACAAACATACTTTTTAGAAAGAGGGGAGATTATTAATGGATAGTCAATTACTATATCAACAGCAAAAAAGAGAAAAGGCACTTGTGATTGGAGCTGGTATTGCAGGCTTACTTACTGCACGCGTGCTTTCCAGTTATTTTGAGACAGTAATAGTTGTTGAAAAAGATGAGTTACCTCAAAAACCATCTGAACGTCTAGGTACACCCCAAGACTTTCATCCTCATCGTGTATTACCACGCGGAGAAATAATTATGAACCGTTTCTTTCCTGGATATGTTGATGATTTATTAAATCTAGGGGCCCATAATGTCAAGAATGATAAAATGATTCGATTTTCTCCGTATGGGGCACTGGAACTAGTTATAGAACGAAAAGGTGCAGCAAGCAGTCGAGCATTGTTAGAATGGACAATCCGCCAACGTGTGCAAGAAATTCCTAATGTACATTTTTATTCAAAGCAAGCGGTGACAGGCCTTTTAGCTTCGTCTGATCACAAGCATGTTATTGGAATTAATATTCAAGAACGAGACGAATTAAAAACAAAGCGAACTGTGTTAACCGATTTGGTAGTTGACACATGTGGTCGTCAATCTAAACTCAATAAATGGCTTACATCTATGGGATATGATGTTCCAGAACCAGACCGTTTAAAGGTGAATTTTGGATATAGCACGAGATATTATAAAGTACCTTCACATATCAAAGAGAAATTGAGTGCAATTTCTGAAGGAGATCCTGCTAAAAACGTTGGTGCTGTAGGGTTATTATATATTGAAGATAACATAGCTCAAGCGCTACTATTTGTTGCTGGAGGTACGCACTATCCACCAACCAATTCAAAAGAATATGAAAAAGAATTGGATTCTTTAGTTACCCCTATGATGAGGGAGTTAATTAAAGAGTTAGAACCAATTAGTGTCCCAAGAGGATTTAGAGCGCATGAATCAACTCGTCAACATTTTGAACAAATGGAAAATTGGCCATCTGGATTATTAGTGTTAGGTGATGCTTTTTGTAACTTTGATCCCATTTACGGACAAGGGATGACCGTAGCTGCCATTGAAGCTGAAATGTTAGATACTTGTTTAAAAGAACAGTCTACTCATAAACCTGGATTCGAACGCAAGGTGCTGCAACGTATGCAACAGGCTATTGAGCCGGCATGGTGGCTGAGTTCAATTGCGGATTTACGTTGGAAAGGTGTTGAGCATGTAGGAACCGTTCCACTAAAAGGTGTGAAATTTGCACAGAAATATTTTGATTTATACCTTAAACAAGCTGTAAAGCAAGCAAATGAGGGTAATTCATCCATGCTCCAAAAATATATAATGATGAATGGGCTAGTTCATTCGCCTCATGAGATCATTAACTCAGATATGTTAAGGATGTTAATCAATGGAGATGAGTCTTCAGAAGAGAATGAACTTTTGAACGAACTTGGAGAAGTAGATAAGAAACCAATGCAAGAAAGAATACATGAACTAATCCCTTCCTTCACATTAGCTTTTAAGAATAGTGTTCCAGATCTGTTCTCATCCATTTCAATTTCTAATGTCAAATGAGGAAAAGAAACATTGCTCTAATTAGGGCAATGTTTCTTTTATTAGATAAGCAGTATTTAATTAACTACTTTTTCAATTGTTGGCATTATAGCGATTGGTGGTAAAGAGTAAGTCCAAGCAGCAGCATATACGTTTAATTTTTCACCTAATTTGTAGTTTTCACCATTGGATACAGGTACTCTTAAAATTTTATTTTGGGAAACTAGCTCCCACCAATTATTCTGATAATAAAGTGCTTCTTCTTTCGTAAAAGTATCAGCAACAATTAAGTAATTATCGTCTGCTGAAATAACATAGCCCGTGAAAGGTATTTGTATTCGTACCTGTTCCTCCTTAATTGGAGAAGTGTTATTGGCATTATCCGCAGAAGCAGGTGTTAAGCCAAAAGTAAATCCGCACCCTAATGTTAATGTTGTAACTACTGTTAATAATTTTTGTTTTTTTGAAAACATAATAGAAAGCCTCCTTAAATTTTATTACCACACCAACACCTTTCTATTCATTTAGATATAAAGCCTTTCTGCATTCAAATATTTAACAATTTTGTCATAAATAAAACAAAATTGTATGTGATATGTATTTTTTAGAGTGATTTATGATATAATTCATTAGGTAAAGTATTTTCGTGGTTCATCTCTATATAGTTTTTTACCCTACTTACTCTGTAAAATATTATTGGTGAAGAGAGAATGTTTTCTCTCTTCTTTTTTTATTTGACATTAATAATATCGTTAATAAAGGATGTTTAATATTTTTTAGGCTATTTTGTTGTTGGTAATGAGTTTTGGTACATATAATAAAATATGGTTTGATTAAGAGATTTAGTCTTGACGTACAGAATTTGCAAAATGTTGGTGTTCCGTCTTTATTTACATCAAATGTTAAATGTATTCTAATTTTAAATGAATTCAACATAATATTTTGTATCTATAATCCCAAAGGAAACTTTACATGGAAATGAAATTTTTCCTGCAGAAGCAGCCTGCATACAAGAAATTACCCAAGATTCCAATTCTAAAGGCAAGCGGTATACTTGAATATTACCATCACTGTTTTTTACAGTTACAATCGGTGTATTTACTCTGGTTGTAGCAAAATCGTCCGTTGTTATCATTCTTACTGCATTATTAGTGTGAAAACCAGTGTTTATAACTTCATAAATCTGTCCATCTTTCTTTTTAATAACCATAGATATATTTAAATAGGGATAGTTTTTAATATCATTATGAATAATTGCTCCTACTGCATTCTTTTATGTTCCTTTATAAAGATTTAAACATGTTTACGTAAATTTATTTTATTTTAATGGGAAGATGTTCAACGTTGTATTAAAAAAAAAACTGGAAAATTATGCCTCGATGGGCTAATTGGGCTTGAGAAGGTGCATGTGGTGATTGTCTTGGATGTCTAGCTGGTTACGCAATTGTTTGCGCTGCTAGTCAAATATAAAAAGAAGGGTGTGATTCCTCAAATGGAAATGTCTAAAGGAATACTGTTTTATAGACTAATATTGATTATTGCTTGTTTCGCATTAGTTGCCTTCACATATCCATCTGAATTCTCTAAATTCGCATTAATCGCAGGTATTGTTGGTATTTTTATTACACTAGATAAAATAATAGCAAAAGATAACAAAAAAAGAGTTTATCTCCTCGTATCATTACTCTTTATAATTGGATTTGCTATAACCTTCTACTACACATTCTTATAAAAATACTTCACAATAGGCGATACTTCAAAAAAAAGAATCCTGGTCTTTAAAGGATTCTTTTTTTTGCCCTCCTTCTCTTTTCCCCCCTTAACAAACCAGATTAGCTAGCCAAAACAGGATATGCGAAGGGTAGGGGGCAAAGCTGGGGCGTGGAAAGCCTTTTGAATATGTGTAATTATTTCACTGCCTCTTTTAATTCTTTTCCTGCTTTAAAAGCAGGTGCCTTTGAAGCCGCGATTTGCATTTCTTCACCTGTTTGTGGGTTACGTCCCGTACGTGCAGATCTTTCACGTACTTCAAATGTACCAAAGCCAAGAATCTGTACTTTATCTCCATTTGCTAACGCATTTGTGATTGTATCTAATAACGCTTGTGTTGCTGCAGCAGCATCTTTTTGTGTAAGTTCAGCTTTTTCTGCTACTACTTTTGTTAATTCAGTTTTATTCATTTTCTGCACCTCTTAATATGTAATTAGGTGACTATTATAACGTGTGTGTATTCATGACGCAATTATACTGTACTTAGAAAAGGCCATAGCAAGAGCAAGAGGACGATGTCTGTGTAAAAGGCATAAGGAGGATATTAATTATCGCTTTAAACTCTGTTCATATTTCTTTACATCTTCCATGGTTTTAAATATTAACACATCAAAAATTCCTTTTTCATTCCCACATACGACAACCAAACCATCTGTTGCTTCCAGAACTCTACCAACGCCACCATCTGTAAGTGTAATACTGGTGAGATGTTTTACGTTCAGTTTTTCTTCTTTTTGAATGTAAGTAGTTATGGGTGTTCCTACAGGAAATGCGTCTGTGATTTCTTTTGTTGTATATGTGCCATCATCTAATGATTGAGTTTTAGCGGTAATAGAATCAGTTTGAGTGGCACATCCTGTTGAACATATTAAAAGAATGCCAGTAATCATACTTACACAAGCTGTTTTTACCATTCACAAAATCCTCCTATAACTGTTCGTATTGTCAACTCATTTAGGGTAACAAATTATATATACGAAGTTTGTTGGATTATATGAGTCGTAATTTAACAAAGATACAGGTATTTTGGCAGAATGTGTTTCAAACAAAAGAAAAGACACCCTAAGGTGCCTTTCTGCGACTTGAACCAACGTAATATGGTATTGGATGCCAATCCAATTATTATTTTACCACATTAAGTAATTTTGGTTGTTGAGAAATATAATTCAAATCTATACGTTGTTTACTTTTACTTCATTAGCTTCTTTGTTTTGGATTCTTCAATCTGTTCAGATTTAATTTTAATTTCAGGAGTTATTGCTATCTTGCTACTCGGGTGCATGCAATAACAGTATTTGTTGCACCAGAACCCCAAAAGCAATTAAATGTAAAAAAATAAAAGCCGAAACGTATGTTATTATTATATTGAGAATTATAAATTAAAGGTAGCATCTGGAAGGGAATAGTTATAAATGAAAACAATAAAGGGGAAATTATCTTTTAGTATTGATATTATAGGTTGTATCCTTTGCGTTATAATGCTTATTATAAGTCTAGTTAATTTTAGAACATGGGTGTATCCTTTTTTATTTCTTGTCTGCGGACTAATTTTCTTCATTAATATAGTAAATACCCGTAAGGGCAAAGGGTATAATTCAAATTAAAATAAAATTGTATCCGTATAATCAAAAAAACGCTATTCTTTTTGTAGAAATATACAGAGAGGATGGCATTTTTTATGAATTTTTTTTCAAGATGAACTTCAATAATTTGCTGAAAGATTATATCAATATTTCCCTCCTTCACTTTTAGAACAGCTTGCTAGAGGGGGAGATTTTGCGATGTTACCTGATTATATAAAGAAAGCTCATGAGATAGCCAAAAAAGCCCATGCTGGACAAGTAGATAAAGCGGGTGTGGACTATATCAAACACCCTGAGGCAGTTGCTAGCTTTGTAAATACGGCCGAAGAGAAAGCTACTGCTTATTTGCATGATGTTCTGGAAGATACTGAGATAACTGCTGCTGATTTATTAAGTGCTGGTATACCCCATAACGTAGTTGAGGCAGTGCAGGTACTGACAAAAGAGAAATACACGCCTTATTTTGAGTATCTGAGCAGAGTAAAAGAAAATTCTCTTGCCCGCACAGTTAAACTTGCAGACTTAAAACATAATTCTGATCGCTCAAGACTAGCTAGGATAACAGATAAGGACCTAAAACGATTGGAGAAGTATCGCAAAGCGATTCAGTTTTTAGGGGAATAAAAGAAACAGCAACTTCTTTAGTAACAATTTCCTAGAATACCAGTTGTACAAAGAGACTACTTCTTGCAAATATTCAATGTTCATCATATGGTATTTTTAACGAAATGTAAAAAATAGTACACAATATGTTAAAGATTATATGCAAAATGTTAAAAATAGGATAAAATGTTTATAGGAGGTGGAGGTAGTTGTTAAACAACCGGATAGTTGTTTGTCGTGCCGAAAAAGGTTGGACACAGCAAGATTTAGGAGACAGAGTAGGTGCTAGTCGACAGACTATCGCATCTATGGAAAGGAATAAATATAATCCCTCTTTAATTCTTGCATTTAAAATAGCCCAAGCTTTTGGAAAACCATTAGAGGAAGTTTTCGGATATAAGGAGGAATAAATAAATGGAATTTATAAAGTATATTGTAATTATTATTATAGCTTTATCATGCCTAAGTGAATTATATATGTTTAAATTTCAAAAAAGCAAAGAGGCAAGAGATGAGAGGGGTTTAGAGATTCAGTATAAAACTACTAATTTTTTATATAACATTCTTTATCTGGGAATAGTTATATTGTTTCTCCTTAACATACTTCAATATATTACAGCAGAACAATTTGTGAATATCCTCTTATATTTCTTTATTTCTTTAGGGATAATAAAAGTTGCTTATTCATATTGGAGAAGGAGCTATTAAATATAAAAAGAAATACTTAAAATAAGGTTCATATTTTTAATATACTTGTTCCTGAATTAATAATAGATTAATTTCTGCGGAGGTATTAGTACTTAATATTAAGAGAAATTAGCCGCAGCTTACTAATAGAATTATAGATACGCCTATGTACTTAAAGAATAAATACAGAGTTTTTATAAGCATGGAAAAATTGCAGTTTCAATTGAAACTGCAATTTTTAATTCATCTTTGCCATTATAGGGGAGGGGATTTGAAGTGTGCTAAGATAAATTCATTTTAGTAAATTTGCTTCATTTTAAAATAAGTTTGAATGAAGGAGACAATTTGCTAAATACACTATGTTGTTCATTTCCTTCTTGATTCATACCTGCCTGATAAGATGAAAATCCTTTATACGTTTTTCTTTTCCATTTCCATAAGCCATTACTCTGATCGAAATCACCATAGTAATGATTGTAATCCAATTTGTTTCTTGTGTTTTTATTAAAATTATTGCTGATAAAAATACGGCTATTACTAGCATAAATTTGGTTATTGGTAATTACATTGTTTCGGGTATCGTAATTTAATTCGATTTGGCCACTCTCTTGATCTTTTGTATCATTTTTATAAATCTCATTGTTTGTGATCGTGTTATTTTCAGCATATCCTTGCTGACTATCATATCCACCAATTGCAATGCCACTCATAATATTATTGGATATCGTATTGTCTCTAACGGTAATTTGGCTTGCACTTTTTCCTGCATGTTCGCTAGCTACTTCAATACCGAGATCATTTTCATAGCTTTGATTTTGCTCAATGATAATTTCCTTTCCACCATCCACGTAAATACCATCGGCTGAATATTCATTATAACTAGTATTATTGATGGATGAATTGTGATGGACAATGTTATTACGAACAACTCCATTTCGTGCCTGATCTAAAGCAGCTACTGGAGATACGCCTTCATGTCCAATAAGAACAATTCCAATGTTGTTGTTATTATGCACTTTGTTATTGGTAACTTCAAAAGAATCTACATTTCCATTCACAGCAATTGCTTCACTCAGTCCTAACTTCAAATTTGCTACTTCGTTATTATCGATGACAATATGATTTAAATTATTTTGAGCACTAGATGAAGTACCGTATACAGCAATACCGTGTGCATTTCCATCCTTAACATTTGCTTCAATGTGGTGAATATAATTATTTCTAATATCAATGTAACTTCCTGTTCCAGTGATATAAATACCAATAGGGGTTTCGTTAACTTTCGTTGACTTTAAGTTACGAAATTCTAATCCTTTTACTTGAATATAGTTTTTGTCTTCTATTGTAAATAACCCATCATCTTCTAACTTGACTTTAGAACCATCAAGAATGACTTTTTCATCTTGGTAATTTTGAAAAGTAATGGGTGCTCCTGAGGTACCAGAATGAGCGACACGAACTTTTTGGTTATAAACTCCGCCTCTTATGTAGATTGTACTTCCTTCTTTTGCGACATTAGCAGCTTTTTGAATGGTAGCGAAAGGTTGATCTAATGTGCCGGGATTGAGGTCATTTCCTGTTGGAGATACATAGTAATTTGTAACAGAAATTCCATTGCTATTGAATTGTGCAAAGGTAGAGGTAGGGAGTGTGAAAATTAACATACTGAAAGAAAGTATAAAGATAAAAAGCGATTTTTTTAATGAGGGAAATATTGTTTGATATTTCATCATGATCCTCCTTCTTTAATAAGCATTCCTTCTCAACTATATAATTCAAACAGACGATTTATATCTTGTACTAATAAAAAAAGACCCAGTAATGTATTCTGGATTAAGAAACACCAACTCCTATGGTCTACGTATTCTATCTGAAACTAAATTTTTAATAATTCATGGTTTTTCGTATAAAATCAAATCATATATATGTGTACTTGAAGAAATACAGATATTAAAATCGGTAGACGAGGGAATGAGGGATACTGATACTAATTTTAAGAGAAGTTATTCAAAATATATTTTCTATTCAATTAAATCTTCCCTGTGTATCACGTTAACTGTTGTACTAATTGGATTGGTAAGATTAACAGATAATTATTTAAAATGGGGGTAGTTCAATAAATCTGAAATTAACATTGTTTAATATAAGTATCCGAAAAAGTTTATCAAGTTTTAATATTCGAAAAATAATTTATATAAACAAGTATGTTGTGGTAACATTTAACAAAAGGGGGTAGCGTATATGAATGTTGAAATTATTTCTAAAGAAGAAATCACAAAATTATTAAACGACTGGTATCAAGCTATAATTTCACAACGTGTATTACAGTCTAATAAAATAAAAGAAGAGATTGCAGATAAAATTAATAATATTAAGGAAGACCAAACAATATTAGTCTACTATGCTTTATTGAATGCACGGTATAATCTGCTAATTCGTGATATGGATAGTTCAAAAGATATTTTGGATAAAATTGAGCCATTACAAGAGCCTACAGAAACATTTTTAGAGTACTATCATCATTTATTTAAAGCAATTTATGCTACTAATACAGCAAACCATAGTGAAGCAAGAATGCAATTTGAAGAAGCTGAAAAGTATTTAGAGTACATGTATGATGAAATCGAAAAAGCTGAATTTAATTATTGGCTTGCAGTTCATTACTATCACATATTGAAACCAATCCTAGCAGTTCAATTTGCTACGAAGGCAAATGAAGTATTTTCAATTAGTCCAGGGTATGAATTAAAAACTGCTGCTTGTTTGAATACTTTAGGGATGGCACACACTCGCTTAAGTGATTTCGAAAGTGCAGAAGAATATTTACTTTCAGCATTGGGTACTTTTCAAAAATCTCATGACGAAAGTCTTACTAAACGTGTAAAGCACAATTTAGGACTTTTATATGCAAGTCAAAACATGTCAGAGTTAGCAATTAAGCATTTAGAGGAATCACTAGAAAACAACGCTAAAAAGATGTTTCTTTTAGCAAGAGAACATTTTAAGTTAGGTCATAATCATAATGCTAATGAATATATTGAGAATGGCTATAAGATGAGTGACTTATGTTATCGTCATCATTTTCAAATTTTAAAAACAGTACATAACTATGCACCACAAGAAGAATTAGAAAAGGTGGTCATGGAAGGTATTTCGTATTTTGAAAAAGAAGAATTATATGATTGGGTAAAAGAATATGCTTATCTTTTAGGTAATATATTCTATGGTTCAGAAAATCATGAAAAAGCCAGCAAGTATTTACACATCGCTTTAGATGCAGACAAAAAGAGTATAGAAAGAAGGGCGCTAAAATGAAAAAAGCAATCTTATTAATGATGATGTTATCCGCTGTTTTTACTTTTGGTCTTACTAATGTAAAAGACGTATCACAAAATGAAACTATTGAAGTGTTTATGGATCATGGAGAGCATATTTAATTATCTAAAAAAGAGGGAGCTGCGAGCACCCTCTTTTTAAATTATGACCATGATATACTCATATAAATCTTCTCGTTCAAAGTATTCAATTCTTGCAAGAACGGTAGCTTCTAATTTCTCAGCAGGGACATTATTATTAATGTCTTTTAAAATTTTAAACCGATGCTGATATTCTTCATTGTTTAGTTCTGTACAGAGTTGTAATCCTCTTTCAAATAAAGTGTTAGCAGTTTCTTGGTTTCCTAGTTTAGGGTGTTCTATGCCTTCGATGAAAATGGCTTTTTGAAAAGTAAACGCCCATTATAAATATAATAATGGGCGTTCCTTAGTTTATCAATGAAGAGTATATATTGACAGAACCTAATATTATTAATGGAAATGATTTATATAGGTATTCGATGACTATTCCCTTTAAAGGACGACATAATTCAAAAAAGGCTATAGTAATCATGAAAAATCCAAGTAAAGCTGGTAAATACGATGTTCAAGCACAAAGGAAGGTTTCCGATGAAACTATATATCGTGTTACTGATTATATATATAAACATGAACAAAATTACTCAAAAATAATTATTTTAAACCTCTTTGCTATTTATTCATCATTATTTGATAAGAATGTTAAAGAGGAATTAATATACGGTAATGATAATATGGAAATAAACAACAGGGTTATTTTATCAAATCTAGAAGAAATACAAGAAGGTGATAGAATAATTTTGGCTTGGGGAGGCTATCCAAAGCGAGCTGGGTTTAGAGAGCATTATCGTGAAAGAATTAAAGAAGTTATGACTTTATTAGAGGGTGTAACGTTATGGAGGGTAGGTGAGTTGGTGGAAATTAATAAAAGCTCTTTTCCACAACATGGGCTAAATTGGTTTGATTATGAGAAAATGAAGGAATTTATATAAAGAATGGTTACGTGTTTGATAGGACTGGGGAAAGACGGATAACGTTTTACATACTGGTTACTACCTCGATTTAAACGTTTCTTCATGTAAGGGTTCATACACAACTCGATATTTAAAATATTGCTCGGATAATATACATGATTTAATGATAAAATTATTGGTGGTAGTTTCCATTGTCAGAAGAAAACTTAATTGAGAGAAGGAAGCAACAACTAAACTTGTGAAAAACTTATTAATGTTTGTTTAAAAAAATGTCATTTGAACAACAGGTGATAAATTTTATTAAAAGAATTATATAGTCAATGAAAGAAAAGAAGGTTTGTGTATTTAAGTTATATATTACCCCGATAAATCAAGTTGGTCTGAGAGAATTATTTATGTTTAAGATACTATTATTCCTTCTATATGGATGATTGTTACCCAGAATTAATTAATATTAGTTATAATAGGAATTTTACTATTTTTAGATACTATAATAAAGAGCTAATAGATGTTTTAACTTTGGATATTACAAAGTTTCAAAATGGAGAAATTTATGGGTTAATTGATTATGAATAGTTCAGCATCAAACTAGGTATTTTAATATTGTGGATTTTTTCTATTTTGTTTACTCCATATATTTTTTGAATGAAATAGTCATTCTTGGGACAATGATAAGTGCAGTATACAATGATAATTAACCGACTTACTTACGATAATGGACCGTCTGAATTAACAAATAGGTCAAACTGAATATGTTTAATCAATTAATAAAAAGACAGGGAGCAATATAGAATTTTCTTGTCCCTTTTATTTGTAATTTAATTTATTCAATTAAAGGAAACCTCCTGCAGCTTCAAGAGAATAACTTTGTCGCAAATGCAATCAATGGAATAATGTAATTATAAGATTTTTTATTTATGCAAGAGGGTGCAAACAGATGTTCAACATAGTCTATTTAAAGGATTGGGTTTCTTGTTATTTGTTTTTAATTTATTTGAGAACATATATAGAGAATGCCTAATTTTTTTTATAGATAAAACTCAAATTTCTACTCCATAATACTTAAATTGCTCGCTATAATTAAATTATAATATATAGCACAGTTAAGGACTCCAAGGAGGTTCTTAACGATAAAAAGGATAGCTACTGCTATCCTTTTTTGGATACAATCGTAATAAAATGTTGTTTTTAAAAGGTATTTGTTCTATTAAAAACACATCTCTAGAAAAGTGACACATGATGTAATCACTTGTTCAGTAAATTAATAGACTAAGAGCATTAGAACACTTAACTTTCTTCTTTAATATTTTTGCAAGAGGCTTTCATGATTGCATCAAGACCTCATCAAGACCTCATCAAGACCTCATCAAGACCTCATCAAGACCATCTTCTGTTAACAATTATGCTTCTTGATTATCACCAAGGTTCGAGATAATGTTCTAAACCTTAGTGGTAATCAACTTTGTTTAACATCTTAAAATAAAGGGAGTTAGGTATATTAAAGGAGACAGAATTTGATAGAATATTAATGTAGGAAAAGTTCGCTTAACCACGAAGGGTAATTACAGAATGAACAAAAACATGGATAGGATGGTATGAATAGTGTATTTTAATATACGTTAGACTACCCATTCATATTAAATTTATTAACAATTAACGTAATTGGTGAAAGGAGTGTTGGTTTGAAATTATTAACTTGGAATATAAGACAAGGTGGTTCAGTGAAGCGCATCCCAAGGATTGTAGAGCAACTAAGTAAACATTCACCAGATGTACTCTTGTTAACAGAATACTGGGAAGGAGAAAAGGGGGAAGAGATTAAGCGGTTACTAAGAGAAAATGGGTATGAATATATGATTTCTAGTAATGGCGCTATTAAGCAAAATAGTCTACTATTTGCTTCTCGTTATCCTTTTGATGTTGTTCCATCCTTTTATAAGAAAGACAGGAATGGACAGCGCTGGTTAGAGATTAGAATACCCCAATATGAATTACATATTATTGGAGTCCATATTCCAACTAATAACAATGATGTACAAGAGAAGTTGGAATTTTGGCGAGAATTAAATGCTTTTGCAAAAGAACATTGTAATTCTAGGACTGTTATAATGGGGGACTATAATACAGGACTAGAAGAAGATACACAAGGCGCTCCTTTTGTCGGACCACAGTATATGCAAAAATTAGTTGATTTAGGTTGGATTGATACTTGGAGATATACACATGGCTCTTTTTCTGGTTACTCATGGTACAGCACGAAGGGAAATGGATTCCGAATTGATCATATTTTTGTTGCGAAAGCTTTAAAAGAAAACATACTTGAGTCATATTTTTCACATCAAGAGCGTTTAAATGGTTTGTCAGACCATTCTATTTTGTTAGTAGAACTACAAATATAACTATTTATTGCATATATGAATAGGGAGGTACATAAATAACAAGATGGTGGATGGTTCGAGCAGGTAACAGTAACAAATTATTTCCAAGTTGGAAACAAGAAAGGGTAGATTCAATTGGATGGACAGAGTTAGGAAATCCCAAAGACTAATTAACTAGAGAAACATTAATACAAAAATTATATGTGGTATATGAAGATGAAAAGCCGCCTACTCGTCTGAATTGGGCAAGCCAAGTTTAAGAAAAGCTCTTTTAGCTATTCAACAATAATGCATGTTATGTGGTGTCTCAGATGAATGGTTGTTAATAGCAAGTCATATAAAGTCATGGAGTCATTCTAGTCATAAAGAACGGTTAGATGTTACTTACAGATTTAGTAGAGTTACTAATTAGGAGGTGATGAAAATGTCTAGGCGGAAAGAGGATTTAGAGAATAAATATCGTTTTCTTATAGAGGTTGAATATTATAAAGAACATTACACTTTTGAAAGTTACATATGCTTTGTCTATATTGATAATAATTACTTTCCAAGCCACGAAGCGAGGATTAAACTTCCAGACTGTGACATCACTGAATATAAATATAAAGGTATTTATTTAAATAAAGAAATAGAATATGAATACAAAATGGATTATAGGAAAGTAAAGGAACATATCAATACTCCTAAGTGGTTTCAAGATTTATTAGAAAAAATTAAAAAACTATATTACAACGAAGTTAGATTTAGTAGATTATACAAGTGATTAGCAAATTTATTATAAAAGTTGCATATATTATTTTAATGAAATTTTAATATTATTGTTTATTTATAAGAAAAATGTGTTGTCGTTCTAATTAAAAGGGGGAAGAAGTGTGAGAAATGGATTTAATTTAATGGAATTTAAAGTATTGAATAGGAAAAAAACAATCTTTGACATAAAGTTTCTTGATGAAAAACAAAATGTTGATAATAAGCCATTTTCAACTGTAATTATTGGAGCAAATGGTGCGGGGAAAAGTTACTTACTTTCACTACTTACAGAAGTTATTAGGGCAATAGAAAGTAAAAAGTTTAACAAAGATTTTACTTTAAGATATGAGTACTATTCTATTAAGTATTGTTTAAATCATACAATGTATTCTGTTGAAATTTTCAAAAAGAAATTCAGAATCTTAAAAGAGGATAATCCAATAAGAATTGATGAGATTGATTTGCCATCAAAGGTATTAGCTGTATCTTTTATGATTAATGATAAATTTACTTTTCAATCAGATGATAAAAATCCAAATAGTAATTACAAGTATTTGGGCGTACGTAGGACATCTAATGCAACTTGGACTAATTCAATTGTTAGAAAAATAAGTGATGCTTTAATTGCACATGCTAATACAGAACATTTTTATGATAAAGTAAAGGAAATTTTGGAGTTTTTGGGTTATGAACCTATAATTAAGTTAGTATTTGAACCAGAAACTAAAACATTTTTTAAAAGAGAAACATCACATAAGCAATTAATAACGAAAATTAGTAAAATAATCAAGTCTGAAGAATATCGAGCCTTCTCTATTAATAAGTTTCAGGAAGAAGAAATTGAAAATTTAAGAAAATACATAAATGAGACTTCAAAGGAAAGAGAAAAAACTAACATAAATAATAAAACGGGAATTCAGTATACAATTGATTTTAGAGAAATAGAAAAGGATTTTGCATTACAGCAAGATTATAAAGTAATACAACATTTAGTGGACATGAGACTTTTAAAAGCACCTGTATTATTATTCTGTAAAGATGATGAATTTGAATTTGAGCATGCTAGTTCTGGCGAAAAACAGTTTTTATTTACCATGCTAAGTATTGCCTCGAAACTGGAACAGAACTCTTTGATTTTAATAGATGAACCAGAGTTAAGTTTTCACCCCAATTGGCAAATGTTGTATATTAATTACTTAAAAAAAATTTTTAGCGATTATTCAACTTGTCATTTTATTTTAGCAACACATTCTCATTATATTATTTCAGATTTAGAGGAAGGTTCTTCTTCTATTGTAATTATTAATAATGATGAAAAAGGGAAATCAAGAAAAGCAGAGTTAGTTAAATACAGTACATATGCGTGGTCAGCTGAAAATATACTTTATAATATTTTCCAAGTGAGAACAACTAGAAATTATTATTTTGAAATGGACTTAAGAAGATTAATAACATTGGTCAAGGAAAAATCAAACGACTTAGAAGAGATACAAAGATTAATAATAAAATTAAAAAATTATATTTATGATGATTTGGACCCTATGAATTTAATTTTGGGAGAAGCAGAGGTGTATTTAAAAAGTGTTAGAGCAAATTAAAGGAAGGGTAAGATTTGTTAAGAAGCAAAAAAAATATTTACGAAAATTAAGACCTTGGATAGGGAAAAATTGGGAACTTAAAGATAGCGAAATTGTACAAATGAAAAAGTATATTAGAATTCTTCTTGAGAGACTACAGGATAATAAATGTGCATACTGTGGTTTACCATTTAAAGAGACTAGTAATTCAGAAATAGAGCATATTGCACCAAAAGTGTCTAACCCCCAATTTACTTTTACACCATTAAATTTGGCTTTAGCCTGCCACCTTTGTAATGGTCCTATTAAAAAAGGGAGAAAACAAACTATAACCATTTTACATAGGAATTATCGACTATGTAGTTTTTTAATAGTCCATCCATATCTTGATAATCCTAATGCACATTTTAAATGGATTCCTAATGGACATAAGATATTGATTTCTAGTAGATCAGCAAAAGGTGAGGAATCGATTAAAATGTTTAAACTTGATAATTCTGCACATAGTGAGGCTCGTGCAAGATTAGTATATTATGAATATAATAAAATTGAAGATAAGCAAATGGAAATGATTTTGAAAAAAGCTCTTGAATATAAGGGAACTTCGCCCTGTTGAGTAATCCTTTTTCTATTTGGAAAATAAGAAGGGGATATTACTAACAAGAAGGTAAGTCACTATTGTAGCTTACCTTCTTGTTTTTGTCTGTAGTTTATTGAAAAGATTGTGTTTGATGAAATTGTTAGTTTAATAGGGAGCATATTGAGTTTATTATGATAGGTTTATGCAAGTAAGTATTCAAACGCAAAAATTATCTATTATAATTAATTTAACATATACAGCACAGTTAAGGACCCCAAGGAGGCTCTTAACAATGAAAGGAAGCGTCAAAAAAGATAAGAAAACAGGAAAGTATTTTTATACTGTAGACATTGGTATTGACCCGCTAACTAGTAAAAGAAAGTAAAAAAGAAAAGGGGATTCATTACTAAAAAAGAAGCAGAAAATGTTTTAACAAAGTTGCTCTCAGAAGTTCATATGGGAAAATACGTAGAACCTAGTAAACTCTATTATGGTGAATATCTTGAGAGCTGGTTCAATACCAAGAAGAACAGTGTTGATATCCAGACAGCGAAAGTACTGAAAGGGTATTTAAATAGTTGTATCATCCCTTCTCTAGGCACTAACACATTGCATATGCAGAACTACGTTAATTCACTGCGAGACGAAGGTTTAAAGCGAGGGACAATTGAGAAGATAATCAAAATCATTCGGAACTCTCTTGAACATGCAATAGATTTGGAGTTAATAAGTAAAAATGTTGCAGCTAAAACCAAGCTGCCTAAAGATGATAAGGAAGAGCTAACTGTATGGAACGAACAGGAAGTACAATTGTTCTTAAAAGCTGCGCAGGATAGCAGATATTCCATTGTCTTTCATATGGCTCTTGTAACTGGAATGCGACAAGGTGAATTGCTAGGGTTGTGGTGGAAAGATTTCGATTTGGAAAAGGGGCATTTAACCATTAGCCAAACGTTAAGTCATGACGGGAAGACATTCTTGGTTGGAGGAAAGACTAAATCAAGTTTAAGGAAGATACTATTACCTGCATCAACAGTAGCAAGGCTAAAGAAGCATAGAGCAAGTCGTATTGAAAGAAAAGCTGAGTCAAGGTGAGGAATATCAAGACAATGACTTGGTGATGTGTACTCCTTCTGGAACACCAATTAATCCTGCTAATGTTAGATGAAGTTTAAACGCTCTGATTCAGAAAGCAGCTGTTCCAAAGATTCGATTTCATGATTTACGTCATACGCATGCAACTTTACTACTAGCTAAAGGTGTGAATGTGAAAGTGATTTCTGAGAGGCTAGGGCATAGTAATATCAAAATCACATTAGATACTTACTCGCATGTATTGCCAACAATGCAAGAGGATGCAGTTAACAAAATAGAAGAGATTTTGTAGGTAATGTGACCAATTCTGTGACCATTGGTGTTTTTAAATATAAAAGCAAACAAATAAAAACCGCATCAAACGTTAATTTGACACGGTTTCTATCAGTATGACCCCGGAGAGGCTCGAACTCACGACCTCCACCCTGTCAAGGTGGAGGTCTTTTACCTAATTTAGTCTGCCTTTTGTATTAAAAACTCCCAAAACTTCTTTAATTCCTCCTGCTTTTGAGGAGAGGCACCTTTAATAGCCTTAAACCACTGTTCTAATTCTGTATCAGTTACCTCAATATTATCTCTTGTAATGAATCCTATTTCTTCTAATAAGGATTTTGTGCTTATATTCATGGCATTTGATATCTTTTCTATTACTAAAAGTGTGGGTTCTACAGGTTTTCCAGTTCTTGAATCTACACCTTTTTCAAGTTTGTCTATATAAGTATGACTAACATCACATTTTTGAGCAAACTCGCGTAAGGATAGTTTATTTGTTAAACGATAATTTTTTATAATTTCACCAAGAGTTTTCTTCATATATAATCCTCCTAGTACAATTGTAAACAATAATTTACAAAAAGAAACTAAAATAGAGAAAAAACATGTAAAACATTGTTGACGGTTAAGTAAACTATGGTTTACAATTGTTTTGTAATCATATGAATACATAAGTGGAGAGGAGTAGAGCAATGAATAAGATAGCTGAATTAAGGAAAGAAAAACTAATATCACAACAAAAGTTAGCGGCACAAGTTGGTTTATCGCGCACTTATATTTCTGAGATAGAGAATAATAAAAAACAACCTAACGTTAAGTTAGCTATAAAAATAGCAAAAGTTTTAGGAACAAGCGTGGAATCTATTTTTAGCCCTTCCCGTAAACTATAGTTTACGATGATAGAGGTAGAGAATTTGATTGCCAATATAGCTGTTCCATCATAATTTAGATAGTCCAATTAATAGTAAAAAATACAGAAGAGGAAGTGTTTAATATGAATATGAAAACATTTGAAATGCGTGAAAAGCGATTAGTAGAACTACTAGGTGCAAAAGTACTATGGGAGTTTATTAGTGCAGTAACAGATGAAATTGAAAAACAGGAATTAGAGTCTACACCAGGTTTGTTAGAAGATCTAT
Source organism: Bacillus sp. M13(2017) (assembly GCF_002218325.1). Taxonomy (NCBI): domain Bacteria; kingdom Bacillati; phylum Bacillota; class Bacilli; order Caryophanales; family Bacillaceae; genus Bacillus; species Bacillus sp. M13(2017). The sequence goes on along the minus strand of NZ_KZ268510.1, from coordinate 156,514 downwards.
TCGTACATGTGAAAGAAACCATTCAAATTCAAAATATGAATCAACGTATAACAAAAGCCCCTGTAAAAACAGAGGCTGATGGTATAAATAAAGATACATTATTTATGGAAGCATATGTAGAATTAATCAATCATAAGTTTCTTATTTCTGAATTAGCTGTAGAGCTTTCATCTGTTCTAAAAGAATTAAATTGTTTTGTTCAATCATCTTTGCCACAGCTTCAAAATAAGCTTGACTCTCAAGAACCTCAACATGCTTCTCTTTAAGGAATTTTATTTCTTTATGCTCAAATATGTTATTTCCGGATTGTCGGATTAATTTATTATCTATGCACAACGTATTGTAGAATATGTTTTATTTTAAATTATACATGTGTGATATAATATATAAATCATTTTTGGGGAGGAATTATTTATGAAGTGCAATAAATATAATTGGGTACATTTAAAGAGGGAAAGCGTATCAATGACCCTATAAACTACGTCTACCCTTATTATTGGAGGGTAAAGTGTGAATTCATCTCATTCACATTCAATATTACGCCATAATCAAATTTTATTATGGCTCTGTGTTCTTTCTTTTTTCAGTGTTTTAAACGAAATGGTTTTGAATGTTTCATTACCTGATATCGCTAGTGATTTTAATAAGGAGCCAGCAAGTATAAACTGGATAAACACAGCATTCATATTAACTTTTTCTATAGGAACAGCTGTATATGGAAAACTATCAGATCAGTTAGGCATCAAAAAGCTACTCTTATTTGGAATTATAGTGAATTGCTTTGGATCAGTTATCGGGTTTGTTGGACACTCATTCTTTTCTGTACTTATTTTAGCACGGTTTATTCAGGGAGCTGGCGCAGCTGCATTTCCAGCACTTGTAATGGTTGTTGTTGCGCGCTATATTCCAAAAGAAAATAGCGGTAAAGCATTTGGCCTTATTGGGTCCATTGTAGCAATGGGAGAAGGTGTCGGACCATCTGTTGGTGGAGTGATTGCCGAATATGCTCATTGGTCTTATATACTGCTTTTGCCAGTTGTAACGATTATCACCGTTCCCTTCCTTGCAAAATTATTGAAACAGGAAGATGTAATAAAAGGAAGTATTGATGTTAAAGGAATAATATTTATGTCCGTGGGTATTGTATTTTTTATAATGTTTACGACATCTTATAGAATTTCCTTTCTAGTTGTTAGCATTATATGTTTCTTAATATTTGTTAAACATATTAGGAAAGTGTCTAATCCTTTTGTTAATCCTTCGCTAGGAAAAAATATATCATTTATGATTGGAATCATTTGTGGAGGACTTATATTGGGAACCGTAGCAGGATTTATTTCTATGGTTCCTTATATGATGAGAGATGTCTACCAATTAAGTACTGCCACAATTGGAAGTGGGATTATTTTTCCTGGAGCAATGAGTGTTATTGTTTTCGGTTATATTGGGGGAGTGCTTGTTGATAAGAAAGGTTCTCTATTTGTATTAACAACTGGAGTTGCATTTCTTTCTATAAGCTTTTTAATAGCAGCCCTTTTTATAGAAACAACGCCTTGGGTCATAACAATTATAGTAATTTTTGTTTTTGGTGGGCTTTCTTTTACGAAAACAGTTATCTCTACTATTGTTTCAAGTAGTTTGGAACAAAAGGAAGCTGGTGCTGGGATGAGTTTGCTTAATTTCACAAGCTTTCTATCAGAAGGAACAGGTATTGCAATTGTAGGTGGATTATTATCGATACATTTGCTAAATCGAAAATTACTACCTATAAATGCTGATCCGTCCACTCATTTGTATGGTAATTTGCTATTAATTTTTGCAGGAATCACAATTACTAGCTGTTTAGTTACAATGAAAATGTATAAACGCTCAAGAAGAAATATATAAAAGAGCCAAAGAATTCATTTTTAAAAGAATTTATTGTTATATTTTTTGGTAGTGAATATCTTACATGAAAAATTAAACGATTTTAAGTATAACCTCGTCCTAATTATAGAACGGGGTTATACTTGTTTAAACTTTTAAACGTAAATAACTCCATTGTCGCTTTTTTACGTATATTTACATGGGGAATGAGCGGAAAGGATATTCCACACGGTTTGATTAGTATAATCGTTAATTTTATCGGAAAGTGTGCGCGGGTGTGATAGCTCCTGTGACTTTGTAAGGTATAAGTAAAAAGTTTATGGTTTCTACATGATATAGGTAGGTCATACATCATATAGCGTGTAGAGGTTAAACATCATAAAAAAATTTACGAAACAGCGAGAGATTTAAACTTTCGAAAGAGGTAGATAAACAGCTAAGTGTAGAAATCCAAACAGGATCAAAACGTGAAAAAACGGAACACGATCTAAAGGAAGAGTTTATTAAGCATATATTAAGAGAGCAAGCAATTGATGAGGTTATTCATTCTTTATTACACCAATCGAGTCCTATAAAAGGAAGGTTGCGAAGAAAGGTGGAAATAACGAAATTCCGGAGTGTAGACAGCTAGTAGCCGAATAATTAAAGCGGATGCTTTTAATGATTTACAATTTGTAGTGCGTTACGGTAGTAGGCATCCGCATAATTAAGAGGTGCTGTTAGCATAATTCGCAATAATAACAACAGCTGGCAGCACTTCCTCCATTTCTTCTACATCGGTAGTAACATTCCCAACGCGGATCGGTTTGTTGTCCGTAGGCATAGATCTGATATTGCTGTGAATTATAGGGTGTTACTATAGGTGCCGTATATGATGGGTGCATTGAGTAGGGATAAGTAGGTGCCATGAAAATAGGTTCACACCATGTACGGCAGTAATCGTAATCATGGCCATTATTTAAACAAGCTTGCATACAAGTTGGACGACGAAACATACGTATCACTCCTTGTTATTATATAAGTTTCCATACAGTTTATTGAATTCATTATAGATTAGATGATTGTCTATTCGTAAATAGGTAGTTGTCTAAATAGATGGGACTGATAGTTAAGGAAGATTTTATGCAAGTACTTTGTATCTTTCTAAGAAATGAAAGATGGTATGTAGTGTTTATTTTGCTATACATTTTAAGTTGAAAATTCGATGCCTAGGGCAATTGAATATGCCCAATTATTTTAATTGGAAAGGAAAGAGAAATGCTAAGCGTAAATGGTCAACACATGAATTATCTAATTAAAACAGGAGGAAATTACATATTATTAACATTTGTAATTATGGAATTTAATCAAAATACTTCGAAACAATTGTTATCTTTGTGTTATATCATGAAAGATAATGTATTACAGAATCTATCTACAATTTCATTATAGATAGAAAAGGTATATTACGAAATATTCATATGGGATCAATGATTCTTTACCGGTTTAAGTTTAATTAAGTAAAGGGATAGAGCGCTTTAAAAAATCATCATAGATAAAATAGGGTTACATCTTGTATATGTTTAATTCTCTGATATAGGAGATAGTTTTTTGTTAGGCAATCCCCCAATTTTGTATAGACAATCATCTAACACATAGACAGCAAAATATAATACCGAGAAAAATACATTTAAATTGAGGAGTGATTGTCTGTGTATTATCCGTATTACCCGTATTATCCACCTTATACTTATGACGATGGTATAGCGAATCGTACAACTGGTCCTAATCCAGATTTATACCAGGCTGGTTATCAAGACGGCTATCAAGCTGGTTATCAAGATGCGCAACAACCTGAGCAATATGTGGGGGAGGAAACTTCCATTAGACAAAGCTATCCACTAGTTGTCCGAGGAGGTGGTGCTCTTAGTTTTAGTGTACATCCGGGAAATCAGCAGGGAGATTTCAACATACTTGAGCTGTTTTTTAGGGGAGGACAAAAGCCAGCAACTTCAGGGTTAGCTCCTGGTGAAGGGTCTTGGGTTGATCGCGGACTGAGGGAAAACGAACCGACCATTATTCACCAGTGGGTTCCCGCGGGTGTTACATCTGCCCGTTGGTTCAATGATTTAAGGGACTCAAATAAGTACTGGACATTCTATGTATATAATACAGGTCAGGGAGTAATGAGAGTAACACACTCACATCCAGGGAAACCGTTTTAGTTTCAGATTTTGAGCGTACTACCACCATATTAGGCTTATTAGGAATGGAAAGCATAGTAATTGAAAACAAATACTTGGTTTTGATAAAAGATTAATCCCCTATTAAAAAGGATAGCGCATATGCCTGGATGAGAAGTAAAATCTGAAGTAGATTCAACCTTCTTTGGGACAGTGGTCCGTTTATTACAGAACAATAAATTTAATACATGGATGAGATATTGCACAGGCCTTCTCATGAGTAAACGGAATAGGAGCAGCTCATACCTCATACGAAACAAAGCTAGAAAAGCTAAAAGCTAAACGGCTTACTTCTTATTACAATAAAACAAGGCTATTAACCTGGTGCTACCTAGAGGGTATCAAAAATACTATGGGAATTTATCAGTGCTGTAACATAGAAAATTGAAAGCGAGAATTGGAGTCTACTTCAGGTTTATTAGAAAATCTATTGGTACATGTGAAAGAAACCATTCAAATTTAAAATATGAATCAACGCATAACAAAAGCCCCTGTAAAAACAGAGGCTGGTAGTATAGATAAAGAGACATTATATATGGAAGCATATGTAGAATTAATTAATCATAAGTTTCTTATTTCTGAATTAGCTGTAGAGCTTTCATCTGTTCTAAAAGAATTAAATTGTTTTGTTCAATCATCTTTGCCACAGCTTCAAAGTAAGCTTGATTCTCAAGAACTTCAATCTGCTTCTCTTTAGGGAGTGATTGAAGTATTTCTTCTATTTCTTTACACTCGTATATATTATTCCTTGAGCCTTCATTATATATAATATAAAACTAATAATTATTAAAGTATTAGTTATTAATAGTTATATAGTATGTATTACTATTAGTGGTTTAAGGGTTTTAGGGGGGCTGAGTCAAGAGATTTGGAGATGACTAGAATTGATGGATATGTTTCCAAGGAGAGAATACGACTATGGCTAGAGAATTACAAATCGTTGGCTGTAGGTGGATCGGTTCTCTGATACGCCGCCTAGCTTTATTGGACTGTTACCAAGATTGTTGGCTAGGTCTCGTCATATTTGAATTACGCGTTGCTAATACACCTAAAACGGTTCCTAATCCTAGTAAAGAAGCCCAAATCCATCCTCATTTATTGTGTTCATTCGCTAAAATCTACAAAGATGTCAGAGTGTTGGGAAACCCCTAAAGGGTTTTCCGACACTCTGAGAAAAGGACGCTTGTGAGAACGTCCTTTTTTATTCCTTTAGAAGGTAGGTTACCTTGTTTAAAATAGCTTCAATTTGCTGTGCATTTCTACTATACATTTCACTTGCCGTTTTTGATTTCGTTTCCAAAGAAAATAGCTCAAGATCAGCATGGCATTTTTTTAAAGATGCTAATAATAAAGGTTTGTTTTGAGGAGAAGGCATTTGGAGTTTATCATTATAAATGTCGATAGTAAGTTGTCCGTATGAATCAACTTGACCAAGAAAGACATTTTCAATGACAACACCGAGTTTTTCTAGTTCAGAATGTAACCAAGCGCGGTTATGCCCACTAGCTGAAAGAGGTTCATCTAGTACATTTCCATCCATAATAACAGTTTGTGGTTCCTTTTTATTTGGTATTTTCAAGCCAATATCTTTTGCTGTAAGTGGTTGCGACTCTTTCTTTAATAATACATTTAATTCTCCGCTTGGTTCTAAGACGGCAAATTCTACTTCGGATATACTAAAGGCCCCACTTCCTCTGAGAAGTTCAAGTAATTCATCACTTGTATACTTTTCTTTCTTTAAATTCTCCTCAAGTATTTTGCCATCCTTTATTAAAACTGTGGACTTGCCTTCAAAGAAATCTCTTGCGGCTTTGTTTTTCAAGGAAAGAATTCCTACAAAAAAAGGTATCGAAGCGAAAATAAGTATGGCAAAGACACCATGGAAAAACTTTTGGTCTAGCCCTGTAGATACTTGAGAGGCGATACCACCGATTGTCATTCCAGCTACGTACTCAAAAAAGGAAAGTTGAGAGATTTGCCTTTTTCCTAAACATTTTGTGATAGTAAATAAAATAATTAATATGAATAAAGAGCGTAGAATGACAAGCATCCATTCGGGTTGGTGAGACATAGTAATTTCCTCCAGTCTACTTAAAACCATTTATATTAAGGTTCTTCACGTTCTAATACGGAAACTCTATCCTTTAAATCAGCTGTGACGCTGTCCATTTCTAACATACATGACAAACTCGTTTTACTTCTTCATCTTTTGAATTCAATGAAAGGGAACTTAAACTTGCTTGAGCACCTCTTAAACTAGTGAGGCATGTTTTTGCATTTTTACTGGTGCCGTTGGAGGTATATTGTTATCACTAATTTAAATAAGTCATTTAAGTAGTAATTGCTACCATAATTTTGGTAGTTTTTTTGCTGCTTTATTAAAGAGGATTGTAACCACCAATCAAAAATGTTTTTTATCCTTATTAACCTAATTAGCTAGAAGAAAATAGAAAATAAGATTACTCAAACATACAAGCACCACTTACAATGGTGTTTGTATGTTTGAGTAATTATTTATTGAGGTAGCATGTAACCAATTAATGTTCTATTAAGTTGGATAAAGGAATTTCTTGTTCATTATTTGGTTCATTAAGAGGATAAATTCTAGCTGTTTCATTATTTTCATTCACATTTTGAATATAAATTGAAACTCCATTATACGTTACGTTAGCCATGACTGGTGAAGCGGCAATCTCTTGTGCTCTTTGTTTGTTCATTATAATGACCTCCTTTTGATTTGTAACAGTTATAATATTTACTTCAAACTACTTAAGTATTCTTATTACTCAATAATAAGTAAGCAGGGAACTAGTTTTAATTACCGTTACTTGACTATGGAAGACAATGGTTAGATTTTGATTTCCTAGTTGGTTGCGGGTTTAGTTTATATAGAAAGTAAACTTTTTGTTTTAAAATCAGGATGATTAGCATGAGTATTTTGAAAAGGCAAGTGGCCTGGTTACAGTGACAATTGTTAGGAAATAAGAAGTAACTGTATAAATTTCTGAAATGTATCCATAAACAGAAAACACCTCTTGTACCATATCTAATAAAATAAGGTATAAGAGGTATTTTTTCTTGTTTTATTCTATTGGATTACCTTATATTGTTCTACTTCAATTAGGTTCTCCTAAATGTAAAAATCCGCTCTAAGCCAATGATAATCTTTACATTAACCTGTTATTGATTATTCTTTTCTTGAATTTCTTCAGAAGGTTCTTCAGTTGGATCTGGCTCATTCTCATCAACGCCATTGCAACCGCACAAGAAACCTAAAGATAAAATAGTAGACATGATAGCAAGTAAATATTTTCTTTTCTTCAATTGATTATTGCTCCTTTCAGAGAAATATTTATGCTATTATTTTCTACTTAAAGAAAAAGAATATGCTAACATTTTATTGACATTTTTTCCTTTATATCGAATCAGAATCAAATTCAATTATTAAGGGATTTCCTAGATATTTGTGAGTTTACGGCAAAATGTATTTCAAAGAAGAGTAACTTTAGTAAAAAATATGCAAAATTATGTGCTGTGATTTATCAAAAATATCGTCAGGAATGTTTCAAATCCACAAAAATTAATTTTCTATATACATTTATAATCCAGGTAACAAAAGAATTAAATAAATATGTAGTATTGCCAATAGCTATACTGGTTAAGATTCCTATGAAGGCACTTCCTATGATATCAAATGGATAATGATGCCCTAGCCAGATACGTGAAAAACCTGTCAAAATTGCTAAGAACCACATGATTGAGCCAAATAAACGTTCACGAAGTAAGACGGAGGTCGCTAAGGCAAATGCTAAGACTGTATGTTTACTAGGAAATGAGGAATTATTCTTTGATGGGATAAGTAAACGCACACGATGTATAACAAATGGACGAGGTTTAAAATAAAAGAGCTGGATAAAGCGGTTTATAAATAATGCGAATCCTACTGATACCCCTGCAAATAAAATGATTTTTTTGTAGGAATTGTTTCTAAACCACATTAACGCTAATAAGAAAATGTACAGCAATCGAGTCTTTTGTGAAATAAATATCATAAATGTATCCAATGTTGAGTTACGACCAGCTAGACGATTGATAGCCCTAAACATCTTATAATTCATGCAGATGCTCTCCTTTATTTTTGAATTATTATATACATACCATTCCCTTACGAAAGAGAAATATGTAGTGTGCATGCCCTTTCTTATTATTCTACTCCATTTAAATAGGTAAATAATATATAGTTACCAATTGAACATGTTTAACTTGATAATGCTCCTTTTACTGGTTATGTACATTTTTAGTTTAGTCACAAAAATTTGTAGAAAGCGCACGCCCCTATATTCTCTTGACATTATTAACTTGACATTGATATAGAGCTACACCTTTTAGAGCATTTGACGAAGGCTGTGAATATGTCTATTTTCAATGTGAATATTTACTAGACAAAAACACTTTCCCCATTAAAAGAGCTGTTCTTAAGTGTAAAATAAGGAAAACAGTGCCAAGTACTTTGTATACGAAACTGTATTTTTTCAAATACTTTAAGCAGAAAGCCTTTCAATAGGAGTGAAAAAAGTGATAAGAGACAAAAGTAAAATGATTCATCTGTTTTTATTATTAATTGTTACTGCAGTTTTTATATGGTCTGTTATTAAGCCTGCAAGATACTCGTCATGGGCAGCGGAAGCCATTCCTGCCGTTCTCGGTCTAATCATTATAATTGCAATATACAATAAGTTTCGCTTTACTACTCTCTCTTATATCATTATTGCAATACTAGCCATCATAATGTTCATCGGCGGTCATTACACATACTCAAAGGTTCCTCTTTTTAATTGGATAAAAGATGTCTTTGATTTAAATCGAAATCACTATGATCGATTTGGACATTTGTTGAAAGGCTTGTTTACAATTGTGATAAGAGAAATATTATTAAGGAAAACGCAACTCACCGAAGGTCCTTGGTTAGTTACAATTTGTATAAGTATTTCGCTTGCTATTGCTGCACTATACGAAATCATCGAATGGTTAGCTTTTAAAATAGCAAAGGGAGGAACAACAGCAAAAGACTTTTTAGGTATGCAAGGCGATATATGGGATGCACAATGGGACATGTCACTTGCCTTAGTAGGTTCGATTATTGCGTTACTGACTCTTTCGACATTACATAACCGACAATTGAAAAAGAATTAATAAATTTCCAATCTAATAATACATAACTTTTCAGTTCCTTTTTGATTTTTTTATAAAACTATTTTTGGTATTTCAGTAAAAACCACTTGAGTAATATTAGGAAGTTCAGGTTTAAAAATCAAGAATTATTAGTATAAGTTGGCATCATAAATCTCTATAAAATATCGCATCATAAAATATGTGAAATTGAAACGAGTGTTTCTTTTTACGATTTTTTTCAGGGGGGACAAAAATGAATATCCTTAATTTTTTGATGTCATTATTCGATTCAAAAAAAATAACTCAACAAATGTTTGAGTTATTCGGAAATAAAAAGAAGAACAATAAAGGTTGGATTTGGGTTTCTTTACTAGGATTAGGAGCCGTTTTAGGTGTATTAGCAACACGTAATTCAAGCATGATGAAACCTATAAAACATACGTTTCAAGGTTTTCAAAATAAAACAAGATCATTTATTCCATCCAAAGTAAATTTAGCAAATATGGAATTTGCTGATGAAATTACGCCTAACAACCAAGAGAGACATGGTAACCAAACAAATAATCACCACCATTACAAGACAAAAATCCCATCAAAACAACATTAAATAGATAGCCGGTTCTTTATCTTACAGGGAACCGGTTAATTTATGTCTAAACGTACGCTCTTGTTTTTGAAAATGGTGATCCCAAATAAATCCTTAAAGTAATTACTGATTTATACAAAAAACTGCAAATTATCATTATATATTTTTATAAAGTTTTTTATGGCTATATATCACGCTATCTCGGCCATAAAATTGCTGGGTTAGTTATCCTAAACGTAGCATCTTTACGGCCTAATTCATCATTTGGATTTATGGAAGAGATATAAAGATGAAAATTTGCGTGACGAATGTACCAGTTAGAAAGATTGGGATTGGTACAACGAAATGATACAAATTCCCAACCATATGGATATGCAAGTCCTGGTTCTATAACAAACGTTGAGTCTGCTTGCATTAGTGGGTCTGCTGGATTCTCTGCATGAAGTTTAATACGGAAATCTTGATGTCGTAAGAAAGAATTCGGATAATTATAGGAACGGAATCTTACTAAATTTCTACTTTCATCTACCCATTCCAAATTAAACGTAGCATCCATTCTATCTAAATTGCTATTCTCCTGGATTGGAGTAAGTTCACCAAGAAAGTTTTGGTGACGAATAAATCTATCTTGAAAGTTAAAAGATTGAAAAGAACGCCAAGCCATAGTATCACTTCCTTATAGTTAAAAATAATCTCAATATCGTATGTAGATATATAACTTTAAGAAAATTGTCCATAAAGAATCAAAACATTAACCTTTCACACCTAGATTCTTAACAACGCAAACAAGGAAATGTTATACGTTATGATACTTAATTTTATATAAATTGGCTTAGCTAACCTGTTCAAGTGTTTAGTGTGCTGTTAGATCATTCTCACGTTCGGAAATCTCTGTACACTAGCGTAAAAAAGACAATCAGAAACTAAACTTCTCATATTATATTTTTTAAAAATTATAATGGAGGTGCTGAATGTAGGGAATGACTGTTATTTAGTTTTGAATGTGAAATATAAATGAGAGGAGCCCTATTGAATTTATTGAAGAGGTAATGGAAGAGCAAAATTTACCTAGCAGCAATTAGGAGCCAACAAAAATAACTTCGGCAAGGCAAGATGGAAAACGACGACATCAACTTTATATAGAAGGAATAAAGCACGTGTGACCTATACACGTGCTTTTATTGCGTATATTTACATGGAAAATGAGTGGAAAGGACATCTTGTACGGCTTAGTTAGTATAAACGATAATTTTATTGGAAAGTGTACGCAGGTATGATAGCTCATGCGACTTAGTAAGTATGAGTAAAAAATTCATGATTTCTGCGCAAGCTGAGTGAGTCTTGTTTCATATAGGGTGTAGAGGTTAAAGGTCATAAAAAAATTGTGAAAAAGCGAGAGATTGTCATTTTTGAGAGAGGTAGATAAACAAACCACAGGAAAAATCCAAGTCGAAACAAAATACGAAAAAATGATATGTCATCTAAAGGAAGTGATAGTTAAGTGTACAGTGGGGAGCAAGTAATTGAGGAATCTCTTTATTATTACACCGATCAAGTCCTATAAAAGAATGGTTACGAAGAAAGATGGAAATAACGAGAGATCGGAGTGCAAATCGCTAGTTTCCTTAAAATTATGACGGATGCTTTTCATGATTTGTAATCTGTTTGTGCACTACATTTGTGGGACTCCACATAATTAAGAGTTGTTGTTAGCACAGTTCGCAATAATAACAACAACTTGCAGCACTTCCGCCACTTCTTATACATTGACGGTAACATTCCCAACGCGTGTCGGTTTGTTGTCCAAAGGCATAAGTCTGATATTGCTGTGAACTATAAGGTGTTACTATAGGTGCTGTATACGATGGTTGTACTGAGTAGGAATAAGTAGGAACCATGTAAATAGGTTCACACCATATACGGCAATAACCGTAATCATGCCCACTATCTAAACAAGCTTGCATACAAGTTGGACGACGAAACATACGTTTCACTCCTTGTTTTGATATTCGTTTCCATACAGTTTATTGAATTTAACATAAATTAGATGATTGTCTATTCATAAATAGGTAGTTGTCTTAATCGGTGGTACTGATAGTTAAGAAAGGTTTAAAAACACGTGGTTACTAAAATGCTATCTTTCTGAAATTGTTCATCTTTAATGTATCTGATGCATCAGTCTCTTTATCTCATTTTTCCTACGATTCATCCCAGCTTCAGAAACTGTGTAACGGAAAACAAAGAAACATGAAGCTAATTTATATAGTAAAAGAACAATTTGAAAATATGTTGAGATTAAAAAATGGTGCCAAGAAAGGATTGCTCATTTTATGCTTCTACAGCTCATACAATAAATTGATGAATTTCTAAAAACGGAACCATATTCGGAAATTTAGGCTGATGGTGAGTTAAGTGAAGAAGCTTGGTGTTGTGAAAAATTAGGGAGTTTAAAAGGGGACTTTTTATGAAGAATGAACGAGTAGTAACTTGTAATAAAAAAGGAAGTATTGCAATCGTTACAATTCAAAATCCACCAGTCAACACTTTAAGTTTAGAAGTAGTTCAACAATTAGTAGATGTATTAGAGGAAATAGAAATTGATAATGATATTTCAGTCGTAATTATAACTGGAAGTGGAGAAAAGGCCTTTGTAGCGGGAGGGAATATAAAAGAATTTCCAGATTGGATGGGCAAAGGTGAAAAATATGCCGAGATGAAATCATTAGAATTGCAAAAGCCACTTAATCAACTAGAGAATCTGTCTAAACCGACTATAGCTGCTGTTAATGGGTTAGCACTAGGTGGCGGATGTGAATTAGCACTTGCTTGTGACTTAAGGGTAATAGAAGAACAAGTTTTAATTGGATTACCAGAAATTATGTTAGGTTTATTTCCTGGTGCTGGAGGAACCCAACGCTTACCTAGATTAATTGGAGAAGGGAAAGCAAAAGAGATGATGTTCACAGGGAAATCGATTACAGCAAAAGAAGCAAAAGAAATAGGTTTAGTTAACTACATTACACCTCGAGGAGAGGCGTTAAATAAAGCAAAAGAGGTTGCAAGGGATATAAGTAAATTTTCTCTTCCAGCTCTCGCCTATATGAAGTTGGCAATTCGAGAAGGTGCAACAGTACCTTTACAAGAAGGGCTTGAGATTGAAGCGCGTTACTTTGGAAAAGTATTTCAAACAGAAGATGTGAAGGAGGGGGTAAAGGCATTTATTGAAAAAAGAATGCCGTATTTTACAAATAAATAGAATGGGACGAAAAAAGGTATCAAGGTTTAGTCTACACTATGCCAATATAGATGCTATTTTTAAAGCTATTTATTTGGTTTTCGAAACACCTTTCAGATCTAGTTCGTCTTAATAAGTACATTTGTAGTAGCATGTATATTTCAAAAGTGAAAATAAATAAAAAAGCGGAGGAATAGAATGGAAAATGGTACAAATGAAAAGGAAATAAATCAAACGCCTTTAGTAAGTGTATTAATTCCTACGTATAATCGTCCACACTACTTTGAAAAAGCTTTATGTAGTGTATTAGAACAAACATATCCTAATATAGAAATTATAATAGGGGATGATAGTACAAACGACGAAACAGAGAAAGTGTTACAAAAGTACTTGTATGATCATTCAAATATTATTTATATAAAGAATAGGTCAACTCTTGGACAATTTGAGAACTCACTTATGTTATTTCATAAAGCGAAAGGTGAGTATATAAACTTCTTAATGGATGATGATTTATTTCATGTAAATAAAATTGAAAAAATGATGAAATACTTTTTAAATGACCTAGATAATGAAATTAAGCTTGTAACATCCCATCGCCAAGTAATGGATGCAGAAGGAAACCTATTGCCAGATGTTTATTCAACGATGCGTTTATTTTATACAGATACGATTATAGATGGGCCACAATTAGGAAATATGGTGATTATGAATCAAAAGAATTATATAGGAGAACCGACAACGGTTTTATTTCGTAAAAGTGATTTAACAGAACCGTATGGTGTGTTTGATAAAAGGCGGTATCTTTGCAACGTAGATGTAGCTTCATGGTTATCCTTACTGAGTAAAGGGAAAGCAGTATATATAGCGGAGACCCTCAGTTACTTTCGATTACATTCAAATCAGCAGTTAAATGAATCTAATAAAATGATGGATGGGTTAGAAGATTTTTCGCATAGTATTATTATAGCTGGAGAAAAATATGGTTTCTTATCTTCCGAAGAGGAGTTAGACAAAGCTATTACTAATTTTCTAGACTATGCAAGAAGAATTGTTCCATCATCCATATTATATTCATTGGACTATTATCAACAAATCAAGCTAAAGAAAATAAATATAGAAAAGAAAAAACAGCGTATGAATATCAACTCGCACCTCCCAAAAGTCAGTATACTAATTCCTGCCTACAATAGACCTCGTTACTTAGAATTAGCCCTCAAAAGTGCTTTGAATCAAACCTATGAAAATATTGAAATTATAATTTCTGACGATAGTACAAATGATGAAGTAAAAGCAATGATCCAACCATATTTAAAAGAATATGAGTGTATAACATATGTTAAAAATGAAAATCCATTGGTGGCTGAAAATTTTAATCAATGTATAGAGCTTGCTACTGGTGAATATATAAATTTTTTATTAGATGATGATTTATTTCATCATGAAAAGATTGAGAGAATGATGAAATACTTTTTTGAATTAGAAAACATTGCATTTGTGACGTCGTACCGTGAACTGATTGATGAGAATGGAGAGATATTACCACCCTCAACATTGAATGTGAAAATTGCTACAGAAACTACAATTTTTGAAGGGGAAACACTAGGGAATTATATGTTGAAAAACTTGAAAAACGTAGTTGGAGAACCGACAACGGTTTTGTTTAATCGCAATTTTTTTGGAGGGAAATTTGGTTATTTTAAGGGAAAAGCGTATTCTTCCATTAATGACATTGCAACTTGGTTAGATATGATGAGGAAAGGGAAAGTAGTTTATATACAGGAACCTCTTAGCTACTTTAGACAACATAGTGGACAGAATCAAAAACAAATGCACTTTATATTAATAACAATTGAAGAATGGATTGAATTAATTACAGATGCACATAATAGTGGTTTTTTAAATGCTGAACAAGATTATAAAGAGAGTTTATCTTATTGTTTGGAGAATGCAGGATTTATACTGAAGGATGCAGTAAGAAGTGGAGAACTAAATCAAATTTATAATGAAAAGATAAAAAGCGGGTTAAATAAACTAGTTACTCATATATTTGAGAAAGATATTTGTTATTGCCAATATTGCAATCAACAATTTGAAAAATTTTCCCCTTGGCCAGCACATTATGATTTTTTTAAATATCAATTTGAGATGTGGAATAAAGATACAGGTATCTGTCCAGTTTGCTATTCGATGGATCGTGACAGGTTGTATCGTGCGTACATTGAAACAGAAACGGATTTGTTAAGTAGGAATTATACAATGCTGCATATTGCACCTGAAGTGAAGGTAAGAGGATGGCTTAACCAGTTTAAAAACATTACTTATATATGTGGGGATTTGGAACCAAAGGATTCTTTAATGGAGGAAATTGATATTACGAGAATTGCATACGAAAATAATACCTTTGATGTTATTTTATGTAGTCATGTATTAGAACACGTGCCTGACGATGAAAAAGCAATGCGAGAATTATATAGGGTACTAAAGCCAAATGGATGGGGAATTATTCAGGTGCCAATCGTAATGAATGTAGATTTTATTATAGAGGATAAATCTATTGTAACGCCATTATTGAGAAAAATAGCCTTTGGTCAAGAAGATCATGTAAGGATTTATAATCGATCGGGATTTATTCAACGATTAACAGATGCGGGCTTTAAGGTGGAATTGTATAACATAGCTGAGAAACAAGGAATAGAAGTTGCTAGGAAATTCGGGTTATCAGAAACGGATATGCTCTATATTGTCCGAAAATGATAGAAAGGAATAGATGAATATGGAGAATATTCCTTTTTTACGTGCGTCAATTGTACCTGTAAACGAGTACTTAGATGAATTAGAGCGAATTGATATATCCCACATATATACAAATTATGGACCTATAAATCAACGTTTTGAAGAAACGATTATGTCAGAATTTTTTCAGAACAGGGGAGCTGTTACAACAGTAGCAAACGCAACGCTAGGGTTAATGGCGGCAATTCAACTTAAGAAAAGAAAAAAAGGAAAATATGCTCTTATGCCTAGTTTTACATTCCCTGCTACTCCGTTGGCAGCTATTTGGTGTGGCTTGGAGCCTTATTTTATTGATATTTCATTAAATGATTGGTGTATGGATAAAACGGTACTTTTGGATACGATTGATGAATTAAAAGAAGAGGTTGCAGTTGTTGTTCCATATGCAACATTCGGATCATGGATGGACTTGAAAGACTATGAAGAATTAGAGAAAAAGGGCGTTCCGGTTGTTGTAGATGCGGCACCAGGGTTTGGATTAATGCATGAGGGTATACATTACGGTCAGAATTTTAGTGGTATGATTGTATATAGCTTTCATGCAACAAAGCCTTTCGGAATTGGTGAAGGTGGTATGATATATAGCCATAATGAGGAAGAGATAAATCAAATTAAAAGAATGGGGAATTTTGGATTTGATCATAATCGTGAATGTACGATGATGGGGTTTAACTGTAAAATGACTGAATATGCAGCAGCTATTGGGATTGCAACGATAAATACATGGAATCAAAAAATGCAAGAACGAAATCGTATCTCTGAATGGTATAAACAGTTATTACAAAGTACGGGATTAATGAAAAAAGGTTGGCAAGTTCAAAAGACAGAAGCAGTTATTCATCAATTTATGCCTATTCTCTGTCCAGAAAAAATTAACAATATGCAAGTAATAGAAGTGTTGAAAAAGCAAAAGATAGAAGCTAGATCATATTTTTCACCATCTTGTCACCAACAAGATTTCTTTAAAAACTACAAGTCTACAGATTTAACAAATACAAATAAAATAGCAAAACGAATAATTAGTCTACCTTTATGGGAAGGAATGACGAAAGAAATCGTGGAGCAAATTATAATGTGTTTAATGCAGAAGGTGGTGTCCACAGATGAATAGTTTTTATAGTCAAGAAGAGTTGAGCGAAATTGGCTTTCTATCTGTCGGGGAAAATGTATTAATAAGTAAAAAAACCAGTATATATAATCCAGGTGCTATATCTGTTGGAAATAATGTAAGAATCGATGACTTTTGCATTTTAAGTGGCAAAATTACAATTGGAAGTTATTCGCATATAGCGGCATATACAGCGTTATATGGAGGAGAAATGGGGATTGAAATGCATAATTTTGCAAATATTTCATCAAAAACAATTGTATATGCAGCAATTGATGATTTTAGCGGAAATACATTAATGGGACCGACTGTTCCACATCAATATAAAAATGTGAAAGCTGGAAAAGTTATCTTAAAAAAGCATGCCATTGTTGGTGCGCATTCTATTATCTTTCCAAATGTAGTAATAGGAGAAGGAGCGGCAGTTGGCGCGATGAGTATGGTAAAAGAAAGTTTAGATGATTGGTATGTGTATGTCGGGGTGCCCGTAAGAAAAATAAAAGCTCGTAAAAGAAAGATAGTAGAATTAGAAAATGAATTTTTAAAAAACATTAATTCCTGAGTCTTTAAAAGATTTCGCTGCAAATTATCTCAAAAAAATAAACAAAGACATGTGTGTAAGAGGATATTATAAGATTACTAGTAGGTTGCAAAAAGTTAAAGAATTGTGCGGATAAAATTGTGATTTAAACCATAAATTTGCCGTTTCGGTAAGGTTATGGTTCTTTTTGTTTGTGGAAGAAAACTTATTATTGAGAGCACTACATGTCCATCGCCACTAAGATAGCCTTAAAGTAGACATAATTTCTTAAAAATGATACTACATAATAGTTAAAAAATACCTTTGTATCGCTCCTGCTTTATATAAAAATAGCAACATGCAATTGTTTATAATCTCCATTGCAAAGGAATAAGATAAACTATAGAATTTAAAAGTATTTAAATGCCGGATATTGTTTAAATCATTTTAACTAATACTTAAGAGGAGAATACAATGAATAAAATAAAAAAGTTACTTAAACGTAAAACGATTTGGATAATTTTTATTCTTTTCGTACTTGTTTATGTAAATAACAGTTCTTTTTTTGCGAAGAGGGACGAGGGAAATCCTCTTCTTCTTGCTCATCGAGGACTTTCGCAAACATTTAGCATGGAGGGAATTGAGGGGGATACGTGTACAGCAGAACATATACATGAACCTGAACATTCTTATTTAGAAAATACAATTCCATCTATGGAAGCGGCATTTAAAGCTGGAGCTGACCTACTAGAGTTTGATGTTCAACCAACTAAAGATAATAATTTTGTTATTTTTCATGATTGGACTCTTGATTGCCGTACTAATGGTAAAGGTGTTACTAGAGATTTTACAACAAAAGAATTACAAGCACTTGATATTGGTTATGGGTATACAGCTGACGGGGGAAAAACATTCCCGTTTCGTGGAAAAGGGATTAATCTTATGCCAACACTTGATGAAGTACTTAACCATTTTCCAGATCGTTCTTTTCTTATTCATATTAAAAGTGATGATGAAAATGAAGGAATCCAATTGGCTACTTACCTCAAGAAACTACCAGCGAAACGCCTTCATCAACTAACAGTATATGGTGGTGATAAGCCGATTGCTGTGATAAGAGAGCAAATCCCTAGTTTACGAACGATGTCAAAAGCAACCATGAAAAAGGATCTTCTTACTTATATGGCGTTAGGGTGGACTGGTTACATACCTTCAAGCATGCAGCATGGAGAGTTACATATACCAGATAAAGTAGCTCCTTTGCTTTGGGGATGGCCTAATCGTTTTCTTAATCGAATGGATAAAGCAGATACTCGAATTATCGTTGTAGGAGGAAATGGGCTTGGGTTTTCAAGTGGATTTGACTCATCTGAAGATATAAAACGCCTTCCAGATGATTATACAGGTGGAATTTGGACAAATCAAATTGATAAAATAGCACCTCTATTTAGAAAATAAGGATGACATTAAAAGCGGAGTTTTTTCATGTATTTGGCCATTTATATTTTAAACAAGACCTATTGAAAATATTGAAGTTTGATCTACCGAAAAAAACCTCTGATTTCATATATTATGGAAATCAGAGGTTTTTTTAATGAATGTGACTTATTTAATTTATATTCAAGCAAAAGTCCGACATGGATTAAAAAATAATCTGCTAGATGTACAAAATGAGCTTTATCTACATAAGTAACTAAATGTAGATAAAGTTTGGAGGTACTTTCAAAACATTCAGTCGATAGGCAGTGGCGGTGCTTCTATCTAATTTTAAAGATTTGAGATAGACTATTAGTATTTTTGTACTTGAGGCAAAGTTATGTTTCCTTTTCGTTTAAATAATCAACGAAATCTTCTTAATAACATGTGATTTCCAGCAAGGTTAGGCTTTAATTTCTGGCAAGTTTATATGTAGTCTTAGAGAGCTATAATGTATTTGCTATCCTCTTAAACATTTCCATTATTACAAAGTAAAAAACGTTATTTTTTCTATATAGGCTAAATAGAAAAGGAGGTTGCTTTTTTATAAATTTCTCGATTGTATCATCTTATAACATTTGAGTAACAAAAAATTGTTTGTTACTCGAATTTATTTTGATATGTAAAGAGTTGAAATTTACCTTTGTACAGACGTTCTTTCTAGCGAGATGAAATAAATTTCTGTAATATAAGCTTCTATTTTTTAGTTGCAGATAATATCTTATAACGGTGTCTCAAATAACAACAGCCATAAGAAGTGAATTCAATTTACACATATTTAAGTATCTGGAAAAAGTAAAACATAATTTACGTTAAAAGAAGGGTGGTAACTTAAAAAATGGAACATGAAACAAATTTACTGGAGTTAGAGTTGAAAAAACTTTTAATTGCAAATATAAATGATCCTGAGACATTATTAAAGATAGGTGAGATTTACTACTCCAGTGGGCGACTATATTTAGCAGCAAATTATTTATCCTATGTCATGAAAATGACTAACAATATTGATTTATCCAACAAAGCAAATCAATTATTGTTTTTAGCAGAACGTGCAATCCAGATTAACAATAATGATATTATGCAGTCTACTTCTGGTTTTTTAGATACACTTATAATGGAACTTCTTAATTGCTTAAAGAACCATTATTACTATAATATCGATATAGAGTTATTTGAACTTATGCATGTTCGTCCCACCATTGATTCAATTGTTGTAAATATCCAGAATGAAAAAGAAGAAATTTTGAAGCACTTACAAGGACTTGAAGAACTATACTTCAATTTGAGCGACCCCTTTTCCAAAGAGTTATTAATCAAACTCCTGGCATTTCGATTATTAGGAAATCATAAAGTCAAGTTGCCTTTAAATACTCTTGATTATTGGAATCAGAGAAAATCTATTCAAAACCTCATCCATTCTACAGAAACACTTCAAACTAATTATCATAACTGGACGCTACAATTGTTTGATTTAATGCCTTTAAAGTATAATTTGCAGTTATTTTATGTTTCGATGGGAATTAGTGCGACTTTTTTAGATAAGCAGTATGAATACAATAAAATTTCACCCGTAATAAAAGCAAAAGAAGGAGACATTGTTATAGACGCAGGGGGATGTTTTGGGGATACTGCGCTTTATTTCGCTCATGAAGTAGGAGAAACGGGCCATGTTTATACAATTGAATTTATACCAAGCAATTTAGAAATTATGTCGAAAAACATCAATTTAAATGAAACACTTCAAAAGCATATTACAATTGTTAAACACCCTCTTTGGAATGATTCAAATACTTCGCTATATTATAAAGATCAAGGGGCTGCAAGTTTTGTTTCATTTTCTGAAGAATCAGGTGTTACAGATAAAGTGAGTACTACCACCATAGATAATTTGGTAATAGAACAAAAAATTCATAAATTGGATTTTATTAAAATGGATATTGAAGGTGCTGAAATGAATGCGTTAAAAGGTGCTATCCATTCTATAACTACATTCCGCCCTACGCTTGCTATTGCGATTTATCATCAAATCAGTGATTTTGTTAATGTTATGAAATTTATTAATGAATTAAATTTGGGATATCAATTTTATTTAGGCCACTATACTATCAATGCTCAAGAAACAATTTTATTTGCGGTTGCAAGAGAGAAGATGGAAGTGAGTGGTTAAAAATGAAGAATAAATCTCAAAGACGTCTTGCGGTAATTGATACCAAATTCCCTTGGAAGTTAAGTGGATTTCGTTATTGGGAGAATTACCAAATCTATAAAGAACGACCCGATACTCTTTTCTTTGCTACTGAGGTATATACAGATGATTTCCCGACCAAAGTTTATGATTTTCAATTATTCAATAAGATAGCGAAAGAAGAAGGAATTACCGATATATATTGTGTTTTTTTAAACTTCGTGTTGAGTTTATTAGGTATTTGTTATCTTCCTGACGGAACACAAATGCCAGGAGCAAATCCTAAACTTGATATAGCTACTTTTTTAATGGAAAATCATATTGACCTTCACACTACAGTATATCCAGGAGGGGGATTAGACCCTTATACTTCTGTTGAATTTTTAAATATAGTATCTAAACATTGTAAAACAGTATTCTCTAATGCAAATGAAGTATTAAATACTATCCCAAATAGTATTTATGTTCCAGGATTGATTAATACAGATTTTTATCATTACAATCAAAAGGTTATTTCTAAGCCAATACAGATCATATTTGCGGCTCACAATGCAGAAAGAAAAGGCTTTCCTTTATTAGCGCAAGCGTTTAATAAGCTTGATGATCAATTTCATTTACATATTGTAGGAAACTGGGAAGATAGTTTACATCTATTAACAAACAAGAATTATACTTTTTGGGGCATATTAGATTTCGAAAAACTAAAACACTTATATGAACAATCTCATATATTTATCTGTTGTAGTACAAAAGATAAATTTGCTATTGATGGATTTCCAACTACTGCTGCAGCTGATGCAATGGCGACAGGGTGTATCTTAGTTTCAACGAATCACCGAAACGATGATCGTATACTTAAACATGGTGAAGACTATCTGCAGATAGAAGAAGATAGCAATTCCATATTAAACAACTTATTATGGATTAAGATGAATTTCGAAAAATCATTAGAGATTGGAAAAAGTGGTTCATTTAAAATGGATAAATATTTTAACTATAAAACAAATGTAAATTTCAAGTTATCTCATATATTTTATGTTTAATGACAATAAAGTTGTTGAATTGATAATAAAGTCATTTAAAAAATAATAAAGTTGTTTAAAAATGAAAAACATTACCTATGTCACTAACGAGGCAGGTATGGTTAAGAAGGAATTTTTATAAATTGAGAGAATAAATATTTAAAACCCTATATTCTAGGGTAAGGAAATTATAGCTGATTACATAGATAAAATATAGATAATTGAAAAATACTAATTTTGGTTTGTTCTACAATTATTAAATAATACTCTGGGGATGATAGCTTTATGGAAATAATTCAATTACTAAAGAAGGATGACTTATTTAATAAGGCTATAGATGTTTTTTGGAAAGAATGGGGTGAAGAAGGTGGGCGTGCTTTTTACGAAGATTGTATGAATAATGCTTTAAATAATCCAAATGACATACCAAGTTTTTACGTTGCAAAAGTAGATGATAAGATTATCGGAATTTATGCATTAATTCGTAATGATCTAAATAGTCGTCAGGATTTGAGCCCCTGGCTAGCATGTTTGTTTGTAGATGAAAAATTTAGGGGCAACTCTCTAGGAGAAAAAATGTTGAATCATGGACTTCTAGAAGCGGCAAAAAGAGGATACAAATTTCTTTATCTTACTTCAGATCTCAAAGAATATTATGAAAAATATGGATGGGAAAAGATTGGGGTTGCTTATGGACCTAGTGGAGGTTACATACCTTTGTTTCAAAAGTCAACGGCTCTATAATTAAAGCGCCCCTTGTTTAACAAACAGGTGCTTTAGTTGAATAAGATTAAACAACTATGTTATTGATTTTTGAGTTTAGATGTATTTAAATGAATAGAAATTAAAAAACTTTAAAGAGCCTTACTACAATAAAATGTAGCAAGGCTCTTATATTTTTTATATTAAAATTAAATAACTTTATTATCACTTTGCATTTTAATCTATTATTACTTTTTTTCCTCTTTTGTTTATTTATAGGAAATAGAGAAATAAATGAGATGGGAAAGCAAACTTTACAATGCTCCTTCGTATTTATAACTAAAAAGAGTCGAATACCTGCAAATAAAAGTAGTTTTTACCGATTATACTTTGAAAAAAATCAAATATTATGGAGAAGATAGTTATGCGAAGTGGTGTAAGGCGTTCTTTTCCAGTAGATATTACGCATTAAATGCTCATGTGTATTGATAATCACTAGTTAACACTTCCATGTCTAAAGGCAGACTAAAATCCAGTATCATGAAATCTATGATGTACGTTGAATGTATGAAATAGGAGGCTTCCATTTCATACAGTTTGGCGGCGTAACGCAAATATTTCGGCTAAATTAATGAATAAATTATCGGACAAAAATAAGCGCTCTAACTTTGGGTAGAACGCCATTTTACCGTAATATATGGCCCGGAAAGGGCTCGAACTCAAGACCTCCACACTGTAAAGGTGGGGGTTTATTGTATTACTTTTCTTCCTGCATTATAAATTTCCAAAAACGTTTTAATTCTTCACGCTTTTGGGATGGAGCAAGTTTTATATCATTTAACCATTGATCTAGTTCTGAATCATTTCTTTTCCCTTCAGCATCAAAATCTCTCCCTAGAAGAAAATCAGTAGATACTTTAAAGTAATCTGCTATACGTATCAAGGTATTGTAATCAGGTTGACGTTCATTACGTTCATACATACCAATTGTACTTTCACTTAGTTGAAGGGATTGAGCCAGTTCTTTTTGCGTAATTCCTTTTTGTTTTCTTAAATCACGAATTATATTTCCAAACGTTTTCATTCTATCACCTGATAATATATTAACACAATATGTGTTAATATATTAAAACTTTTACAAATTGATAATTGAAATCTATTGACGACACATTTCGTGCGGTTTATATTTTAATTAACAACACGAAATGTGGTTTTGGGGTGAGAATGTATGAATTATGAAAGAGTAGCTGAAAATCTAATTAATTTAAGAAATGGGAGATCTAGAGAAGAGGTGGCAAAAGCAGTCGGAATCAGTATTAGTACATTGCAGATGTATGAAAATGGACAGAGAATCCCACGAGATAATATAAAAATAAAATTAGCGAATTTTTATGGTGTTACAGTTCAAACAATTTTTTTTGATTCAGAACAACACGAAGTGTGTTGAATAATGTTAGATTTTTAAGATGATGTAGTGATTTTTTAGAAATGTAAGTTTAGAAAGTGTTTTAGGTAATTTTACATAAAAAGGTAATGTTTTTATCATTATATATAAATTATAGAGGTGTATTTGCATGAACATGAAAACATTTGAAGTGCGTGAAAAACGATTAGCAGAACTATTAGGTGCAAAGGTACTATGGGAATTTATCAGTGCTGTAACAGAGGAAATTGAAAAGCAGGAATTAGAGTCTACACCAGGTTTGTTAGAAGATCTATTCATACATGTAAAAGAAACCATTCAAATTCAAAATATGAATCAACGCATAACAAAAGCCCCTGTAAAAACAGAGGCTGATGGTATAGATAAAGATACATTATTTATGGAATCGTATGTAGAATTAATCAATCATAAGTTTCTTATTTCTGAGCTAGCTGTAGAGCTTTCATCTGTTCTAAAAGAATTAAATTGTTTTGTTCAATCATCTTTGCCACAGCTTCAAAGTGAGCTTGATTCTCAAGAACCTCAATCTGCTTCTCTTTAGGGAGTGATTGAAGTATTTCTTTTATTTCTTTACACTCGTATATGTTATTCTCCGAGTCTTCAATTAATTTATTGCGACGATTGGTGTATTCAAGTGCACCTAGAGTCGCTAATGCGCGAGGATCTAATCCTATAATTTCCATGTATTCCTCTCCTTTCCTCTACAATAATTCGATAGGAGAAAGGAGATTCCTTTAATGATTTGCTAGAGTTTTTATATAGTTATATAACATGTTATTTATTAGTGGGAATGTTATTTAGCTGGAATACAATAGAATTAGACTTAAAAGAGCTTCAAAAAAGGATGAGAAGAAAGGGGAATCCAGTAAGTCTGACTCCTTTCCCTTAAATAATCTACTTATGGAACGGTTGTTTACTTGTAAAATGAATTTTAAATTGGATTTCTTGAGGGAGATTTGATCGACGGAGGGAATGGATAGATAAACAAAATTAAAGAGAATTGTAATGGAAAGAACTATAGGAAATATTTAAGGAGTTATTAGATAATATGTTTTTTAGTATTTAAGAAGAGTCCCGTGTATAAATTATTACATATCAAAATAAACGATTAGTCATTAAATAGAGAGAAGGACACTAGTTATTTGTATAAATGGAATACCGGAGAGTAGGAAATTAATATAAGTAGAGGGTGCAATCCTCAGTATTTCTTGAATGTTAATAAGCATTAAACTTTATATTGCAACACTTATAGGTGATGCTCCAACTGTTACTACTGTATTTACGGTATAATCAACGGAGTTAAGAATAGTTACTGTATTTTGTTCTGGCTGAGTAATATAGATGAATTTCCCATCAGGTGTAAAAGCAGCACTTGCTGGACCATTGATGGAAATCGTTCCTGTGGATAGTTGTTGTGCTGTATCAATAATATTGATTTCATCTATAGTTTCTTCTCCTAGCAAAGCTACAGGCTGATTAGGTGAAAGAACAAGGAATGAGTAGTAATACGTCCCGGTAAGAATTCTGCTAATCTCTTGAAAAGTGGACAAGTCAATAACTGCAAGAAGGGTCCCAGTCGCTGGAAGTTCTTCTGTAACATAAGCTAAGCCATCAAACAAACTAATTTCTATGATGCTTGGATAATCCATTGAAGTAGGAAGATCTACTACAATTTCTCCTGTATTTAGATCAACTTTTACAATACTCCAAGTCGTATAATTTACGATGTAGGCGTATTGTCCATTCGGATCAATGGCTATACTTGAAAATCCAGATCCTCCTAGTGAGATAGTATTAGAGATGGTTTGAGTTAAGAGGTTAATAACAGTAATGCCCATTGAACCAGTTAAAAAATTTAGTATATACGCAAACTGATTATCCGGAGAAAACCCAATATCAATTGGGTCGTTTATCGAGAAAGTAGAGATAATGGTAAGTGTTTCATTATTAATTGTAGAAACACTATTATCATTTGAGTGCAAAACTAAAGTGTATGTTTTGTTTGGACTAACAGCAACTTTAATTGGCTGAAATGGAAGATTGATTACATGCTGGACAGTCTTTGTTGCTGTATTAATTACTGAAAGAGTATTATCATCTCTATTTGCTGTAAAAGCATAAATAGGAGGATTTGGTGGCACTGGTAAAACAGAGAGGATGCCATTTAAGATAAATATATTTTTATCTTGTGGCGTAACTGTTAAACTCTTAAGTTTAAAGCTACTAAAATCAAAGCAGCAATTCGAATCAATTGTATAATAAACAATCTGATTGATAGAGAATTTATGCCATTTAGAAAAAGCTGCATCTCCTTGTCCATATTGATTTTGAACAGGGGAAATACTAACAAGCATTGTAAGTACTCCATATATGCGAACACTGTGTACTGGATAGGAACCATCTGGTAGATCAGTTTGAAGAAGGCAAGGGTTCGGTGTTTGCATCGTACATGGTTCAAATGCACATTTTAATCGGTTTGTATTCCAAGTGACAGCACCGGTATAATTCGTATCATTAATTATATATCCTTCAGGAGCTGTAATTAAAACCTCAAAATCTACATGTTGATTGCACGTACCTTGGCAAGGGAACATGTACTTCACTTCCTTTATCAAAAATTATGTGTTATTTCATGTGGTATATAAAGTTGATTACATACCGTATTAAGAAAAATAATTTTAGAACTTATGCCTTTTTATGAAATAATCATGTTTGAAAGGCATTTACTTGTTGATATGACATGCCAATAGGTGGCAATGCTCTATATTATGCTTCCTATTTTCTAATGCTTGTACATATCGTGGTTATTTTAATCGGGATAATATTTGATCCAATAATAGTAAAACACGTTGAGGTAAATATAAAATTGATCTCGATAGGTTAATGCTGATAAAGCGCTATTGAATTCAAAGAAGTCAAAGCATGAAAGGTGACACAGCGCTATGGCAGAAACGGAAATTGCATATGTACCACTAATAAGGGGTGTGACGCTTAAGAGTGAGGGGGAGTAAGTCTAGAAAGTGATTAGAGTTTCCTGGTTTATTTTTTACATCAGAAGATTTTCTAGTTAGCAAGTCATATTGTGATTGAAGTTACTTATGGAATAGATTTTTACGGAAAATAATAAAAATTCATGGACAAACAAGATATCGCCTTTATCTTTTAGTGTATACAAAAAGAAAATCATAATTACCGGAACAGTTCGTTCTTTTTGTTTATATAATAATATAACTGAACTTTATTTATTGATAAGGAGTGGGATAATAGCTGCCTAAAATTATAGTTATTATGACTAGTTATTACAAGCCATTGTTTGTAGAGAAATCGATACAGAGCGTATTAAATTAGAATTGTCAATGTTTCGCAGTTTTAATTAACGAAGCATCTCAGCCAATTAAAGCTGTAAAAAGACTTGCACAAAAGATTACAAACAATGATCCATATATAATGGATCATTGTTCGACATGTATTGGGCTTCTATTTTGCCAATCGTTCAAAAAATAGGGTTCTTACTGGGATAAGAAACCGAATTTTATTGCATGAGGTATGCTATTTTTTTGAGATTGAATCATTTTTTGGGTTTTTATCCGATAGATAAGATTTTAGATAAAAAATATATTAATTTAAATTCAATATATTTTTAGTTATTCGCGGAAGAAAAAAATGAATTTATACAATTATTAAACCATAAAGAACATGTAAGGAATTAAGAGAAGACTTAAGAAGAAAAAGAGGGTGAGACCTTGAGTGAAGTCTATTTGAAAAATTATTGGTTATTAAATTTAGAGTATATAAAGGTGTTTTCTGAATTAGTACATCATAAAATTTCTTTACCTTTATTAAGTAATTTTTATCAATATTTAGAAGAAGATGTTAAAAGTAAGATGAAAAGTAAGGATTTTTATAAATATTTGTCTGTTGCACCAATAGAAGAAAAACAATTGCAGTCAGAATTTGAAAAATGGTTGCCTCTGCTTGAGCAAACGACAAAGAAAAGAGGACCAGATGGAGTCGTATTGCTTAATACTGATTATCTTCGTTTTTCAGCAGGTAATTTTTCGCATTTTAACCCTAAGTATACAAAAATATTAACAAGAGCAAAAAAAAGCGAGCTTTATGGTCTCCCTACGATTTGCACACTGGATTATACAAATAAAGTTCCTGATAGTTCTCATATTTTCATTGAAAAAGCTCAAAAAATTTTTTCAACATGTAAAGAACATCCGTTATTTTCTAATAAATTTTTTCAAACAAAACTACTCAATGATCTTCCTATTATGATTGAAAAAATTAATATGGCATATTTTATTTTTGAAGAACATGATATCTCGAGTGTGATTGTTGGTACAACAGAAGATATAACGAACCGAGTACTTACTCTTATCTCTAAAAGTAAGGGGATTCCAAGTTATTGTCTTCAGCATGGGGCCATAATGGGAGAAGAAGCGTTTTTTCCAATTTTCGCTACGAAACAGATTGTATATGGAGAGTATGAAAGAGAGTGGTATTTTCGAAGAGGTGGAGCGGATTCTCAAATCGAGATATTGGGACACCCAAGATATGATGATATCTTTGAAAAGAAGCATTTAGAAAAAAAAGTACTTTGTAAGAAACTAAATATAGATACCTCTAAGAAAATAATCTTTATAGCAACGCAACCATTTAAAACCCAAGTTTATGTTGAACTAACAAAACAATTGATGAAAGACAAAAATATTACAGTTATTATAAAGCCTCACCCTTGGGAAAAAGGTCGTAATTTAGTGAGCGAATATATTCATTTAAGTAAGGTATACCCTAATGTCAAGTATATTACAACTGAAGTAAGTATTTATGATGTCATTTCTAATTCAGATCTTGTAGTTATTTCTAATTCAACAGTAGGATTAGAGGCTATGTTATTGGATACACCGGTAGTTGTTTATAAATCTAAGTCAGAGGAGAGAGATTATAAATATTACGATGAATTAAGCTGGCTTGTGACTCATTCTATTGAAAACATGATACAGACAATCGAAAAAGTTTTATATGATTCTTCATATTCTGTAACTGCTAAGCAATTAAGGGATTACTTCATACAGAAAAATTACCCTCAAACAACAGTTACTCAAAAATTACAGGATTTATCTCGAAGCATGTAAAAGTGAAAAATCTTTATAAAACACCATGGATTATACAGCTAGACATCTAAAAATCGTATCGAACAAGGCCATAGACACGTAAAACGTCGTTGTGCTAGATCCTCAAGATTTTAAAACTATCTTCAAGCCTCAAGTACAATAAAAGGAATTGAAGCCATTCATTCCTTATATAAAAAAACGGAGTCTTCAACCAAACTCCGTTTTTTCGATATACAATGAATTATAGAAATTATTGCTGCCTGTATAAAATTTATTTTCTTCAACTGCAGATCTTTTACATTTTAGTTAATTTTGCAACAGAACTGATATTTCCAATCTAGAACTTCGTCTGGATTGAAATTTCACTACAATATGAAATTTCTTGTGGGCCAAGATGTTTGGGAGAAGTTTGTTATTATGAAATCAGTGCGTTTCCTAATTTTTTTCTGATGGGAATGGCAATACAGTTCGCTCTTCTTTTGGTCTTGAAGTTAAAAGTGCATTAATATGTGTTAAGTAAGTAGTTTTTTGACTTTGATACAATTAGATAATTATATCAAAATGGTTAAATGATTAAGTATTCTTATGAAAAAACAGCAATTTTTTATCGTTATTTTTCTTTTTAGATGGGTTTAACACCTGATCGAATGGTTCCAGTTGAATTTTATAAAAAACTTGATTTACCAATAGAAGAGATCACAATATAAAAAAACCTCGATCTCAGCATTTAGTACTTTGGGATAATAGTAAAATATCTACTTATTTAGAATATCCCATGAGAAATTCCACCATCAATTGGAATAAAAGTACCTGTAATAGCACTTGCAGCATCACTAGCTAAAAAAGCTACAATATTACCAAATTCTATTGGGTCATTATATCTCTTCATTGGTAAATTTTTTGTGATTTCTAATTCGATATCTTCAACATTTCGCTTTTGTGTTTTAGACATTTCATTTAATAATTCTAATGCGCGAGCAGTTTTGAAAGAACCAGGTCCAACAGTATTAACTGTAACTCCATAACTAGCGTATTGATGAGAAAGAGTTTTAGAAAGAGAAGCTAGTCCAGCCCTATATATATTTGATAAGGTAAGCATTTTTGAAGGCTCTTTTGCAGTAAGAGAAGAATTTATAATAATTCTTCCCCACTTACGAGAAGACATATCAGGAATTAATTGTTTAGTTAAATAAATGACGGGCAATAACAGATCATTGTGTGCTTTACAGAAATCTTCAATAGTTAAATCCTCTATCGTTCCAGCTTTAGGACCAGCCACATTTGTAAATAAAATATCAATATTCCCCAGTTGCTTTTTTCCTTGCATAATAAGTTTATTTAAATCCTCGATGCTAGTTACGTCGGATGGGATTGCTAGAACTTCTCCTTTACTACCAATATCACAAATTTCTTTTTTAGCTTTTTCTAATTTTTCACTTCTACTTGTAATAATTACATTATGTCCATCAAAGTATAATCTTTTAGCAACTGCTAAGCCAAGTCCATCAGAACTAGCTAACACTAATGCGGTACGTCTTTCAATTTTATTCATTAAATCTCCTCCAACATATCTTCATATAATTGATCATCTTTACTTACATCATATTTTAAAGTTCTACCTATAAAATTCTTAGCTTCTGAAGGTTGGGTACCTGTTCCAGGGCGCTTATATGTTAAATCACTCCATTGAATTTTTGTACCTTTAGTCATATCACTACAAGCTACCAAGGACCTACGAGTTAATATAAAATTTGCATCATCCGTATGCCGGCGCTTTATCGGCACACCCATTGCTTTTTTAATATTACGTATATCAGTTACAAATTGATTTAGTTCATGAGGATTAATAGAAACTTCATAGTCAGGTCTTTTTATTGTAGCGTCTAAACTGAAGTGCTTTTCTATAACGTGAGCACCTAACGTCACTGCTGCTAAGGAGATAGCTGTTCCTGCAGTGTGATCACAGAAGCCTACTGGATAATTAAATTTTTTTAGTGTCTCCATTACTCTAAGATCAACTTCATTAGGTGGAGTCGGATATTTAGTATTAGTTTGATATACAACGACATTTTTTCCACCTGATTTTTCAATCACTTCTAAAGCAGCTTCTATTTCAGATAACAATGCACTTCCAGTAGAAAGAAATATAGGTAAACCAGTTTTTGCACATTCAGCCAAAAAGGGATGGCATGTAATATCCCCGCTAACTATTTTAAGAAAGTCAGCACCTGACTTGACAATAAACTCAAGAGACTTAAAATCTACTACACAAGCCGTCGTAGATAATCCCAATCTATGTGCAGTATCAAACAATTCGATAATCTGTTCGTCTGATAATCTCCATTTATCCCAATCTAATTTGGTCTTAGAAGATTTTCTACAATCAATGTCATTATAGGCTATATGCTGAAAAGTAACTGCATCAGCCATACTTGAGTTGGCAACATCGACCATTTTTTTCGCCTCAATAAATGAACCTGCATGATTAATTCCGGCCTCGGCAATTACAAAAACTGATGAATCATCACCAATTAGCTTCCTATTAATATTAAATTTCTGCATCAGCAATCTGTCCTTTCTCAAGGTAACTACAAAATTGCAGCAGTTGTATAGAATGTAATTTCTTAAGTGTATTTGTAAGGAATTGTTAGCAAGATTTTTTATTTAGAAATGTTTAAACAGAAGTGAAGTGTAAATAATCACATGCTATAGCAGCTGCAGTGTTTATTTAGGAGAAGATATACCTACCTCTCTTAAACATCATCTGGAACATTTGGATCATATTTTAAATCTTTCGCTTTTTTATTTTTCAACAACTTTAATAACGTATGAACCAAGAAACGAATTTAGAACGTGAAATAATTATTTTTTAAAATTATTATTGGGAAAATGGGAAATATTTGTTTTGATTTCCATCAGAGAAATATCAAGTAGTAGTTTTCCATTAATGTATTAGAGTGTGCAATCGCATCACCGTAGCATTCTTTAAGTGAGCTTTTAATTATTCGAGATCCAAAATCATTTGTACCAAATAGCAGTCACTTTCATATACTGGGCAGGATACTATTTACCTGCTTTATCCCGCTATTTGCGGTCAGTAAGGTCTGCCGTGTTGTACGAAGGAGCCTATAGGAACGAATTTGATTTTCGATTTCATAAGGATATAAAAGATAAATCCATTTTTTCTTTGTCGTATCGTACGTATAGAAAATGCCACAGATTCTATATACATTCGGCCCAAAAATTTCAGGCTTTATTCTCTTTACATCAACATTTTTATACGCAATCTTGATAACTAAAAATAAATAAGAAATCTTTATCATGTGAAGGAGAAGAGCTCCTCCTTTAAACGGAGTGAAGGTAGGGGCAGTTCAATGTAAATATATATTGTCATTCTGTTTAAAATATCTAACTAGCCTAAGTGGTTATTATGGAGGTGCTCTATGAAATTAGCATTAGGTACTGTTCAGCTGGGTCTTCATTATGGAATAGGAAATATAATGGGTAAACCTGATAGGGAAGAGGCTTTAAATATCATCAAATATGCTATAAATAATGGTATAGATGTGTTAGATACAGCGTCTTCTTATGGAAATAGTGAAGTTATTATAGGTGAATATGTCTCAAGCAAAACAACAGAAAAAAATTTTCAGGTTGTAACTAAAATACCTATGATTGATTCTGAAAATATTGGTATTGAGCATTTAGATAGCTTAATTGATAAATATATTAAACAATCTATGATGAATTTGAAAACAAATATTATAGACTGTTGCCTGTTACATGATTCTAAAAATATGGTTTCACATAATGGATATATCATTCAAAAATTAAATACATTGAAATTAGGGGGAGTAATCAAAAAGATTGGTGTATCCGTTTATACACCTGATGAAGTTAAGCGGTTTTTGGAATTTGATTGTTTTGATATGATTCAAGTTCCTTTAAATATATTTGATCAACGTCTAATTTGTTCAGGCCTACTACAAAAGCTGAAAACAAAAGGAATAGAAATACATGCTAGAAGCCCATATCTTCAAGGGTTGCTATTAATGGATACGGAAAAATTTCCCGATTATTTACAAATCGCTAAAAAACCAATAAAAGAATTTGAGTTTTTAGCTCGGGAATTCAATTTAAGTAGAGCGCAATTGGCTTTATTATTTGTTCGAGAATTGAAAGAAGTTGATAAGATTATTATTGGATGTGAAACAGTAGATCAATTAAAAGAAAATATTCAAATCTGTAATTCACCTTTATTAGAAGAGAAAGTTCTTAATACTGCAAAGAAATTATTTAAGGATATACCTGAGATAATTATTAATCCGAACTTATGGAGGGTGAATAATGAATCAACATGAATTATTTAGTTTAAAAGGCCAGAATGCAATTGTTACTGGTGGATCTGGTTATCTTGGTTCTGCAATTTCTGAAGGGCTGGCTAAGTATGGTGCAAACGTTATGATAGTTAGTAGAAGCAAAGAAAAATGTATGAATTTAGCTGATCAGTTAAATCAAAAATATAATGTGAAATGTCAGGGATATGCTCTAGATGTTTCAGATAGTAAATCAATAAACCATACATTTGAGGAGATTTATAATTCAGATAATAAGATAGACATTCTTATTAATAATGCTTACTTTGGAGCAGGAAAGACTATTGAAGAAATGACAGAATCGGAGTGGGAAACAGGAATTGATGGTTCTATAAATAATGTGTTTCGGGTTACTAAAAAGGCATTACAATATATGCTACCGAAGAATAAAGGAAATATTATTAATATCTCTTCAATGTATGGTGTTGTTTCCCCAGACCCTTCTATTTATGGCGATTCAGGCTTTAATAATCCTCCGAATTATGGAGCAGGAAAAGCTGCTATCATACAGTTTACTCGGTATCTTGCGTGTCACTATGGTTTAAAAGGAATTAGAGCTAATTCTATCTCTCCAGGTCCATTTCCTAATACAGAAGTTCAGAAAAATAAAGAATTTATTCGAAATTTAAAGAAAAAAACAGCGCTAGGTCGTATTGGAAATCCCCAGGAATTACAAGGGTTGATTGTTTTTCTTGCATCTAATGCTTCAAGCTATGTAACGGGGCAAAATATTTGCATTGATGGTGGCTGGACATCGTGGTAAAACATCGCTAGAAAGTCAAGGATGTAACAAGAAACCTTTCCACTGAAAAAATCTTCTCATTTTATATAAGATGAGAAGATTTTTTAGTTATAGTGAGAATTTGACAATCTAGAAGTGAAAAGAGCCTTCGTTAATAATGTTATATTATATTGATAAATTTATCGTTACAAATACTTTGTTATTCTGTAAAATTCCCTAATTTTAAGGAAGTATTTGATATAGATAGAAGTCATTTCTCTTTATTGAGACTGACTTTTATTTTTGAGTTAGTGCAACTCATTGAAAACCTTTGTTAATATGATTTAGGTATTTTAAGAAGGTTATTTCCAAAATACTACCAAAATTTTAATGGAAAATGAAAAAATACAATTTGTATCATGTTTATTTTTTGAAGCAATATCTCTTATTGGTACTATCCTCTTATATCATTCTTCTTGGTATTCTTTAGCTAAGTGAGAGGGGTATGATGAAATAGGAGGACCAATCTTAAAGAAGGATAAACTAGTTTTTGAAATCGGTATACAGTTCTTTAATAAATATAGTTTTTGCAATATGCCTTTATCTATTGGATGAAGCATGTAATCTGTCATTATGAAATAATTGTGATGATAGATAAATACTTTTCCTTCGGGTAGAATCGTGTAATGAGATAAATTCGGATAAATAGGTGGTCCATCTGAAAATTTATCTAAACTACTTTGTGAAACTTTAATAATTTCTTGATTTGAAAATTTTAATTTGCGAAATGCTATGGTGTTAATGAATGGACGTTTTTGATTATTTTCTATATAAAATAATTCTTCTTTTTCGTTTTGCACAACCCGTAGATTTGGGATTGATTCAGTAAGGGTTATGGGAGGACCTTCAGTATATTTGTAGATAAAGGGATCAGGGATTGAGACAATTTCATTTTGATTATATTTGAAGTAGGAAAGCATTTCTTTCGATATAAGCCTACGTTTATAATTATCAATTAAAAATACTTCACCTTGTGAATTGCTAAACAAAATACCATTTAAATCTTTGGAAGGGAGGTTAGCATATAAATTTTGGAAGGAAAATGGTGTTTTAAAAGTAATATCGAGCACTTTGTTAATGGGATAAAAAGGCTGGAATGTATTTAGGCGTTTCCAAAACATCGCATCTCCAACAAACCAATATAAAGGATTTGTATCCCAATATTCACAGTATTTTTCATAAACCTTTAATAATATTCTTCTAGTATGCATAACTGAACAGTGATCCACAACATTTGCAGCTGTATATAAAATTTTTGAAGCTTCTCTTACATATTCATGAATAGGTTGTAGATTATAATCAACATATTTTACGTGTTGAGAAGAGTACACTATATCTATTTCAGGTTGTTTTTCTAAGAAAGATAACATTTCAGCTAATCTGTTTGGAACGTACATAGTATCGTCCGTTAAATAGCAAATATACTCCCCACGTGTTAATGGAAGTGCCTTATTGATGAGAGTTGCATATCTTGTGGTTTTATATCTCTCATTATCTTGTATAAAACTATTTTCATAATAAATTCGAGGGTCATCTAAATAATTTTTTATAATATTTATAGTTTCTGGACAAGAGTTATCATCCATAATAAAAAGTTCCCATTCTTTATAAGTTTGCATTAGGACACTTTCAATAACTTGATTAATTAATGATGGCTTATTATAGCTAGTAAGGATAATTGAAATTAGGGGTTGCAAAATCGTCACCTCTTCTGAGAATATTGAATGTTTTTTCTAGCGAAGTCTAATAGATAATAATAAACTTTTATTGATACATTCTTTTTTGTACTTGGATAGTTTATTACCTTTTCATAGATATGGTATGGACTATAGTGGAGTAAAAAGAGATATATAGATAAATATAAACGCTGCTATAGACTTTAATATATATATAAATTTTTTTAAAAATTATCGGAACGGATTGTCCTTTCTGTTTATATAATAACGTAACTGTTTTTATATTTGGTTATAAGGAGGAGAGGAATATTTGCCTAAAATTTCAGTTATAATGACAAGTTACAATAAGCCTACGTTTGTTGAAAAATCGATATTAAGTGTATTAAACCAAACTTTTCAAGATTTTGAGCTTTTTATCATGGATGATAATTCTAATGAAATGACCCAGAAGGTAATTCAACCATTTATAAATAAGGAAAATATACATTTTTATAAAAGTAATGTGGCCCATATTTCTGAACGGACAAAAAAAGTCAGGTATGCGGCTCTAATTAATGAGGCTCTTAAGCATGCGAAGGGGGAGTATATTACTTATATTACTGATGATAATCAATATGAAAAAGAACGACTCAAAAAGATGTCTAGTTATCTTGATGAGAATAAAGATGTTCAAATTATTTATTCTGCATCAAAAACGATTCATCTAGATGAATCAGATTTGCCTATTAAAACTGTTGAAAGAGCTGCCAAAAAAATTACTAATAATGCTCCATGTACAATTGATCATTGTTCTATTATGCATAGAGCCTCTGTTTTACCGATTCTTGAGAAAAGGTGGAATTCATACTGGGATGAAGATCCTCAATTTTATCGTATAGGAGATGCACGTTTTTTTTGGAGATTAAATCATTATTGGGATTTTCATCCTTTAGATGAAATTTTAGATATCAATTATATTACTTCACATTCAATACATTCGCAGTTATTTGCAGAAGAAAAAAATGAATTTGTACAATTATTACCGCCACAAAGAACATGTAAAGAATTAAGAGAAGACTTAAGAAGAAAAAGAGGGTGAAATGTTGAGTGATATCTATTTGGGAATTACTAGGCGCAAAATCTAGAATATATAAATGTTTTTTCTGAGCTAAACCATTATAATATCCGTTTGCCATTACTGAGTAATTTTTATCAATCTTTAGAAGATGATGTAAAAAATAATATGAAAGTAAATAATTTTTATAAACAACTGTCCATTGAGCCAATAGAAGAAACGCAGTTGTAGTTAGAGTTTGAAAAAAATGTCTTCATTTCAACCAAAGATAACTCCTTAAACAACCTCATATTTTCAGTTTTCAATGAGCAACCTGTACAAAAAATATAAAACAGCATCGTATGTTTTGCTATTCAAAAAGCTAATTTATCTCCCACCTATTTGTTGGTGCAATAGCACTACATACAAATTGAGAAAAGAGTTTTCTTGACTAAAAATTATTTCAATAAGAGGAGGTATGCATTTATATGTTTTTTAAAGATAAAAACATTTTAATTATTGGTGGAACAGGAACAATTGGAAAGAGCATTCTTTCTAATATTCTAGAAGAAAAGCCCAAAGTTGTAAGGATTTTTAGTAGAAGTGAATATAATCAATTTTTATTACAAGAAGAACTCAGGGGGAGAAATCAAAATATTCGCTATTTAATTGGGGATATTCGAAATTACGATCGATTATATAGTGCAATGGAAAATATTGATTATGTGTTCCATGTGGCAGCGATGAAGCATGTTTCGTTTTGTGAATATAATCCGTTTGAAGCAGTTTTGACCAATATTTTTGGAACACAAAATGTAATAAAAGCGGCAATTGCTCAGAAAGTAAAAAAGGTAGTTTTTACAAGTTCTGATAAAGCGATTTCACCAACAAATAATTACGGTGCAACAAAATTGACTGCTGAAAGATTGATTACGTCAGCGGAATATTCAAAAGGTTCAAGTGAAACGATATTTGCAAGTGTTCGCTTCGGAAATGTTATGGGGTCAAGAGGCTCTGTCATTCCTTTATTTGAAAATCAAATTAAAGAAAACCAAAAAATAACTGTAACGGATCTTAGTATGAGTAGATTTATGATGACACTGACCCAAGCAACTATGTTAACAATTGAAGCAATGAAAATAGCAAAGGGTGGTGAAACTTTTATATTAAAAATGCCAGTTATTTCATTAAACGATTTAAGTGAAGTGATGATAGAAGAAGTTACAAAGTTATATGGATTGCCCAAGGAGAATATTAAAATTGAAGAAATTGGGTTAAAACCTGGTGAAAAAATGTATGAAGAACTTATGACACATGATGAATCTTTACAGGCTTTTGAATTACCAGATATGTTTATCATTCCTAGCCCATTAAAAAAGGGTGCTCAATATGAAAATGCAAAAAGGGCGAAGGCAGGGTTTTACCGTTCTGATAATCAAAATGCTATTTCAAAAGAAGAGCTTAGAAATTTAATATTAAACCAGCAGCTATTAACAGGAGGGGAGAAACTATGAAAATATTAGTAACTGGTGGTGCAGGTTTTATTGGTAGGTGGGTTGTAAAGAGATTATTGCAGGATAAGCATGAAGTATGGATATTAGACAACTTAGCAAATTCAACTACTGCAAATATTACCGAGTTTGCACACGATCTAAATTTAAAACAATGCATTCAGGGAGATATTAAAGATAAAAAATTAGTTGCTCAATTATTTGAAAATAATTCATTTGACCTTTGTTATCATTTAGCAGCGAGTATTAATGTTCAAGATAGTATAGACGATGCTAGAACAACTTTTGAAAATGATACAGTAGGTACTTTTAATTTGTTAGAACAATGTCATAAGCATAATGTCAAAATGGTCTTTATGAGTACGTGTATGGTATACGATAAAGCTACTAATATACAAGGAATATCAGAATTAGACCCGATTAAACCAGCTTCTCCATATGCTGGATCAAAAATTGCTGCTGAAAACATGGTTTTATCTTACTATTATGCTTACAAGCTGCCAGTTGTGGTTATTCGTCCATTTAATACGTATGGCCCATTCCAGAAAACTGGTGGTGAAGGTGGGGTTGTTGCTATTTTTATAAATAATAAATTAGATAATGTACCACTAAATATTTATGGAGATGGGAAACAAACGAGAGATCTTTTATATGTTGAAGATTGTGCGGATTTTGTTGTGGCAGCAGGATACTCTTCAAAAGCAAATGGTCATATTATTAACGCAGGAACAGGACAAGATATATCCATTAATAAATTAGCAGAATTGATTTCAGGAAATAAAGTAAGTATTCAACATGTAACTCATATCCATCCACAAAGTGAAATTCAAAAATTATTATGTAACTATGAAAAAGCAAAAACAATATTGAGTTGGGAACCAAAAGTTTCTTTAGAAGATGGAGTTATTAAAACAGAAGAGTGGATTAAATCTTTAAAAAGTAACCCTAAGGAGAAAGAATAATGGTAAGGGAAATCCTCGGTATACATGGAGGAAAGCCTGTTAGAGAAACTTATTTACCATATGGTCAACAACAAATTGATGAACATGACATTCAGGCGGTTGTAGATGTATTAAAAGGGGATTTTTTAACAACAGGGCCAACGATTCAACAGTTTGAAGAGGCTATAGCGAAATATGTGGGAGCAAAATACGCTGTTTCTTTTTCAAATGGTACAGCTGCTCTGCATGCTGCTTGCTATGCAGCTGGCATAACTGAGGGAGATGAGGTAATTACAACTCCAATGACATTTGTAGCAAGTGCAAATTGTATTTTATACCAGGGAGGAAAGCCAGTATTCGCAGATATTGACAATGAAACATATAACATTAGTCCTAAATCTATTGAGGAAAAGATTACAAACAAAACAAAAGCCATCATTCCCGTACATTTTACTGGGCAGCCTGTAGAGTTAGAGGCAATAAAGAAAATCGCAAAAGAAAATAATTTGATTATCATCGAAGATGCAGCCCACGCATTAGGAGCCACATATAAAAATAAAAAGATTGGTTCTATTGGTGATATGACAATGTTTAGTTTCCATCCGGTGAAACATATTACTACCGGAGAGGGCGGAGTAATTACTACAAATAATCCACTGTTTTATGAAAAACTTGTTCAATTCCGTACGCATGGAATTGAAAGGAATCCTCAAAAACTTCTTGAAAATCATGGGCCTTGGTATTATGAAATGCAATTCTTAGGTTACAACTACAGATTAACGGATATACAAGCTGCTCTTGGCTTATCACAGTTAAATAAATTAGACTCTTTTATTAAGATTAGAAAGAAATATGTAGACATTTATAATAAAGAATTTAGTTGTCTATCTGAAATCATCATACCAAAGCAATTGCCCCAAACCGACTCAAGTTGGCATCTTTACATTATTCGTTTAAATACTAAATTATTAAAGGGCAATCGAAAAGAAATTTACGAGGCATTACAAAGAGAAAATATCGGTGTGAATGTGCACTATATACCCGTACATTTACAACCGTTTTATCAAAAATTAGGTTATGAAAAAGGTATTTGTCCACAAGCAGAAAATGTATATGAGGAAATTATTACACTGCCTCTATTTCCGAAAATGACAGAAGCTGATGTATGGGATGTAATAAAAGCGGTGAGAAAAGTTCTTTCGTTTTATAGAGTTGCTAAACATTAAATGAAAGGGGTGTTATTAAGATTGCAAAATCAAAAATTGTTAAGAGCTGTTACAAAAATCGATATTAAAAAAGGAGAGATTATTACAGCTAATAAAATAGCTATGGAACTAGATGTTGTTGAAAATGCACTGAACCAGCTTGAAGCAGAGGAATTATTACCTCAGATAGCTTTATATAATTTGTCTGCAGGTACCCCATTATCAAAAGAGGTTATTGAACCTCCAAAAGTAGTAATAATTGTACTTTGCCGGTTAAAATCTACTAGGTTACCTTTAAAGGCATTATTACCAATACACGGAATTCCTTCCATTGAAAGATGTCTTATAAATACATTAGCTATTCCAGGAAAACACCAGGTCATACTTGCTACTTCAGATATAGCACAAGATGATCCTTTGGAAAAATTTGATTTAGACGGGAAGGTTAAAATTTTCAGAGGTGATCCAGAAAATACTGCTGATCGCATATTTCAAGCTGCCAAACAAGAAAATGCAAATATTGTAATGCGGATTACAGGAGATTGCCCAGTTGTGTCACCAGAAATCAATGCTTTTTTACTAGATGAACATTTGAAAAGCGGTGCAGATTATACACAGGCAGAGTTAAGTACGTTACCTGTTGGAACAGCAGGCGATATTTTTACATTAGAGGCAATCGAACGATTGCTACAAACCCAAAAAACTTTAACCTATGCAGAATACCTTCCGTTGTATTTTGTGAATAATCCCCATTTATTCCAAGTCAATATAGTAAAACTCCCTCCTCCATTTCGTTACCATACTTGGAGGCTAACATTGGATGAACAACCAGATTTAGATATGTTCAATGAACTTTATAAAAGTCTGAATGTAAAATCTAAACCTTTATTTTTTCATCAAATAAAAGATTACATCCTAGGAAATCCTGAACTTGTTCAAATCAATAGTCATGTGAAACTGAAATATATAAATCAAAAATCGTTAGTAGATGAGTTAAATAGAGAAACAAAATTATAAATTAATAAATTGTAGCGCTTTTAGTGAGGAGGGAGTAACTTGCTTGAGAAAAAAATTGCCTTTCGCGCCGACGCATCTATTGAAATAGGGACCGGCCATATTATGCGTTGTTTAACACTTGCCCATGAGTTACGGAATAAAGGTGCTCAGATTTATTTCATTTGCCGTAAGCTGCAAGGTGATCTGCAGCAATATATTTTAAATAAGGGATTTCATGTGTTTTTATTAGATGCAGATGGTGAAAATACGAATTTTTCAAGTACAGTACACGGGAGTTATTTGAATTGGTTAAAATATCATTGGTTTGTTGATGCACAACAGACCAATGATATTTTGTCGCAACTTCCCAAGTTTGATTGGTTAATTGTTGATCATTATGGATTAGATAATAAGTGGGAGACTGCTTTAAGAAAAACTGTAAGAAAGATTATGGTAATTGATGATCTTGCAAATCGAATGCATGACTGTGATTTATTACTAGACCAAAATTTATATGATAACCTTAATGGTCGCTATAAAGATTTATTACCAGAGCAATCATTAGTGAAATTAGGACCTAAATATGCCATATTACGACCAGAGTTTCATGCTGCTAAAAAATTTTCAAGAAAAAGAACAGGTGAGATTGAACGCATCTTTATATTTTTTGGGGGGCATGATGCAACGAATGAAACATTAAAAACATTAAGAGCTATACAAAATATAAGTAGCGATACTTTAAAAGTAGATGTAGTAGTAGGAAGTCAAAATCCCCATAAAGAAGAGATTGAATCTTATTGCAGGAGTATTTCTAATGCCTCGTTCTATTGTCAAATAGAGAATATGGAAGAGTTTATCGTACGAGCGGATTTAGGGATAGGAGCTGGTGGCACAACCACATGGGAACGCTGCTTTCTTGGATTACCTTCTATAACAATTACAACTGCTCCAAATCAAATTGAAGTAACCCAGGCTGTGTCGAAAGCTGGAGCTACATGGAATATTGGTACAGCTGAAAGTGTTTCGGATGAAACGATTACGAAATGTCTAAGGAAGCTTTTATCAAATTCTAAAATAGTGAAAGAAATGTCTAATAAGGCTCTTTCTATACAGTGTGCCAGTAATTCAGATGAAATAGCAAAAATTATTTTAGGAGGATAGCATGTTAGATATAGGGGATTTTCAATTGAAAAGTTTAGAAAAGAAAGATTTAGAAATTATTTTAAAGTGGAGGAATACAAAAGAAATACGTACAGCTATGTATGAAGATCATGAAATTACAATAGACGAACATTTAAAATGGTATAAAAAACTAGAAATGGATGATACAAAGATTGCAAGATTATTAATATATAAAGAAAAACCAATTGGATTTGTTAATTTTACAAAAATAGACGAAATGAATCGGACTTGTTATTGGGGATTTTATATAGGTGACAAACAAAGCGTAAGACGTGCTGGAACTGTATTAGGTTTATTAGCATTAGATTTTATTTTTGAAGCAAAAGGCATACAAAAAGTGTATGCAGAAATATTAGAATTAAATCGTATTAGTTTAAACTTTCATCAGAAACTTGGGTTTGTAGAAAATGGAAGATATGTGAACCATATTTGCAAGGGTAATGAATATATCGATGTTATTAAAATGACACTGTTTTATGAGCAATGGATGGAAAGAAAAAAAGCTATAAAAAAAGAACTTGAAGGTGAAAAACATGAGTAATGTATATATCGGCGGTAGAGAGATTGGCAATAACTCGCCACCATTTATTATTGCAGAAATGTCAGGGAATCATAATCAATCATTAGGTAGAGCATTGCAAATTGTAGAAGTAGCTGCAGAGGCTGGAGCACAGGGATTTAAAATTCAAACATATACACCTGATACAATGACTTTAAATATAGAAAATGGTGATTTTTTAATTCAGGATACGAACAGCTTATGGAAAGGTAAATCACTTTATCATTTATATAAAGAAGCATATACACCATGGGAGTGGCATAAACCAATTTTTGATCGCTGTACAGAATTAGGAATGATACCATTTAGTACGCCATTTGATGAAACTGCTGTAGATTTTCTAGAGTCATTAAATGTTTCTTGTTATAAAATCGCATCTTTTGAAAATACTGATATTCCCCTCATACGTAAAGTAGCCGCAACAGGAAAACCAATAATCATTTCGACAGGTATGGCTTCAGTTGCTGAATTAGATGAAACAGTAAGGGCTGCGAGAGAAGAGGGATGTAAAGAATTAATTCTATTAAAATGTACAAGTACGTATCCTGCATCACCAAAATCTACAAACATAGCTACCATACCTCATATGAAGGAGTTATTTAAATGTGAAATAGGTTTATCTGATCATACACTTGGAGTAGGGGTATCTGTAGCAAGTGTTGCTTTGGGGGCCACAGTAATTGAGAAACATTTAACACTCTCGAGGTCTGACGGAGGTGTAGACGCTGAATTTTCAATGGAACCTGCTGAATTTAAATTATTAGTAAGTGAAACTGAAAAAGCATGGGAATCTTTAGGTAATGTATATTATGGACCAACTAATTTAGAAAAAGACTCTTTAAAGTTTAGAAGGTCATTATATGTTGTAGAAGACATAAAAGCGGGAGAAGTATTCACGAATGAAAATATTAAAGCTATCAGACCAGGTAATGGTTTATTGCCAAAACACTTATCCAAAATTCTCGGAAAGAAAGCGAGTAAGGATATCAAAAAAGGAACACCTATTTCATGGGATTTAATTTGATAGAGTATACTGAAATACTAATAAAATTTCATTTCAAGTATATAGTAGCAAACAAGTTAGCTTACG
This sequence comes from Bacillus sp. M13(2017), assembly GCF_002218325.1. Lineage (NCBI taxonomy): Bacteria > Bacillati > Bacillota > Bacilli > Caryophanales > Bacillaceae > Bacillus > Bacillus sp. M13(2017). The sequence continues at coordinate 111,710 of NZ_KZ268510.1, read as the reverse complement.
CTAACCGACATGCATCTCCTACCTATTTGTTAGTGCTAGCACACCTTCAGGAAAAGTAAGGAGGGAGTCTTCTGACGGGAAAAGATAAATTAAAATGCCTTTTCATAAAATTGAAAAGGCATTTTAATTTATTCAGAATGATTATAAAAGAAAAGAAATTTTTAATTTAATAAATCAATTAAGTTGTGATTGTAATATAGTCGTTATAAAATTGATTCTCTCATGAAAAGTATGTTGTGTAATAACTTTTGTGTGAATTTTTTCGATCATTAATCCTTTTGAAATCGTATCATTCAAATGAAGAGATATTTTATTTAAACAATCATTAAAGCTGTTATAGGATATAATTTCATCTTTATTGAAGAAAGATGAAAGATCAGATTTTTCTTCTATAATTTGAAAGCCTTGGCAAGCGGCGATATCAAATGTACGATTATTAATGGTATTACTTTTTACTCTATTTTTATTTTTATTCTGTGGAAACATATAACTACGATGAGGATTTAATATGAGACTAGCGTTATTATAATAGAACGCAACTTCTTGAGGTTGAATCCATTCTTCTATAATCTTAATTCTCCGGTGATTTTTCCATTTTTTAATTAACTTATTTCTCCAGTTTTGACCAATAATAGTATAGTGATAAGGAGTTTTTTCCAAAAGAAACTGTATCAATTTTACTCGGGTTGGATAAGGGTATCCAATGAACAATACTTCACTTTTATATTTTGAATTTTTTAGACCAGGTCTAAATACATCTATATTAGTTGCTAATGGTAAGTGATATACATTGGTATATCCTAAACTTGTGTAATATTTAAGTGCTTCACTATCGATAGTAAATATAAAATCAAAGTTATTTAATAGAAGAAGAGAAGTGTCTATATAAAATGGGTCCTCAGTTAACCAGACAGCTAATTTAATGTTCCTTTTTTTAAAATATTGAATGGCTATTTGCGGTAGATGATTACCTAATAAGGTGAAAACAATATCAGGATGAAACGTTGTTGTAATGAAATCTAATTGCTCTATTAATTCACTCGGCTGTACTGCTAACCATTCGAAATTTTGATTGATAAGTGTTCTCTGTATGCTTTGATCTAGATATTGATAGATTTTTGAGTAACCAGAAGTAATGTATAAGAGTTTCATATTTCAATCCCTGCTTTAGGTATAAAATATATTATGAGCTAAACGTAACACTTTCTATTTCTTTACAACTGATCTTAGTAATACTTATAGTAGGAGGAGTAAGTGAATTTTCCTCTTCTAATGTGACGATACAAGTATTAGGGTTAAAATTTGTAAAAATAGCAGGTCCAATAATATTTCCAGATTTACCAGTCACAGTAACGACTTCGCCTGGTTGTAAATTTTTAAAAATACTACATACTCCACCTGAACAACGAAATAAATTACATAAGAACAAATTTGTCCCTCCTTTAAACAATATATTGTATCATATGAAAGTATGTAGAAGGATGTGTAGACAAGTAACCCTTAGAAGGGGAAAAAATTAAATTAAAGAAAATTATTGAAGTGATAGATAAAATAGAATAATACATTTGTGATTATTCTGATTAGATTTTTTCATAAAAAAGACATTCATTAGAATGTCTTTTTTATAGATTGAACTAGAACCATTTAAATCATCTTAAGGTGTGGTTAAAGTAACGCTTTCTATATCTTCACAACTTATGAATATGGTATTGGTTGAAGAGGGGGTCAGCACATCTTCTTCTACCAATACCACCGCACAAAGATTTGGAAAGAACAGTGAAAAAGTAGCAGGTCCAATAATTTGACCTGATCTAGTAGTAACTGTAACAACTGTACCTGTTGGCCACGAAGAGAATAAAAAACAAGCTAAACCTGTACAATTTGCCATATTAAATCCTCCTAACTCTAATTTCAAATAATGTAGTAAATTACAAACATCTTATAGTGTATGTGGTAGCAGTATAAAGTGCTTGGATATTCGTTCATGATCAACAGGATCACTGTGAAATGCTACTATACACACGTTTAAAAGATAAAAATGGTAAGGAGGTTTATGAAGGAGATATTGTATGATTTAGTAATCAGTTATTCAAAGTTCCAAATGATATGGATCGGAATTATGGGGTGGGAGATAACGAGTATATCGAGCTATGCTATATGGTATTTGATTAGGATGAGATAGAAGGCTTAAGTTTTTGGTAGCATTTATGGGAATCCAGAGTAACTAGAAAACTAAATAAAATTCTTATTTGCACGACACGTTTCCTTATAAGTGTGCAAATACGAAATAGGAGGGTTATTAATTTGATGACAACAACTGTTTGACTGAAGGTAGGAATGGAAACCGCCAGGTTGAGCTTAAACTACTTATCTAATACTCCTACATGCAAGGCATGATAATAGTCACAAATTGTATGAAGCTAGGTGAAGTTAGCTGAACAAAACCTAAGTGAGAAATCATATGGTAATGGATAGGTCGGGATGCTACAAAATATCTATGGTGAGAATGTACGGCTCTAAAGGATTAATACATTAGAAATGTGTATGTCGTTAATGACGATGTTATCTACCGAAAAGTAAGAGTAAATGATATGAAATTCGGAACATCTAACGATGAGGATGTAAAGATAACAGGCTTACAGCAAGCACCTAAGGATATATGTATAGCTAAGTCAATCGGAACGTGGTAAGCAAGAAAATGTCACCAAAGCCTACTAGAAGACAGGTGCATATACGGTTCTAACGAACCGAAATTGATTTGTTCTTGTGAAGGTGGGGACACGTATCAACGAAGCATGTAACAAATGTGGAGGGATAGTCCCTAGTCTTATTCGTTGAAAACTAAATCAACTATATGTAACTCACAGGATCGAGTAAGATGATGGGACCTTTCGTAAGAAAAGGGAATGAATACATCGGTGAGTACAATATTGTTCGTAATCTAGTTGCTCTAGTATAAAAGGATAAGATGGGACGCTGTATGCAATGAAAGTCGCGCGGACAGTGTTAAGCCGGGGAAAAGATGGAGATAACTTCAAATTTATATATCGCAACGATATCTAAATTGTATATGTAGAAAGGAGCACCTAATTAAAGCGCTCCTTAGGAGATTGATTATAAATGTCTGTTCATTAACTATTATTATGTTTATTTTATCAAATGGTGAAAAACTTGGACAAAAACTTCATTTTGCACACCAAAGCAGCTAGTTAATAAAACTAACTGCTCGTTGTACAAAAGAAACGCTATGCTTACAGGAATAGTTTGTAACTTTAAGTTGCAGAAATAGTATCAACAGGGTTAAAAATATTATTCGGAAATGAAAGGTAGCTAAACAAAAACTTTATTTTAAAGCTGCACTTCGGTGATGACTTTTGTATTATTTATATAGCTATACAAATTGTTAATGATTAGTAGACATGTTACCTAGCAGGAATGTAATAGAATTAGACTTTAAAGAGCTTCTAAAAAGGATGAAAAGAAAGGGGAATCCAGTAATTCTCACTCTTTTTTCTTAAATGCTAAATATGAAACGGTTGTTTCCTTTTATCATGAATTTTACATTGGATTCGTTGGGGAAGATTAGGTAGATAAAGGATATGGGGGATGAATGGATAGATAAACAAAATGAAAGAGAATTGTAAGAATTACAGGGATTGTTAAGGGGTTATTAGGTAATAAATTTTAAAGTACTTAAGAGTGGGAAGATGTGTATCAATCGTTACTTAAAAAGTAAAAGATTAGTTATTAAATAGGGAGAAGTGTCTAAGTTACTTGTATAGATGAAATAATGGAGCATATGAAATTAAAGCATAATGAAACATGTTGAAATAAATAGAAGGGGATCTTTAGGTAGGCTAAGTAAAGAAATAAGGCATACTGAGAAAGTGGCTATTGAATGCCAAGAAGTTAAAGTGTGAAAGGTAGCACTTATGTAAGAATATCTATTACTAATTTACTCTATAAAAAAAAGCAGCTGCACAAAAGTACAGCTAGTTTTCTTTACAAATTTATATGGCTTTAATGACGAATTGAGATTGAGGTATATATAGTAATTGAGCTGTTAAGGAAGTTGTTGTATTAGCAAAGGGGTATGCTTCCTTATAAAGAAAATTACTATACACTATTTCATTCATTTCATAGGTCGTACACAGTTTTTTTAGGATTTTTTGAGAAATTTTATTTGTACAAGCAGCAATAAAATCAAAATCTCTTTTACTTATTTCTTGAATGGCATGTGAAAGCAGGGTAGTGACTATACCACTTCCCATCCAATCTGGATGACAAGCGCCCATATCTAGATAGACCAATTTTTCTTTATCTAAATGAGAAAACTCAATAGATTCTGTCTCTAATGTATCTAAAAGTTGAAAAATAGGTTCCATTTGCGGGCATAGTTCAATCGCTTTCTCTGTATCTATTAGTGGCTGGGTTACTTTTTTGGTTAAAAGAACTCCAACAATTTGAAAATTTTCTATTGCTACAAATGACATAGCTTGAGATACAGCTTGTTTCATCATTTCTTCGCACATTTTGTGAAAAGAAGCAAAAGGAATTTGTAAACTGCTTACAAGAGGTTCATTATTCACAAAGGAATGTGCAAGTAAATGTGCTGCATCCTTCACGTGGTGTGTATCAAGTAGCTCTATATTCATATGTTTTTCCTCTTTCCTGATATAGTGAATAGTAATTAAAAGGATTAAAAATTTTATTTCATTTAGTTAAGTTTAACTATTAAAGCGCTAACAAATATGGTTATGAAACATATGAATGAATCTGTTTAGTAGCAATCGAAATATGTTCATAAAGAAATTCTACGATCTCATCTATACATTCAACAGTTGTATATGGAGAGATAGAAAAGAATTTTAATGTAGAAATCGGATTTCTATCATAACTGTTTATTACATCTACTACACAAGAACGAGTTGTATCACCAAAAAATACTTGATCGCGATTTTTTCCTAGGTAATTAAATAGTTCTATATTTAATCGGTTTGTATCCTCAATTTCTTCCTTTGTTGCAAGGCCTATTCGTTCTTTTCCCCAATTTTCTTGGCCATCTCCATTCAGATAGAAACGGAAAGTTGTAATTGGTCCATATGTAAAATCATTTGTGATTGCGACTTGGGGTAGGGCCTTGCGCAACTTCTCTCTAAATAATAGATTTACACGAATATAATTTGCTAATAATTTTTGATATCCTTCAATTCCAAAGGCTAATAGATTGATATACATGGGAATAGCGCTACCAGCTCGTGAACATTCTAAGGTATAGCCTGTATGATAACTCCCATATGATCTATTACCAAGATAAGGTGTATCATCTTGTTCAATGTCCATCAGTTGTAAAGCAGTATGATTTTTTACGATTAAAATACTTGAAGCGTAAGGTGTTTGTCCTAATTTATGAAAATCAAAACATACACTATCTGCAAGGGACATATATTGCATTTTATCTTGTACGTATTGTAAGGCATTTTTCACATTAGGTTCAAATGAGAGTGAATTTTCTTCAAAACTATAATTATTAAAGAAACTATAGAATCCGCCCATTGCAGAATCTGCATGGATATAAATAGGTTTTAATTTATATTTTTTTTGTATTGCTTCAGCGCTCTCTTTAATTTTTTTTATATCATCAATGGTAAAAGTATCTGTTGACCCCATAGTAGCTAGAATATAAAGGGGGATACCACCATTATTAATAACTTGTATTATCTTTGCCTCTAAATCATCTATATCCATAGAATTTGAATAAGGATCAGTTTTCACTTTAATTAAGTGATTTGATCCAATGCCAGTTGCTTCAGCTGACTTTAATAAACTATAATGTGCATTCTCAGAAGCAAAGCAATATACATTTTGTGGAGCACCATATTCTTTTGCTGATAGGAATTGTTTAGAAATTGCTAAGCGCAAGCTCGAAAATACACAACCTTGTCCACCCCATGTTGTATAACCGCCGCTATTATGCGGATTATAACCAATCAGTTTTGAAAGCATGGATACAACTTTTACTTCTGCTTCTGCTGCCCCTGGGCCATAGACATCCCAAACACCATTACCATTTAAAAGAGCCATGGTTAGTTGACCCAATAATGACGGAATACTTGGTAGTGGTACGGCGTTCGATAAGTAGTATTTATTTGGATAAGGATGGCCATTCATAAATTGGTTTAGCTCTTCTATAACCTCAGACATAGTGATTCCAGCTAGTGGAATATGACTTTGGTGAATTAAGCCATTGTAGTATCCTTCTGATTTTTCCTCACATTTACCTAAAGTAGCTCGCTCTTCATTTTTTAATTGGTCAAGATTTTTAATTATTTTCTGCATAGATTCTAATAAAAGTTGTTGTTTTTCTTCATTTCCGTCAACGCTCGGAAATAGTTTTAAAATATCTTGCATGCAGTCACTTCTCCTTGTGAAAAACTGGATTTTTATTTTACTTGGTTAAACATAAGGGTATAATAATTTGTAATTGCCCTTTTGAATACTTAGAAATGAGGAGCTATTTAGAAAAAAATGTAATTCCATAGAAGATTATATGAATTATGGAATTTAAAGTAAAGAAAAATTTTTTGATTTATTTTAAAAAAAGTAATTGTGAGATAATGAAGTTTCTAAAAATATTTCTGAATTAATTGTTTATTCGGTTTGCATGTTGCCTTAGCATGTATTCAACTAGTGTAGTAGATATTTTAATATAATGTAGAACGTACTATAAGGTAGTTGAATAAAAGGGTTCAACTACCTTATAAACTGTAGATATTGTTGGGAAAAGATAAAAAATAGGGTGGAAGTGCTAAAGATATGTTCTAGTGGAGAAGAAGAAGTAGTATGGATTTGGTAGAAAAATCAGCATAATTTTTTATGGAAGAATAATTATTTGATCAAAGTTGTTTAATGAATTCAATTTCATTATCTAATAATAATGGACGAGTTAAGTGGGAAGAGTTCTCTTCAACCTGGGTAGAATTTTTTGCACCAGGAATAGCAACTGAAACTGCTGGGTGACTTAAAACATAACGTAAAGCAACTTGCGCTAAACTTCGATTTGAACGTACAAGTGAACATAATTTCTCTACTGTGTTTAAGCTATCTTTAAACCACTTTTCTTTTGGCCAATCTTTTCTTAAATCATCGTCTGGAAATTGAGTTTCATGATTAAATTTCCCAGTTAAAATTCCCATCTTAAGTGGACCTCTTATCACAGCACCTAAATTATGTTTTTCAATATAAGGAAGGATGTCTTTTTCAGGTTCTTTATTCAAAATACTATAATCAAATTGTACGACATCTAAATCATTATCTTGATTAAAATGTTTTATATAATCTAAATCATTAGTAGAAACACCAACTGCTCTCACTTTGCCAGATTTTTTTAAGGTTTGGAAAGCTTGTAGAAAGGCTTCTGTTTCTTCATGTTTATCCCACCAAATATGACAAAAGTACACATCTATATAATCCGTTTTAAGCCGCAGTAAACTAGCCTCAAACGCATCAATGATCTTTTGAGGATCTCCATAAACAGCTGGTTGATTTGGGTCATAATGATGACCAATTAATCCACCTTTTGTAGAAAGAATGATATCCTGCCTGCGATTATTTATGGCTTTTGCGACTAGCGTTTCACTATGACCTAGTCCATAAACATCAGCAGTGTCAATAAAATTGACCCCTAGGTCAATTGCTTTCTCAATTGCATCAAGTGATTCATTATCTTTTACTGCTCCCCATTCATCTCCACCAATTGCCCAAGAACCGAATCCTATCTCTGAAACTATTAATCCCGTGTTACCTAATAATCTATATTCCATTATGTACGGACTCCTCCTTTACAGTTTATGTTATTAGAAGTATATATAGTGACCAGTTGGAATATTCTTGAATTTGTTTTCGGAGAATAAATTAGGTATTTTACTTTAATAAATATATGCAAGAATACTGTATAAAAAGAAATTAGAATTATTAGTGAAATGGTTTTTTATGCTTAAATTGAATAAAAGTATGAATTGATACAGTATAAATATGAGTTTTATTCATAATTTTAATAACTATGCAATAAGTGAAATAAATGTTGAATTTAGTCGGAAAATATAGATTTACAAATTGCAGAATATGTACATATAGTTGTAACTGTAAATATTATCCGTTTTTAAATATTTATAAAAGGAGAAATTCATATGAAAGAAATACAAAAGAAATATGAAATTGTAGAAGAATTGGATGTAACAGTAGGCCAAGAAGCATTATGGATAGCTCATCAAATGGAAATAGAAAAAGGAATGAACAATGAACCGATTATAATAAAGTTAAAAGGAAATCTTCAAATAGAGGTTTTAAAGAAAACGCTTACTACGATAGTGCAATCACATCCTGCGCTACGTACAATATTTAAGAAGAGGGATGAAAAAATAAAACAATTAATTCAAAAGAATGTAGAATTTGATATACCAATTAAGGATTTAACTGCTTTTAAAAACACAGAACAAAAATCTATTTTTAAAAATTTCTTAGAATCTATAGTGAATGAGAAATTTAGTTTAGAAGAGGGGCCTTTGTTTAAATTCCACATCATTAAATTCAGTGAAGATACATTTATTTTACATTTAATGTTTCATCACATTATTTACGATGGATGGAGTTTAGGAGTTTTCATCCGACAATTATCCAATACTTATGGTGAATTACTTCAAGGGAAGTCGAATGTAGAATTTGAATCTCCTTATAAGAACCTCGTAAAGCATGAGGAGAGTTTTATTGATAGTGCAATATATAAAGAGGGATCATCGTATTGGAAAGATTATTTACAAGGTGAATTAACTCCTACAGAGTTTCCTATTAATTTTAATAAAATAAATGAAAAGAGATATACAGATAAAAATATAAGCAAGAATATTAATTCGGATCTATTTTATCAAATACAATGTTTTGCTAAAAAAAATAATATAAGTATTTATCGAGTAATGTTAAGTACTTATTGTACATTACTTCATCAAATGACAAATGCTGAAGAGATAATTGTTGGTATTCCAATTAATACTAGACCACATACAGAAGAACGAGATACTTTTGGCTACTTTGTTAATACAGTACCTATACGTATAACAATAGAAAAGGGAGAAACATTTAAGGGGATACTTAATAAAGTTAATAAATCTATTCATCTAGCTATTACGTATAAACATAATCCTTATTCACATATAGTAAAAGATTTAAATCTAAATACAAATACAAATCATAATATGGTATATTCCACAGCATTTAATACGATGAAGATACCGGAATTAAAAATTCCTGATATTGAGTCAAGAGTTTTAACAGATTGTAAAAGAGTAAATCCTTTTAATATGACCTGGAGAATAATGAGATATGAAGGGGAAACAGAGAATAAAATTGAGGTTGACTATAACTCAGCATTATATAAACCAGAGAGTATTAGTAATTTAGTCGAAAGATATATATATTTGTTACAAAAACTAATGAAGAATGTGAACGAACCTATCCATTCATTGGATTTACTTTTAGAGAAAGATCATCGTCTATACAAAGAAATGAACTCAAATGCCCTTACATATCCTAATTCAAAAACACTAGATCAATTAGTTGATTTACAAGCATTAAAATCGCCAAATCAAATAGCGATTTCAATGGGGGATAAATCCATTACCTATTATCAATTGCAGCAAAGGTCCAATCAAATTGCGAATTATTTACGTGAAAATGATATAAAAAAGGGACAACGTGTAAGTATTATTATGGTCAGAGAGATTGATACCATTGTATGGATTGTAGGGGTCCTAAAATCAGGTGGAGTTTATGTACCAATTGATCCAAAGTTTCCTGAAAAAAGAATAGAATACATCTTAAAAGATAGCGAAAGTCAAATGATTATTACGAAGAAAGAATACAGGGGATTGGTTGAAAGTTTTGCGATTCATACAATTTATCTAGAAGATTTTTATTACGCTAATTCTAAAGAAAATATTGCGCCTACACATACCATAGAAGATGCAGCTTATATTATCTACACGTCAGGTTCAACAGGTTTGCCAAAAGGAGTCGTTGTACCACATAAAGGAGTTATTAATTTATCATATTCAGTAATTAATACATTTCATTTAGGAAAAGAAGATGTGTTTTTACAATTTGCAACAATCATTTTTGACGCCTCCATTATGGAAATATTTCCGATTTTGCTATGTGGAGGGAGAATGCATTTAATTTCTGAAATCGAAAAACGTTCAACAGAGGAATTTATAAATGTAATTCAAAAGAATGGTATTACAAATGTGGTTTTACCAACTGCGTTTTTTAAATTAATAGCTGATATGCCAAAAGAAATGTTACTTAAATTAAATTCTGTAAAACGTGTATTTGTAGGAGGGGAAACTTTACCTGCTGAATCAGTTCGTAAATGGCAAAGTAAATTAGGGTTAAAGATTCCAGTTCTTAATGCATATGGTCCTACTGAAACTACTGTATGTGCAACCATGTATGAAGTAAATGGTGAGATACAAAAAGAAATCTCTAATATCCCAATAGGTAAACCAATTGCTAATAGTGAAGTTTTCGTGGTTAGTCCGTTCAATACATTATGTCCGTCAGGTGTAGTAGGTGAGTTATTTATTGGCGGTGATGGAGTTGCCAGCGGATATTTAAATCAAAAGGAAAAAACAAAAGAGGCGTTTATTTCTTTCGATAAATCCTATAATCATGATAAAAAGATGTACTGTACTGGAGATTTAGTACGTCTCTTACCGAATGGAAATTTAGAATTTATCGGAAGGAAAGATAATCAAGTAAAAATACGTGGGTATCGAATTGAGCTTGATGAAATCGAAGGAACATTATTTAAACATTTAGAAGTGAGAGATGCTGTAGTATTCACTTACCAAAACGATAAAATCGTTAGTTTTTATTTATCAAAAGACAATCGAGAACTAAAACAAGAGGAATTAAAAACATTCTTAAGTGAAAGTTTACCAGATTTTATGATGCCCAATTATATATTTCATCTTAAAAGTTTTCCTTTATCACCAAGTGGGAAACTTGATAGAAAAAAATTAGAATTACAAATCCCATCTTTACTTGAAAACATGCAAAAGCAATATGTACCACCGATAAGTGAAACGGAAAAAAGGTTGGCAAAAACATGGGCAGAGATTTTAAATTTGGGGAAATATAGAATCAGCAGAGAGGATGACTTTTTTAAACTTGGGGGACATTCATTAATTGCTGTGCAAGTGTTAAATCAAGTTCAAAAAGAGTTTCATCTGAAAATTGAAATTAGAGATATTTTTGAGCATACAACGATTGCTAGTCTATCTGCTTACATCGATAAATTAATGGCAGTAAATCATGATAGGGAAGAACAGGAGACGCAAGTATTAAAGGTTGCAGATAAGGAAAGTTATCAGTTATCAAGTGCTCAAAAAAGAATCTGGTTTTTAAATAAGTATAACGCCATTAATAGAGTATATGATACACCACTACACATATATATTGAGCCGAGTTTAAAAAAGGATATTTTACAAGACACCATAAGATATTTAGTTGAACGACACGAGATGCTACGAACAGTGTTTATTGAAAGAAATGGAGAGCCTAGACAAGTCATTTTAAACTCAATAGCGATTGACCTGATTCATGATGAGATTGAACATATGTCTAAAAAAGAACAACAAGAATATATACGTACAACAATAAATCAAACGGATCATACACCATTTGATTTAGAAAAGGGCCCTCTTTTTAGGATTAGAATTTTTAATCTGAATAAGAAAAAGTCTTATTTATATATTAATTTACATCACATTATTACAGATGAGTGGAGTGTAAGGAATTTATTAGATGAATTAATGAAGGTATATAGTGCCTTTGCTAAACGTAGAAATCCTGAGTTGCCAACTATTTCTAATCGATATGTAGATTATGCAGAGTGGGAACAAGCACAATTAAATTTAGGTCGATGGGATACAGAAAAATCTTATTGGATGGCCGAACTTGCAGCACCTCTTCCTATATTAAATCTTCCTTTAGATTTTAGTAGGAATCGTCAAAGTACAAATAAAGGTACAGTATTTGAAATGAAGTTAGATAATGAAATGAAAGAGTCTTTGAAACAAGTATGTGAACAAGAGAATGTTTCTATGTATATGCTATTTTTGGCAGCGTATATTCAATTGTTACATTATCTAACGGATCAAAAAGATATTATTGTAGGTACACCGGTTGTTGGAAGGAATCATCAAGAATTTGAAAAAATACAAGGGTTTTTTGTAAATACCTTAGCGATCAGAACACAATTGAATGATGTGAAAAATTTAACACAGCTATTAAAAGTAGTGAGAGAGAAATGTTTGAATTCATTCCAAAACCAATCGTACCCATTTGATAAAGTAATTGAGCAAATAAATCCTGATAGAAGCTTTGGGAATAACCCGATCTTTTCTACTATGTTTAGTTATCAGAAAAATATTCTGCAGCAACATGATGGGTACAAGCTTCAATTGTTACCTAATAAACAAGATATTAGCAAGTTTGACATTTCTTTAGCTGTTGAAGAAGGATTAGATTATGTAGGGATTTCATTTGAGTATGATATTAATCTTTTCAAGGAAGAGTCAATTAACAAGTTTACTCAAAATTTACTAAATATACTGGACGCATTTATTCATCAACGAACAGTAACATATGAGGATCTTTCATTTCTATCACGGGAAGAAGAATCTCTTTATAAAAAGGTAAATCATACAGAAAGACCCTATCCTTATTTTCAAAATATACAAGAGCAATTCTATATGCAAGTAGATAGACAACCCGATCGGATTGCTATAGCGACTGCAACGGAATCTTTCACATATAGACAATTAAATATGAGCTCTAATCAAGTAGCTCAACATTTACTCGAAAAGGGTATAAAAAGAGGTGATAAGATAGCCATATTTTTAGATAGAAGTATGAATAGTATCGTTTCTATGCTTGGAATATTAAAAGCCGGTGCTGCTTATATACCAATCGATGTAAAATACCCTGAGGATAGAATAAATTATATAATTCGTGACAGTGAGGCATGTAGAATTATAACGAATAACAAATATAATAGTCATTTGAATGTAAGTGATTATAAGGTTTCAATAGTAGAGGATATATATCGTACGACTATAAATGATGATGTGAAAATTTTAAATAAACCAGATGACTTGGCATATGTAATTTATACTTCAGGATCAACAGGAAAACCAAAAGGTACATTATTAACGCATAAAGGAGTATTAAATTTAGTTGAATGGAGAAATGAAGTATTTCAGATTTCTCCAAATGATAAAGTAACACAATTTTATTCCCATAGTTTTGATTCTTCTGTATCGGAAATTTTTTCTACCTTGTTAAATGGGGCGGAACTATATTTATTAAGTGATGAACAGCGCTATTCAACTATCGCATATGCTCAGGCCATTCAAGAAACACAAGCAACTATTTCTGACTTACCAACAGTATTTTTCAATGAATTATCGACTTCATTAACTAAACTGGATAGTGAAAAGATACGTTCTTTAAGATTTATAATAATGGGAGGGGAAGCTGCATCAACAAATGCCATTAGAAGTTGGCAAAATACTTTTAAAAACCAAGTACAGCTGGTAAATGAGTATGGCCCTACTGAAGCAACCGTTTCAGCAATGTATTATTTCATACCAGTTTTAGAAGGCGACAATAATCTTTTAGGAAGCATACCAATTGGTATTCCTATTTCTAATACAAAGGTTCATATATTGAATTCATATATGCAACATTGTCCGGTAGGGGCTATGGGTGAATTATATATTGAAAGTTTAGGATTGGCTCAAGGGTATTGGAAGCAGGAAGAAAAAACAAAACAGGCATTTATTTCAAACCCATTTTCAGAAGACAATAGTAAAAGATTATATCGAACAGGTGATTTAGCAAGGTGGTTACCAAATGGAAATATAGAATTTATGGGAAGAAAAGATAAGCAGGTTAAAATTAGAGGGCACAGAATTGAATTAGGAGAAATAGAAGATGCAATGTTACAACTTGAGGGGATAAGTCAGGCTGTGGTAACACAAACGAAAGATGGAATGTTACTGCAAGTTTATTATAAAACAGTGGACGGTATAGGGATAGAGAAAAGTAAGTTAGCTTTACATTTATCAAATGTATTGCCAGAATATATGGTCCCTAAATATTACTCTCATGTGTTAGAAATACCAATAACGGCGAACGGTAAAATTGATTTTGAAAAACTGCCAAAAATAGAGTTTGATCATAAGCAAAAAGATGAGTGTAAACTTAAACCTCAAACTAAAGTGCAAAAAAATATTGCAAAGGTATGGTCTGAAGTTCTAAACATAAAATCTATAGGTTTAAAAGATGATTTCTTTAATTTGGGTGGACATTCTTTAAAAGTTATGCCGGCGTTAGTCAAATTAAAACCGTTATACCCTAACTTGAAAATTCAAGATTTCTTTAAGTATAGAACAATAGAAAAATTAGCCTCTCATATTGAAGAGATGGAAGGCATGTCGTCCAAGAAAGAGAAAAATATGAATGTAGCATGTATGGAAAATGAAACGAAAACGACTCCTGTTTATGAAACAACTAAATTAGAAGAATGTGAGTTAGATATGGTGAATTATCCAAAAGCAGTTTTTCTTACAGGGGCAACAGGATATTTAGGAGCACATATTTTAGAACGATTATTACAGTTACCATCTACGACTATTTACTGTTTAGTAAGAAAAAATGAGGATCAAGTAATTGGTGCAAAGTTAAAAGAAAGAATGGAGTTTTATTTCGGTAAAGAAATTCTCCAAAAGTTGAAGGAGAGTGTAGAATTAATTGAAGGAGATTTATCTCTGATGAATCTAGGTCTAGATTCAAAGCAATTGGACCATTTAAAGAATAAGGTAGAGTCAATCATACATTGTGGTGGAGAAGTTAGACACTATGGAGAACGTGAGCATTTTCAAAAGGTAAATGTTCAGTCTACAAAATACTTATTGGAATTAGCTAAGAACACAAATGCACGTTTTCATTATATATCGACTTTAAGTGTAGTAGGTCAGGCTGAAAGCGATCCAAAAGAATTTGAATTCTTTGAGTCTAATTTTGATAGAGGACAAAATTTAGATAATCTGTATCTAGAAAGTAAGTTTCAAGGCGAGAAAATGGTCAGAGAAGCAATGGGAAAAGGAGTTCGTACCACGATATACCGTGTGGGGAATTTAGTGGGTAACTCTAAAACTGGTAAATTTCAATACAATATTAATGAAAACGCATTTTATAGATTATTAAAAGGGATATGCCTATCTAGCATAGCTCCTGATGTCAATACGTATGTAGATTTAACGCCTGTAGACTATGGAAGTTTAGCTATTACTGAATTATCTTATAAGGCCAATACAGTAAATAAAACCATGCATATTTGTAATCCAAATCAGCTTAAATGGGATCAATTTATTAATTGTTTACAAGCTTTTGGGTACGATATCCTGTTAATGAAACAAGAGAAGTATATAGAGAAGTTTTTTAATACGAATCTAACTACTGATGAACAGAAAGCTTTAGAGCTCATAATGCCTTTATTAGAATCTGTAGAAGAGCTATCAGTAGCTATACCATCTTGTTTATACACGCAAGGATATTTGAAGAACATACATTGTTTAGAGCCAAATCAAGAGTATATTAATTTGTTATTAAATTATGCTATGAGTATAGAGTATTTACCATTAATTAAAGAACCAATATTGTTGTAGTATACTCTATCAATTTTGAACAAAAAAGAACCTGTTTTCCATTGAAAACAGGTTCTTTTTCTGAAAGAGATCTACTTAGTGGTACGGAACAGATTCCTTTTCAATAGGGTTGGGAACGCACTATTGAAAATATGAATATACAATTATGCGTTTTTAAAGTAATAAAATTTGATATATAATTGAAAAGTTTTTGATAGATAGTTTTAAATTATTTTTAGAAATTTATTTATTAATATTAAAAATCGAAGGTGATACCTTGAAGTTAAATGACATTTAAAACATTGCTTAATTTATGCATTCTAGAGGGGGAGTTAAGTTGATGGAAAATGAAAACATATCAACGAAAGAAAAGATTATGAATACAATATTGGAGTTAATTAAAGATGAACGTTAGTAAAAGGTATTCATTGAAAAAACGTTTATAAAATAAACTTAATCACCTTTATAAACTGGATATTCCAATGTTTCGTATATAAACCCTTTTTGTTTGTAAAGATATACCTTTGCAAACAGATGGAGAAAAATCTCTAACCATAATAATTGTAAATATTTAACTTAATTTTATCAATAAGTATATTATGTATAAAATTATAATAATAGTTAATATTTCCTAGTTTATAGTGTACAGTAGATATGCAGGTATTATTTTAGAATTTAGAGGAGGTAACTTTAGATGAAAAAGAAAATTATGTTTACTGCACTGACTTCAACATTACTAGCTATTCCATTATTTTTAGGAGTAAATCATGAAACGAAGGTTGAAGCAAAATCTACTCTTGCGAGTGGTTTTTGTAAAAGTTCTCAAGCTACATCTTACATAAGTACATTTGTAGGTGATAAAGAAGAGTTTGAGGGCGTGAAATTTGAGGCAATAAAAGGACATCCAGATATATATTATTTACGTTCATATGAAAAAGATGGATATGCACTTCTTGAAGGTAAAAAACCAGGAAAGGGCTGTCTAAAGGTTGTTGAATCTGATGGTGAAGTGTATTACTGGGATGTACTAGTTAAAGAAAGATAAAAATTAAATTTCTATTGGGGTAGCACCACATCGCTATCAAGCTAAGCTCATACAACGTCAATTATAGCAGAGGTTGCTTCTCTTTTTCTAAAGGCTACGTGTAGGGAATTTAAAGATTTGCATACGAAATAAACCCTAATGGGTTTCATTTTTTTAATTTAAGCCGCTTGATTATCAGACATGGTACAATTGTAAACGACACCTAATATATCAAAGACTGTTTTCTTCTCATATCGATGAGATTTTGTCCCGTTTTGCTGTAGAAGGTTGAACAGGCGAATGAGAATCTTTGATAGCTCTTGGGTGTCTTTCTGTATAGCTTGGAAAAGAAGAAGAAAGTAATCTTTAATCACATATATGGCCTTATATTCACTCAGGTCTCGTTTCTTTTTCATAAGAAGTAATTGACGCATTTGAAACATGGTAGAAGAACAGAGTAGAATGGCAATCAATTGCCCATACAAATGGCATTCCAAGCGTTCTCGTTTTATCTTTTTACAATGATGAATATGAAAGAATGATTTCCACGTTTTAAATAAAATCTCGATTTGCCAACGTAAAGAATACCAATCATGTACTTGTCCCATTGGGACAATATCTGTAGGAGTATTTGTCATATATACATTGATACCGCTAAGTCGTTTACTACGAGCGGAATACTTCATTCCTTTCTTTTTTTCTCTTACGGTTTGATCTTGTAATCGTTTTTTTTGTTGTTCTTTTGTTAGTCGATGAACAATCACACGAGTTGGGACACACAGGGAACCGTAGGTTCGATCATGTTGTTTACCTGGACCTGTATGAATATGAAGGAACTGTCCACTTAATAAATCATACTCAAGTTGAATCTTTACTCCCGCTGTATGGCTGCATCCTCCTGCACCTGGATAAACGAACGAAAAGGGATCTGGAAGTTGAAATGCAGTTGAATCTAAAATACGAATACGCTTGAAAATAGAAGTATATGGAGAAGAAATTGGCATAGATGAGGTCAATTTTTGGTTTAGTAGTTCAGCTAATAGGTGTTGTAAAAATTGGACGGCTGCTTTATTAAATCGTTGATTCAGTCCCTCTGGACTGATGAGTACTTCTGTTGATGCTTCTAAACAGCTAGATAATTGAGTTAAAGAAGTAGTAGCGACATTTTGGCTCATCCATACACATAAAGCGACTAAATCTTTTGCTTGGTATTTACTGGTTCGTTGTACGAAACTGACATCCCTAGCAAAATCTCGTAAGATATTTGGAGATAAAAATTTTTGAATCTCTTGAGCAAATAGTTGTAATTCATCAGATACAGAAATAGACATACAAAAAACGCCATCCTTTCCTATGATTCTACAGAAAGATTAACATGTTTTTTCATTTTAGGAGGGAACTTTGTTTTGTTAGGTTGATATGGATGGGGCGGGACCTCCTTCTAGTTTTGGATACTCATTTGCTTTATCTATTGTAAATAATTTTGAGTCCGATAGATCTCTTACTCTTGGCGTAAAATTAAATCCTAATAAATGGGTAAATCCGAAAATCTATTCTGTGTAACCGACTGTGTTTGTATACAACAATAGTACTTTACTTGGAGTGATAGGTATGATAGGCTCGTTATTCAGAAAAGATTCCAATTGAAAAAGCACATCCATAAAGGAGGATTGGTAACTATGAGTGATAAAGTACTTGTTGTGGAAGATGAACGCGAAATTGCCGATTTGGTTGAGCTATATTTGAAAAACGAGAATTATACGGTTTTCAAATACTATACCGCCAAAGAAGCGTTGGAATGTATAGACAAGAATGCGCTTGACCTTGCTATATTGGACATCATGCTTCCTGACGCAAGTGGTCTCACTATCTGTCAAAAAATAAGGGACAAGCACACCTATCCAATTATCATGTTAACGGCGAAAGATACGGAAGTAGATAAAATTACAGGGCTAACAATTGGCGCAGACGATTATATTACAAAGCCCTTTCGCCCACTAGAGTTAATTGCGCGAGTCAAGGCGCAGTTACGCCGATACAAAAAATACAATGGAGTAACGGCACTGAACAAGAATGTTATCGTCCACTCTGGTCTTGTCATTAATATAAGCACGCATGAGTGTTCTCTGAACGAGAAGCCGTTATCTCTCACTCCCACCGAGTTTTCAATCCTGCGCATCCTCTGTGAAAACAAGGGAAATGTGGTTAGCTCTGAGCAGCTGTTTCATGAGATATGGGGTGATGAATATTTCAGCAAAAGCAATAACACTATCACCGTGCATATCCGACATCTGCGTGAAAAGATGAACGACACCGTTGATAATCCGAAGTATATAAAAACGGTATGGGGGATCGGCTATAAAATTGAAAAATAAAAATAAGAATAAAAAAATCGATTATTCAAAATTAAAACGAAAACTCTACCAGTATATCCTTACGATTGTCATGGCAGCAGTTGTATTTGTGCTGTTTTTGCGTCTATTTATCCAGGGGACACTTGGAGAGTGGATCGTACGTTTTTTGGAAAACAGTTATCACTTACAGCGTCGGGACGCAATGATAATATATCAGTATACTATACGGAACAATATAGAAATTTTTATTTATGTGGCGGTTGCCATTAGTATTCTTATTCTATGCCGCGTTATGCTTTTAAAATTTGTAAAATACTTTGACGAGATAAATACCGGTATTGATATACTTATTCAGAACGAAGATAAACAAATTGAGCTTTCTGCGGAAATGGAGTTCATGGAACAGAAGCTCAACACATTAAAGCGAACCCTTGAAAAGCGAGAGCATGATGCAAAGCTGGCCGAACAAAGAAAAAATGAAGTTGTTATGTACTTGGCGCACGACATTAAAACGCCTCTTACATCAGTTATCGGTTATCTGATCCTGCTTGACGAGGCACCAGACATGCCGAGAGAGCAAAAGGCAAAGTATGTGCATATCACGTTAGACAAAGCGTATCGCCTGGAACAGCTAATCGACGAGTTTTTTGAGATTACGCGATATAACCTCCAAACGATTACGCTCACGAAAAAGCACATAGACCTATACTATATGCTGGTGCAAATGACTGATGAATTTTATCCCCAGCTTGCCGCGAAGGGCAAACAGGTGTTTATCCATGCTTCCGAAGATTTGACCGTATTTGGTGACCCTGATAAGCTAGCGAGGGTCTTTAACAATATTTTAAAAAACGCCGCTGCATACAGTGAGGACGACAGCGTTATTGACATTACGGCGTGCCTCTCCGAGGATGTGGTATCCATCGTTTTCAAGAACGCCGGAAACATCCCGAAAGATAAACTCGCTACTATATTTGAAAAGTTTTACAGATTGGATGATGCCCGTTCTTCTGATACGGGCGGAGCGGGACTTGGATTGGCGATTGCAAAAGAAATCATTGTCCAGCATGGCGGACAGATTTACGCGGAAAGTAATGATAACTCTACGACGTTCACGGTAGAGATTCCAGTCTTCCAAGACTTAGTTAATAAAGGGGATTCTTAGAAAATATCATTGTTTCTTAAGAAAATCTTAAGGTCATCTCTACTTTTTCTTAGGAAATTAACAATTTAATATTAAAAAATGGCTCGTTCTTATGCGGTAGACTTAAACCATAAGAACGAGTTTTTTTGTTTCGTCAAAGAAAGATATGATAAGTTATGCGTGGATTAAAATAGCTCACATGTTTAGAAAAAGAGTGACACAAATATTCCTTTTCCTTTTAGCGAATTGTGTCAAATGAGCAATCTGCTGTTTTGGATGTTCTTGCACACACCACTGAGCAGAGCATCTAGATATAGCATCGCTTTGCAGAAAATAATTGTTAAGAGCTACTTATCCGAAATCTTCCACGCTGAGTCAGCATTGCATTATCATCAAGTCGTTTACTTAAGGAGGAAACTAAAAATGAAGAAGTGGTGTTTTTTATTGTTATTTTTATTGTGCTTAGGTTTTGTTTTCATGAATAAAGCACTGTTTTTTCAGAATAAAGTAGAGGTTCAAAAATATGATCAAAATCACAAAGATAACATAGATAATACAGGGACCACCTCAAATATCCAAAAGAAAGAGATTGCAAAAGAACAAATCTATCAAGGGAATCTGCTCTTAATCAACAGTAAATACCCTATTCGCCAGGAGAGTGTGAAATCAGATATCGTAAATTTATCTAAACATAATGAATTGATAAATGGATACAGGTTGCTTAATAAGAATATTTATCTATCAAAAGGAATTGCAAACAAATTTTCAGAGATGATTAATAATGCTGCAAAGGAAGGAGTTAATCAATTTTTGATTAATAGTGGCTATCGTGATTTTGATGAGCAAAGTGAACTTTACCAAGAAATGGGGGCTGATTATGCCTTGCCCGCAGGTTATAGTGAACATAATTCAGGTTTATCACTTGATGTAGGATCAGGCTTAACGAAAATGGACCGAGCACCTGAAGGAAAGTGGATAGAAAAAAATGCTTGGAAATACGGCTTTATCTTACGATATCCCTCGGATAAAACAGATGTTACAGGAATTCAATATGAACCTTGGCATATTCGCTATGTCGGTTTGCCTCACAGTGCGATTATGCAAGAAATGAATTTAGCCTTAGAAGAATATCTAGATTATTTAAAAGAAGAAGGGAGCATTTCAGCAAGTATTGATGGGGAAAAATATACGATTTCATATTATCCCTTTTTTCAAAACAAGACAATTGACGTTGAAATACCAGTAAATGAATTTTATGAAATATCTGGAAATAATATGGATGGGGTGATTGTGACCACCCGTTCTTGAATTATATTCTAAAATGACAAAGTTATAGATTAAAATGTAAAGTTAGGAGATTCTATATGCATTCAGGAGTTTTGATTAATTATTTATATACTTATTTTTTTACTATTATTTTTTGTATAGTGTTTCAAATTGGATTTTATTTTAAAACGAAAAAAAATATATCTATTCAGCATTTTCTATGGGTGTATGTTTTTCTATTCTACCTTTCACTAGTGTATAAAGTGACGCAGATAGGGACTATATGGGACATAGGGAGATACGAAACAGTAATTCGCGCAAATCAAATTAACTTGATTCCATTTGCTTCTGAAGGTATGACTACTTATGTCTTAAACATTTTACTGTTTATACCATTAGGTTTTTTATTGCCGACTATTTGGCCGCAGTTTAGAACAATAAAAAATACTGCCTATGCTGGATTCGGTTTTTCATTGGCTATTGAGTTAGGTCAATTGCTAAATAATAGAATTACAGATATTGATGATTTATCTATGAACACCCTGGGAGCAATTATTGGGTATTTATTATATAGAGTATTATTTAAAATGATATATAAAAGAGATGAAAAAAAGATTGATAATAATTTTTCTCTAGTAATAAAATACGAGGCTATTTTTTATTTAGTTTGCTCATTTGTAGGTATAATGTTAATTTATTATCCAGTTTTATTTAGACGTCCTCTAATCCTTCAATAAGGTGATTAAGATACTATCAGATAATATAAATATAGCAAATTGATTCTTAAATAATAGGGTATCACATATACCCATTTATATTAAATTCTCACAGAAGTCTTTCAACACTATTCTTACTGAAGGTTGAGTGATTATTGAATCGATTTCTATTGCTCCCGTTTTATATCAAAGTACGAGCCTTTAATTAACAATTATATCCATTGTGAAAAAATAAGATAGGCTGTAATATTTACCAGTATTTAAATGCCAAAAATTGTTTAAAGCATTTCAACTAATATTTAAGAGGAGAATACAATGAACAAACTAAAAAAGTTACTGAAACGTAAAACGATTTGGATAATTCTTATCCTATTCGTATTTGTTTATGTAAATAACAGTTCTTTTTTTGCTAAGAGGGACGATGGAACGCCTCTTCTTCTTGCTCACCGAGGACTTTCGCAAACATTTAGCATGGAAGGGATTGAGGATGATACATGTACAGCAGAACGTATAAATAAACCTGAACACTCTTATTTAGAAAATACAATTCCATCTATGGAAGCTGCATTTAAAGCTGGAGCTGATTTAGTAGAGTTTGATATTCAACCAACTAAAGATAATAATTTTGTTATTTTTCATGATTGGACTCTTGATTGCCGTACTAATGGTAAAGGCGTTACAAGAGATTTTACAACAAAAGAATTACAAGCACTTGATATTGGTTACGGTTATACAGCTGATGGAGGTAAAACATTCCCGTTTCGTCGTAAAGGGATTAATCTTATGCCAACACTTGATGAAGTACTTAACCATTTTCCAGATCGTTCTTTTCTTATTCATATTAAAAGTGATGATGAAAATGAAGGAATCCAATTGGCTGCTCACCTTAAGAAATTACCAGCGAAACGCCTGGATCAACTAACTGTATATGGTGGCGATAAACCAATTGCTGCGATAAAAGAGCGCATCCCTAGTTTACGCACAATGTCAAAAGCGACCATGAAAAAAGATCTTATTACTTATATGGCATTAGGGTGGACCGGATACATACCTTCAAGCCTGAAGCATGGAGAATTACATATACCAGACAAAGTAGCTCCTTGGCTTTGGGGATGGCCAAATCGTTTTCTTAATCGAATGGATAAAGCAGATACTCGAGTTATCGTTGTAGGAGGAAATGGGTTTGGATTTTCAAGTGGATTTGACTCATCTGAAGATATAAAACGCCTTCCTGAAGATTATACAGGTGGAATTTGGACAAATCAAATTGATAAAATAGCACCTTTATTTAAGAAATAAGAGACAATATAACAATCGAAGTTTTTCATCTATTTAACCATCTATATTTTAAAAGAAGATTTATTAATAATGTTGAAGTTTTATATACTGAAAAATGCCCCTAATTTCCTATACATAATGGAAATCAGGGGTGTTTTTGGATAAATGGGACTTACTTTATTTATATTCAAACAGAATTATAACAACTATCAAAGAATAAACCGCTAGATGTATAAAATGAGCTGATGTAGATAAGTAAATTTTTCGTTTGGGGGAATTAAAAATCTTAGCTTGATGGGCATGTTGCGAGACTCCTAAAACACCTATAAAATCTTAAATCAAAAAATGAAAATATGCATATTTTCAAATCAAATAACAAAATTGTAAATATATAGGTTACAATAGATGTGTAGACACTCTCCGAGTCTCCTAAGAATCTATTTTTCGATACAAAGTCTCTTTATAGACTTCGTTTTTTTATAAAAAATGAAAGTAAACTTTTAGCCATTAGTTCACTTTCGATTTTTCTAAAATATTGAATTTATCTAAAATCCCCTGACACCCTCAGAATCAAAAACAAAAGTATACATTCAAAACACTGTAAATAAAGAAATTAGAACATCTTTTAACAAAAAATAGATCTAAACTAATTTTTTATATAAATACGATTATGATAGCTGTATACACAAAATTAAGGAAACTGCTTATTAACGTGAAAATATTTGCATAAAATGAACATGTTTTCATACTAGAGAATGAGCATTAGTCCCCAATAGTATGAATATGTTAAATTAATGCATTATTTTCTATTTAAGAGAGGATAGCTACAATATAAATTTTCATAAAATTTTCAACATATATAATGGAGTTGATACAGTGAATCTATTAAAAAAGGATATTAACAAAGTTGAAGAAATATGCTTGGGATTTGGTGTAAGTTTGGAGCTGATAGAAGCTGTTATTAGTAAATTGGGGTTTCAACAATGGCCTAAAAATAGTGAAGATAACCTGAGAATGCTTTATCAGTCATGGTGCAAAAATGTTCCGCAAGATAATATACATAAAAGGATTTATTTTGGAAATAAAATGTCAGGTCCATTACCAATTGGAAATCCTTCAGAATTCTTTTCGAATTTTTTAGAACATTCAACGGGAGGGACATGTTGGGGACATTCAATCGGTTTATACAGTCTGATAAAAATTTTAGGATATGATGTGCGCGCTGCGGCAGGATCGATGGTAGGGCTTACTCCACCAGAAAATGGTCCAAGTCATGGCACGGTCATTGTTATAATTGAAGATCAACAATATTTGGTAGATGGTATTTTAATGATTGAAGATATTGTCCCTTTATCCCAAGAACGTCCTTCAATCGGAGGATCTCTACCTTTTACAATCAAGGTATATCCGAATTTTAATGATTTGTGGGATATTGTATTTCGAACGGGTCACAGTGAGAAAGAACTTACCTGTAGGTTAGAGATTGATAATGTCGAATTTTCATATTTACAGGAGCGTTGGGAAAATACTCGAAACTATAGCCCGTTTAATAGTAGTTTATTTATTCGTAAAAACATTGGGAAAAAGGCTGTTACACTTGGTCGAAATAAACTTTTTCATTTAAATGAAGCTGGTAATATTACAGTTGAGGAAATAGTAACGAATCTAGAAAAGAAACGAATTTTAATTAACATATTTGATTTGAGTGAGGAAATTGTTAATGCAATACCGTTGGATGACCCTTAAAAAATTCGACTTGTCAACATTTACTGAACACGAAGGGTTCTGTTGCAAATATTTAGCTTACTCTTTAAAATTTTGCAACAGAGCCATAAATATTGGTTTGGGGACTTATATTTAAAGGTAAAGTATCCAAAACAGCTGTTTTTTTTGTTGTATAGAAATTACACAATAAACGTATTTAGAGGTTAATTTAGGCATAATGAAGGCCCATCATATAATTATACAGAAAGGCTTTTCTGACATACAACTAGTACCCCTACACTTTATGTGGCACCTGAATAAGGTGCCTATTTTATTGAACCTTTTGATAAGGACAAGCATATATTGAAATCTAGGACAATCAACGTATTCTATTTAATCATCAGTTAACGCTTCTTTTCCTATTAAGGGCATCTCCTGCTATGAATGCTCTCTTTTTATTGAAAAAATTGGACACTTGAATGTAGTTATAAACATGTAATAGCGATTATCGTAGGCCTACTGTGATTGGTTTAACGTCTTATTTGTTGTTAAGGAAAGATAAGCGATATTAAAGTTACGGTTCATCTATATACCACTTGTATTATTCGAATTCATCTTTGCGGGATTCTAAGTATTGTACAGAAAATAAAAATACGGTTATGAATCGAAAAAGCAATTAACTAGATTAATTGCTTTATTGAACTCGTTTTGCGACTTCGCTAAACAAACGAACACAACGAACAAAAATAGACCTAGTAAATAAGTCGCTGTTTTTAGGTGTAATAGTTGAAGAGAACTACAATTTAATTTTGTATGTATATATTATTCATAAATATAGATATGTCTCTTTATATAAGAATCCTACACTTCTTCTTTATTTACCTGTACTTATATTTTTTATAATTAATTATGTGATAGATATTGATTTAAAGTGTTTTATACGAAATAAACAATTGGTGTTTTTAGGGATTGATATCATCATCGCAACTCCAAACCTCTTAAATTAACAAAATCTTCGAAAATTATAACTTGGATAATTGCAATTTGTTATATAATGGAATCAAACCATAGTCAAAGATGGTTTCCCCGATATGTATAATGAGATAGTTTGTGTATCCTGTATATTGGCTGTAAATTCAAAAAGAACTTGTAGGAATCCTACAAGTTCTTTTTGCTTTTCTTATTGTATTAGAAAAGAGCCCTTTAAATATAGCAGAAATAATAATGCAGTGTTTATTTCTCGTTTGCCAACTAAAATGTTGTATTTTTGAATTTTAATAAGTTTGATTAATAAAAACATTTAGACTGTAGAATGAATCATTAGACTGTTAGAAGAATAAGCAAAAAGGGAAGAACCACCAATATTCTTCGCCTTTTGCCTGTAATTAGGGTTTCTATATTATTGAATATAGAAGATTATAAAATGTTGGATGCAACAGTTTACTCTTGAAATTATAGCAAGAGTAACAGGTGTTTTTTTATGCAATATTGCATGAAAAGATCATTGTTTATCAAAGATACTGTTTAACGATAGACAGTAGTATATATTTTGTGTGTTTAGTTTTAAGTAAGGTTTGATTTTAAATCAAATTCCCCCTGTAATATGAACGGAAAAACTCTATATAGGATGTATTTTTCTTTATTCTAAAAAACTATATAACAACTTGAAACTAGAATATTATTAATTTTTGAGTGTAAATAAATTAAACTTTAATTTTTAAAACAAACGTTTGGTTAATTCTATGTAAACAATTTATAAGGATAAATTGAATTTAAAAAAGTTTCTTTATAGTGGAATAAAAGCTGCAAAATCAAAAAGGTGAATTTTATCAATACGAGTTTTTGCTTTTATATATTAAAATAGAAGTACCCTTTCAATGTATGCTGAACCCCTTCACAAATCGTGGAGGGATTTTTCGTTTAATAAGTGAATTTTACAAAATATACAAAAAAATTTAACTCATGAAATCCACTGATATCATTGGATATTTAACGACTTGTTTTGCAATTTATAAAATGATGTAAATTTAGTTTTACTTTTTACAGATGAATCTTCCTAAAAAGTGATTAGCGTTTATAAAGGCACACCCTTTGGTTTGCTTTTTATTATTACGTGTTCAAAGATATAGAGAGCATTTGATATACCTATAAAAGTGTACCTTTATAAACAGTTATGAGTTGTAGGTTAGTAACTAGAAACGAAATCAATTTTCTATTGACTTACAATTTGAATTTTATTAAGGAATAAAAAGGGCCTATACTTCACTGAAGTATAGGGGGAGAGACTACAAGTAATCAGTTATTAATTTTGAATAGATACTTAAATCGATGAATTTTCCATTTGATTTTTCACTTTTTCTTAGATTTCCTTCTAATGTGAATTTTAATTTTTTTAACACGCTTATGGAATTTAGATTTTCAGATTCAACTTTTGCTTCAATGCGGTTTAGTTTTAAATCAATAAATGCACAATCTATTAAAGCGGAGATTGCTTCAGGTGCATATCCTTTGCCCCAAAATGCTTTTGAAATATCATAGCCGATCTTAGTTTTAGAGTTTTCAAAATCTAAGAAATTATAACCACATGAGCCAATGATTTGATTAGATTTTGCTTCGATAACAGTAAATCGTATTGCTTTATTGTTTTGAGCCAGCTCATTTAGAAATTTAATCATATCTTTTGCCTGATCCTCATTAGTGAAATTAATAATATTCATGAATTTCGTAACATCTGGATCAGACCATACTTTAAATAAGCTTAATGAATCAGATTCTTTTGTTTTTCTTAAATATAATCTTTGTGTGTATAGTTCTGTAATCAATACTTTTACCTCCATTATATTGGTAATGGGTAGATGAAAAATATTGATATCTGTGCATAATTCAGCCCTTTCTACTCTTAGTTATTTTTTATTATACATGAGATAAATAGAGGGGGAATTATGTGGTTTTTTATATCAACTTTGTTTCTTAATTGTTTCTTCCATTTAATAGCACGCGTGATTTTATTAAAATGAGAGGAGAAAAACTCTTGAATAGAAAGGATATTTAGTAAAAATTTATTCAAAGAGAGTATCTTTACTTCAAATATCGGTACATGATTGATATTAGTAATAATGGAATAGCTATTTAAACTTTAGGGGAGGAACAATAATATGGCAAAAGTTCTAATGTTTAATTTTCCAGGAGAAGGACATATTAATCCGACAATTGCAGTTGTTGAAGAACTAATAAAAAGAGGCGAGGAAGTTATTTATTATTGCGTAGAAGAGTATAGAAGTAAAATAGAGAATACAGGAGCATTGTTTCGACCATATGAAAATTTTATATCACAAATAGACATGGTAAAAAGAATGAATGGGCAAATAAATCCTCAAGAACTATTATTATACATGGTGAAATCCATGGATAAAATAATAGGGATAATTTTAGAAGAAGTAAAACAAGAAAAATACGATTATGTTATATATGATAATAATTTCGCTGTTGGATGGATTATAGCTGAAGTACTAAAAATACCTAAAATTTCTTCATGTACAACATTTGCCATTACTAAAAAAATAGCATCTGCTCTTATGAAGGATCATGAAGAAGAGAATAAAAAATCTCCATTATATCAGAAAGTTATGCGTATTTTTAAAAAATGGGAAGATATTTATGGAATTACTCTTAATGAAAAACAAAATTTGATGACATGCCCAGGGGATATTACAATTGTATATACATCAAAATTATATCAACCAAATGTCGAAGAATTTGATGATTCTTATATATTTGTTGGGCCCTCTATTGCACAGCGTAAAGATGTAGATTCTTTTTCCTTAGAACAGGAAAAGGGAAACAAGCTGATTTTTATTTCTATGGGAACAGTATTTAACCAACAATCCGATTTTTATCACACATGTTTTGAAGCATTTCGAAATAGCTCGGTTACTGTCATATTAGCTGTAGGGAAGCAAAATGATATTAGTCAATTAAATAATATTCCTTCTAATTTTAAGCTATATAATTACGTTCCTCAATTAGACATTCTACAACATACTGATCTATTTATTACACATGGGGGAATGAATAGTTCCAGTGAAAGCTTATATTTTGGTGTTCCTATGCTAGTTATTCCTGTTATGGGAGATCAGCCTATAATTGCTCAAAGAATAGAAGAATTAGAAGCCGGAGTTCAGTTAAATCGTAAATTCCTTACTCCGGAGATATTACGTAATACAGCGATGCATGTGTTATCAAATGATATTTATAAAAAAAATAGCCATAGAATTGGAGAATCTTTAAAAAATGCTGGAGGATATAACAAGGCAGTCGATAAAATTGAAACCTTTAAATTTAAAATAGGTATTAAATAAAGCAAAACTATTGTGGCTGAAGAATTTGTGGAGCATGTGGTGATTGGTATGAAAATTCTATCGAATAACCTATCAGTTTTATATTGCTTATTGTTATTCAGTTAGTCGTTTATATCGTTTGTTTTACTGTAATCATGTTAATTTTTAGGATACTAGAAGTTAAATAATTAACAATAAATACGCTTGGTTTATATGTTATTTTTTGATTATTAAGGTATTAAGTTATATTATGATACAATATTTTCTTATGTACGGAACCCAAGCTAGTTTAGTTCAAATGAAACTGATGTTTATTACCAAATTAAGTGTATTTTGGTATGTTATTTAGGGTACCGCCACAAGCTTATCAATCTAGTGAAATGAAACATCCCCAAAACATCTTTGTTGTTTTTGGGGACATTATGAAAAAGTAGCTTATTGGCTATGGGCATTTACATCGAGAGAGGCAATCTATTTCAAGTATCTATATTGCTTTATATAAATGAATTTTCCAAGCGGATGTGTTTGATTTAAATATTTTTTCAAGAGATAAATTGTTCTCTGCTGCATTTTCAATTGGAACAGCAGAAAAAATGTAACGACCATCCATTTTTTTGAAGTGTTCTATATTTAATTCTACATTTCTTAAGCGTTTGTTTGATTTTTTTGTAAACATATAGTGTTTTCCAAGTTCATCGGTGAAAAGATAACAACGGCCACCCCATTCGTCAAAATACGTACGAATCGTTTTATTCTTCGCTAGTTCCTTCTCGATTATTTTTCGAAATTCATATTTATATGATAGAGGATAAAAATTATTATATGTATCAAGTGTGTAGAATCCATTGTACTGAGCGATAGCAGGATGTAAACCAATACTAGCGACACGGTACTGTTCCAAAGGTAAATCGATATACTCTTTTATCTCCTGGAATTGTTCTTCTGCAAAAAATTCCTTTACTGAAGGTTTATTTTGAAAAATAAGTTCTTCATTAAAAAAGCTTAACAAAATAATTTGAGCTATCACAAAGCCTGTTACAGCGTGTCTCCATATTTTCCCTTGTAACCATAAAACTTTTAATCCAAGAGCGAATAAAACATAGATAACTAACGGGCGTAAAAAATGATAACGTGCAAAATTAAATGTATCTAAAATGTGAAAACGTTTTGTTAATGGAAGCCAACCTTTATAAAACCAAAAAGCATACCAAATTGACAACGCTATGTTAAACCAAAACAAAAAAACAAAGACTTTTTCTTGCTTCCATTGTTTCTTAGTAATGATAAAATACAACGCAATAAGTATGACAGGTAAAATAACAAATGTATGGACTGTCATGACATGGGTATGTCCGAAAAGGAAATTTTTCAATGTGAGGCGGAGAGACCGCCATAACGATAATCTTGCATGAAAATATTCATCTCTACTGTTAGGTGCAGTAGATAAAAAGAAGGAAGATACTAAGCGATATTCTACAATCATGTAAATGAGCGTCATATAAATAATTGAAAAAAGAAAACGAAAGTTCCATTCTTTTTTTATTACTAAGTCCACTAACCAAAGGACTCCCATTCCGCTTAAAAAAAAGAAAAAACCTAAAACAATACTCGAATATAGAGGAATAAGAGTGAGTACGAAATAGTTCTTCCACGACCTTTCTCCTTTTCGAATATTTAAAAATGCCCAAAGTGCAAGAGGCATTCCGAGAGTACTAAGCATCCCTGAAGGCCAGAAAGGAGTAAGAGCAAAAGCTAATGAAACTCCTACTGCAATGACCCTCCATTCCTCTCTAGGTAAAAAATGTTGTTTTAAAAGAACATACATCCCTATAAACGCAACCACTCTTGTAATCGTTTGACTTAATGCATACGCAACCATATTTGGAAAAAAAGCATACAACCAAACGATACCACTAAATTCCGTACTAAATGCGTTTCTTGACAATTGATTGTTTATCACCTGTGGAATGGTAGCATCAATTGGACCTATTATCTCTCCGCTCCTTGCCAAAACCTTATACCAGGACAAATTGGAATCAAGATTATCATGAACGCGAATATGCGCATTTTCTCCAAGAATAAATAAAGGAGACAAATAAAGAATGAGTATGATTGCTGCAAAAACAAGTAACTTTATTTCTTTGTTATTCTGGTTTAAAAACATTGAATGCACCTCAAGAAATTTTAAAAAAGCTTATTTATAAAATCTCCCAAACGACAGAAATTATCCATGGGTTAATAAGGGGTTGTGATTTTTTGTAACTAAGAAACTTCTTGTTTGAACTACCCCCACTTTCACTTCGTTTAGAAGTGAGGGATTCCTAAGTAAAGAGTTCTATCGAACTCTAGTTGATTAGGCTAACCCCGCAGTCCTTGCGGTTAGAAGCCTTATCGCTTCATTTTTTATATTGATACTTGCGTTAATATCCCTATCATGGTGTGTACGACAAGAAGGACAGTCCCATTTACGTAGGTTTAGATTTTTAACGTCTTTGTTCTGATATCCACAACAAGAGCATAATTGGCTGGAAGCAAATGTTTTCGATACGACAATGACTTGTTTGCCGTACCATTTTGCTTTGTATTCTAACATGTATCGAAATTGCGACCAAGACACTTCACTAATTGCTTTTGCTAACTTATGATTCTTTAACATATTCGATACTTGCAAATCCTCAATACCGATAACATCGTGGTTTTTGATGATTTCAGTTGAGATTTTGTCTAAGTAATCTTTTCTAGCATTTGAAATGTATTCATGAATTCTAGCTACCTTTACTCGTTGCTTATTCCAACGAGAAGACCCTTTCATTCTTCTAGAAAGAACACGCTGTGCTTTCGCCAACTTAGCTTCTAATGATCGGAAAAACTTCGGATTTTTATAGGGTCTTCCATCTGACAAAATAGCGAAATCTTTTAGTCCTACATCTATTCCAATGTAAGAATTTGTTTTCGGAAGTTCTTGTACTTCTGTTTCAACTAACAATGACACAAAATATCTACCAGAAGGGTTCCGTCTAACTGTAGCATTTACAATACGTCCCTTTACTTCACTACTTTTGGCAAATCGAACAAGCCCTAGTTTTGGCAATTTAATTTTGTTTTCTATAACAGCAATGTTTTCATTTGTTTGTTTTGTGGTATAAGATTGTACGTTGTTTTTCTTAGATTTAAAGCGCGGGGCGCTGTTTTGTTTTTTGAAAAAGCGTGTATAGGCATCCGCAAGGTTGCGAACAGACGACTGAATCGCAATACTATCCACTTCTTTTAGCCAAACAAACTCTTTCTTCATGGCAGGTAGTTTGGCAGAGCATGTACCATAGGTCAAGCCTTTTCCTGTCTCTTTGTATGCGTGATCCCATAAGGATAGGAAATGATTGAATACAAAGCGAGAACAACCAATCGTTTTGTTGATTAGAATTGCTTGTGCTTGATTTGGATAGATACGAAACTTATAGGCTTTATTAATCATCATTTCATTCACCTCCATTTCGGTATATGACTATTATATACCAAACGTACATTCGATATATAGTGGAGTAACACTTTATGTATGTCGAACAATTAAGATGGCTTACTGCCATCCCTTGTTCGAAGCCAATTCATCTCCCACCTACTCACTGGGCTGTGACCCTTCACGCTCCTTGAGGAAGGAGTCTTCTTGGCTAAAATGATAAACTTAAGTGTGAAAGAGGGGGGAATATCGAATGAAAATGTTTTTATTTTTTAATTTTGATTAGTTTTATAAAAAAGAAAAGCCTTACCAGTTAAGTGGCTCAAAGACTAGATTACAGTCGTTATTTAGTCTATATAAAGAAAAGAATTATGGCGGTGAAATACACGTGCTACAATTCTTTTTAGTACATTTAAGATTTATTCAATTTGTCTTTATCGTCTACAGCTATATCCTCTTCTATATTGACAGTCTCTTTTACAACATAGATTGGTCGATTCTTACTTTCGTCATAAATACGAGCGATATATTGACTGACAATACCAAGACCAAGAAGTTGCACGCCACTGAAGAAGGTGATAGCAACCATAAGAGAAGCCCATCCAGTTTGAATGTCTTGTCCAATAAGTTTAACAATAACTGAGTATATTAAAACTGCAATAGAAATTAGTACAGAAATTAAACCTAAAGTCATAACCATTCTTAATGGCTTTGTAGAAAATGCAATAATACCATCTGAGGCAAATCTCAGCATTTTCTTTAAGGGATATTTTGTTTCACCCGCAAAACGTTCATTTCTTACGTATTCGATATATGTTTGGCGGAATCCAATCCAAGACATCATTCCACGTACGAAACGATTTCGTTCTGTCATTTGTTTGAATACATCTGCTACTTTACAATCAATAAGGCGGAAGTCACCTGCGTCTTTAGGAATATTAATATCAGACATGACATTTAAGAAGCGGTAGAAATATTTAGCTGTTACAAGTTTAAACCAAGTTTCACCCTCACGCCGTTTTCTTTTTGCGTAAACAACCTCATAACCTTCTTCCCATTTCGCGATAAGTTCTGGGATGACTTCAGGTGGATCCTGTAAATCAGCATCAATGATGACCATAGCATCACCTTTAGCAACATCAATTCCTGCTGTTACAGCTATTTGATGTCCAAAATTACGAGCAAAGTTTATGATTTTAGCACGAGAATCTTCGGCTGAAATACCTTTTAAAATTTCCATCGTCCGATCGGTACTACCATCATTTACAAAGATAAATTCATAATTAATATTATTTTGTAGCATAACAGATTTTAAACAATTATAGCATTCTTGTGCTACTTCTTCTTCAAAATACATAGGAACGATAATTGAAATAAGTTTCTCCATGCTTTTATCCTCCTTGTAGTAGGGATTGGTTGAATTATTGCAAATGATTTTGTTTGTTGAATGTCCAAAGTTTATGAAGGAAAAAATTCATTATCATGCCAACATTGATAGAAAAAAGTTGTGAGATAAACTTATTGATAAAAAGTTTATCAACTAATATGAATAAGGTAATTGTGTTAAAAATTAATACAATTAAATTTACAGTTAGGAATTTCAAAAATAATGATATCTCTTTATTTTTGAATTCAAAAACCCAATTTTTATTCCAATAATAACTGTTAATAACACCAATTAAATAAGCAAAACAGTTAGCGGTAAGGTAATTAATACCAACTTTAACCAAAGTTATGTAGCTAATCATTGTGATAAGTGTATTTAATATTCCTATCAAGCTAAACTTTAAAAATTTCTTCATAATGTAGTATCCTCATTTTTATAAAAGATATAAAAATATATAATGATAATTTGCAGTTTTTATATAAATCAATGATTACTTTAAAGATTTATTAGGTATCACCACTTCAAAAAGAAGCTTGTACATTTAGACATAAATGAACCGGTTCCCTGTAAGATAAAGAACCGGCTATCTATTTAATGTTGTTTTGATGGGATTTTTGTCTTGTAATGGTGGTGATTATTAGTTTGGTTACCATGTCTCTCTTGGTTGTTAGGCGTAATTTCATCAGCAAATTCCATATTTGCTAAATTTACTTTGGATGGAATAAATGATCTTGTTTTATTTTGAAAACCTTGGAACGTATGTTTTATAGGTTTCATCATACTTGAATTACGTGTTGCCAATAACCCTAAAACTGTTCCTAATCCTAGTAAAGAAGCCCAAATCCATCCTTTATTGTTCTTCTTTTTATTTCCTAATAACTCAAGTATTCGTTGGATTATTTCCCCATAATTCAATGATGACATCAAAAAGTTAAGTATATTCACTTTTGTCCCCCCTATAAAAAATCGTAAAAAGAAACACCAGGTTCATTTCCACATTATTTATAATGCGATATTTTATAGAAATTTATGATACCAACTTATACTAATAATTCTTGATTTTTAAATTGGAACCCTTAATGTTACCTGATTATTTTGTTAAAATATGTAAAACGATTTTATGTAAAATTCAAAAGTGAGATGAAAAGCTATATATTATTGGATTGGAATTTTATAAATTCTTTTTTAATAGCCGGTTATGTAAAAGCCTCTTTAGGACAAATCGCTAAACGTGCAAAAATAAGTAAGGGGGTTATTTCTTATTACTTTACAAACAAAGAGGAACTTCTAGAGCAAGTTATAATCGATTATTATATAGCTTGCCAGTCCTTTAGTTGTCTGCAAATTGAAGCTCAAACGATCCCAGAAGGAATGCTCCAAACGTATATTGAATCGAATCTGAAATTTATAGATAAACATCGAAAGCATGTATTCGCTGTTATAGAAATTGTTTCAAATGAAAGAACAGATGAAGGAAAACTTCGGTTTGCAGCAGACCATGATGAAACTATTTTTCTTCCCATTAAAAATATTCTACGTTTAGGGATGCAAGAGGGGGTGTTTCGAGAATTTTCCGAAACGGCCTTAAGGGTGATGGCGTTAACAATCAGGCATGTCATAGCCGGATTTAGCCTCGAGCTAATGAGGAACCCCGATCTAAACGTTAAAGATTACACTAAAGAACTTATTACAATCTTTGAGCGAACAACTCAAAAGTAACATATCACCCTGATGAGGGGGAAGGTCATGATATTTTATGAGGTTATTTGTTTTTGCTGTAAAAGTGTATTTCTAGTAAATGAAGGAACTGAAAAATATAAGCAGTTCAAGGAAAATCCAAAAGGGAAATATTACTGTGACGAATGCAGTCATAAAATAAGACTTGAAGCAATTAAACATTTTTTTAGATAGGGGCACTATCTACTTCTTATTTTTGCTAGTTTATAATGTCTAACATAATTCATCTTAAAATGATTAAATTTTTTTATAAATATTGTTTATATATTCATAAAGGAAAACTCCATTTTAATCAATCTTTATTTTAAAGCTATACCGAATCCTTAAGTTGATGAATGTGTGTCGTGCCCCCTATAAAGAAATTAAGTTCATCTTTTTTCTCAATATGGGTATATAATGTAAAGCTTTATAATTATTTACACAGCGGTGTTTTGAATAATATCAAACAAAAAATCGATGGGGTTCTTAATGCCTAAGGAACTTCAAATACCTGTTGTAATAGGTTGTTATCCAACTTGAATACAGAAAAGAGGAGTCCTATATGAAAATTGAGTTGTTAGAGAAAAAACATATACAAGAGGTAACGGATTTGATTGCAACAGCCTTTGTACAGAATGAACCATTAGTAAGTTATATACAAGTTCCCTTATTTTCCTATAAGAAAATATGTGAAGAAATGGTGGACCGAGCTATTCAGCAAAAGATGTCATGGGTAGCTATGAAGGACGATGAAATGGTGGCAGTCATTTTATGCCGAAAAGCGGAGAGACCGTTAATCGATAAACAAACAGCAATTCAAATATGTCCACCAGTCGCACCCATTTTACAACTATTAGCAGATTTAGAAGAAAAATCCGCAGAATTTTTACAATTACCTAAGGGAAATTTAATTTATTTTGATATGGGAGCCTGTCATCCAAAATGGATGGGAAAAGGAATCATGAGTGCCATCAATATGCTCATTTCGCATGCTTTAACATTAATGGTGGAGAATCAATCAAATATTATCACAGCATGTACCAATAAAATCTCTAATAAACTATGGACAAGACAATATCAAGCGATTCAACTGAATGAGATTGTATATGATTCATTTTGTTATCAAGATAATTATCCGTTTGCTGGCATTACTTCTTCCACAGCAGCCCAATTATTATATATGCCGACTGCTCACATTATTGAGGGACTGGCAAAACAAAAAAGACGTTCTCATACTCGTATATAAACATTTATAGCCAACGCATTTATAACAAAGATTCTAAAAAGAATAACTAACAAAATCATTTGAAGAAGGGTGTTTTTGCACATCCCTCACGAAGAAAGACTGCTCTTGCGTTAAATGCATGGTCAGAATGTCAGTACTTGGGTACCGCCGCATCGCCAGCAACTTAAGAAATTGATTGTTCCCCAAAACGATTACCATAAACCTTTACCAAAAGTATGTTGCACAGACACAGGGCTTAATTGTTACAAGAATGTTACTAAACGTACAATTTTCTCGAAATGATATGGTGCCTCCAAATGGAAAATAGCAGGATTTTCGTTAGCATGCAATAATACATGTTCATTCAGCGAAAAAATCTGGTAAAATCTAAGCACCTGTTCTATTTTTTCAGTTATCTTGGAAACCTTACTTCTTAATTACCCAAATGGGAGGCGCTTTATCGCGCCTTTTCTTTATTTTCAAAAGGATCGGCTCAATTTCTTCTTAGATCCGTATTTTAATTTAAATGTGATACGATAGTTGTATATAGACAACAATGAGGGGCAGCAAGTATTAGAAGATAAGTAGATAAAATTAGGGGGCGCATTTCATGTATAACTTACAAGAAGATATGTATGAACAATTGAAAGAGAAAAAAGGGGAAGTTACTGTGTTTTTAAAGAATGGCATTCCAGTACGTGGGCAGATCCTTGCAATGGACAAATTCACCGTTCTTATGATTGCTCATGGTAAGCAACAACTAGTCTACAAGCAAGCAATTTCCACAATTCTTAAGTAATTCTTTTTCCTTTTTTCGAGGGAAGAGGAAAAAACAAAAAAAATAGAAGATTGAGATCAATCTTCTTCAAAAAAAGGAACAGATGACAGATTACTACTCCAACTCTTAATCAATTATATAAGCGTATAGGAATATTCAATCCGTTCTGAATTTTCTCGACATATTTGTCTTATTTTTAAATTATAATATAAGTAATTCTTTTTATTATTATATATTTGTTCTTTTCTGTTGCAGAATCCTTATTATAAGGATTCCTTTTTTTGTATCAAAAATCTACAAAGAAAAAAGATAAGATCGGGAACACAATCTTATCTTTAGCACAAGGAGAAAACAAAAGGAATAACCATCATATTTTTATAATACTTCAATTTTTATTAATTTTGAATATTAAATCCATAATTACTAAGTATATCTATGTTGAGAAATTTATTACAAAATTAGTTATAAATGATTCAAAACTCGAAAGTAAACTTTTAGCCATTAGTTTACTTTCGATTAAAAATCATTTTAATGAAATTAAGAACCTACTATCTATAGAAAGTGTAGAGCACCTAGAACGCATAAAGCATCTATCATTAAAAATTCGTGCGACATCCCAAATTCCCGCTTTAGCGAACATGCTACCAAATGAAATTGCAGTTTATTAAATTGGATTGAGGGTTTTTTTACTTCATAAAAATAAGTTATAGGAAGTGTTTTAACAAATCCATTATTGCGTTCAACAATTTAATAAACTGAATTGTTGCCTCCGAATGTTCCCGTATCTTTTTGATTATTTCTTTAATTTTTTTCATGACTAAAACCTCTATTTCCTAAATGTAACGGTTATCTCTTAATATCCGTCCATCATGTAATAATCAATATCAGGTTCAAGTCCACTATCTAATGCAGATTTAATTACAATTTAATAATAACTAATATTTAAAGATTGCAAAGAAAAAATCAGTTTTACAAAACATACAAAATGTTAAACTCAAAGAACCTAGTAATGTTAAGCAAACATACTAATATCACTAGATTTTTATTTGGTTATTTAATGATGGGTTTTACATATTGAAAAAATGTGAAATTAGTTTTACTGTTGTAGTTGAATTTTCTCAAAAAGTGATATTTCAAATTGGATACTTATTTCATAGTAAAGCAAAAAGCACCCAGCATGGATGCTTTTAAAATTATATATGTTTGTACTAGAACCATTTCTTAAATTCTTAGCAATAAAAAAGAATTTAAAAAACGAAAATTATAAAATAAATCCAATCATTATATTAATGAATTGGCCAATCTTAGCTACAACTTGGGAGCCATGAGCAACCATTGAGTTAATATCAGTTAAAGCCGCTTGTGCTTATCTAAGAAGAGAGGGTCTTACAGCTGCACTTTGTTCTACATTTTGTGCTATTTCTTCAACAAAATCCAAAGCATTCTCTTTAACATCTGAGTTCTCTATAGATATCTCTTTTAGTAATTCTATTTAGTAGAATATTCCCCTGTATAGCATCATTATTGAGTCCTGATTCCATACGTTTGAAGTTAAGATATATTGAAAAGATCTTATTGAGATTTATTGTCATTTTCTCATGAGTTTTCAGTTTATTCGGAAATTTGTCGGTTTTAATTTTACAGTTTAGTGAAATAGTGGGTTTGAAGATAATAAAAAGCGTCTGTAGGACAATAGTTATGGGTATAAGGTGAAAATATCGTATGTGTATAGCAAAAAATAACGGAAAATCAACAACATGAACGGAAGGATAAACAGTACTGTAGCATATGAACTTATTTGGTCTGTCCTAGGAGTCGTACAATGCAAAATTGTAAGTCAGTAATCCTAGAAATAAGTTTGCCTTCGGTAGTAAGCGCTCCAATAACGATGTTCACCCTCAATATTCTCTTAAAACGTTTGAAGGAATTTAGTTTATGTATATAACTTTATGAAGAATATTAAACCTGTAGCATATGTAATTCCTTTTGAATGAATTCACTTATAGATCCTCATCTAAACTAAAAAATTTCGCATATAACTTCATTTATGTTTAAAGTTTAAAAGCTCACCATAGATAATTTATAGAGAATACAATTATAAATACAAGAGAATCTAATTTAAAATTGAAAATTCGTTCTATTTTGGTTAGATATGGAATAAATGAATTTTATTTCTCAATATTCCCTGTATGTCACTTTTTTGTTTTTTTCTATATGATATTGGAAAAAGTATGCTTAATTTCATAACATAAAACCCCTACAAAATTATTACTCTACAAATTAATTTCTTAAAGAAAACTTCTTGTGAATATTTTACTAACTACATAAAGTGTAATATTAACAGAATTATTACCAAAGTATTAGGTTTTTAGAATAAAAATGAGTGCTCAAAATATCATTGAAATCCAGGAATAGAAATTGTAATTAAATTTTTTTGTTTTCTGTCAGGTATGTAAATCACTTTAGCTACTTTATGGGGAATTTCATGTGTTTTTTCTTTTGCTTAAGTTTATGAAATAGGAGTATTAGCGCTAAATATTGTAGCTAAGAGTATGTAAAGCATAGAAAATCCGAATTAAACAAAATAGGAGGAAAGTGAAAATGAAGCATCAAGATGATAGTAAAACTGGTTTGGAAATAGCGATTATTGGAATGGCAGGTAAATTTCCAGGTGCAAATGAAATAAACCAATTCTGGGATAACCTAAAAAATGGTGTTGATTCAATTTCTACATTTACTGAATCCGAGTTAATTAAAGAAGGTGTTAATTTAGATGTTTTACAGCATCCTAATTTTGTGAAAGCAAAAGGGTATTTGGAGGAAGTAGAATATTTTGATGAATCCTTTTTTGCTTATACACCTAGAGAAGCTAAAATAATGGATCCTCAGATCCGTATGTTACAGGAAACAACATGGGAAGCATTAGAGATGGCAGGCTATAATCCATTTGATTATGAAGGATTAATAGGATTATACGTAGGAGCATCTACTAATTTTAATTGGATGAAGCACACGCCATTATTAAACAGTGATAGTGTGGTTGAGTTTTCAGAGGCGGGTACTCTTTCCTATAAAGATGCAATTTCAACGCTTACATCCTATAAGTTGGGACTTAAGGGACCGAGTTTTACATTGTATACAGCTTGCTCTACATCACTTTTGAGCATTCATCTTGCATGTAGATCATTGTTAACTGGAGAATGCTCTATTGCAGCCGCAGGTGGGGTATCTATAACGTATCCTAAAAAGAATGGTTATAAATACCATGAAGGAATGACAAGTTCACCGGATGGCAAAGTTCGTACTTTTGATGCAGAAGCCCAGGGTGCAGTTTTTAGTGATGGTGTAGGTATGGTAATACTAAAGAGATTAGAAGATGCTATTGCTGATGGAGATACGATATATGGTGTAATTAAGGGATCAGCAGCAAATAATGATGGAGGTCGAAAAGTAGGCTATACCGCTCCGAGTGTTGAGGGACAGGCTGAAGTAATTCAAGCAGCTCATAGTTTTGCTGAAGTTGATCCTTCTACAATTAGTTATATAGAAACGCATGGGACGGCAACGCCATTAGGGGACTCTATCGAAGTAGAGGCTTTAAAGAGAGCGTTTCAAGATGTGGACAAGAAATCTTTTTGTGCAATTGGTTCTGTTAAGAGTAATGTAGGTCATTTAGATACAGCTGCAGGGGTGACCGGACTTATAAAGACAGTTTTATCTATGAGACATAAACAACTCCCGCCAACTTTAAATGTGAAGCGCCCTAACTCGAAAATTGATTTTATAGATAGCCCATTTTATATCAATACTGATTTGATAAATTGGCAAAGTGATGATAATGATCTTCTTCGAGCTGGTGTAAGTGCTTTCGGATATGGTGGAACTAACGTTCATATTGTATTAGAAGAAGCCCCTAAAGTTAAAAGTTCTGCTTCTACTAGAGAGAAAAAACTAATGGTTCTTTCTGCTAGATCAAAAGAAGCTTTAAATAATGCTACAGTGAATATGGTTGAATATCTGGAATCTAATAAAGATGTTGAATTAGCAGATGTAGCATACACATTGCAAACTGGCCGTCGATCATTTCCGTATAGAAGAGCGGTCTTATGTAAGGATATAGATAGCGCCATAGACAATTTAAAAACAGTTAAAGATTTTCACGTAAAAACGCAAGAAAATCCAGATTTGGTATTTGTGTTACCTAGCGAATACTCATCAATTATTGAGAATGTAAAAGAACTATACCAAAAGGAACCATTATTCTTAAAAGTATTTGAGCGTAATATGACTGATGCCCAAATGTATACTGGAAAAGCATTGAAAGAAGCATTCTTTAAAGGAACAGATGATAGCTTGGTTGAAGATTTAACCTTCTTCGTCTGCTTGCAATCGATTATTGATGTATTAATTGAATGTGATGTACGTCCTTCTAACATTATTGGTACAGGCTTAGCTGGAATGGTTTCAGATATTTATAATAAATCTCTTAAGCCAGAAGATGTCCTGAATCCATTAGTTGAGAACTATATAGAGTTACAGACAGAATGGACGCATGGAGAAAAAGTAGAACTTCTAACACAAGTTAAGGATGTAGATCCTAATTTTGTGATTGTACATATTGGAGAGTTATTAAATTCTGAAATTAATAATAATCAGATTATTTTACAGAACGACTTGTTAGAGGTATTGGGACAAGCGTGGGAGTTAGGGGTAGAAATTAATTGGAGTAAACTGTATGAAGAGGAATATAGATTACGTATTGCCTTACCAACTTATCCTTTTGAGAAAAAACGATATTGGATAGATCCAGCTGAACAGCAAAATATAACTAATAGTGAAGAAACATCGATAAAGAAACGTTCTAATATAGCTGAGTGGTTCTATACTCCTGGTTGGATGGAAAAAGAAATTGTAGATGTAACTAAAGAATCTACTAAAAGTTGGTTGTTATTTTTAGACAATGAGCATATAGGCTTAGCTCTTAAAGAAAAGCTTGAAAGAGATGGACATCGTGTTATAACAGTCGGTGTGGGTCCTTCATATAAAAAGATTAGTTTAAATGAATTTACAATATGCCCTACTGAACAAGAAGATTATTATCAGTTATTTAACGAGCTACAAAAACAAGAGTGTTTACCAGAAGAGATTGTTCACCTATGGAATGTGGATAATAAGGATTTAGGTATCAAGACCTTAGATACTGGATTCTATTCATTAATATCACTTGCAAAGACAATTAGTAAATTTAATTTACTTTATCCTATCAATATAAATGTTATGACGAATAATATGCAAAAGGTAGTAGGAGACGAGTCTATTATTGCAGAAAAATCTACTCTTTTAGCTCCTATAAAAGTATTTCCGCAAGAGTATCCAAATATTAGATGCCGTAGTGTAGATTTTATGTTGTCTGATAATGAAGAAGCATTAATATCAAACTTATATTCTGAGATTCAAATGGACATTATTGACACTGTAATAGCAATTCGAAATAATACTCGTTATATTCGAATTTATGAGCCTATACCTGATGAAAAAGTAAGTGGAATGCTAGTAATAAATGAAAATGAATCAGCTTCAAAAATTCTGAACATTCGATCGGAAGGGGTTTATTTAATTACTGGTGGAATGGGAGGAGTAGGCCTTAAATTAGCAGAATATTTGGCGCGTACAGTAAAGGCTAAACTAATATTAGTTAGTAGAACAGCTCTTCCTGATCGTGAAGAATGGGATCAAATTCTTCAATCACAGATTGAAAATGAACAATTATGTCAACGTATTAACCATATACAGAAGTTGGAGTCATTGGGAGCAAAAGTAATGACAGCTGTTGCAGATGTTGCTGATGAAGAGCAGATGAGAAACGTGATTCATCAGGCCGAGGCTAATTTTGGTCACATAAATGGAGTAATTCATGCAGCAGGTGTCTTACGTGTTAAATCAGCTCAGTGTCCAATGGAAAAGATAAGTAGGATTGAATGTGAAGAGCAATTTCTTCCTAAAGTACATGGTGTGCTAGTTCTTGATAAGTTATTGAGTAATTATGATCTTGATTTTTGTTATCTTGTTTCATCACTTTCACCTATTTTGGGTGGATTAGGTTTTGTAGCCTATTCAGCAGCAAACCTTTACTTAGATAGTTTTTCAGACAAAGTGAGTAATACATCTAATAATCGATGGACCAGTATTAACTGGGGAGATTGGCAGTACACGGGAGCTCAACAGGTTAATAAAATATTCAATGCTCAAAGTATAGAAGCGCTTGAAATGACATCTGAGGAAGGACAAAAAACATTCCAATGTGTGCTTGGTTTAAGTGGTTTAAATCAGGTAATTATTTCTTCAGGAGATTTAAATAAACGTTTTGATCAATGGATTAATCTGAATTCTCGTAAACGAATTTCTGGATTGGAAACTCAGACGAAAACGGGAGATAAGTTCAGAAATCAAGATGAAGTAGAGGAAATAATTACAGGAATTTGGAAAGAGTTTTACAGTGTTGATACTGTAAATGTAAATGAAAATTTCTTTGATCTTGGTGCAACTTCACTTCATATAATTCAAATT
This sequence comes from Bacillus sp. M13(2017), assembly GCF_002218325.1. Lineage (NCBI taxonomy): Bacteria > Bacillati > Bacillota > Bacilli > Caryophanales > Bacillaceae > Bacillus > Bacillus sp. M13(2017). The sequence goes on along the minus strand of NZ_KZ268510.1, from coordinate 66,993 downwards.
CATGAGAGATTAATTAATAGATTAGAAAAACAGATTTCAATTGGAGTTATGTTTGAGTATCCAAGTATTCGTTCTTTAGCGAGTTACTTAAGTGGAGATAAGCAAAAGAATCAAGTTAAACATACAAAACGTTTTAATCGAAAAACGAAAGAAGATAACGATATTGCAATTATAGGAATAGATGGACGTTTTCCTGGAGCACAGAATGTAAATGAATTCTGGAATAATATAAAGTCTGGAACAGAGTCTATTCAATTTTTTACAGATGAAGAGTTAATTGAATCTGGTGTGAATCCTATGGAAGTAAAAAGCCCTAATTATGTTAAAGCGAAAGGGTATTTAGAAGGAACTGATAATTTTGATGCTCCATTCTTTGATTATACACCTCAAGATGCATCGTTAATGGATCCGCAACTACGAGTATTTCATGAATGTGCGTGGTCTGCCCTTGAACATGCTGGATATAATATTGAGACATACCCAGGCCTAATTGGTGTATATAGTGGGGCATCTCCTAACTTATATTGGCAAGTGTTATCTACTCTTTCAGAGGCAAATGAACCAGCTGGACAATTCTTAATTTCATTACTTAACGACAAAGACTCGCTAAGCACTCAAATTTCTTACAAATTTAACCTAAAAGGACCAAGTATGAATATCTTTACGGGATGTTCAACATCATTGGTGGCTATTCATAATGCATGCCAAGCATTATTACAGGGGCATTGTGATATTGCCATAGCTGGGGGTATTACATTAACTCAACCTGAAAAAGCAGGTTATACCTACCAAGAAGGAATGCTGTTTTCTTCAGATGGTCATTGTCGTCCTTTTGATGAAAATGCAAATGGAATGCTTTTTGGAGACGGTGTTGGAATTGTTGTTCTGAAGCCTTTACAGGAAGCTATAAATGATGGGGATACTATACATGCAGTAATAAAAGGAACGGCAATTAATAATGATGGGAATCGGAAAATTGGTTACACTGCACCTAGTGTAGAGGGCCAAGTAGAAGTTATTAAAATGGCGCAACATGAAGCAAATGTAGAACCTGAGTCCATTTCCTATATTGAAACACACGGAACTGCTACTAAACTAGGAGACACGATTGAGATCAAGGCGCTTAGTGAAGTGTTTAACTCTAATGAAAAACAATCGGTACCAATTGGGTCTGTTAAAGCAAATGTGGGCCATCTAAATGCAGCGTCCGGTGTTGCTGGACTAATCAAAACGGTCTTTGCGATGAAAGATCAGGTTCTTCCGCCAAGTGTGAATTTTACAAAACCAAACACGCAAATTGGATTTGAAAACACACCTTTTTATGTAAATCAACAATTAAATGAGTGGAAAGAGGATAATAAACCATTACGTGCAGGTGTTAGTTCATTTGGTATTGGTGGTACAAATGCACATATTATTTTGGAGGAGGCACCAAAACTTGAAGCAACCTCAAATAGTAGACCATACCAGATGTTAATGATTTCGGCAAAATCGAAAGATGCTTTGGATCGTATGACTTTGAATTTAGGAAATCACCTTGAACAGAATCCTCATGTGAATTTGGCAGACGCTAGTTATACACTGCAAATTGGACGTAAGGAATTCAAGCATAGGAGAGCTTTAGTTTGTTCCAGTACTCAAGAAGGAATTGAACTGTTAAACCAGCCAGAAGGAAGAAGAGTACAATATGTAAATGTAAAAGAGGAACATCCTAAAATTAACTTCTTGTTTTCTGGGAACGGATCGCAATATGTAAACATGGGGTTAGAATTATACGAACAAGAGGCAATTTTCCGTGAAGCTATGGATGAATGCTTTGCAATCCTTCAATCTGTTACGAATGTAAACATGAAAGAAGTGTTATACCCAACTACTTTCAGTATTGATGAGGCGACGGAAAAATTAAAAAGAATGGAATTTAGTCAACCAATTCTTTTCGCGTTTGAATACTCAGTTGCGAAACTATTAATGGGTTGGGGAATTAAACCTGAAGCAATGATTGGATATTCATTTGGTGAATATGTGGCTGCTTGTTTAGCAGAAGTATTTACTTTGGAAGATGCACTTAAATTGGTTGTAAAAAGAGGTCAGCTAATGAGTAGTCTTCCTGCAGGAGTAATGCTTAGCGTTCCACTTCCAGAAGAGGAATTAATTCATTTGATTAATTCTTTTGAAAAAGAATATCAACATACCATTTCTTTAGCAGTAGTTAATGGTCCAGCTTGTATAGTTTCTGGGACAGAAGAAGCAATTGTAGATTTTGAAAATAAATTAAAGAAAAAGCGTTTAATGTGTATGCGAGTAACAATAGAAGGAGCAGCACATTCACACGAACTGGATTCAATTCTGGACGAGTATGCTTCCTATGTTAGTACATTGACACTTAGAGAACCTAAAATACCTTATTTGTCAAACTTGACCGGTACTTGGATACGACCTGAAGAAGCAACAAACCCAGTTTATTGGGTAAAACATATGCGTGGAACTGTTCGATTCTCTGATGGAATTCAAGAGTTGAATAGGGACAATACAAGTCTATTCATAGAGATTGGTCCTGGAAATGACCTTAGTAGGCTTACTAGTCGCCTTTTAGACTATGAAAATGGTAATGAAAGAATATTTAATACGGTTCGATCTGTTCAACAAGATGTATCAGATATGTATTTCTTATTTAGTCACATCACTCGAATGTGGGTAACAGGTATTTCTATAGATTGGGAACAATTTTATAAAGATGAGAAGAGAAGACGTATCCCATTACCAATGTATTCTTTCAATAAAATATCTTATAAATTACAAGGTAATCCGTATGATTTAGGTCAAAAGCTTAATAGTAAGCAATCTAAAATTAGTAAGAATAACAACATTTCTGAATGGTTCTATACGCCGCAATGGAAAAGTTCTACATTGTTTGAACCAAATCATGATGTGAATGAGACATGGATTGTTTTTGTAGATCAAGAAGGATTAGGTAATGAACTAGTTAAGGACTTATTAAATAAAGGGCAGAGAGTAGTTACAGTAGAATCTGGATTTGGTTTTAATAAGGAGAATAACGATCGCTTCATTATAAATCCTGAAGAACGTACAGATTACGTTAAGTTATTGGATGAAGTACAAGAAATATGTGGTTTACCTACAAGAATAGTTCATATGTGGGGAATTACGGATGAGGAAAGACAAGCCTCAATTGAATATGTAAATTGTAAACAAAACTTAGGATTCTATTCAATTTTTTACTTAACTCAGGCACTAGGAGACAAGAATATCTCTGATTCAATCTCAATTCGAATCATTACAAATGGTGTTCAACAAGTGATTGGTGATGAAGAATTAATTCCAGAAAAATCAACTGTACTTGGAACGTCATTAGTTGTTCCGCAAGAGTATTCTTATCTTTCTTGTTCAAGTATTGATGTTGTTTTACCTGTAAACAAAGAATGGAAGAATAGGCTAATAAATCAATTAGTAGAAGAATGTCTTTCAAATACGAATGATAAGATGATTGCTTATCGAGGAAATAAAAGATTTGTTCAAACTTACGAGCCTTTACAACTAGAACAGCCAGCTAAAGAGAAACTGCCTTTACGAAAGAATGGAGTTTACCTTATTACAGGGGGACTCGGAGGTATTGGTACAATTCTTGCGAAACACTTGGCTCAAACTGTACAAGCCAACTTAGTTCTTCTTACACGTACAGGTCTGCCAAATCGTGATGAGTGGGATATGCATTTGAAGGAAAATACGATGTATTCGGAAAGAATTCGTAAAGTTTTAGAGATAGAAGAAACGGGATCTAAAGTTTATGTACTTGCTGCTGATGTTACAGATCAATCACAACTATACGAAGCAATTCATAAGGCAGAACAAAAATTTGGAAAGATTAATGGTGTAATTCATGGTGCAGGTATTCTTGGTGGAAAGACTTTTAATTTGATTCAGGAACTTGAAAAAGAGGACTGTGAGGAACAATTTTCTGCAAAAATTTATGGTCTTCTCAATTTAGAAGAGTGCTTACGAAATAAAGATTTAGATTTTTGTGTTCTAATGTCTTCCATTTCAGCGGTTTTAGGTGGATTAGGTTATGTATCATATGCTGCTTCAAATATATACATGGATGTTTTTGCACAATATATAAATCGTTATTCCAACCTGCCTTGGATAAGTGTCAATTGGAGTGATTGGAAATACTGGGAAGATGAAGAAAAAGATATGCAGATAGGTGCAAGTGTACATGAATTATCTATGACACCTGAAGAAGGAGCTCAGGCCTTTAATATAGCACTGTCATGGAAACAAGGGGAAGTACTGATTCATTCTCCAGGGGAACTGCAAGCGCGTATTGATCAATGGGTGTTATTAAATTCTTTCAATGATGAGAAGGAAGAAGAATTAGATTCTACGTTATACCATTCTAGACCACAACTCTTGACTGAATATGTAGCACCTCGTAATGAGGTAGAAGAAAAGCTTTCAAAAATTTGGAGAAATATATTTAAAGTTTCAGAAGTTGGTGTTCATGATGATCTTCTGGAACTAGGTGGAGATTCACTTAAGGCTATTACTATTGTTTCAAAAATTCATAAAGAGTTTAATGTTGAAGTTCCTATTAAAGAACTCTTTACTCTATCAAATATTGAGAAACTAGCAAATTATATTTCAAGGGCAGATAAGAGTGAATTTGATGTTATTGTTCCAGCTGAACCTAAATCTCATTATCAGCTTTCTTCAGCTCAGAAGAGATTTTATGTATTACACCGATTGTATCCAGAAAGTACAGCTTATAATGATACTTCCGTTATTCTTTTAAATGGAAAATTAAACATTGAACGTTTAGAAAAGGCGTTCACTCAATTAATTAAGCGTCATGAGATATTTAGAACTACTATTGAAATGAAAAATGATAAACCGGTACAAATTATTCATGATCATGCTGATTTCCATATTACTCAAATTGAGGGCTTTGAATCTGAAGTGGAACAAATAATTAATGAATTTATTCGCCCATTTAATTTTAATAATGCTCCATATTTCCGTGTAGGGTTAATTAGATTGGAAGAACAAAAACATATTTTAATTATTGATTTACATCATATAGTAACCGATGGAGTTTCCTATGATATTTTCGTTAGAGATCTATTTGCGCTTTACTCAGGAGAGAAATTACCAAACTTAAAAATACAGTATAAGGATTACTCAGAATGGCAGCAGAGTGAAAAAGAAAAAGAAATTGCTCTCAAACATGAACAGTATTGGCTAGAGCAATTTAAAGATGGTGTACCTGTCTTGAATATGCCTACTGATTATACAAGACCTGAAATATTAGATCTAAAAGGTAGTAAAATATCCTTTACTATTGATTCAAATGTTACCAAGAAAATTAAGCGTTTATTAGCAAAAGAAGAAACTACATTATATACGCTAATGCTCTCTGTATATAATATTTTGCTAGGTAAATATACTGGCCAAGAGGATGTTGTTATTGGTTCACCAATTACTGGTCGCCCGCATGCGGATTTACAAGATATTATAGGAGTATTTGTAAACATGTTAGGAATAAGGAACTATCCAAGAGCTGAACAAAGGTTTACTCAATTCCTATTTGAAGTAAAAGAGCAGGTCTTACAAGCATTTGAACATCAAAAATGTCAATATGAGGACCTGGTTAATCAATTAGGACTTCAGGGCACGTATAATAGGAACCCACTTTTCGATGTTTCATTTGTTATGCAAAATATGGATGCAGATCATATGTTTATCGATGGTTTAGAACTAAGGACATATGATCACGACTTTAAGCGCGCACAAATGGATTTATTGCTAAGAGTGGTTGAATTGGAAGATACAATTGAACTGACTATGGAATATGCAACGTCTTTATATACTAGGGACACGGTTCAAAAGTTATGTGAGCGTTATGTTGAGATTTTTGAACAAATTGTAGATCATCCTGAAATTTTATTAAAAGATATTTCATTTAAACAAGAAATTCAAGAACTGCAACCAGTTAAGGTATCAGTAGATTTTGGGGATTTTAACTTTTAATTGATTATTGTCAGGAGTGAGTAACTATGGTTGAACGAATAGCGAATAAAGATAAAGTAATTGCCGCAAATGAACGAATAAAGGAAAGAGAATTTTGGTTAGAAAACTTATCAGGGGAACTGGCTGACTGCCATTTCCCTTATGATTACCGGACATCAAACAAACAGGTGAATTTATCAAATGTTAGCATAAAACTAAAAGAGGAATTGTCCGAGAAGATTTTAAAGTTAGCAAATGGATCAGATCTTCAATTGCACATGATTCTTACTGCTGGACTTACTTTGCTGTTAAATAAATATACTAGATTGCAAGATATATGCATTGGTACACCTGTTTTAAAACAAGACAGTGATACTAACCTTATTAATACTTTGTTAGTTTTAAGACATGGTCTTGAGGAACATATGACATTTAGACAAATTCTCCAGCAAGTTAGTACAGTAATGGTTAATGCTTTAGAACATCAAAATTTCCCATTGGAAAGTTTACAACCGGTTTTGAGTAACTACCTTCCAGAGGGGCGTAATTATCCATTCCGTACTGCAATTTTGCTAGAGGAAATTCAAGATTTAAATTATTTAAGTGAGAGCAATGCTGAGATTATATTCTCTTTCCGTCAAGTAAATGGGTGTATAGAAGGTGATATGTATTTTAATGAACATCTATACAAAACATCTACTGTTACGCGATTTGGTCATCATTTTATAGACTTGTTAGAGCAAGCTTTACTACAACCGAATACGCCCCATATAGATTTAGATTGGGTTAGTGATAATGATATAAGAGAGTTAATTGCATTTAATCAAACTGAGTTAGATTACCCGCATCATTTAACGGTGATACAGTTATTTGAAGAACAAGTCATGCATAATCCAAATAAACTTGCTGTTTCTGATGACAAAAGAGAAATAACATACGCTCAATTAAAAGAAAAGGTAGATCTGGTTGCCAGTTCTCTACATAAAAAAGGAATTGGAAAAGGACACATTGTTGGTCTTATGATGGATCGATCAATTGATGCAGTCATTGCAATGCTAGGTATTTTAAAAAGTGGGGCTGCTTATTTACCTATTAACATATATTTGCCGTATAAACGGATAGAGGCGATGCTAAAAGAATGTAAATCTCCACTTTGTATAGTAAAACCAGAGGTTATTAGTGAAGATTTTACAAGAGAAATCCAGGATTGTAGTATGGTGAGTTTTAATGAACTACTTGAAACAGAGTTGGTTAGTTTCCCTTCAGTAAGTACACCTTACGATTTGGCATATGTTATTTTTACCTCTGGAACTACAGGTAATCCTAAAGGAATTATGGTTGAAAATCGTAGTGTTGTAAATTTAATATTTGGGTTAAAAAATGAAATATATGATAAATATAGTTCTTCTATGCGAATCGGGTTAGTTTCCCCTTTTGAGTTTGACGCTTCAGTACAAAACATGTTTGGTGCGCTTCTATTAGGAAATAGTTTATTTATAGTACCTGAGGAAGCAAGAACTGATGGGCAGAAGCTAATTAATTTTTATCAAGAAAAGCAAATAAATATCGCGGATGGAACGCCGATGCATCTTCGATTATTAACTAATTTTATAGATGAAGAAATAGAATATTCATTTAAACATTTTATTATTGCTGGAGAGGAATTACCACCGAAATTAGCACGGAAATTCCTTGGTTTATTTAATGAAAACTGCCGACCAAATTTAACAAATGCTTATGGACCTACAGAGACAACTGTAGATTCTACATGTTATCATGTTCAGCACGCTGAGTTAGAATTTATGAATCAATTACCAATAGGAAGGCCTCTAGCTAATCAAAAAGTTTATATTATGGGTGATAATCAACAATTACAACCCGTTGGAATTCCTGGGGAATTGTGTATTTCAGGAGAAGGATTAGCAAGAGGTTATTTAAATCAACCTAAGTTAACTATGGAGAAATTTGTTCCTATACAAATCAACAAAGAGGATTCTTCTATTATAGATGACAAGGTATATCGTACTGGAGATTTGGCTCGCTGGTTACCAGATGGAAATCTTGAATATTTAGGCCGTATGGATGATCAAGTCAAAATTCGTGGATTACGAATTGAATTGGGAGAAATAGAAAAGCAACTATTACGATATCCTGAAATTGGTGAAGCTATTGTAATTACACGTAAAAAAGAGGGAGAAGATGCTCCGGTTTTATGTGCATATGTTGTTATGAATTCTTCAGCTAAAGTAGAAGAGGTACGCCAATTCCTTAGAGAGTATTTACCTTTTTATATGATTCCTGCATACATCATCCCGATTGAGCAGTTTCCAATCTCATCAAACGGTAAAATAGATCGGAAAGCTCTTCCAGATCCAATTTGGGAGCAATCCACAGCTTTATTTATTGAACCACGTAATGAAATTGAACAAATGCTCTCTGAGATATGGAAAGTAGTACTTGGAATAGAGAAAATAGGTGTGAATGATAACTTTTTCGAATTAGGAGGTAATTCTTTACAAATTACTTCTGTTGTTTCTCACATATATAAACGTTTAGGTGTAGATGTACCTATACGTGAAACGTTTCAAAGGCCTACAATTATGCTATTAGCGGAGTATATAGAGAAATATGAAGGGAAGAAAAATTATTCTCAAATTGAGATTGTACCTGATAGAGAATTTTATCAAGCTTCTTCTTCACAAAAAAGATTATATATATTAAACCGCTTTGCTGGAATAGGAACTGCCTACAATATACCAGGTGCAATTTTAATTGAAGGTGAGTTTGATTTTATAAAGGCAGAACAATGTGTCAAAGAATTAGTGGAACGTCATGAATCATTAAGAACTTCATTCCAATTTATTAAAGGTGAACCAGTTCAATTTATTCATGATAGTTTAGATATTAGAATTGAACATTTATATAAATCTGATAGATCCACAATTGAAGAGTTAATACAGGAATTTGTTCGTCCTTTTCAGCTAGATAGGGCTCCACTTATGCGCGTCGGTTTAATGAAATTAGAATTCAATCAATATCTGCTACTATTTGATCTTCATCACATAATAGCAGATGGAGTATCTTTAGCGAAGTTAGAAAAAGAGTTTATAGATTTATATTCAGGCAAAGCCTTAGAGCCTATTAAAATACAATACAAAGATTATGCCAATTGGCAAACCAATCGTTTACACGATGAAGGGCTGAAAGAAATTGAAGAGTATTGGGTAGATAAGTTTAAAGGTGAGTTACCAATTCTTATGTTCCCAACCGATAAGCCACGTGGGCTAAATCAAACTTTTGAAGGTGATAGATTAGTATTCCATCTAACACCTGAACTTTCTAATAAATTAAAATCCTTTGCGGATGAAAGAGAAGCTACTTTATATATGGTACTTCTTTCGTCACTAAATATAGTATTGCATGTGTATACACAACAGGAAGATATTATAGTAGGTTCTCCAATTGCAGGAAGAATTCATCATGATCTTGAGCCTATCATAGGTATGTTTGTAAATACACTACCTATGAGAAATCATCCTAAAGCGGAAAAGACAATAATTCAATTCTTAAATGAAGTAAAAGAAAATGCGCTAGAAGCATTTCAATATCAAGAATACCCATTTGATGAGTTAGTAAATAAGTTAGACATGGCTTATTATACTAACCGGAATCCTGTATTTGATGTCATGTTAGTGATGCAGAATATCGGAAGAACATCAGAAAAAATAAAAGATATTACATTTAAATCTTACGAAATTAAGCACCAAGCTTCAAAGGTAGATATGAGTATAGAAGTATTTCCGGAAGAAGAGAGTCTACGATTAGAATTGGAATACGCGACAGGACTATATTATCCGCAAACTATAGAGCGGTTTATGATGCATTTTATAAATACGCTAGAGTGGATGGTAGCTAATCCTGAAGCGAAAATTGAAGATGTTAATGTTTTAAGTAAAAGTGAATCCACAAGGATGTTAAATGAACTTAATAATACAAAATTAGATTTTACTCAGGGTAAATTAGTTCATCAATTTTTTGAGGATCAGGTTGAAAATAAACCAGAAGAAATCGCAGTTATTTCAAATGATGTATCGTACAGTTATTCATATATCAATAATCGAGCAAATCAGCTTGCTCGTTTTCTTAGACAAAAAGGGGTAGATCAGGAAACTAGAATTGGTATCGTTGTGGAAAGATCCGTAGAAATGATTATAGCTATATTTGCTGCGCTAAAATCTGGAGCTGCATATGTACCAATTGATCCTGAATATCCAAAGCGTCGAATGGAACATATTTTAGAGGATTGTAATCCTCAATTTGTACTTACAGAATCTAAATACGTAGGTGAAATTCCATTTGTAGGAGAGATTATTGATTTAAAGCAAGAAAATTTGTACGTTGGTGATACAAGCAACCTGGAGGTTACTGGAAAACCAAATAACTTAGCTTATATTTTATACACCTCCGGTTCTACAGGTAGACCAAAAGGAGTCATGATTGAACATTGTAGTATTGTGAATTTCTTATTTTCAATGTCTCATTTATATCCTATGGATGAATCAGATACGTATTTACTGAAGACACCTTATATATTTGATGTATCTGTTCTAGAGTTGTTTGGGTGGACCATAGTAGGTAGTAAATTAGTAATAATGGACAATGGGGAACATCGAAACCCAAGAGCAATTTTAAGAACTATAGATAAATATGATGTGAAATTATTAAATTTTGTACCGTCTATGTTTAGAGCTTTCGTAAATACACTTAATAATGAAAATTGCCAGGTTTTAAATAAAGTGAAGTATATATTACTTGCGGGTGAAGCTTTGACACATGAGGTGGTTAATAAGTTTAAAAAGCATCGACTATCGACTCAAATAGAAAATATGTATGGTCCTACTGAGGCGACAGTTATCGCAAGTACGTTTTCACTTCAAGAAAGTGAAAACTATAATACTATTCCTATTGGAAAGCCTATTCCGAATGTAAGGCTTTATATACTTAATCAAAAACAGAGACTTCAGCCTATTGGTGCGGTAGGAGAGCTGTATATTGCGGGAGAAGGGCTTGCAAGAGGATATGTAAATCAAATGAGATTAACTGAAGAAAAGTTTTTACCAGACCCATTTGTAAAAGGGGAGAAAATGTACAGGACAGGAGATCTTTCACGCTGGTTACCTGATGGGAATATAGAATTCCTCGGTAGAAATGATGAACAATTAAAAATTAGAGGATATCGAATTGAGCCAGGGGAAATTTTAGATGCTTTATCTTCACATCATGCAATTAAAGAAGCAGTGATAGTAGACATTCAAGATGAAGATGGGCAGAAAAAACTTGTAGCTTATTTCGTAGCAAAATCACTTGTATCCATTTCTGATTTGAAATTGCATCTTGCGAAATTAGTTCCGAGTTATATGATACCTACTTTCTTTGTTGAAGTTGAAAACATACCATTAACACCAAGTGGAAAGGTTGATCGACATTCCTTACCTTCACCTAGATCTTTACCTAAGAATGAGGAGGAGAGTATGATGTCTCCTAGTAATGAGTTAGAATCTCGTTTAGTTGAAATATGGAAAAGTATATTGAAGATTGAAGCTGTCGGTGTAGAGGATGATTTCTTTGACTTAGGAGGAAATTCTCTACTAGCTATTGAGCTTGATCTTGCTTTAGAAAATGAGAATCTTAATACGGACGACTTAGTCGCATATACAAAACGCAATATTAAACAACTAGCTGCTTATATAGCAGAAAAGAAAAATAATTAGTATTACTTCATATTGTAAACACGACTTTTAAGAGTTTAAATTTACACTTGCTATACTGTGGGATTAAAGGAGCTTTCCCTCTTAGCTTTCTGGAATGTAAGTGTTTATTCTGATGACTATGAGTTAGGGAATTCTCCTCCCTATTATAGAAAGATTAAAATAAAAAAGTGATTCGAGAAATAAGATTCTTTATATGAAATGCGTTAATAATAATTGATAGCTTTTTAAAGAAGATATACATATCTCTGTAAATTTAGTATAGAGAAATAACCAAATTACAATAGTTTTTCCTGTTGGTAAAAATATAGAGGTGAGTAAATGGGAAATTATACTTCTTCAATCTTATATGATGTAGAGCCTTGTAAAAGTTCTGAACAGAATTGTATTGATGATGTAATTGCTACGTTAGCTAATTGGTTTAAGCGTAAACATTATTTAATGTACGCTAGATTATGGGATTTTGGTTTTTCTCCTGTCGATAATGGGAATTTAGGGGATGGATTATTTACAGAGTCTGGTTATTTTGTAAGTGATTTAGAAAAATATCATGGTATAAAAAGTACTATATTTGATACAGATTCATCCGATGAAGGATTTGAAATTATATTAGAACAGTTATACTCGGGATTTCCTGTGGTGTTAACCATGAATGCTTACTGGCTTCCTTGGGATGAAAATTATCTAAAAAATCATATTGTTCATTCATTTGTTGTTGTAGGGTATGAGCCCGAAGAAGACTGTTTAATTATTACCGATCCATATTTTATGGTTAAAAATGCACAACTTTCAATAGAACTTTTTCATAAGGGTTATCAAAAAGTAAGTACTTTAAAAGTTACTGAAGATGAGATCACAGACATACAATCGATTACAACCGATTTGTCAAATTGGATAAAACATATAAAAGATGAAAAACATATTTTTTCACAAATGCACCTTTTTGCTACACAACTAATAAGTAGGTTTGATTTGAATAAAGAGACAGATGGATATTTAGACTTTAATGATGTTCCGCTATTCTCACATTTGGGTCAAGTTGTAGATGGCCGAGTAAAGTTTTCCAAAATGCTTTCGTTTCTTGGTGAGCATTATCACTCGGGCTTCCAAACTATCGCTGAATCTATGAAGACAGCAGCTGCCAATTGGGGAGTAATTCGTGGATCAATGATAAAAATGCACTTAACAAAATCAGTAACTAAAGAAGGAATAGTAAATATTTCAGATAAAATTCACAATGCTGCAGAATACGAGCAAAATTTAGCTGAACAAATAATGACATTTCTTATTTCTGTTATAGAAGGTAATACAAAGAATGTAATTATAGATTCTTCTCCATCGATGGAGACTACTAATTATGTAAAACCACTCGATGATATGGAGAGAAAGCTAGTTGATATATGGAAAGAAGTTATAGGTAATCCTTGTATTGGTGTGGAAGATAATTTTTTCGCACTTGGTGGTCATTCCCTTCATGCTACTGTAATCAACGCTAAAATATGGAAAGAATTTAACGTGCAATTATCATTGGCAAATCTTTTTGAGTATCCAACAATAAGCACTTTAAGTCATTTTATTAAAAATTCAAAAGAAAATAGGTTGCAAGATATAGAAGTAGTACCGAAATCTGAAGTATACCCGGTTTCATCGACTCAAAAAAGAATGATGCTATTACAAGAGATGGATGGGGTACAGATGACATACAATGTACCAAGTTGTTTTATTCTTAAAGGAAGGGTGGACCGGAAAAGGATAGAATTAGTCTTTGAAAAGCTTATTAAACGCCATGAAATACTCAGAACACAGTTTGAGTGGCAGGGGGATCAATTAGTACAGAGAGTATTAGAACAGGTAACATTTGAGCTAGAAATGATAAAGGGAGATTATAAAGAATGGTTACAACCATTTGATCTTTCTAAGGTTCCGTTAATGCGGGCTGGACTAAAGGAGCTAAAAGATAATAGTTATTTACTTGTAATTGACCTTCATCACATCATAACAGATGGCGTGTCTTTAAGTATCTTTATGCATGATTTTAAGGCCCTATATGCAGGGGAAACATTGCCGGAAAATCGTTTGCAATATAAAGATTATGCTGTGTGGGAACAAAAATTATTATCTTCTAAAGAATTTGATATCCATAAGAAATACTGGGAGGAATTATTCTCAGGGGATATACCAGTTCTTGAATTACCATACGATCGAGGTCGACCACCAGTAAAGAGTTTTGAGGGTGAACAATACAATTTCCAAGTAAACAAGGAAATTACTCAAAAAATAAAAAAAATAGCACTAGAAACTGATACGACACCTTTTATGTTACTTATGGCTACTTTCACTATTTTTCTGTACAAGCATGGGGAACAAAAGGATGTCATTATAGGATCACCAGTTGCAGGTAGGCCGCATGCTGATTTGTTACCTCTTATGGGGCTGTTTGTAAATACAATTGCATTACGTTATCAAATAAATCCAGATCAATCTTTTATTAATCACTTGAAAAAAGTGAAAAACGATACGTTAGAAGCTTTCGAACATCAGGTGTATCCATTTGATCAGTTAGTGGAAAAATTAGATCTTTCTAGAGACTTAAGCCGAAGTGCTTTATTTGATGTCATGTTTGTATTACAAAATTCGGATGAAAAACATACAGTTGTGGATGGATTAGAAATTAGCACAGAAACAAACACAGATACACTAACAAGTAAGTTTGATTTAACTCTTATTGCTGAAGAAAATAAAGATATATATGAATTCACTTTTGAATATGCTACATCTTTATTTGATAAATCAACAATAGTAGAATTTGGACGGCGATTTAACCTTCTATTAGAAGAAATAACAACTCATCCTAATGTTAGTCTAAAAGATATTCAAATGTTAACAAGTGAGGAAAAAGAACTTGTTTTATCTGCGACTCAGGAGAAAGAAAAAATAATAATAGAGACCGATTTTAATTGGGATATTGGTTAATTGATTTCCTAGGTCTCAGAAGGAGTAATTACATGGATAATCATGAAAAAATACGTCAATACATTAAAAAAAATCTTATTATTTTTAATGCAGAGGAAACTATTGTTGCTAATGATGACAACATATTTGAAAAAGGTTATGTGAATTCGCTCTTTGCTATGCAAATGTTAAATTTTATAGAAACGGAGTTTGATATAGTAGTAGATAATGATGAACTTGATATTATTAACTTTTCTACTATTAATAATATGGTTGATCTAATTAACAAAAAGAAGAATGGGAATTTCACAGTATGAGTAATGCAGAAGAGATTCTGGGAGTAGTTGATGAGTTTGCGGAAAAGAAGCTTCGGCCTCGAGCAAGTGAGTTTGAAAGTAATGAAGAGCTTCCCTATGATGTGTTACAAGAAATCTCAAGTTATGGTGTATTGGGTGCAACGATACCAAAAGAATATGGTGGGCTTTCTCTTGATTCTTTAGATTATGGTCGTCTTACTGAAATCATTGGTAAAGCTTGTAATTCGGTTCGTGAATTACTTACAGTTCATGTATCTTTAGTAGGGGAGTCAATTAAAAGGTGGGGGACTGAAGAGCAAAAGAGAAAATGGTTACCTGAGATGGCAACGGGGAACCTATTATTTTCATTTGCCCTAACTGAGCCAGAGGTTGGTTCTGATGCAAAAGCGGTTGGAACTTCCTATAAACAAGTTGATGATTATTTTATTCTTAATGGGCACAAAAAATGGATTTCATTTGCTGACATTGCAGATTGTTTTTTGGTTTTTGCGTCCAGTGAAGGAAAAGTTAGTGCCTTTATTGTTGAACGGTCAATGACGGGTGTTTCTACAAATAAAATGAGTAAACTGTTAGCAAGTAATTCCTCGCATATAGCTGAGATTCATTTGCAAGATGTAAAGGTACCAGCTGAAAATTTGTTAGGACCAATTGGGGGTGGATGGAGTTATGTAGTTAACACAGCTCTTGATCATGGTAGATATAGTATTGCCTGGGCGGGAGTGGCCATTGCTCAAGAAGCACTAGAAGCAATGGTAGCTTATTCAAGAAGAAGAAAACAAGGAAATAAATATATATGTGAATATGAAGCAATTCAAACAATTTTAGCAGAAGCAAGTGTAAATATAAAAGCAGCTCGTTCGTTATGCCAAGAGGCTGGGAAAAAGCGTCAGGATAGACATACTGATGCTGTAATTGAAACAACCATTGCAAAATATTTTGCCTCAAAGATGGCTATGAAGGTAGCCACAGACGCTGTCCAAGTGTTTGGTGGAAACGGGTTTTCAAGAGAATATCCTGTTGAGCGTTTATTTAGGGAAGCAAAGGTTTTAGAAATTATTGAAGGTACCTCGCAGGTACTTCAGCCAATTATTGCGCAGCATGCACTTCACACTTGTTCTCAAAAGGGAGGACTTTTAAGAATATGATTTATGAATTGGTAAAAGAAAAGGATGAATTCAAACAAATATCTCCACTTCTCGTTGATTATAAGAACCATCCAATACTTAATGGTATAGCTCATGGTTACAATAAGGGACATATTTATGTGGATAATCCTAATAACCCTAGATGTGCACTTGTATGGGCAGAACAAGAAATTTTTTATTTATTAGGTGATCCTACAAGTAATTTTGTTTCAAGTCTACCAACTTTTATTAAAGAAGTAATTGCACCTGAGGCTCAGCAGATAGGGGATGACTTTTTTCAAGTTGAATTATTACCCGAATCAAAATGGAAACAGGTTGTCGAGGAACAATTGCAAATGTTTATTCCTAAACCTTACACTCGAGTAACATTTACTTTTGATCCGGAGTCTTATAATAAGTTATCTAAACCTAATATGCCTAATGGGGTAACGGTGGAACGTATTACAATCGACATGTTATCAGATAAAAAGTTCGCAATGGTACGGGATGATATTGTTGATTTTTGGGAGTCAACTCAGGATTTCATCCGAAATGGATTTGGTTATGTAGTAATGGTACATGAACAAGTTGTAACTAGTTGCTTATCGGTTTTTGCGACAGATACTGATGTGGAAATTGGAATTAATACTTATGATTTATTCCAGCGAGGTAAAGGGTATGCTTGGTTGGCTGCAAGAGCATTCTTGGATGACTGTTTAAAACAAGGAAGAACACCACATTGGAAGACAGAGGATTTTCGTATTCCATCTATTAAACTAGCGGGAAAAGTTGGATTCACAAATCTTCAAACCTATACAGCTTATGTGTTTCCTTATAACGAATTAGATAATTTCGTTTTTACCGCATACCATCAACTAAGATACTATTCAGATTTTAATAAAGCTAGTGAGTTTGTACAAAAAGCCCGTACTATAGGAGATTTAAATGCATGGCATCACTTTTTACTTTCATGTGGTTATTCATTAATTGATAGAATCGATCTTTCGTTAAAGCATATGAATCTTGCACTGGATTTAGGATGGAATGATGTATCAGATATTCGCTATGTAGTTGATTTAGTGAATTTAAGAAAAACTGAAGAGGGACGAGCTTTATTAGATAGAGTTGAAGATAGCTTAAGATGAAAAAAAGGGAGATAAAAAGATGAATATTGTATTTATGTTTCCTGGCGTAGGATCCCATTATTCTGGAATGGGTAAGTACCTTTATGAAAACTTCCCTGTAGCACGTGAGATATTTGAAGAAGCAAGTGACACTCTAAAAATAGACATGGCTTCCCTTTGTATGGAGAAGATATACAAAGCTGACCTTGAAAAGTTACAAAATTCACAGACTGCTTTAGTAACAACTAGCATGGCAGCTTTTCGAGTTTTTGAACAGGAAATAGGCAATAAACCAGAGGCAATGATTGGATATTCTTTGGGAGAATATACAGCTCTATGTGCTTCTGGAGCAATTGCATTTTCAGATACCTTAAAATTAGTACAAGAACGTAGTACGATTTTGAGTAGCTATGCATTGACTATAGATGGAACTATGGCATGGGTTAACAATCTTGCTCCAGAAATTGTTGAAGGTATTTGTTCAGAATTGTTAACCAAGGGACAGGAAGTATATATATCGGCTTATGACACTTCAAATAAAACATCAATTTCTGGTACAAACTCTGCGGTTCAGTTAGCTTGTGAAATGGTAGTAGAGCATGGGGGAATTGCAATCCCCCTTAAATTAAGTGGGCCATTTCATTCTCCTATGATGCAACCTGCTGCTGAAAAATATAAGAGTGTACTAGAAAATATAGACATGAAACAGCCATTAGTACCTGTCATAGCGAATCATGATAGTTCAATGTATAAAGGTGTAGAAAATATAAGAGAAAACCTTTACTTACAATTAATAAAGCCTGTGAAATGGTTGGACATGATTCACTATCTAATGAATCATGGGTCTATGAAAGCTATTGAAATGGGACCAAAGGAAGTCTTGAAGTATCTTCTGCAAGCTATTAACCCTGCTATATCGACATTTAATTATGAAAGGGAGAAAGATATCCTAAATACAAAAAATTCTTTTACATTACAAGGATCTGATTATGAAGAAGTTATATCAGGGTGTTTAACTGTAGTTGTAAGTACAAAAAATTATAATACAGATTTAAGTGATTATCAGAAAAAGGTAGTACTCCCATTTCAAAAGGTCCAAAGTCAATTGGAAGAAAAAATTAATTCGGGGTATTCAGTGGAGAAAAGTGATGTAGAAGAAGCAATCCAAATGATGAAAACAGCACTTACTGAAAAACAGATTAAAGAGAGAGAACAAAAACGTTACCTGCAAAGAGTTCTTCAATGTAAAAGTTTTTAGATATAAATTATAAATATATTAAGGGAGCGATGATGGATAAATGTTCAAGAAAATTGGTATTGTAGGTGCTGGAACAATGGGGATCGGCATGGCAGTAGATTTAGTGCTGCATGGTCTAGAAACGGTATTAATTGATGTTACAGAAGAGCAGTTAGAAATAGCGGAAGAGAAAATATTAGAGACAGTTCGCTTTGCTCCTCTAATTAATAAAGCATTTCCTAGAATGCATAAGGAAGAAGTACTTTCGTTAATAAGTAGCTCTACTAATCTTGATGAAGTGGCTGAATGTGATTATATAGTAGAAAATGTTCCAGAAAACTGGCAAATTAAAGAGCCGATCTATAGAAGATTAGATGAGATATGTAAAAAGGATACAATTTTCGGAGTCAATACGTCTTGTATCTCAATAACAAAAGTAGGAGGAGTAACAAAGCGTCCAGATAAAATAATAGGAATGCATTTTATGAATCCGGTATATATGAAACCATCTATAGAAGTTATTAGAGGATATTTAACTTCAGATGAAACGGTCGAAAAAGCTCAATCTTTCCTCAAACAATTAGATAAAGATGCAATTGTGGTTAATGATCAGACTGGGTTTGTTTCTAACCGTATCTCCCACTTATTCATGAATGAATCGGCTTGGGTTGTAATGGATGGTGTAGCAACGCCTAAACAGGTAGACGATATATTTAAAAAATGCTTTGGACATACAATGGGTCCATTAGAAACAGCAGATTTAATTGGGTTAGATACAGTATTACATTCTTTGAATGTACTTTATGAGGAATATCAAGATCCAAAGTTTAGATGTTGTCCATTACTTAAAAAAATGGTGGATGCAGGTGAATGTGGTAGAAAGAGTGGTAAAGGTTTTTACGCTTATTAAAATTAAAAATTACAAATAGGGGTGTATAAAATGCAAGATAAAAATTTAGAACAAATTATTCATATGTATATTCAAGATCATGTAGGTATTGAATTTAATGATGATACTGAGATTTTTGAAGAAGGATTAGTTAATTCTTTATTTGCAATCCAATTGATGACTTTTCTTGAAAAAGAATTTGCCATAAAGGTAACTATGGATGACTTAGATATGGATAACTATAAGTCTGTAAATTCTATTGGTAATTTTATAAGAAATAAGCAAATGGTTCGGTAATGGACATGAAACAATACTTAGAGCCATCTCAATATAAAATGTATCAGAATTTTTTGGATTTTGTTTGTGAAAATATAGAACCTTACGCTAATAGTTGGGAGATTGAACAGGGCATTCCATCAGACATAATAAAGACTTGTGCTAAAAATGGTTATTTAGGTGGAACACTTCCAGCAGAGTATGGTGGATTAGAATGGGATTATGTAACGTATGGGTTATTTACTGAAGCAATAGCAAGAGGTAGTGTCTCTCTTTCGGGATTATTTAATGTCCATACGATGGTAACAGAAACGATTTTAAAATGGGGAACAGAAAATCAAAAAAATCAGTGGTTACCATTACTTGCATCTGGTAATCAAATAGCTGCATTAGCCCTTACTGAACCTGGAGCAGGATCAGATTTAAATATGATTAAAACGAACTTCGATCAACACGGGGATAAATTAATACTTAATGGAGTGAAGAAGTGGATCACTTTTGGTGCAGCTGCTGATGTGTTTTTGGTATTTGGAAAACTAAATGGTGAACAACCAGTTGCCTGTTTAGTACCAAAAGATAGTGCGGGTGTAAATGTTACTCATATAAGAGACATGCTTGGATTTAAAGCTGCATATTTGGCAGAAATTGAATTCAATAATGTAGAAATACCTTTAGAAAATATCATTGGTAGACCAGGATTTGCTTTTACTTACCTTGCACCGTATGCTTTAGAATTTGGGCGTATTTCAATTGCCTTTGCTGCTCTTGGTGTATTACGTACTTGTTTAGAAATCTGTGGGAATCATGTATTACATAGAAGTGCATTTGGTAACTCTCTAATTGATCATGGCATGATTTCACATATGATTACGGATATGGGAGTAGATTTAGAAGCTTCTATACTACTTAGTTTAGAAGCTTGTAAGGCCAAAAATGAGCATCGAGCTGATGCTACTGAAAAGATTATGATTGCAAAATATTTTGCATCGCGCTCAGGTACAAGGCATTCAACGAATGCTGTACAGATTATGGGAGCACTTGGTTGTAATGATAATTATTCAATATCAAGGTGCTTTAGAGATTCTAAAACAATGGAGATCGTTGAGGGGAGTAATCAGATTCATCAGCTATTACTTGGTAAGGGATTTGCTAAAAAAGCGAAACGTGCCATTGAAAAAATACCTGTAACAAAAGGAGTGATACAACCCGGATGAGTACATGTATACAGAAGCTGTTTGAAGAACAAGTAGTCCGTACGCCAGATGAGGTTGCTGTTATTTTTAAAAAAGAAACATTAACTTATAAGGAATTAAATGAAAAAAGTAACCAATTAGCTCGTCTTTTACGTGAAGGTGGAGTTGGACCAGATACAGTTGTAGGTATTATGGTAGAGCGATCTATCGAAATGGTTGTCGGAATTTTCGGGATATTAAAAGCGGGCGGAGCATATCTGCCGCTTTCCCCGAATCATCCATCATCACGATTACAATTCATTATAGAAGATAGCGGTGCTAAATTAATACTGACACAAAAGCAAATCCTACATCGTTTTCAAGATAGTTTGAAAGCTGATATGTTGGCTTTAGATTCGATTTCCTATGAAGGAAAGGGTGAAAATCTAGAGTGTATTAACAAACCCTCTGATCTTGTGTATGTAATATACACTTCCGGTTCAACCGGGAAACCTAAGGGTGTTATGATTGAGCATTCGGCCTTAATAAATCGAATTGAGTGGATGCAAGAGGCTTATCCAATTAGTTCAAAGGATACTATATTACAAAAGACCCCTTATACATTTGATGTGTCCGTATGGGAGATGTTCTGGTGGGCCATAGTTGGAGCCAAAGTATGTATTCTTGCGCCGGGGATGGAGAAGTTTCCACAGGCTATTATTGAGACAACTGAAAGTAATGACGTGACAATTATGCATTTTGTACCATCTATGTTAAGTGCATTTTTACACTATCTTGATGTGACAGGTGAAACTAACCGAATAAAATCGTTGAAACAAGTATTTGTTAGTGGTGAGGCACTACTGTCTCAACATGTAAACCGTTTTAACAAGCTGCTAAATTTCTCTAATGGTACACTTCTTACTAATCTGTACGGACCTACTGAAGCAACCATTGATGTGACTGCTTATGATTGTCCGACACATGAGATTACAGAAGGGAGCGTTCCAATAGGGCGAGCAATTAAGAATATTGAGATGTTTGTTGTTGATAAATATGGTAATAAACTTCAGGAAGGCCATATAGGAGAATTATGTATCTCAGGTATAGGATTAGCACGTGGATATGTAAATAGGCCGCAATTAACGGCAGAAAAGTTTGTACAATATTCCCTTGATACCCGTATATATAAAACCGGTGACTTAGCTTTAATAAGATCGGATGGGAATATTGAGTTTCATGGAAGAATTGATTTTCAAGTTAAAGTTAATGGCCTTCGTATTGAGTTAGGGGAAATAGAATCGTGTTTAATGTCTTGTGAAGGAGTTTTACAATGTGCGGTAATTGTAAGACAAGAATCTGAGATGGTAGTTAAGTTAATAGCTTTCTATGAGTCAGAAAATGATATTGAGTTAGAGAGGTTAAAAAAATATCTACGCTTATTTTTACCAGATTATATGATACCTAACAGTTTTGTACGTGTAAATGAAATGCCATTAACGGATAGCGGAAAGATAGATAGAAAAGCACTTGCCTTATTAGGTTCCGATAAATATTCACACCATACCACACTTGTAGGAGGTTCTGTTAATGAGGAAAGCAGTAAAGATTCATAAAGAAGATATTGAAGATGTAATCGCCCTTACACCAGTGCAGGAAGGTATTCTTTATCATTATTTGAAAGAACCCGAAGGAAAGCTATATCATGAAGAACTTCGACTTTGCTTAACTGGAAAAATTAATATTCCAAAGTTTGAAGAGGCGTGGAATTATGTAACGCGGGAAAATGAAATGCTGCGTACAATTTTTCGATGGGAAAAAGTTAAACAACCTGTACAACTTATACTAAAAGAGCATACTCCGAACATTATTTATAGTGATGGCAAAGTATCTAATGATACAGAAAGCTTTGATTTACAAACAGTTCCCTTTTCTATCGAACTGTGCCATTTGAACGAAGGCGAATATGAAATGGTTTTACGTCATCATCATATTTTGTTTGATGGTTGGAGTAATAGTATTATTTTACAAGAGTTTATTAAGGTATATCGAGAGTTAATAAAGGGAGATGTACCATCATCTATAAATAAAAAGAAATTTAAAGAATATATACTATGGCAACAAAAACAAGATAAATCAAAACAAAAGCTTTTTTGGGAACAATATTTAAATGAATTAATTGAACAAATAAATTTATCCAATAAAAATTCTAATCAACTAAAAAAAGCAAAAACATATGTAAAAGAGATAGATAAAGAGCGAAGTGATAGATTTCGAAGTTTTGCAAGTAATCAAGGTGTAACATTGGCTACATTATTCTATACAGCCTGGGGTCTATTATTACAAAGGTACAAAAATTCAGAGGACGTAATATTCGGTACAACAGTATCTGGGCGTTCAATTCCAATGCACGGTCTGAGTGAAATGGTAGGTTTATTTATAAATACACCACCACTTCGTGTAAGTGCAGATGGGAGAATGACTGTTTCAGATCTTTTACAAAGAATTCAAAGTGATGTCCAAAGAAGAACTGAATATGAAACGACTCCAATTGTTGATTTAAACGTGTCATTTTAGATTCTCCAGTAGCTGTAATGTTGGATTACTCATTTAATATGATTATCTCTCTACTTGGTATTTTAAAAGCAGGTGGGGCTTATGTTCCAATTGATCCTGATTATCCGCAGGAACGAATTGATTTTATTCTTCAAGATAGTGGTTCAAATGTAATAATAACCTCAAATTTATTTGAAGATAAAGTTAAATTTGATAGCACAATACTTTTTATTGAAGAACTTAATAAGACATCGATGCAAGATTTCGAGAGAGTAGATGTTGCCCCAAATAATTTAGCATATGTCATTTATACTTCTGGAACAACAGGACGTCCTAAAGGGGTTATGATTGAACATCGTAATGTAATACAACTTGTCATGCATCAACCAAATAGTTTTAAATTCTCTAGTAATGATGTGTGGTTACTATTTCATTCTTTCTGTTTTGATATGTCAGTTTGGGAAATATTTGGATCACTTACTTATGGTGGACGTCTTGTCCTGGCAACAAAAGAAACAATCCGTGATACGTATAAACTTGCTCAGTTGATTGCAGATGAGGGAGTAACAGTATTGAATCAAACTCCATCTGCATTCTATGTTTTTCAACAAGTAGTTGAAGAGATGCCTAAACTTGCTTTTAAAATTAGGTTAATTACATTTGGAGGGGAAATGCTGAAGCCAGGTTTACTGCAAAGTTGGTTTAAGCGTTCACCTAATACGGTCATAGTAAATATGTATGGAATAACTGAGACGACAGTACATGTTACTTATAAGGAAATTGGAGAAAAAGAAATGCACAGTAATCTTAGTGCTATAGGCGTGCCTCTTCCTACGTATTCGTGCTATGTATTTGATAAACATATGAATCCTACACCTAAGGGAATGCAAGGGGAACTTTATGTTGGAGGACATGGAGTTGCGCGGGGATATCTAAATCGTCCTGAACTAAACAGTGAACGTTTTATACAGAATCCTTATAATCCAAGTGAAAGATTATATAGATCAGGAGATTTAGTTCGTATTCTTGAAAATGGTGAGATGGAGTATATAGGTCGTAGTGATCATCAAGTGAAGATACGTGGTTATCGAATCGAAACAGGAGAAATAGAACATCATTTACAACAGCATGCGGATGTGAAGGAAGCGGTAGTTTTATCTATTGCTTTTGGAGAGGAGCAAGAACTGTGTGCTTATATACTAACTGATCAAGATATATCTCAAAATGAATTACGTTATTATCTTACTGACAAAATACCTTCGTATATGATACCTATGTATTTTGTGCTTTTAAGTGAAATGCCATTAACTACGAATGGAAAAGTTAATCGTCGTGCTTTACCTAAGCCTACTAAGTTAGTACAACCAAATGATTTGCTAGATGAACTTGAAACAACAGTAGCTGATGTTTGGAAGGAAGTTTTGGGGGTAGAAAAAGTAGGATTGTATGATAATTTCTTTGATGTTGGAGGGAACTCCTTAAAAATGGTTCGATTGTTCTCTCGTTTACGAAGCAAGTTTGAAAAAGAACTTACAATGCCTATGTTATTCCGATACCCAACGGTTCATGATCAAGCTTCCTACTTTAGAAGTGATAATGATATGGACCGCCAACCTGAAGAAGTTAAGAAAGAAAATCTTTTATCTATGAATAAAAATGATGTAGCAGTGGTTGGTATGGCGGTTCGTATGCCAGGCGCTTCTAATCTTAAGCAATTCTGGTCAAATTTAGAACAAGGGATAGAATCCATTCGAACATTTACAGATGAAGAGCTTAGTGAGATGGGCATACCAAAAGAAGTGATTCAAAAGCCTAATTATATAAAATCTAAAGGGTATTTAGAAGATGTAGATGCATTTGATAATGAATTTTTTGATTACAGTCTAAAAGAAGCTGAAATGATGGATCCACAACTGCGTATACTTCATGAATGCGCATGGGAAGCACTAGAACAAGCAGGTGAGGTTAATTCTTCTCATATGAATACAGGAGTTTATGTTGGAGGATCACCAAATTTCCACTGGCTTCGTTCTATTGCTAGTGAATCTTCTAATACATTAGAAGATTTCCAAGCAATGTTGTTAAACGAAAAAGATTTCTTTGCTACTCGACTGGCTTATAAATTAAATCTAAAAGGACCAGCGATTACAGTACAAACAGCTTGTTCTACTTCCTTAGTTGCTATTCAAAACGCATGGGCAGATCTTATTGATGGACGATGCGATATAGCTTTGGCCGGGGGAGTAAGTATAACTTATCCAACAAAAACAGGATATTTATATGAAGATGGTATGATTTTCTCACCAGATGGTCATTGTCGAGCTTTTGATAAGGATGCTCAAGGAACAGTCGGTGGAAATGGTGCTGGTATTGTAGTACTGAAAAGGTTGGAGGACGCTCTTCGAGATGGAAATTTAATACATGGAGTTATTAAGGGAGCTGCAGTAAACAATGATGGGTCCAATAAGGCTGGATTTACAGCGCCAGGGGTTGATGGACAAGCTGCTGTTATAAAATCGGCTCATGAAATAGCTGGTGTTAAGCCTGAAGAAATCTCATATATAGAAACTCATGGGACTGGTACGCAACTAGGTGATCCTATAGAAGTAGAAGCATTGAAGTTAGCTTTTGGTAAGCAAGAACCAGGTAGAGTTTTAATTGGATCAGTGAAGACGAACATTGGACATTTAGATGCTGCAGCAGGAGTTGGAGGATTTATAAAGACGGTCTTAGCTTTGAAAAACAGGAAAATTCCGCCGAGCCTTCATTATAATAATCCAAACCCTAGCATTGATTTTGGAAAAAATTCGTTTCGTGTAAATACGGAACTTATCCCATGGAAAGAAGAGGTAAGAAGAGCGGGTGTTAGTTCGTTTGGGATGGGTGGAACTAATGCACATATAGTGTTAGAGTCTGTTCCTGACAATGCTAAGAATTTTGAAAAACAATCTTGGAACTTATTAACTGTTTCAGCAAAAACAGAAGAATCCTTAGATAAAGCTACTAACGATCTATTATTGCATTTGAAGGAGAATCCAGAGATATCTCTATCTGATACAGCTTATACATTACAAAAAGGTCGTCGTGAATTTCCATATAGAACTGCTGTAGTTGTTAATGGAATAGAGGATGCCATAGAAAAACTTGGTGATACGGGACTAGAGAAAACAAACGCAATGGATAGTAGACCTTTAGCCTTTCTTTTTTCAGGGCAAGGATCACAGTATATCAATATGGGTAGAGATTTATATGAAAATGAACCTGTATTTCGTGAACACGTTGATCAAGGTTTAGCCTTACTCTCAAATTGGTTAGATATAGACATGAAAAATATTTTGTATCCTACAAAGGAGACAGAGGATAAAGCAACTGAACAGTTAAATAGAACTTCAATGACGCAACCTCTACTATTCACTATTGAATATGCATTAGCCAAGCTTCTAATGAATTGGGGAGTTTATCCAAGGGTCATGTTTGGCCATAGTATTGGTGAGTTTGTAGCAGCTTGTTTAGCAGAAGTAATGTCTTATGAAGATGCATTACATTTAGTAATGATTAGAGGGAAGTTAATGAATAGCGTATCAGAAGGCGCTATGCTAAGTGTAAATTTATCTGTTGAAGAATTACAAACCTATATAACAGATGATGTAGATATAGCAGCTGTAAATTCCTCTCAACATTCAGTAATTTCTGGTACTGTACTTTCAATCAATAAGATTGAGGAATTACTTTTAAATCATGGAGTAAAGACAACGCGTCTATTTACTTCGCATGCTTTCCATTCTCGAATGATGGATGAAGTTCTAGATGCATTTGAGCAAGCTGTAGGAAATATAAAATTATCAAGTCCAAAAATACCTTATATATCTAATGTTACAGGTGAAATGATTACAGCAAATCAAGCCACATCACCTTCTTATTGGGCACAGCATCTACGAAGTACTGTTCAATTTTCAAAGGGATTATCTGAAATTTTTCATTTGAAAAATGTAATTTGCCTTGAGATTGGCCCAGGTAATGCATTATCAACTTTTGTATTAAAACATTTAAATAGAAGTAAAGATCAATTGGCTTTAAACATGTTACGTCATCCTCTGGATAAATCAAATGACTTCGAGCATTTATGCAAGCAAATGGGACGGTTATGGATGCAAGGTGGAACTATAAATTGGAATACTTTTAATAACAGTGAGAATAAAAGGTTATTAGATTTACCAACGTATCCTTTCATGAAAAAACGATTTAAAGCTGATCCATTTTTTAATACTCAATCTCAGAGTTTAACTCAGGAAACAAGAGGCCATAATAAACAGGCTAATATTAAAGACTGGTTTTATTTGCCTTCTTGGGAACGCAAAACATTAAAATCTATACAAATAAAGAAAGAACAAAAATATAAATGGCTTATTTTCAATGATCATCTAAATCGATTCAATCGACTGATAGAAAAATTAAAAAGAGAAGGTCATGATGTAATTGAAGTTAAAACAGGTGGTATTTTCTCTGAAAAATCCGACGGTTTATATACGATATGTCCATCTCAAAAAATGCATTATGAAATGCTATTTTCAGAATTAGAACAAAAAGATTTATTACCAAATAAGATTATACATGCTTGGAGCTTTAATCCAGTTAATGAGGTTATTCTCGATCAAGAGAGAATTGAACGATCAATGGATGAAGGATATTATTCGTTACTTTATATTGCACAAGCAATTGGGAAAATTAATTATGAGGGAGCATTACAGTTAAACATTTTTACTGACCGTATGTTTGAAGTTACAGGTACAGAGCTGAACTTAAAGCCAGAGCAAGCTACAATTCTAGGCTTTTCAAAAATATGCAATCTTGAGTTTCAAAATATAAAATGTCGTACCATTGATATGGATACAGATTCTCAACAAATGTTTGAAGAAGCGGGTTTAATGGAGAGTTTTGTGGATTCTACTGATATAGTTGTAGCTTATCGAGGACGTCATCGATGGGCGCAAACGATTATTCAAAGTCCTTTTGAGGAAGAAGATGTAGAAATTGATAGATTACGAGAGGGTGGCGTCTATTTAATTACTGGTGGACTTGGTGGAATTGGATTTGAAATTGCAAAAGATTTAGCTAATAGAGTACCAAATGTCAAACTTATATTGATTGGCCGCTCAGAGTTCCCACCTCGTAATCAATGGGAACAGTACCTAGAAAATAAAGACGAGCGTGTAAGCCGAGTTATTTCTGATTTGTTAACAATGGAGTCTCAAGGTGCAGAATACATGATCCTAAGTTCTGATGTTTCCAATCAAGATGATATGAAACAGGCAATTGAAAAGGCTAAATCTCGTTTTGGTTCTATTAATGGCGTAATTCATGCAGCAGGTGTCGCTGATTATCTAGGTATTATGATGAATCGTGAAAAAGAATCTAATAATAAAATTTTAGCTCCGAAAATTAAAGGTACATTAGTACTCGATGCTTTATTAAAAGATGAACCAATTGATTTCTTCGTACTATGTTCATCAATTGGTAATGTGGCGTATCATATGAAATTTGGTCAGAGTGGTTATAATGCAGCGAATGAATTTTTAGATGCATTTGCGTTTTATAAGCGGGCTCATGATGGAGTGTTCACTGTAGCTATTAACTGGCCAGATTGGCAAGAGGTGGGTATGTCACTTAAGTCGGCTGAAATATGGGCAAAGCAATTTAATATGGATATGGAAAGTGTATTACATGATGGTGTAACTGTAGAAGAGGGTTTAAAAGTATTCCGTAGTATTATCAATAGAAATCAACAACAAGTCGTGGTTTCTCCAATAGATTTACATTGGAAACTTTTAAATGGTGCCAACTATTATAATGAACTATTGGAAAAAGGAAGTAAGAATAGATTAAAGCAGAATCGTTCAGATGTTTTCACAACGTATAGACCACCAACTAATGAAATTGAACAACAATTATACGAATTATTAAAAGATATGTTTGGAATCGAAGAAATAGGAATTTACGATAATTTCTTCGATCTAGGAATGAGTTCTTTAGATCTTGTTCGTATTAATGTGAAATTAAAAGAGGCCTTTAAACGAGACTTACCTATAGTTGTTCTTTATGAGCATACGTCAATTAAATCTCTTGCTAAATATTTAAGTAATCAAGAAGTAAATAACAATTTAACAAATAAAAAAGAGTTATTGAAAGCGAAATCGGTTATGAAAAATACATTATCTGCTTTAAAAAGTAGAAAGTAGTAAAGGGAGGGGAACAACATGATTAATAAAGAAGTAGTTCCGTCAAAAGTTGAGTTTTGCTGGGGATTACCTGTTATTCCAACACCACAAACAAAAGAACTTCTAGAGGAATATGTTAATCAAGCTAAAAGAGCTGAGAAGAATAACTTTGACTCGGTATTGGTTTCCATTGCACCAACATCTGTTGATCCAATGATAGCAGCGTCTATGATTGGAATGAATACGGAGTTTGTAAAGATTTTGGTTGCGCAAAATACAAACCAGATGCTTCCTACCGTAACAGCAAAAGCATTGAATACTTTAAATAGTTTAATTGGTAATCGTGCAGATATTAACATTGTAACTGGAAGTGCCTCGCTTGTCCTTGCGCGTGATGGATTACCAGAACCGCACCATGTTCGATATGCTAGGACAAAAGAATATATTGAGCTGTTACAACAATTAAGACGAGGAGTAACTAGCTATAAAGGTGAGTTTTATCAAGTAGAAAATAGTGATATTTATCCAAAGGAAGATCTCTCTCGAAGTGCCCGCTACTTTGTAGCGGGGTCCTCCGAGGAGGCAATGAGAGTAGCTGCAGAGTATGGTGATGCTTATATACTTTATGCAACAGACCGCAAAAGTCTTAGAGAACACTATCAAACAGTTAATAATTACGCTAAGCAATATGGGCGCGAGAAAATTCCAGGTGCTATTTTAGTAGACATCATTGCTCGTGAGACTTCGGAAGAAGCATATAAAGAAGCATATGAATTACTTGAGAGAACACCAGCAGCCTTAAAGAGGATGACTAAGCTATTTTTAGATAATGCAGATTCTGTTGGACTTCGCCGATACAAAGATTTAATTACAAAAGATAGTATGTGGATAGATGATCATCTTTGGGGAGGTCTAAGTTTAGTTAACCCATCTAATTCAATTTCTATAGTTGGTAGCTATGAGGAAGTCATCTCGACGTTAACTGATTTTTGGGAAATAGGGGCAAATTATTTTCTTATTACTTCTCAGATTAGTGAGCATGAAATTGAACGTATTGGTCAAAATGTTGTGCAACCATTTAAAAAGAAAATTGAAAAGTTAATCCAAGTTAACTAAAAGAGGGCTAAAAATATGAAGTTAAACATATGGTTGAAGTTTATCATTTTAATGACTTTAATAGTACTCCCTTATCGACAGGTGGAAGCACAGGAAACGGTACAGTTTAATGAGAAGAAAATACAGAAGCATATAGAAGAACAAATATCTCAAGCGGGTATTCCTGGACTTTCAGTAGTAATTGTAAAAGGAAACGAAACGATTTATAAGAAGAATTATGGCTATGCCGATACAGACAAAAAACGTCAAGTTACGAATGAGACGCTTTTCGAGCTAGGTTCTACTTCAAAAGCTTTTACGGCATTAGCTGTATTGCATCTGGAAAAAGAAGGGAAAATTAAACTTAGTGATTCTTTAACTAAATATGTTTCATGGTTTGAAATGGAGTATAAAGGCAAACCTTATGAAATTACACTTTATGACTTATTACACCATACTAGTGGAATACCAGAAAAGGCCATTGGATATATCCCTATAACCAATGGCAAAGATTCTATTGAGAAAACGATTAGAAATGTTATGCCAATAGGACTAAACCGAGAGCCGGGTAGCAGTTTTGAATATTCTACGGTTAACTACGATCTATTAGGCTTAGTAATCGAGAAGGCAACTAATCAATCATTTGAAAGATATGTTCAAGATCATGTGCTATCAAAGTTGGATTTATTGAGTACATACGCTGGACGTGAGATGGCCCCATTAGATAACATGGCCCAAGGTTACAAGCGTAATTTCTTACAATCATTACCCTATGACGCTCCTAATTATAGGGGGAATACACCGGCTGGATATTTTATTTCAAATATAAATGATATGGAAAGATGGTTAAAATTACAGCTTGGGGTTGAAAAGCCTAGGATGTTTCCGGAGGAATTGATTAACGATTCTCATAAAGCGAATAGAAAGGTTGCCCCAGATAACAATGGAGCTTCATATGCAGCTGGATGGGAGGTCTATCAAAGTGGTGGAGGGGAAATTTCACATGGTGGAAGTAACCCAAATTATTCATCGTATATTGGTTTCCGTGATGAGGAACAGATAGGGGTCGTAGTATTAGCAAATCTCAATAGTAATTACACTTACTATATCGGTAGCAGTCTTTTAAATATGATGATAGATAAAGAAGTTAAACCGTTACTCTATGATAAATATAAGAAAACAGATCAAATAGGAACAGCCTTATTTGTGATCTCATCTTTGTGTTTACTAACGTTATTGGTCATGTTATTTCATTTAATAAGAGAGATTATTTTTAGAAAAAGAAAATTTATATTACCAACGGGAAAAACATGGTTACATATGGTATTAGTTGTTGCGATATATGGGCTAATGATTTATGCACTCTATCAACTACCAAATCTCTTGTTTGGAGGGCTTCCGTGGGCATTTATAAAAGTTTGGGCTCCTTCAACTGTTGTACTTGCAATATATGCAATTGCGGGGGTGGGTTTGGCCTATGTTATCCATACATTCTTAAATCTGTGTTTTCCAAGACAAAAGGGAAAGTCGCTTTTGACATTAATAGTTTTGGGGCTAATATCAGGATTTGGTAATGCCTTTCTCATTTTTGTGATTAATGAAACGTTTGTTAGATCGAATAATTTGGAAAATGGCTTGTTATTTTACTTTGTACTTGGAATCGTTATGTATGTCTTTTCACAACGTATTATTAGAACTAGCATTGTATCGTATACAAACGAGCTAGTTTATGAAAAAAGGATGGAATTAACAGATAAGTTGTTACAGACTCCTTATTACAAATTGGAGTTGATTGAGAAGGGTCGAATAGAGGCGACATTAAATAACGATACGGAAGTAATCTCTCGTTCTCTCAATCTATTAGTTACTGCTGGAACAAGTTTATTAACGTTACTATTTTGTTTTCTCTATCTTGGTGTAATGAATATGTATGCCTTTTTACTATCCTTGTGTATCATCTTTATTACTGCAGGGGTATATTCTCTGATCGGACGACAAGCAGATAAAGTTTGGAATGAAACAAGAGATATTCAGAATGTATATTTTCGTTTGATTGGTGATCTAAGGCATGGTTTCAAAGAGCTTAGGCTTCATACTGGAAAACGAAACGATTTTCGAGAAGTTATGAATGAAAGCTGTAATAACTATCGTGTTAAACGAACGATAGGAGATATTAAATTTGCAAATGTGTTTGTTCTGGGAGAACTATTATTCATTTTTGTTATTGGTATTGTAGTTTTTGTATTTCCAGAAATTTTTGTTAATATGCCGAAAGAGACGATAAGTAACTATGTAATTGTTTTTCTGTATATGACAGGTCCAGTTAATGAAATACTGGGCGGTATCCCTCAGCTCGTAAATGTACGTATTTCTTGGCAACGTATTCAACAAATGGTGAAGAGTGTAGATCATATAAAGGCAAATGAGCAAATCGCGACAACAAAAGAGTACTTAGATGTGCCAATTTGTTTGCAGCTACAAAATGTAAGTTATAAGTATAAGAATAAAGATGGAGATTTTACTGGTTTTGGTATTGGTCCAATAGACATGGAGTTTAATTCTGGAGAAATAGTCTTTATTGCTGGTGGTAATGGGAGTGGAAAATCTACTTTATCAAAACTGATTACTGGGTTATATGAACCTAATGAAGGTAACGTTTTATTAAATGGAAAAGAAATAGCTCCAGAGGAATTGAATCAATACTATTCAGCTATCCTTAGTGATTTTCATGTTTTTGATAGGCTATATGGAATTAATACAGAAGGAATGAAAGCAGAAATCGATCACTATTTAGAACTTCTCCAACTGAGTGACAAGGTTGGCATTGAGAATGGGCGTTTTACTACTACGCAACTATCAACTGGACAAAAGAAAAGGTTGGCATTGCTGGTTACGTATTTGGAAGATCGACCTATACTTTTATTTGATGAATGGGCAGCGGATCAAGATCCTGGTTATAGACGCTTCTTTTATGAAGAATTGTTACCTCAAATGCGAGCGAAGGGTAAATGTATTATTGCTATTACTCACGACGATCAATATTTTCATTTAGCAGATAAGCTTATAGTGATGGAGATGGGAACTGTGAAAATGAATAAAACAAAGGAGGCATTATCATGAGTAAGGAAATTAAATGTGTTGTTTGGGACTTAGATTGTACAATTTGGGATGGTGTTTTATTAGAGAGTGGTACAGTTACTTTAAAACCTGGAATTTATGAAATTATATGTGAATTAGATCGACGTGGAATACTGCAATCAGTTGCTAGTAAAAATAATTACGAAGATGCAATAGCTAAATTACGGGAATTTGGAATAGAAGAGTACTTTTTATATCTAGAGATTCATTGGAACTCTAAATCTAGTTCCATTGAGAAAATTAGTAAAAATTTAAACATAGGTATTGATACTTTTGCGTTCATTGATGACCAACCTTTTGAATTAGAGGAAGTACAGAGTGTTCACAATGATATCCTGTGTATACATGTAAATGAATATAAGTCGTTATTAGACTTGCCACGACTACAACCAAAAAGAATTACAGAAGACTCACGTCGTCGAAGACTGATGTATTTAGAAAATCTTAAGAGAACGAAGGATGAAGAAGAATATGAAGGCCCAAAAGAAGAATTTTTAGCTTCACTTGGGATGAATTTTGTAATTAGTGAGGCTCGTGAGGAAGATTTGCAGCGTGCAGAGGAGTTAACAGTACGTACGAATCAATTAAATTCGACTGGTATTACCTATGATTATGATGAATTAAACTATTATCGTAATCATCCAGATTATTTATTATTAGTTTGTGAGTTATCAGATAAATATGGCTCCTATGGGAAGATTGGTTTAACACTTGTAAAAAGGACGGAGGAAGCCGACTGCCTAAAACTTCTTCTCATGTCTTGTCGTGTAATGTCCCGTGGCGTTGGTACTATACTCCTCACATATCTAATGGAAAGAACAAAACAGGCAGGTAAACGCTTTTTGGCTGAGTTTCGACAGACTGACCGTAACCGTATGATGTTTGTTACGTACCGATTAGCTGGATTTAAGGAAACTAGTAACGAAAATGGAATATTAATTTTAGAACATAATCTTGAGAATATAAATCCTTATCCTCACTATATTAATATACAATTTCCGGAAACACCAACGGATGTGGATAGAGGGGAAGTGGAAATATGCAACAAACAATTGTAAAGCATTCTCTTACGCATCCACAAAAAAGAGTTTGGTATAATGAACAAATTTATCCAAACACATCTATGTATAACATCGGAGGGATGGTTCTTATTAATGGGGAAATTAATTTTACAATTTTAGAAAAAGCAATTCAATTATTCATTAAGAAAAATGATAGTTTACGTCTACGGATTTTTCAACAACATAGAGAACCCCACCAATATATATCACCATTTGAACCTACACCAATACGTTTAATTGATTTTTCTAATCACCATAATCCAAGTTTAGAAGCTAGAAAATGGGCTCAGGATGAATTTCAAAAACAAATTCCACTTGAAGGAGGCCCTCTGTTTGAATTTGTGCTCTTGAAAATAAGTGATGTAGAAAGCTCCTATTTTGTTAAGTTTCATCATATTATAGCTGATGGTTGGACAATCCAACTTATGACGAGTCAAATTATCGATTTTTACTCTAAGTTAAAGAATGATGAGCATATAAATGATACGGTTGAATCTACTTATCTGTCTTATTTACAAGCAGAGGAGAAATATCTGGAATCCCCTCGATACGTAAAAAATAAGAATTATTGGAATGAGAAATTTATGAATCTACCAGATTTCTTTTTATCAAAAACATCTCATTCTCTAGAAGGGAAACGAAAGATATTTTTAATTGAAAAAGAAAAATCGGTTGCACTACAGTCTTTTATACAAAAACATAGAATATCTATGAATACATTATTTTCAACCTTTATGCTTATTTATATTCATAAAATGTATGATCAATCAGACATAATTATTGGATCTCCTGTACTAAACCGTTCCGGCGTACTAGAAAAGAAAATAGTGGGTATGTTTACTAGCACAATGCCGTTACGGTTAAATGTGGATGAAGATGAGAGTGTTCTATCTTTCATTAAAAGAGTAAATCATGAAATAAAACAATGTCTATTTCACCAGCGTTATCCTTATAACTTATTGGTAAAAGACTTGCAATTGACTAGTAAAGGATACGATGGTTTATTTCAATATAGTGTGAATTACTATAATACAAAACTTAAAAATACTATCGATGGATTTTCTTTAGAAAACGTGGAGTTTTATAGTGGCTACCAAGCCTATTCATTGCAGTTAGTTATTAAGGAATGGGCAGATGAAGGTTTAGAAATTCAATATGATTATAAAGTCGCGGATTTTGAAGAAGATCAAATCAATTGTATGCATGAGAGGTTTTTAGCTTTAATAGAACAAGTTTTACGTAATGAAGATCAATCAATAAAAGAATTATCTTTGTTATCGGATGATGAACAAAAGTTTATGTTAGAGAAATTTAACAATACAGCTGTTGTGTATCCGAAAGAAAAAACTATTCAAGAATTATTTGAAGAACAAGTAAAACAGACACCAGAAAAAATAGCAATCCAACATGCTGATAGATCAATGACTTATCTTGAATTAAATAAGAAATCTAATCAGTTAGCAAGAAAGTTACGAGATAAAGGAGTCGAAAATGGTCAAGTCGTGGGTATACTAGCTAAACATTCACTTGAGATAGTAATTGCAATTTGGGGAGTTATTAAGGCTGGAGGTACATATTTGCCTATAGATCCTTCCTACCCAGAGGACCGAATTCGTTATATTTTGAATGATAGCGGCACAACATTACTTTTAACTGACTATACAAATGAGGGTAATTTAGAATATTTAGGTGAGAAAATTAATATATGTGATCAGAAACTTTATGAAGGAGATAATGCCAATCTAACCCTAGTAACTGCACCAAATGATCCAATATATATAATTTATACCTCTGGAACCACGGGGAATCCTAAAGGAACTGTAATTACTCAACGTGGATTGGTTAACTATATTTCCTGGGCTAAAAAGAACTATATTAGTAGTGAAAATGATGTTTTTGCATTATATTCATCCGTTTCTTTTGATTTAACAGTAACTTCAATATTCACTCCTTTAATAAGTGGTTTATTGTTAGTAATATATCATGATAATGAAGATGATTTTATTTTGTCAAAAATCCTAAAGGAAAATGTAGTAACAGTGTTGAAAGTTACGCCTTCACATTTAGCATTGTTAAATAACTATTCACCCCCAAGAGTTTCATCTCTTCGCAGATTGATTGTGGGTGGAGAGGATTTGAAAACCTCAGTAGCCGAAAAGATATATGATCTTTTTAGCGGTAAAGTTGAAATAATTAATGAATATGGACCAACTGAAACTGTGGTTGGATGTATGATTCATCGTTATGATCCAGATCTAGATCGAAGAGCATCCGTACCAATTGGTACACCAGCTGATAATGTTCAAATATATTTATTGGATAAGAATCTTCAGCCGGTTCCTATTGGTGTAAAAGGAGAAGTTTATATATCGGGTGATGGGGTAGCTAAAGGTTATTTAAATCGTCCGGATTTAACAGCGCAACGTTTTTTATCCAATCCATTTATTTCGAGTGAGAAGATGTATCGAAGTGGTGACTTAGCTGTCATGTTGCCAAATGGATTAATCGAGTATCAAGGACGGATGGATTCTCAAGTGAAAGTTAAAGGATATCGTATTGAAATAGGGGAAGTTGAGAATGCACTGTTACAACACAAGTCTGTTAAAGATGTAGTAGTGGTGAATTGGCAAGGTGAGGATAATTCAAACCATCTAGTTGCTTACATTGTTTTGAAAGACAGTGTTCAAAATATAGAAATACGCAGCTTTATTTCGCATATGCTACCAAGTTATATGATTCCTTCATTTTTTATCTATATGGATCGGCTACCGCTTACTATCAATGGAAAGGTGGATCGTCAAGCGTTGCCAGATCCGATGTTAAATAACGGTTCTAACCATACTCTTTTAGAAGAAGTAGATGAAGATGTTACTGGAATGGTTAGTGAAGTTCTCAAGGAAATATTACAGACTGATAGAATCGAATTGCATAGTAATTTTTATCATTTAGGTGGAGATTCTATTAAAGCGATCCAAGTGAGCGCTAGATTACAAGAACTGGGATGGAAAGTTAGAGTTAAAGATGTACTAAATTATCCAGTTGTAAGTGAATTGGCAGCAATGTTAGTTAAACAAAAAGATGTTACAGTCTCACAAACATTGGTAACAGGAAAGGTAGAGCCTACTCCTATTATGCGTTGGTTCCTTGATCAACAGTTTAAAAACCCGCATCATTGGAATCAATCGGTATTACTGTCTTTGAAGAAGCCGGTTAAAGAAGAATATGTTAATGAGATGTTAAATACGATCATGCATCATCATGATTTGTTACGACTAAGGTATGAGGATAAGCAGGATTACTTCTATTATGACGAAGATATGTCCATTGTTGATTCTAAGGTTACCATGTTTGATTTGTCTGGAATTCCAATTGAAATGGCTTTGAATCAGGTTCATATAAAAGGTGAAGAGGTAAAAGGAAGTTTAAATTTGAATGTAGGACCATTATTTAAAGGGGCCTTATTCCAGCTTTCAAATGATCAACAGTTGTTGTTATTAACTGCACACCATCTTATTGTTGATGCTGTGTCCTGGCGTATTTTAATTGAAGATGCAAACCGATGTTTGAATAGCTTGTATTTAGGAGAAGTTCCATCGCTACCATTAAAAACTAATTCTTTCCAAGATTGGTCTGAAGCTTTAAATAGTCGAGGAGTTAATTTAGTACGTGCTGAATTAGATTATTGGGAATCCATAGATAACACGCTAGATAATAATTTTCAAATTAATAGAGAAAAGGAAAATAGTACTGTTGAAAGTTGTACTACTCTTACCTTTACATTGAATGCAGATGATACAAGAAAACTATTAACTACTGCAAATCTACCTTACAATACACAGCCAATGGAGTTGTTACTTGCTGTGTTGACAGAAAATTTAGGTAAATATACAAACCAAGATCAAATTAAATTTGAGTTAGAAGGTCATGGTCGAGAGGAATTATTTGAGCATCTTGATATTTCACGTACAGTAGGGTGGTTTACGACGATGTATCCTATTGTATTACAAGTTTCGCATAATATTGCTAATCAAATAAAGTGTGTTAAAGAAGAAGTTCGTAAAAGACCTAATAAGGGAATTGGATATGGAATTCTTAAAGAGAGGTTTCCTTCTTGCAAAGATTTAACTCAAAATACAATTCGTTTTAACTATTTAGGAGAGATAGATAATTCTCTCGGGGATGGATGGTTTACTATTGTTGATTATCAAAGTGGCAGTGAACGATCAAAAGATAATCATATTACTGCATTATTAGATATTGTGGCCATGGTTAAGAATAAAAACTTAGAAATTCATGTGACATTTAGTACAAGTCATTTTCAAAAGAATTTTGTAGAAAATTTATTTTCAGATTATCTAGAACGACTACAGATATATATCCAATCCTGTTGTCAAATGCAAACAAAAGAATTTACTTCATCAGATTTTGAAACCTTAAACCTTAGTGATGAAGAAATTGATAATTTGTTTGACTAAACAACTATTTGATGAAAATTTTATTTAATAAAGGAGAAGTCACTTGAGAAAATTAATGAAAGATTTATCGCCAGGATTGAATAGTAACAAATATTTGGTTTGTGTTCCTTATGCTGGGGGCTATTCGAATTCTTTTTTACCTTTAAAGAATTATTTGCCGAAAGATATAAAACTTATTTCATTTGATCCCCCAGGCCATGGTCCCAATCTTTCTCCACTAGTTGATAACATAGATGATCTTGTTAATTTATATTTAATGGAGATGCAACCAATTTTAGAGGGAGAAGTTACATTATTTGGCCATAGCATGGGAGGAATTATAGTTCACCGTATGGCTCAGATTTTAGAAAGTAAGGGCATAAATCCTAAAAATGTTATTATCTCTGCTATGAATCCACCGGAAATAAGAAGAAAAACAAATCATCTAGATGATAAAGACTTTATAGATTATATAAAGTCTTTGGGAGGATTACCGGATGAAGTATTACAACATCAGGAGCTTTTAAATTATATCCTTCCAGTTATTCGATCAGACTTTCGTGCCATTGAGAATTATATAAATAATGACACAACATTGTTGAAAGCGCCTCTATACATTATTAGTGGAACAACAGACTCCAATTATACAGTAAAAGGGGCTAAGAAGTGGGTAGGATGGGGCAATGAGGTTCATTTTCTAACAGTTAATGGTGGTCATATGTTTTTACTACATCAAGCTGACATCGTCGGCGAGTTAATTATGAAAATATTAGATAAGGTAAAATCTGTGAAGTAAAAAAATTAAGGGGATGTATCTGAGTAAGAGGAAAGTGCATTTCTATGCTTTATGTTGAAACTTCTATCGCTAAAGTAGCAATCCAATTGGTCGTCATTGGGAGTTTTATTACCGAGGAAGAAAACTCCCAATGACGAGTATGATTGTGCCCCCTCATGATAAAACGGATGGGTCTATGGGGAACATAACCACTAAATATGTAGTATTTAGTATCAATATCATAGAGAATGGTGGGAAGAAAAAATGCTTGATAAATTTACCCAGCAGGTTTTATTATCTAGTGAAAAATTTAAAAAAGAAAAAGAATATTGGTTAGACAAGTTATCAGGTGATGTTGAGTTAAGTAGATTTCCTTGTGATTGTCTGTCTTTAAGTAATATTCAGGCTTCTAAAGAAAGTTATTATTGTCAATTCCCATCGGATATTGCGAAGAGAGCTGTAGCAATTAGCAATAATTCTGATATGTTACTGTACACTATTTTATTATCAGGTGTGAAATATCTCTTAAGTAGATATACCGATAGGGATGATGTAGTAATTGGAATGCCAGTTTTTAAGCAAGGTCAAGAAGAGACGGTTTTTCAAAACAACTTTTTATTATTACGTACTCAAATAAATCAAGAAGATAATTTCAAAGAAATAATATATAAAATTAAAGAAACAATTTTAGAGTCAAATGAACATTGTCATTTTCCTTTTAATAAACTTACTCAATTATTAAGTCTAGATGGAGAGAGTAATAATCTTCCCGTATTAAATACAATAGTAATGTTAGATGATATTCATTGTTATGAGAGTACAGATAAAATAAACTCTGATATGGTTATTAGGTTTATGAAAAATGAAGATCAGTTAAAGGTTCAAGTGGATTACAATTCTACTTTATATAGTGAAGGATTAGTTAGTAGAATAGTTAATCGTTTATATAATATTTTAGATATATTAATGAAAGATCCAAATAAATCTGCAATGGATATAGATGTAATGTCTAAAACAGAAAAGAATCAAATATTATATGATTTCAATCATACGACTAGAGTTCATAAAACATTACTTTGTGAGACTGTAACAGCTCCTCAATTATTTGAAGAGCAGGTAAAACAGAATCCTAATCAAATAGCGATTGTATGTAATGGAAAAGAAATTACATATAAGAAATTAAATATAAAAGCTAATCAGTTGGCGAGAAGGTTATTAGACCAAGGAGTTAAAAGAGAATCCATTGTTGGTGTGATGATGGAACGCTCTATTGAGATGATTGTAGGCATATTAGGCATCTTAAAAGCAGGTGGAGCGTATTTACCGATTGATACCGATTTACCAAAACAAAGAGTGGAATATATGCTGACAGACAGCGGGTGTTCACATGTACTAACATATCAAAACTCTATTATAAAGGGAGTAGCATTCCAAGGTAGTGTAATAAATCTAATGGATATTCCTTTTGAAGAAGAACAAGTAGAAGATTTGCAGATAACGATGGAACCTCAAAATTTGGCATATGTTATTTATACATCAGGTTCTACAGGCCAGCCCAAAGGGGTAATGATTGAACATCGTTCCTTAACTAATTTTTTGTGTGCAATGTATGAGGACTTCTCTCAAAATATAGGGATAACTGATAATGTTCTATTCTCAAGTAGTATTTCTTTTGATGTTACTATATTTGAAATATTTGTCCCATTGGTATATGGAGCAAGAATGACTATTTATCAAGGTGAGAAGTTTGATGTACCAAAACTTGTACAAGTCATTCTTGAGGAACAGGTCACGTTAGCATATGTTCCACCTACCTTATTAAATGAAATATATGATTATTTTGTAAGGGGGAATCAGAAGATATCGTTAAATAAACTTTTCGTGGGAGTAGAACCAATTAAAACAGAATTACTCGCAAAATACGATCATCTATTTAGGGGGAACCTCCAAATATTAAATTTATACGGACCTACAGAGGCTACAGTCTGTTGTACATCTTATCAATATGAGAGGGATAAAGAAATTACAACACAAAACGTACCAATAGGTTCGCCATTGTTAAATACTAAAATTTATATATTGGATTCATTTCACAGGCTACAACCTATAGGTGTTCCAGGAGAAATATGTATTTCCGGCATAGGGTTAGCTAGGGGATACATCAATCGAAAAGAATTAACAGCAGATAAATTTATTGATCATCCATTTGAACTTGGTGAAAAACTATATAAAACAGGAGATATAGCGAGATGGCTACCTGATGGTAACATAGAATACTTGGGACGAGTTGATCATCAAGTGAAAATAAGGGGATATCGAATAGAACTAGGTGAGATAGAAGCAAGTTTGTTAAAATATGAGACAATCAAAACCGCCGTAGTAATACAGCGAGAAGATGAAAGTGGAGAAAAGTATTTATGTGCGTATATAGTTACCGAAAAAGATATTTCTATTCCAGAGGTAAAAGCAT
Organism: Bacillus sp. M13(2017); assembly: GCF_002218325.1. Lineage (NCBI taxonomy): Bacteria > Bacillati > Bacillota > Bacilli > Caryophanales > Bacillaceae > Bacillus > Bacillus sp. M13(2017). Next base: position 24,346 of record NZ_KZ268510.1, on the reverse strand, counting down.
ATTTAGCAACAAAGTTACCATATTATATGATACCTCAACAGATCATACCCATTCAAAACATACCGTTAACACAAAACGGAAAAATAGATAGAAAAAAATTACCTCAACCTATTTATAATTTAAAATCTAGTCATATAGAGCCGACAAATTCTACAGAAAGAAAATTAGTTGAGATTTGGAAAGATGTTTTAGGAATTCAAAGGGTAGGAATACAGGATAACTTTTTTGAGATAGGTGGTCATTCATTAAAGGCTGCTAAGTTAATTTCTATTGTTAATAAAGAATTTGATGTGCAATTATCTATTAAAACCCTATTTAAATTTCCTGTTTTGATTGATTTTTCAAAATGTATATTAGAAATGGAAAAAAGTAATTATATTTCCATAGAACCTATAAAACAACAAGATTATTATTTAGCTTCTACGTCACAAAAGAGAATGTTTATAGTAGATCAATTCGAAGATGGTACAAATACAACTTATAATATGCCCACAATACTTAAAGTAGAAGGGGATATTTGTAAAGATAAGTTTGAAAATATATTTCAATCTTTAATGCAAAGACATGAAATATTAAGAACTTCTTTTCAAATTTTAGATGGAGAATTAGTGCAGAAAATTGAGCCTAATGTAGAATTCAATATTAAATACGCTCATGTAAATGAAAAAGATGCGGATTATTTAATACATGAGTTTATAAGTCCATTTGATTTATCAAAAGCTCCATTATTAAGGGTGTTGCTTTTAAGGATAGCAGAAGAAAGACATATCCTTGTAGTAGATATGCATCATATAATCTCTGATGGTTTATCAATGGGGATATTAATAAAAGAGTTTGTAGAATTGTATAAAGGAAATGAACTTCCAAAATTGAGAGTGCAGTACAAAGACTATGTGATGTGGCAAAATGGAACTTACTATAAGAATCTAATTAGTGAACAAAAGAATTATTGGTTAACAACTTTAAAAGGAGAACTCCCGGTTTTAAATTTTCCAACCGATTTTCAAAGACCGACTATACAAAGCTTTAAAGGTAATGTTTGTTCTTTTAATTTGGGAACAGATTTAACTTTTAAAGTAAATAAGCTAGCAACTGAAACTGGTACCACGCCATATATGATTTTATTGGCCATTTATAACATACTTTTATCTAGATACACAGGTCAAGAAGACATTATTGTAGGTTCGCCTATTGCTGGAAGGTCTCATTCTGATACTAATCATATGATTGGTATGTTTATTAATACTTTGGTAATGAGAAATTATCTAGAAAATGACGATGAGTTTATTGAGTTTTTGAGTAGATTAAAACTCAATACATTAGAAGCTTATGAAAATCAAGACTATCCTTTTGAAGAACTATTAGAAGGTTTAGACTTGCATAGGGATACAAGTAGAAATCCATTATTTGATACCATGTTTGTTTTTCAAAACATGGATATGAATCCAATATCTATTGGTGAATTAGAATTTACACCGTATCCGTTTAAGCAGTCAGTTTCAAAATTTGATTTGTCATTAGTAGCAACGGAAATAGATAATAACATTCATTTAAAAGTAGAATATAGTACTAAGTTATTTAAAGCAGAGACAATAGAAAGGTTAATGGTACATTTTACAAATATAGTTGAGGAAGTAACTAATAACCCTAGAGTACGATTGCGTAATATTAATATGTTATCTATAGAAGAACATTGTATTATGAATCAATTTAACAAAAAAGAGAATTCAAATTCTAATCATTTATTAGTGCATAAAATGTTTGAAGAACAAGTAAAACGGAACCCTAATCAAATAGCCGTTGTATGTAATGAAAAAAGAATTACATATAATGAATTAAATATAAAAGCTAATCAGTTGGCGAGAAGGTTATTAGACCAAGGAGTTAAGAGAGAATCCATTGTTGGTGTGATGATGGAACGCTCCATCGAGATGGTTATAGGTATATTAGGTGTCTTAAAAGCAGGTGGGGCGTATTTACCAATTGATACCGACTTACCAAAACAAAGAGTGGAATATATGCTGACGGACAGTGGGTGTTCACATGTATTAGTACATCAAAACTCTATTATAAAGGGGATAGAATTCCAAGGTAATGTAATAGATCTAATGGATATGTCTTTTGAAGAAGAACCAGGAGAAGACATGCACATGATGATAGAACCTCACAACTTAGCGTATGTTATTTATACATCAGGTTCTACAGGACAACCTAAAGGAGTAATGATTGAACATCGATCCTTGACTAACTTTTTGTGTGCAATGTATGAAGATTTCTCTCAAGATATAGGGATAACTGATAACGTTCTATTCTCAAGTAGTATTTCTTTTGATGTTACTATTTTTGAGATATTTGTCCCATTGATATATGGCGCAAGAATGACTATTTATCAAGGTGAGAAGTTTGACGTATCAAAACTTGTGCAAGTCATTCTTGAGGAACAGGTTACATTATCATATATTCCACCTACTTTATTAAATGAAATATATGATTATTTTGTTAGAGATAACCAGAAGATAGTGTTAAATAAGCTACTTGTGGGAGTAGAACCAATTAAAACAGAATTACTCGCAAAATACGATCATCTATTTAGGGGGAACCTCCAAATATTAAATGGATACGGACCTACAGAGGCTACAGTTTGTTGTACATCTTATCGATATGAGAGTAATAAAGAAATTACAACACAAAACGTACCGATAGGTTCACCATTGTTAAATACTAAAATTTATATATTGGATTCATTTCATAGGATACAACCTATAGGTGTTCCAGGTGAAATATGTATCTCTGGCATAGGGTTAGCTAGAGGATACATCAATCGAAAAGAATTAACAGCAGATAAATTTATTGATCATCCATTTGAACCTGGTGAGAAACTATATAAAACAGGAGATATAGCAAGGTGGCTACCTGATGGTAACATTGAATACTTGGGCCGAGTGGATCATCAAGTAAAAATAAGGGGATATCGAATAGAACTAGGTGAGATAGAAGCGAGTTTGTTAAAATATGAGACAGTCAAAACGGTCGTAGTAATAGATCAAGAAGATGAAGATGGAGAAAAGTATTTATGTGCATACGTAGTTACCGAAAAAGATATTAGTATTCCAGAGGTAAGAGCATATTTGGCAACAAAGTTACCGCATTATATGATACCTCAACAACTCATACCAATTCACAATATACCATTAACACAAAATGGGAAAATAGATAGAAGCAAGTTACCAAAGCTAAATACAATGAGCAATAGTAATTATGTACCACCAAGAAATGAAATAGATAGTAGTTTAATTGATATTTGGAGTAGTATATTAGGCGTAAATAATATTGGTATAAATGATAATTTCTTTGAATTAGGTGGTCATTCTCTTAAGGGATTAAAGTTATTCGAAAATATCAAGAGAATGTTTAATGTGCAACTGCCATTAAGTTTATTATTTCAAAAGGCTACTATTGAACAATTAAGTGATGTAATAAGTAGGAATAAAGGAATAGACAGTGAGTGTTTAATTCCAATTCAAAATGGAACAAACAAGGATAGTCAATGGTTCATTGTTCATGGGCAAGGCGGGGGTATATTAAACTATTATGATTTGGCTAGAGAATTAGGAGAGGATAAGACTGTATATGGGTTACAATCTATAGGATATGATGATGATAGATTTCCAAACTTATCTGTAGAGGAAATGGCCGTAAGATATATAGAAGAGATTAAACAAGTAAAAAAGGAAGGGCCATATACCTTATTAGGATGGTCTTTTGGAGGGATAGTTGCATTTGAAATGGCTAGAAAATTAGAAGAACTAGGTGATAAAGTTAGTTTTCTAGGTTTACTTGATGTTCATCCTATTGAACAAGGTAAGGAGATTCTTAGTTTAAATATTAGGAATGCATTTGAAGAATTGGAAAAATTCAATGATCAGTTAGGGATTGAGAAAATTAGTTTTGAGCAAATGAGTGAAGAACAATTAATAGAATCTTTACTGAAAAAATTTACATTGAATGAAAATAGTTGTCAGCAAAATTTTGAAGATCCAATGATGAATAAGTTAAAAGTAATGATAGCTAATAGATATGCATACCTAAAATATAATTGTAAACAAAAAATAAAAGCAGATATCTTTCTATTTAATGCATCTATTAATGACATTCACCCACTAGTAGATTATAACAGATGGAATGAATATACATCAGGGGAAGTATACGCTTTGCAAGTGCCAGGTTCCCATCTGAGTATGTTAGAGAAACCGCATATTCATGAATTGGTAAAGAGTATAAAAATGAATTTTAAACAAATGCTCTTATTAGCACATGTAAATAAGTGAAATATTATTTGAAATTGTACACTATTAGTTTTCTAAAAGTCTCATAAATTCGTGTATAACATATTATGAGACTTTTTTCTTTGAGCCCCTTCAATAATAGACATAAAGAGGTTAGAAAATGAATGGGAATTATTTATTGTGAGTTTTTTTGTATCTATATAAGGGATTAGGTGGGAAGGATATAATGAATATATATAAGGTACGTGTGCCAGGAAATATAGAACATGATATTATGAAGAAGCTTATACGTCTGGTCTCGAAAGAAAAGCAGATGAAAATACAGAAATATAAAAGAAAGCCCGATCAATATAGCGCCTTAATTGGAGATATTTTAATAAGATATTTAATTACTACAAATTTCTCAAAAGAAAATAAAGATATTAAATATAAATACAATGAATACGGAAAGCCTTATGTTGATGAGTTAAATAATTTTCATTTTAACATATCACATTCCGAAAGTTGGGTTGTTGGAGTTATTCATGAGGAAGAAGTAGGAATAGATGTAGAAAAAGTACGCCCCTTAGATACTACAATGATTAAAAATATATTTACTGAGGAAGAATTTAATTATTTAAATTCATTAAATGTAGAACGACAATTAGATGTGTTTTATGAATTATGGACTATAAAAGAAAGCTTTGTTAAATGGATAGGGAAAGGACTAACTATACCTTTAAACTCTTTTGTTATTAATAAAAATACAATATTTTATGGTGACATGCTATCTAATGAGGTTTACTATAAAAAGTTTACTATTGGTAAAGATTATAAGCTTTCTTGTTGTGCTTCTTTAGATAGTTTTCCAGAATCAATAATTGAAATTGATTTTGTTGATTTATGTTATTATTTTATCGAAAATAATGACTTCTACTTAGTTTAAAATGGCTCATGTTCCCATAGTTAAATGAACTTTTTAGAAAATAAAATCAGAAAATTATATAAAATGTTTGTAGGAATTTTGGGATATTATAGAAAATCGTCATTTCAATTTTAAAATGACGATTTTTATTTGTTTATGTGGATTCACGAATAATTAAGGTTGCTGGATATTCGATAATTTTAAGCTTAATAGATTCCTCTTCATTTATATATAGTAGTATCTCACTAATAGTTCGTTTACTTAGCTCAACGATTGGAATATCAATTGTACTAATTGTTGGAGTTGTAACTGTGCAAATTAATTGATTATCATAACCGCAAACGGCAAGGTCAGTAGGGATAGTATATCCTTTTAAAGAAGCACCTTTAATTACTCCAGCAGCAACTTGATCATTTCCAGTAAAGAGCGCAGTGGGTCTATTTTTTAATTTATCTAACCTCTCAAAGATTCGAATTCCATCTTTAATAGTAATTGCATCTCCAAATAACCAACTTTTTTTGTATGATAATTGTTGTTCTTTTAATGCATGCAGATATCCTTGTTTGCGTTTTAATTGTGCTTGACTATTAAGGGAATCAAAACAAAAGCCAATCTTTTTGTGTCCTTTACTTATTAAATGTTTTACAGCTTTGTATCCGGCTTCAAATTCATCATAGCAAATTATCGGAATAGGTGCATTTTCCTCATATTCATTACAAAGTAATATTGGGCCATATGCTAAATAATGCTCTATATTTTCCCAATCATTTTCTAAGGATGCGAGAATTACACCATCTACCGCTTTATTCTTTAGTAATGAAAGTAATTCAAGCTCTATTTTTTTTTCATAAAAAGTCTGATGAATCAGTAATTTGTAATTGTGTTTTAGAAGTTCTTTAGAAATTTCTCTAGCTAATTTTCCGAAAAAAGGATGATCTATATTTGGAATCGATAGAGCGATGGTTTGTGTCTTATTCACCCTAAGATTTCTAGCGATAGAACTAGGAGTATAGTTTAATTCTTTCATTATTTGTATTATTTTCTCGCGTTTTTCTGGATTTACATAAGGATGATTATTTAAAACTCTTGAAACTGTAGCATTTGAAACATTGCATAATTTAGCTATTTCATTAATTGTTACCATAAAGAATCCCTCCCAAAAAAATGTTGACATGTAATCGATAACATAAAATATAGTCTACTCATGATTTTCAAAATAATTTCTTAGAGGTGATTTAACGTGAAAACTCTTACTACAATTTCTGGCCATAGCAAAGACAATTTAGCTTTATTAAAGTGCCTGCAGGGAGAAACGAAAGAGAAAGAATTTGAAATTAGTAATGTATTACCGAATCAAAAAATGAAAGAGAAATTATTTAGAGAAAATAAATTGAAAATAGATATTGATATAGAAAAAGATATTTTCAATTATAGCAGAAAAAATATACAGAAAATAGAATTTATGCCAGTTAATCGGCTGATTTCTCAAAGTGAAATTGACGGAATAATAGGAACTTTAAAAGAGGTTTTACCGACAGGTCAATTCACAAGTGGACCATTTTCTAAAAAATTAGAAGAAGTAATTGGGGACTATTTAAACAAGAAGTTTGTAATTGCAACAAGTAGTGGAACAGACGCACTTATGGTGTCTTTGTTATCTATTGGTATTCAGCCAGGCGATGAAGTGATTATGCCAGCTAATAGTTTTGCTGCTACTGAAAATGCAGTGTTAGCAATTGGAGCAAAACCTGTATTTATAGATATTGATCACAAGAGTTATTGTATTGATCCACTTAAAATAGAAGAAGCAATAACCCAAAAAACAAAATGCATTTTATCTGTTCATTTGTATGGTAAACAATGTGATATGAAAAGAATTCGTGAAATTGCAGATGTTTATCAGTTGAGAATTATTGAAGATGCATGTCAGGCTATTGGTTCCTCAAACCTTGGAGAATATGTAGATATTATTATTCTGAGTTTTAATCCATATAAAAACTTTGGTGTATGTGGTAAGGCGGGTGCAATAGCTACTAATAATGAAAATCTTGCAATTCGTTGTAATCAATATAGTTATCATGGATTTGAAGTTGATAAAAAAATAAAAAAGTATTAGATTTTGGCTTTAATTCTAAAATTGATAACCTTCAAGCAGCTATTGATTTAGAGAGAATTAAGTTCCTATCGTATAAAAATTTAAAGAGAGTATTTTTGGCTCAACGATATATACGCAATTTAAAAGAATTAGAGGATAGAGAATTAATAAAGCTACCTAGGATGACAGAAGATAATATTTGGCATCTTTTTCCGATTAGAATTATAAATGGAAGAAGAGATGAGGTGAAAAATAAATTGTACCAGTTGTATAACATTGAAACAGATATTTATTATCCAGTATTATCTCATAAACATAATACTAAGCTGGTAAAGAAAAATTATATACAGGATACTTTATTAAACACAGAGCAAGTTCATAAGGAAATATTACATTTACCTTTACATCCAAACTTGTTGTTAGAGGAACAAAATTTTGTTTTGGAGGGATTAATTAATGTCAATAAGTAATGAAGTTTTAAAGTCTTTAGTTTTTGAAAGGTTACCACAGGTTAAAAATCCTAAATATATAGTGTTCTGTGATTTTGATGAAACTTATTATCCTCATAATATGGATAATTCTAGAAGAAGAAATTTGGAATTATTAGAAAAATACTTGTATGAACACGCAAGTAAAGGAGATTTGGTCATTGGTTGGGTAACTGGAAGTAGTTTAGAATCAATTGTTGAGAAAATGAAAAAAGGTGGTATTAAATATTTCCCTCATTTTGTGGCGAGTGGATTAGGTACGGAAATAACGTACTTTGATAGTAATGGGACTACTATGGATGATCAAGTTTGGGAAGAGAGAATAGTAGAGGGAGGTTTTGATTCTGCGAAAATTAAAAGAATTATCGAATCACTTGAAACAAAATATGAAATTTTTTTAAGACCTCAGACACAATTAGGAAGTTCTAAGTACAAATTTAATTTTTATTATGAAGAGCAAAATGAAGCTATTGATTCAAAAAAGTTAGAACAGATAGAAGAAATCGGGAAGTTATACAAAGTGGGGGTAAATATTAACAAATGTAATCCATTAGCTGGTGATCCAGAAAATTGCTATGATGTAGATTTTATTCCACTTGGAACAGGTAAAGATGAAATTGTGAAATTTATGTTAGATAAGTACAAATTAGATAAAGCAAATGCAATTGCTTTTGGAGATAGTGGAAATGATTTAAGGATGTTACAAGCTGTAAGACATGGTTACTTAGTAGAAAATGCAACGGAAGAGGCTAAACATACACACGCAATGCTAGCTCAAGGTGAATACTCAATTGGAATTTTAAATACTCTAAAGCACATTATTAATTAAAGGGATGTTCATATAATGAATATTGGAATTATAGGTGCAGATAGTATTGCAAAAGCTCATTCTAGGGCATTATCAACAATTGATAATTGTAAATTAGTTGGAGTATATGATGTTAATTACGAGAATGCTCGAGAGTTAGTAAAAGATTATGATGGGGAAGTTTTTAATAGTTATGAAGAGTTACTTGAAGTTGTTGATGGGATAATAATATCTTCCCCTAATTTTTGTCATAAGCCTCAAGCTGTTCAAGCGTTATTAAAAAACAAACATGTTTTAGTTGAAAAACCGATGGTAATTTCTTGTGAAGAAGCAAAATATATGATGAAAATAGCAAAGGATACTATTGTAGTTGCTGCAATGGGGGTTAACTATCGTTACTTGTCCTATATTAAGGCTTTGAAGAGCTTAATTCAAAATGGAGAATTAGGAGAGGCAGTAGTTATAAGGCTACATTTTAAAAAGAATAGCGCTTTTCAAAGAACTCTGTTTACTTGGCGGGATGACATTCAAAGTAATAAAACTAGTGGGGCATTGGGGGATTTAGGCATTCATTTAATAGATTTACTTTGGTTTTTATTTGAAAGTGATTTTAGAGAGGATACTGTTCGAACTGAAATTAAAACAAATGTTAAAGAAAAACAAAAAGTATTTGTAGATGATTATGCAGAGGTTTATGGTCAATTGACCAATAAAGTATTTGTTAATATTACAACGTCTAAAAGTTCATTCCCTGAAGATTGTGGCTTTAGTATTGAGGTAATAGGTACTAAGAAAGAATACAAGTATTCTTCTAGAGAACCTAATAAATATATAACTTTTGATGGGTTGGAAAAACAAGAAATCTTTTTGCCTTTACCGTTATTAGTTGATCCGGAAAACGAGATTTTTGAATGGGCGGATTCTTTTAGAAAGGAAGTTATAAGCTGGGTTAATGCAGCAGGTGGTTCTAAAAAATCACTTGCAACATTTGAAGATGGATTACGTTCACAAATTATATTAGATTTATTCTTCAATAAAAACAAACGTAACAAAAAATTATCTGTAACAACTATTTAGTTTTATTGTAAAAAAAGGGATTTATAATTTGTAACATAAATCCCTTTTTCTTTTGAATTGGAGCTGATAAAAGGTGCGGTTAATATTTTATTTTGGGTGCTTGTTCTATTTTATTGTAGGAGTAATACATGTTTGTATGGGCAGTTTAATTCCTTCGTTACTACAATATTATGAAAGAACACCTGATCAACTAGGGATATTAATTTTTTTTCAATTTACTGGATTTTTATTTGGTGTTCTTAGTTCGCCTGTTTTAGTAAAAAAGTATTATTATTTTAAAACTCTAACATTTGGGATATTAGCAATGTTAGTAGTTTTAGGAGGTTTTATATTTGTTAAAGAATGGGCATATTTAGCAGTAATTGCATTTGGATTGGGTTATGGAGCGGGTTTGTTAGAAACTACTATGGGTTCCTTTGTTATTTCAGCAGAAAAGAATAGTGCTGCTAAATTCAGCATTCTTGAAGTATGGTTTGGGATTGGAGCACTGGGGTTTCCTGTATTAGTCAATTATTTTATAAAATTTTATACATGGTATTTCATTTTATATGGAATCTTGCTATTTCTTATTTTCACACTATTAGTTTGGTACTTGTTTGGGAGTGCTAAATTTAATAATCTTTCTCCACGAAAGAATGAAAAGGAAGTATCACTATCCCCATTAACTGTTAGCTTTAAAAATGGAAAAGTAAAAATTATATTATTTATATCACTTTTTGCATTCTTATATGCAGGTATAGAAACCAATCTTGCAAATTTTTTATCTACAATTATGATTCTTACTAATAATGAATTAATTAGTTCAATAAGTATATCTTGTTTCTGGCTAGCAATAGTTATCGGAAGGATTTTTATAGGTAAGCTTGTTCATAAGTTTAATTATTGGATATATATTTCATCTAGTTGCTTCATATTAGTAATTCTCTTATTTCTATTCCCCTTTGTTCGTAGTACAGGTATGTATTTATCTGTAATCTTCATTATTGGTTTAGTCATAACTGGCATTTTTCCGATAACACTTATTTTAGCTTCCCGTATTATGGAAAATAATATTGATGAAGTGACTAGTTTATTTATTGCATCGGCAAGTTTGGGAGGAGCTCTAGTTTCCTTTCTAATTAGTTGGAGCTTATCATTAAATACTATAAATATTACCTTTGGGATATTTTCATTTTTTGCTTTTATTCTTGGTTGCATTATTTTAAAGATGAGGAAAATCTCCAATTATAGTAATAAAGATGTTAAAAAAATAGAAAGCATGAAATCTTTATAGAAAATATTTTTATGTATAGAATGTGTAAAAAAGAAAATTATAGTATAAATTGACAGAAAATTGATAAAAGAATTGAGAAAGCTGAAAATTCAGTATTTTAAGTATATTTTTAGCGTTGTAGTGTGTAATATATTCAGCAGAGCTATATCATAAAAAATAGGATTATAGACTAACAATAGAATTATGTGTAAGTATTTCTGAGTAAAAATAGTATTCGAGTTCATATAGGCTATTTATCAACTGCTATACATTAGTTTAAAAACAAATATAGAAAAGTGTGATAATGGATCCACATGAATTATATTTGCAATCTATTATTTTTACCTTAGCTGTTTAGTAGTTTGTATTTACATACATATGTAAATACATTTTTGTTACATGCAATTATTCAAAAGGGAGGTAATATAATAATGGCTATTCGAAAACATTTAATTACTCTTGAGGATCTTACTGATAGTGATATTAACCAAATTGTAACTCGTGGGGTAGAGTTTGCCACAGGTAAATCGCAACCTAATCAAATATTAGCGGGAAATATAATTGGGATTTACTTCCGTAAAACATCGACTAGAACTCGATCGGCATTTTCTGTTGCAGCATTAAAGATGGGTGCACAAATTGTAACGTATGGTCCAAATGATTTGCAAGAAAATACAGGGGAGTCTATAGAAGACACTACTCAAGTACTTTCGCGAATGCTGGATGCACTAGTAGCAAGAACTGCAGATAGTCAAAAGGAAATGGAAAAGCTGGCATCTCAAAGTCGTATGGCAGTCATTAATGCAATGAGTACGGAAGAACATCCAACACAAGCGCTAACAGACTTAACAACAATGAAACAAAAATTTGGTGAAATAGCTGGATTACGGGTTTTATATATGGGAGAAGGTAATAACAGTGCTGCAGCTCTAGCTCTTTCTTTATCTCGTTTTCCAGGTACGGAGTTATATCTTTTTACACCTGCTGGTTATGGAGTGTCTCCAAGTGTGCTTGAAAAATCAAAAGAATATGCACGATTATCTGGTGCTAAAGTTATTGAATGTCATGATATAAAAATGTTACCTAGTGAAGTGGATGTTGTATATACAACAAGGTGGCAAACAACAGGGACAAGCAAAATAGATCCTTTATGGAAAGATGCATTTAATCCATTTGCAGTGACAGAGAGAATTTTGACTTTATATCCGGAAGCTACTTTCATGCATGACCTCCCAGCACACCGGGGGGAAGAAGTAGCAGCAACAGTTATTGATGGACCGAAAAGTATTGTATTTACCCAAGCCGAAAACAAGCTAAATAGTGCTATGGCAGTACTTGAATGGTGCTTAGCTTACCGATACTAAAGAATCTAGCATTTATTGTCTTTCAGCTATAAGTTCTATTTGAGCTACATTCGAAAGGACATTTAAAGTAAACCTGAATATAAGTTATTTAAAAGTGATTTATATTTGGATTTGCAAATGTTTAATTAATTTTTTAGATTTTAATCAAGAAAGGAAGCAAATTATGCTCAAGAAATTAGAGAGTTTAGAAAGGGTAATCGGCAACACACCTATGATTAAATTAGAGCATGAAAAGATTAATCTGTATGCAAAACTAGAATATTACAATTTAATGAATAGTGTTAAAGTACGTGCTGCTTACCATATTTTAAAATCAGCAATAAGTCGCGGTGAAGTGACTGAAAATTCTACGATTATCGAATCTTCATCTGGTAACTTTGCGGTTGCTCTTGCTACTCTTTGTAGGTATATTGGTCTAAAATTCATACCAGTTATTGATCCAAATATTAATGATAGTTATGAGAATTTTTTGAGAGCAACTTCCTATCAAGTAGCTAAAGTGGATGAACGAGATGAAACAGGTGGCTATTTATTAACGCGTTTAAATAAGGTGAAAGAACTTTTAAATACAATTCCTAATGCATACTGGACAAATCAATATAATAATGCCGATAACTTTGAAGCTCATTATCAAGGAATTGGTGGAGAAATATCTAATGATTTTAAACAGTTAGATTATGCCTTCATTGGAGTGAGTACTGGAGGGACGATCGCTGGGGTATCTACACGATTAAAAGAAAAATTCCCTAATATTAAAATTATTGCGGTAGATAGTCAAGGATCCATTATCTTTGGTGATAAGCCTCGTAAACGATATATACCAGGAATTGGTGCCAGTATGATACCTGGTATGGTTAAAAAAGCTTTGATTGATGATGTAATTATTGTACCGGAAGTTCATACTGTTGCAGGTTGTTATGAGCTATTTAATAAACATGCAATATTTGCTGGTGGATCATCAGGGACTTCATATTATGCAATCCAAAAGTATTTTGAAAATAAGGATGTTCAAAATACACCTAATGTTGTTTTCTTGTGTCCTGATAATGGACAAGCTTACACATCAACTATTTACAACGTAGAATGGGTAGAATGGCTTAATACACAAAAATCAGTAGAAGACCAATTAGTTTCTTTATAAAAATGATATAGAAATGAGGAAGCAATTATGATGTATTTAAATACTAAACATATCAATGAAATGGGTGTTAATTGGGAAGAAACAATAAATGTCATTTCAAAGGCAGTAAAAAGTCTTGATTCAGAAGATTTTTCTCAGCCAATTAAGCCATACTTACGTTTCGATGATCCGGCTAATAGAATTATTGCTATGCCAGCTTATATTGGAGGAGAATTTAAGGTTTCAGGAATCAAATGGATAGCTAGTTTTCCGAAGAATATTGAGAAAGGTATTCAACGTGCTCATTCAGTTACTATATTAAATGATGCTATGACTGGAAAACCATTTGCGACGCTTAATACAGCAATGGTCAGTGTTATACGAACAGCTTCTGTTACAGGGTTAATGATTCGAGAGTTTGCCAAGTTAAGAGATTTAAATAATGTTAAAGTTGGAATTATTGGATTTGGACCTATTGGTCAGATGCATTTAAAGATGGTAACTGCCCTATTAGGCGATAAAATCGAAAGTGTTTACCTATATGATATCAATGGAATTAAAGACGAATTAATTCCTGAGGAAATTTATTCTAAAACTCAAAAGGTTAATGCTTATGAAGAAGCCTATAATGATGCTGATATTTTTATTACTTGTACTGTTTCTGCAGAAGGTTATATTGATAAGAAACCTAAAGATGGAGCGCTACTACTCAATGTTTCTCTTCGTGATTTTAAGCCTGATATCTTAGAATATACAAAATCCCTAGTTGTTGATAATTGGGAAGAAGTCTGTCGTGAAAAAACTGATGTTGAAAGGATGCACCTTGAAAGAGGTTTACAAAAAGAAGATACAGTATCAATTGCTGACGTTGTAATTCGAGGAGCACTGCAAAACTTCCCTTATGACAAAGCAATATTATTTAATCCAATGGGGATGGCCATTTTTGATGTAGCCATTGCTGCTTATTACTATCAAAGGGCTAGGGAAAAGGAAATTGGTGTTTTATTAGAAGACTAGTAAAATTATTAAAGCGCAGTTTGAAATAATTGTCTAATAGCTGCTAAATATCAGTAAACACAACTAATCATTATAGAAAATTAGTTATTTGATAAGCTTAGAATTTATGTAATTATTTGAGGAGCTGTTTTTATGAGTGAAATTATTTCGGCCTTAGATCTCTTACATCCCAAGCAAATTCGCTTTCATGAATCATATGAACACAAACGATTGGAACAAATTTGTCGTGTAATGGAAAGTGAAGGTGTTTTACGGAATCCTCCCTTAGTCTCTGAGCTTAGTGATGGTAATTATCTGTTACTTGATGGTGCCCATCGTATGAAGGCTATGATGGCATTAGGTTGTAAACGCGTTGCTGTACAGGTAGTACCTGATGAAAAAATAAAAATTCGTGCTTGGAATCATTTATTACCAATGGGGGAATGGGTAAATAATTTAAAGAAAGAACCTACAATAATTTGGTCAGGTAAGATTATTGCTAATAAACGTTTGCTTGCAAAAATTACAGAAGCAAATAAACAAGTACATTTTTTATATGCAAGGGATTTAAATAGCGATTTATTTAATCATTTAGAGATATGGCATCGTATTGTCAGCTTATATCAACATGAGTATACGGTACGCCGTCATTCAAATGATACTGAGGTCTGGCCTCATTCAAATGAAATATTGATGAGTTATCCAGAATACTCGTTGATGGAACTGAAAAAGGTAATTGAAGCAAAGTTTTTAATGCCAGCGGGAGTTACTCGTACGACGCTTAGTGGTCGGTTATTGAATTTACGTATACCACTTCATATATTGCGTACGGAAGTATATCCTGCTGGTGAATGGGAAACGTTATGTGGAAATTGGTCAAAATGTTTACGCCTTTATGACGAGCCAATATATGTTTATGATGCTTAATATATTGTTTAATGATTATGATGTATATTTTTTATTTATTTGTAAAAATTTCATTATATGATTTATATTAATTCCAAAATATTTTTATTATGTTATAAAAACTTTTTGAATTAGTATTTAAGACTAATCTAAGAGAGGTTTGTTATCGGATGGGGTAAATATTACCAAAAAAGATAAAGTGGAGATCTCTAAAAAATTAAAAACTTTCTTGGGTGATCAATATTCACTTGAATTAGGAGATTACATAAGCTTTGAGATACTTGAATTTATAATAAAAGAATTAAATCCACATTTTAATCTAGCTACAAAAAATAGGTTGGAAATTCTCTTGAAAAATATAGAGAAAGAGATATATAGTGAATTAGTTTCACATGAAAATAACAAAGTATAGGCAATATTACATGTATTTAAATGTAGAATAGTATAAACCTATATCTACATAATGTGTTGCTATTAATTTGGTAGAATAGCGAGGAACAAGAGAATTGATGATATACAATTTTTAAAAGAGATGGAATTGAGAAGTGAACATACTTACAATTTCATCTTTTTATTTTTGACACGATTTTTGCAATTCAAGCTTGATATTAGATTCTGACAAAGCCTTTTAGGCAGGGTGGATTTTGTAAGAGAAATTAAATATATTAAAGTTATTTCATAATTGAAATTTATTGGCGAGTTCATATACAATTAAAGAAAAAGAGTTGATTATCTCATTTTATGGTAAAATATTCTTGATAGTTATCTTCTATAAATCTAATTTTTTTCATAAGTGTAATTACAATTCTTAATCGTTATTTAGGTATTAGAAGAATTATTTAAATTAATAATCAGCATCGATTATAACAAATTTATAAAATAAAAAAATATCAGTTAAGAAAATAGTGTTTAAATTTTAACGCTATAATAAGCACGTTTATTTTTATTATATCAATATAGTTAAATATCCTATTATTTTATTTTTTGTAAATATATCTTTTTTTAATTAACATTTAATGGTATATTATTTTCAGACAATGTTGTGGTAGATTATTGAATTTATAACAACATTTTCAAAAAATAAGAAGGTAGGTATTGGAATGGAGAATGAAAAATATTTACAAGTTGTAGAAGATGAAGAGCTTGAACAATTAGTTGGTGGTATAGGACCTGGTTATATTGAAACTTTAACTAAAGATTGTCCAAGAGTGACACCTCAAATATGCGTACCAATTAATGGAATCTGGACTTGTAAAAGATGCTACTAATAGTTAAAGAGAGTAAGGCAAAAGGCCTTACTCTCTTTAATGATAATGAATTTCTAACTATTTCTCCTACCTATAAAAAGAAGAGGTTATTATGAAAAATAATTCACGTGGAATTTTAAATACAATAGATAATGTGTCCTCTTTAGTAACAAAAGACGACCTAGAAAAAAATTTTATTATCTTTTTAGAGGATTTTTCATGTAACGATGTTATTAAGAATGATGAAAACTATAACTTTCAAAAAATAATACAAACATATGTAGCATTCTTTAAAAATATGATAATAAATAAAATTGATTTTTTTGGTAATGTTGAGAGGATTTCTGAATCGATAATGTTGGATTTAGAAAAAAGATTATATCAAGTATTAAGACCATCCTTAATTGTATACATAAATAAACTTAGAGTAGAAAAAGCTTTAATAGGAATGGATATCAATGAAGAATATAAGTATTTTACGAGGAATTTCTTTCATTTTAAAAAATTTCATGTGAATTTCTTTAAAATGTTACCTTTACTAAATGAAAAAATTTTTACAATAATTGAAAATGAAATAAATTATTTGATGTGGTTACAAGGAGCTCTTAAAAAAGATCAAAAAGAAATTCATAAAATGTCGGGTTTTAATATTATGCATCTGGAAAAAGTTACTAACCTAGGTGACTATCATAATAATGGAAAGCGAACAATCCTTTTAGAAGATAAATTTAATCATAAGATAATTTTAAAACCAGTTGATTTGAAAAATTCTATTTTATATCACAGTTTAATTAATCAACTGAATAAAGATTTAAATACAGATATCTTTATTCCACAAGTAGTTAATAAAAAAAATTATGGATATATGGAATTTATTAATCATGAATCATGTGAATCTAATGAGCAAATTAAAGATTATTATTATAATTTAGGCGTCGTGCTTTCTGTAATATATCTGATTAATGGAAGTGACATACATAATGAAAATATTATAGCTCAAGGATCCTCACCAGTCATAATTGATTTTGAGACATTAGGAAGTACATTAAATCCAAGTATCGCTGAAGAAAACAGTAGTTTTATATTATCTAATTCAGTATTAAATTCTAGAATGCTACCTATAAGGTTTAGTGGAGGTAGAGAGGTAATAAGGGATTACAGTGCAATTGGGAGAGTAATGAAGACTTTGGTAAAAACAATTAAAATAAAAAATGAATTTACATCCAATCCAATTGAAATAAGAGAAGAGACAATAATAGAAGATACAGTTCAGAATTTACCTTTTTTTAACAATGATATATACGAGTATGATAATTATATAAATGATATTATTAAAGGTTTCGAAGATGCATATAATTCAGTTTTAAAAAATAAAGAGGAATATATGTATATTTTAAAAAACAGTATTTCTAAATGGAATTATCGAAAAGTATATCGAAATACAAAAGTCTATACTCTTTTATTAGATAGACTAAATGTTCCGGATTTATTAGAGAATAAATTAAAGACTATAAAATATTTACGAAATATTCTCGAAAAAAACACATACTTGGCTACGAGGAAAGATATTATTCAAAAAGAGATAGAGGCACTATTATCCTATGATGTTCCATATTTCTTTAATAAGTATGAATGGGGGGCTTGCGAGAGTTTATCAAGTAATGAAATAGATTTAGAAATGAAATTCCAAAAAATTTCATATGCTGACTTTTTATTACAAAGAAAAATTATAGAAATATCCCTTTCCAATCAAAATGATAATCTATATAAGCTGAATTCAGTAAAGGAAACAATTAATTTTCAGACTAAATTATCTACAAATAAAATAAAGGAAGCAATTACAGGGAAAATTCTGGATGGTAGTTATATATCAAAAGGCGGTGATGTAGATTTTATTGGACTAAAAACAAATTGGCAAGGGGAGCTCGAGATAAACCATTTGAATAATGGAATATATGATGGATTATTGGGAATAAGTTCATTATTGAGAAATAATGCTGATCCTAATTACATTGAATTTATAAATAAACTCGAACAAAAAGCCTTGTTAGAAATTCTAACCAAAAATAAAAATAATTATGGTTTTGTAAATGGTGTTAATGCTATTGTTTCTTACTATTTAACAAATTTACCGCATATAACCTCTCTCAATGAAAAGGTGATATTGCAAATATTTATGAGTATCAACTCCGATATCGAAAAAGGTGGATATAACGATAAATATTTTGATATATTAGGTGGTTCAGCCGGTCTAGTTTTAACTGCAGTTAAGTTTTATCAAGTTAATCCTAAGTATAAAATAATGCTTGAAGTGGCTGAAAATCTCGGTGACTACATTGTCAATAATATGCAAACAGATAATGAATTTGTATATTGGAAAGCTCACGATACTCTAAATTTAGAAGATTCATTAAAGGGATTTGTTCATGGATTATCAGGTCAACTTCTCGCATTTTATAAGTTAAAAGACATATTAAAAACCAATAAGTACGATAGAGTAATACATGGTATACATAAAAGTGAGAAAATGAGTACGAGTAAATATGAGTATACTGATAGCTGGTGTAAAGGGTTTAGTGGAATGGGAATATCAAGAATTAAAATTTTAGAATCATATCAAAATGAAGATATACAATCGGATTTAATCTTTTTTAAAAATCAAATCTTAAGTATATTACATGAAAACAGTGATTATTGTTTATGTCATGGTTTAATGGGGAAATTAGACTTTTTATTGGAGTTAGAAAATAGAGGTATGCTAGAGCGAAATGAAAAACAAATTGTTATGAAAGTAACAAATAACTTTTTGAATAATTTTGATATAGAAGATTTTAATCCTCATAAAATTTCATTATTTACAGGTTTAGGAAGTATTTTGTATTTTTTACAAAGGTTAGAGAATAATAAACTAAATAGCATTTTATACTTTAATGCCTAGAATAGGTGATAAATATGTTAAGAAAGAAAATTAAGTTTATACCGCAAATGACATCTTTTGATTGTGGACCTAGTTGTCTAGCAATGATTATGCATTATTACGGTTTAGCAGTACAAGCTTCGGAAATTAGAAACAGTAAAATTATTAATAAAAAATCGTCATGGAGTTTGTTGGACATAAAAAAAGTTAGTGAATCGTATGGACTCTCTGCAACTGCATATAGGATAGAAAATATAACTGATTTACAAAGGATACAAAAGCCGATGATAGCATTTTGGGGCTTTAATCATTTTGTAATTATTGAAAGGGTTAAAGAAAATAAATTTTATATTGTAGATCCTAAGGCAGGGCCAATGGTAATCGATATAAGAAGTTTTGAAGAGATGTTTTGTAACTATATTTTAGTAATAGAAAACAAAGAAGATATACAGCCAAATATTAAAAAGCGTGAAAAACATATACTACTTAGATATATTGATCATTTTGTATCCCCAAGTCAGATTCTTTTACTAGCACTATTAGTATTATTAGCACAAATCTCAATTTTTGCTTTCCCTTTTATTTTGAAAAAGTTTATGGATATTTTGAATGCTTCAAAGGAAGTTGATGTAAAATACCTTTTAATTATTTTGGGGAGTTTAATAGTCGTTATAGGGATAAAATCTATAACTTCAATTATAAAAGTAAAATTTCAAAAAGAAATTGATAGAAAAAGTACAACAAAAGTTTTTGAGCATATGTTTAATATCCCCATAGAAAAGATTACTACACGTCACGCAGGGGATTTAAATGTAAGAATCATGAGTCTAGAGTCAATACGAGGATATATTTTAGAAGATCTAATTGAAATGATTATATCAATAGTAGTTATCATTCCATTATTGATGTATCTATTATATACTGAGACTTTTTATACTTTAATATTGATGTTTTTTATTGCTAGTTCCCTATTCATCAATATTTCCTTAGGGAAATTTATATATAATGCTAATTTAGTCGAAACGTATTACCTAGGAGAACATAGAGGGAAAATTAATGAATCATTAAAAGCGATGTATTATGTAAAGGCCACGGGGATTTTTTCTAGAATTAAATCTGTATGGAAAAAAGATTATAATAAATATCTAGATACGGTACATAAAAGAGTGCTAAAACAAAATGCTTTAGAATCATTTAATAGCTCCCTATCAACAATATTTATTATCATAATGCTTGCTGTAGGATTTTATAATTTTAGTAAGGGAGAAGGGGATTTAAGTAATATTTTCTTCTTTATTGCCATATCTAGTATTATATTTTCTCCGGTTTCAACGATTATAGGATCAATTTTAAATTGGAATTCAGTTAAACCTCTTTTATTAAGAACTTTAGATATCTTGGAAGAGGTGTTAGAAAAAAATGGATCGGATACCGAAGTAGACATTCTTAGAGGCTCAATTCAATTCAATAATATTTCGTTTAGTTTTGATGATAAAAAAATAATAGAAAACTTAAGTTTAAACATTAAAAATAACGAAAGTATTGCTATTGTTGGAGAAAGTGGCAGCGGTAAATCCACTTTGGCTAACTTATTATTAAAATTACATACTCCCGATAAGGGTAATATATTAATAGACGATAGAGATATTAAAGATTGGAACAGTGAGGAACTAAGAAAAAAGGTAGGACTAATGACCCAGGATGGAGTTCTTTTTAGAGGAAGTCTATTTGAAAATTTATCTTACTTTGATATAAATTATGACCCTTTAAAAACCCAGAATGCTATAGATAAATTGAATTTAAGTAATTATATTCAATTTCAAAGTGTAACTGATATTTTTATATCTGAGGGAGGAACAAATTTCTCCGGTGGCCAAAGACAAAGGTTAGCAATGTTACGCCTGTTCATGAAAGAATATCCGATTCTTATTTTAGATGAACCAACTAACCATTTAGATAGAGAAACAGCAAATACTGTTATTGAAAATATATTTGCCTTATCGTCCACTAAGATTATTATCACTCATGACGAAAGTATTTTAGAACGTGTAGATAGAGTTTATGAGCTTACTGATAAAAAATTAAAACAACGAGAAATATTTTCGAAATCCAAGTTGCAAACATTAGGTAAAGGATAAATAGAGTATCTAATAAGTCGAGGACTTATTAGATACTTACTTTTATTTTGGAATGAGGAAGTGAGGAAGTGAGGAACAAAATGAAATTAGCAATTCAAACTAAAGATTTAACAAAATCTTTTGACAATCAATCCATTGTCAGAGATTTAAGCTTATCTGTTCCTGAAGGAAGTTTATATGCTTTTATTGGACCAAATGGTGCAGGGAAAACAACAACAATGCGAATGTTATTAGGATTAATTCCATTAGATAAAGGAACGATATTATTTAATAACAAAGATATCAAAGAATGGAAAGAAAAATTATTTGAAAATGTGGGTTGTTTTATTGACTCACCTACCTATTATCCTAATTTAACAGCTTATGAAAATTTAGCCTATGTACAAAATATGATTAATAAACCTTTAGAAGAAATAGATAGAGTATTAAAAACTACAGGAATATATAAAGCAAAGGATAAAAAAGTGAAAGATTTTTCTTTAGGAATGAAACAAAGGCTAGGTATTTCCTTTGCTATTCTTAATAATCCTAAAATACTAATTTTGGACGAGCCGACAAATGGATTAGACCCAGAGGGAGTACATGAGATTAGACGCTTGTTACTTCATTTAGTAAAAAATGAGGGGAAGACTATATTTATCTCTAGTCATAATTTAGCTGAAATTGAAATGATAGCAGATCACATAGCGTTACTACATAAGGGCAGCTTACTCTATGAAGGGAATTTAAACAGTATTATTACCTCTGGAGAATATATTATTCATGTTAATGATACAACTGTCACAGAAAGAATTTTGAATGCAGAGGGTATATCTTATAGCATAGAAAAAGAAGGGGTATTCAAGCTAATAATAGATCAAAGCAGTGTTCCTAGTTTAACTAGAATATTAATTAGGAATGATATAGATATTTTTGAAGTTAGCCCTAAAAAGCCAACGTTAGAGGAAGTATTTTTATCTTTAACTAAACAAAAGGAGCTACTATAATAATGCAATTTATCTTTAAAAGTGTGAATAGTGAGATGAGGAAAATTGGTGGGAGAAAATTATTATTATTTTCTTTGTTTTTTTCATTATTATCAAGCTTTTTGTGTATAAGTTATTTTATTTTTAACAAGAATAACCCTGACATGTTTCAATCTACAAATCTTATAGCAATTACAGTTAACTTTAATACACTAACGTTAAGCATTTTTTCTGCTTGTATGTGGTATTTTATTATTTCTTCTGAAAATAAATATGGTACTTGGGCTATTATTTATACAAAGCCAATTTCAAAATTCAAGTTATTGGTAGCTAAAAATCTATTGTTTATACTGCTCT
The DNA here is from genome assembly GCF_002218325.1 of Bacillus sp. M13(2017). Taxonomy (NCBI): domain Bacteria; kingdom Bacillati; phylum Bacillota; class Bacilli; order Caryophanales; family Bacillaceae; genus Bacillus; species Bacillus sp. M13(2017). Next base: position 1,426 of record NZ_KZ268510.1, on the reverse strand, counting down.
ATTTGATCTTTAATATTTTAAATTTTACAGTTGTAGGTATCTATATTTTTATAAATGGATATGAAATACCCATATTGTATTTTTTAAAAATGTTGTTACTTTGTACCATTTTATCTTTAGCAATACCATATTCTCAATTGCTTTTTCATTTAATTATAAAAAAGGGAATTCTAGCAGCATCCTTGTCAGTTATTTGGATTTTCTTTAGCGTAACATATGGATTATTCCCTACAATATTCACAAAGACATTTCCAATATTTTATGCATTGAATATAGTAAGTGACGTAATGATTAAAAAACCAACTATTTTAATATATCTTGCAAGTTCTTCAATATATATTTTAGGAATTATGTTATTAAGTGTGAGTTTTAAATATTATACATATGAATAATAAAGGGTGAAATAAGTGGGTATTTTAGGTGAATATAAAAAAAGTCTTCATAATGGGTTGTATATCCTGTTACTAGTATTTTTGTTGATACCAATAAGTTTTCAAGTTTTTTTAACTGTATTGTCTCAAGTAAAAGATGGCGTTGACATGCATATAGCGATTCTAAGTCTTTTTTGTAGATTATTTTTACCAATTGCAATAGGTCTATTAGTGTCATTTTCTTTTGTAAACGAATTCAGAAGAAAAGGATATATGTCTGCTAGTTATCATGGAGTTACTTTAAAAACTATATTAAGTAATAAGTTTTTGTTTTGTTTAATAATTACTTTTTGTTATTTAATATGTGCTTTAGTCATAACTAGTATACCTATAGTATTAACGGTTGATAGTCTCGGGACTGTTTATCAAAGTTTAAGTTTTTCTATACTTTTTATGGTAATTAGCTCTCTAATTATAGTGAATTTACATTTTTTAATAAATATAATATTCTATAAAATCCCTCTACTTTCATTATTAGTAGGAGTTATAGGTGGACTGGGTAGTTTTTTTATCTCTCATACAAACTATTGGATACTATTTCCTTGGTCATATCCAATTATGAGTCTTTATATGGAGAGCATTGAACCAAAACAGTTGTATATTATTCTTATTGTATATCTATTAACATTACTAAGTTGTATATTTATTATTAAAAAATCAATGCAATGGAATTAAAGTTAAAATAAGAAGAGTAGTATTATTAATAATAAAGCGTGTTGTAGTTGCTATAAGCTGAATCTCGTTACGTTAAGTGAAGTAATAAGACAAGCTGATTAAGTACTATTTAATTCAAAGAAGCTAAAATATGAAGAATGTAACTTATGTCTGATAGAATATCTATTAAAAATTCACCATATGAAAAAGGTAGCTGTACAAAATAAAATGTACCCTATAGAATAGACACTTGAAAAAAGTCTATTCTATAGGGTATTTCTTGTATAATAAAAGGAAAATTGGGATCGGAGAATGTTGAAAATGACAAAAAAACTATTTAC